>JBBRRP010000046.1:0-44151 GCA_038246305.1 Polyangiales bacterium | reverse complement strand
GCATTGTGCATTCAGAAATGTTTCCGTTGCGCGATCGCGACGCACCGAATCCGTTAGAGCTGTTCCAGATTTGGCTGAATTTGCCGGCTGAGAGCAAGATGGTGGAGCCGTATTTCACCATGCTGTGGGATGGGCAGATCCCCACCTGTCGCGTGCAGGATGCCGACGGGCGAACGTCTGAATTGCGCATCGTGGCAGGTCAGTTTGGCTCGGCTATCGCAGCGCCGCCGCCTCCCAATTCTTGGGCTGCGCGCCCTGAATCTGATCTCGCGATTTGGACGCTGAAGCTAGAGCCCCACGCACGGCTTTCTCTGCCAGCGGCGCAGGTCGGTACGCGTCGCACGCTCTATTTCTTTCGCGGCTCGTGCCTTAGCATTGGTGGTGAGGCACTCAACTCCCATGCGGCCGTCGAAGTGCGCGCTGAAGCGCTTCTCGAACTCGATAACGGCAGTGAAGAGAGTGAGCTGCTCGTGCTCCAGGGGCGCCCGATCGGTGAACCCGTCGCCCAGCATGGGCCTTTCGTGATGAACACACAGGCCGAAATCCGCGAAGCGTTTTCAGACTATCAACGCACCCAATTTGGCGGGTGGCCCTGGAAAAGCCTGGCGCCCGTGCACCCGCGCGAACAGGCGCGCTTTGCCAAACACGCCGATGGAAAGCTCGAAGATCCCAGCTGAGTGCGAGCGCATACTGGCATTCAAAGTTGCGAGGTTCATGTTTCCGCACCAAGCCTCAGGTGAGTCTAGATGCGATACGAAGGGGCGTGTATGTGGCAGAAAGTTGGAGGAGTTAGCAGTCAACTGTTGAGAGTGCTATCAAAACGCAAATCGGAGTCGTCCGAACGCCCGACACTTCTGGCGAGTACAGTGCGCGGGCTTTATACTCATTGGTAGAGAGGTGCCAATGTCACGCATCACACCGAGCTCCGAAGTCGATCTGGATCTGAGTGGCAACGTTCGAGATTTCTTTGGCAACGCCTTGGAAACCGCTCTCGTGGAAGTCGACGTGAAGACCAGTGACGCCGCCAAATCCTACTTGATCGCGATGATGGCGGATTTTGCCGATCCCCGCCGCGCGCTGGAAACAAGCTTCGACGAACCTTTTACTTTTGCGCTGGAGCGCGCACTTGCATCGCAAGCAGCTGACCGCTTTGACCAGCTAAGACGCTTTGGGGATTCGGTCTTGTATGCGAGTAGTTTTTTCGCTGCAAATCTCACTCGTCGCGGCGTGCACATCGGCTACGTGAAGGCTTTAGGCGCCCGCGCTTACCTGAGCGCCGCAGGTGCTTTTTTGCCGTCGCCCATTTTCGTTGACTCCAGGAACGGTAGCGGTACCGACACGCTTTTCGTAGAGCTAGCCAGCAAGTTTGGCTCGTTCGTGGTGACCCTTGAGCGAGTTGCTGAACGGGTCCTGTGTGCGAGTTCAGTCTCCAATCGAGCCACCCTCGAACTTTATGAGCGTTGGCTTCGCTCGGGGTCGAGCGTAATCGCGGAAGATCTCATGCGCCGCGGCCTATCGCCTCAGCGCGGCGACAAGTCTGTGCATTGAGATGAGCGCGCACGAAGTCTTGGCGCAAATCCAATTCCGACTCCAAAGCTACTACGGCCTGGAGCAGGACCCCGATGTGCGCGAGTACGTACGTTTCGAAGGCCAGCGCGAAACACTCTTTGTGCGGGAAGGTGAAGATGCGCTTGAAGTCAGCCTGGTATTGCCCAACCTCAGCCACGCGGGCCTCACGCTAGGTGAGCTGCACAGCGACTCGGGGCTTCAGTTCATCGAGGGCGTGAGCCACTTCCTCTACCTTGTGGAGCGTGCCCGCACTGAGCTGCCTGTGACACAGCTGGAGCTGGAGCTTCAGGCGGAAGTCGACAAGTTCGTCTTCCTCTCGCTCGGTGAACCTGAATCTAGGCGGCCTTCTCGTCTGTGCCAGCACCTTTACGAACAGGTTCAATATCTTCACCCTGCGGGCAGCGAGCTAGGTGACCGCTACCGAACCGCGAATTCGCTAGCGGCACGCTTCGTGGCCCGCTTGAAGGCTGATCTGGCCAGTGAGCCCGTCAAACGGCAACTGCGACGCTTCTATCGGTCCGGGCAAACCGAGAAGCTGTCAATCGCCCGCGCCGCCTGAAATCAAGTGCGGCCTGGGCGTGCTGGCAGACGCAGCCCAGACCACTCGAGATTTGTCGTAAATTACTTGGCTGCGGGCTTAGCCGGAGCAGCTGCTGTCTTCTTCTCTGCGGGGGCCGCCGCAGTCTTTGCCTTCTCCGAAGCTGGTGCCGCTGGAGTTGCAGCTGCAGTCTTCGACTTCTCGCTATGCTTCTCGCTGGTCTTGGCGACTGGCTCGCCCTTGGGCGCAGGCGCCACGGGAGCCGGACGGCTTCCGACATCATCCGAGATACGCGCAGCGCGGAACCAAGCTTGCTCAATCGGCTTGATGAGCTTCGCTACGGCCGTCCACTCTCTGTCGCGGACCCGCTCGAGCTTGGCTTGGGCTTGCTGAACTTCACCAAGAGCTTTCACAAGGGCGGCATCGGCGCCTCCCTTCGTCAGCGCAATCAACGCCTCTTTCTTACCTTCGAAAGCCATGCGGGCTTCCTTGCGCTCGCCATCAACCTTTTCAAGCGCCGCGAGCACTTTTGCCAAACGATCCCCGGTCACTCCTGCTTTCTCAAGAGCAGCCTGACGGCTCGTTTCGTCTTTATCCTCCTCAGCTTCCTGACGTTCCTTTTTCTTCGTCACTGCCGACGCCGATTTCTCGGCGGGCGAGGACTTTGCCTGCTTGTCCTTAGGGGCCTCGGAAGTACCCTTGGCCATTGCAGGCTTACTCTCGACGGCACCTACAGGCTTCGCGGCCAAAGGCTTCGCGGCTACAGGCTTTGCCTCTGGGGCAATTGCGGGCTTTGTCGCTGCGGGCTTGTTCTCAACGGCAAACGCTGTTGCGGCAACGCCGAGCGCCAAGCTGCTTGCGAATGCAGACGTTACAACCAAACTCATCCATTGCTTTTTCATATTTAGACTCCTAAGCGTGGAACACCTCCACACAAGAGGTGCCTCAGAGTCGAGCTCTTACAGTGAGACTCGACTCGCGGCGGGAGCCTAAGTCGCGACTAATCCAAACGCAACAGCGTGCGCTCCAACAACAAATCGCGCGAAATCGGGCCAGGCGTGAGGCCCCTCCCGGCAAAATCTGCTGGACTCAGGCCAGTTTGCGCGAGTTCTTGGAGCGGCGCCAAAAAGACACTCTCATCCTGATTCTCGGAATTTTGGCGGCCCCGACGCGCCAGGCCGCCTGCAGCAATTTTCAATAGATCCATTGCAATTGCGTGCCCTTGGACGCCTCCGACCCTTGCCGAAAGCCCGTGCTCAACTAGGAGGGGGCGCACGCTAGAGATGTCTCGAAACGAGAACTGCTCAAGGTAACGCTTCGCATCGGCCACCGACTCCGCGTCGGCCAAAACTCCAAGCCAGAGGGCGGATGAAGCACCCGCGAGCGCGAGCGGGAGTGAATCGCACGGACGGAGCTCAAGCGTGCTCTTGAGTCGGGCTTCTGGAAAGAGTGTGTTCAGGTGGAGTCGCCAATCAGCCTGGGTCGCCCGTTGCCCTTGGTATCCGTTCTTAAGAAAGTCCCGAAAGGACTGACCCGTGTTGGCGATCACTTCAGCTTCACGCTTGATGAGAAACATTCCGGCATCGAGTGCCCACTCCACATAATCTCCGTAAGAGAGCTTGTCCTTAGACCAAAGGTGCCCCAGCAACCCTGAGCGGCGCGGGTCCATGTTCAGCCAAACTTGCCCACGCAGGCTCTTATGACCAGTTAATTCTCCTTCTCGAAAGGGCGAGTTCGCGAACAGCGCGTTCGCTAAGGGCGCCATCTTGAGCCCAACCAGGAGCTTGTCCATGGCGTCGTTCGCGTCGCAGTAATCGAGATTGAGTTGAACCGTGGCAGTGCGCTGCATCATATCTAAAGCACCACTGCCTTGACCTGGCAAATAAGCTTTCATGACGGAGTAGCGGGCCTTCGGAACCCACGGCAGATCAGCTTGCTTCGCGAACGGGTGAAAACCGGTGTTTAACCAAGACACCCCAAAGCGCGCCGAAATTTCGGCCACTTCGTGCAGGTGCTGGGTGAGCTCGGCTTGAACTTGGTGCAAGTCAGCCAGCGGCGACCCGCTGAATTCCAATTGACCACCTGGCTCGAGCGTTACGGCAGCATCCTCCTTGGTGAGTGCAATGATAGGTCCGTTTTCGTGCTCTCGGCTTGGCTCCCAGCCACGCTCATCAATGAGGCAGTGAAAAATCGCTAGCAGGCCCTCCGGGCCTTCGTACTGGAGCGCACGGCACTCGCTCCCCTGGACCCCGAACCGTTCCATCTCCAATCCGACACGAAACCGTTCACGCGGCTTCTCTGCGAGAAGGAACGGTTGAAGAAGGTCTTCGGGGTGTTCAATCGGACGATCCAGAGCGGGGGATGGGCGGGAGGACGTCGAAATCATAAGGCGGAACTCGCTATAGGGCGCAGGCCTGGCGCTGTCACGGGCGCACTCTTCTCCACACGCCTAGGCGTCACGGCCTAGGCGTCACGCCCCGGGGGCGGACTCAGCGCCGCCGGAGGCAACGAACCCAGGGCCAAGGCCAGACTCCGCGTGTGCGCTTCGGTGGTGCCGGCGCCGCCCCCAATGATCCGGCATGCGCCAGAATCAAGCGACAACGCGAGTGCTGCCCAAGCCTTGATGTCCGTCTTCGAATCAGCAAAGCCACGCACGCTTTCCGGGCTCGCGGCCAAAAGGACACCCAATCTCACCGCCTTCGCCGTTTGTAGACGACGAAGCTCCGGGAGATAAGCCGAGGTGCTAGAAACCTCGAGGATTATCGAGGATGCCCCCGCATGCGTGAGTGCTTCCAGCAGCTCCAGCACATCTCCCTCGAGGACTTTGTCGTTGAGCAACTGGACCACCGCCCACGTCGGCAGACCGGTCGCGGCTCCCGCAACAACAGCTGCCATGAGCCCCAAGCGCGAACCCTGGCCTCTTGCAATAATAAGTTCACACCCAGCGGATGCGAGGCGAGCCGCATGTTCCTCGAATTCAACGACGAGCCTGCCGGATGAAAGCGGGCTCACCATTTCCGACCCCAGAACGCCCGCGACCGCGATTGGCTTATTGGACGTTGCGGCCTCTTCGAGCGCGAGATCCACTGCGATCCCGGTAAGGAGTGCCGAGCGATGCTCCATCCCCACTTCGGCCAAAGCGCGGGGTGTCGTGTCCGCTGTGAGGGCGCTTAGAATGTCCACGCAGCTGGCGACCTCGGCGGCGTAATGACTGCGCACCACCTCGGGTTGCTCCCGCAGCAAACGGCCGATCGCTCCAGGCGTGTCGAGCCCAAGGCCGCGAGCCCGGAGTGAGGCGGCGCTGTCAGAATCGACAACGAGGGGACGACCCGAATCTAGGCGAGACGAAATGCGTGAAAAATTGGTCATCCTCAAGTTACTGTTTTCAAAGATACCCCGGCGAGCGACCGTGCGGGTAGCGATTTACGATCGAACAGGCGTACGCGGCGTAGCAAAAGATCAATCAGGAAGCAGGCCAGCGCCAAGAACACGAAGCTCGGCCAAATCTCCTCGTGAAAAGCAATTTGCTCAGTACCGGGCAGGAACAGCTGGGAGGCTGCCGGGTTCACCAGGCCTCCCCCGATCAGAGCAGCCCGCGCCATGCGCTCGGTGTCGGGACGCACTTCCGAATACTCAGCCGGATAGGGCTGGCTCACGTGTCCAAAGCTTTCTGCGACCGCGCTCTCCGTGCCGTCGCGACCCACCCGAGTGTGCTTTGCATGGAGCGTAAACGTTCCGTAACCATCGAGCTTGAAACGCGCCTCGTAGCGCCCAGGTGCCGTCTGCACGAGCGGGTACGTGGCGATCTTTCCGGGATTGGCACTCGACGCGACCTTTAGCGTTGAGCGAAGATTGTTGTCAAAGCGCTCGTCGCTGTCGAAGGCATCCACCGTAGCGCGCACGTTCCCGCCGATAACCTCTGTCTGCATGGGTAACTCGCGCGTACGGCTATCCCGCATGTGCTCGCGCACGAGCTGACCCCAAAATTGGCTGTAGCCTGGCCAACGCAACCAATCGACCGCCCACAGATTCTTCAGGTCACTCGTCCACGCGAGTGCCCAGCCCAGACCAACACGCCCACGTGCTAAAATGGGTTCGTCACGATCACTGGCGAAAATTTGCTGCGCCGGCGCTGGCTTCATGCTCGTGGCCACGTAACCGTGCAGATTGGGTAACGACCCGACGGCGATCCCTTTGAGAAAATCAGCGGATGCCGTGAGCCGGGGCTGAAACCATTCTTCTATCGCCGCTTGGCGTGCCACAAACTCCGCCTCCCGTGCAAACACCCGAGGCAGGCTATTCGCGTCGGGCACAGCATGATAGCGACCCCCTCCGGCATCAGCGATCTGCTTTAGCAACTCGTTCTTCGCCTGTTCTCCGAGGCCCACGCTGGTCACCGTGATCGACTCCGCCAGCATAGCTTGGGCAAGTTCGGTGATGCCTTCTGTTGGGGCGGCACCGTCGGTTAACAGGATCACGTGTTTGCGTCGTGCTTGGACCACCGAAATATCCTGATAGGCCATGTCGAGACTGCGAAAAATCTCCGTGCCTCCGCCCGGCTGGATCCGCGAGATGTCGCTTTCGATGCGCGAGCGGAAGCGCGCAGGCTGCATGCGCACGTATCTTTCGGGTTGAGAATCGAACGCAATTACCTCGATCAAATCATTCGGCTCCAACGTCGAGACCGTGGCGGAGCACGCCGCTTTCGCCATCTCTATTGGCAATCCTGACATCGACCCCGAACGATCGATCACGAGCACGAGCGCAACGCTGGGATTCTCTTTTCGATTGTCGGAATCCATCCGCACGGGAAGCAAACGTTCCAGGGTGCTGCCAGACCAGCCACCCAGGCCAAAGCCCGCTTCCCCCCCAGCAAACAAAAAACCTCCACCCAAGTCCCGAACATAGCGCTCCACCAGCAACTCAGAGGCCTCAGAAAAATGCTCCTTTGGAACATCGGAGAGAACCACCAACGCGAAACGCTGCAGCTCAGCTAGCGTTGTTGGAAATCCGCCCGGAGAGCGAACATCCACATCGAATTGTTGGGCTGAGAGCGCACTCGAAAAATAGCCTGCGCGGCCTTCCTGGCCCTCAATATAAAGCACGCTGGCGCGACCTGGCACGTCGAGCGTTGCTTGAAACCGGTTGTTCTCAGGGAATTGATCTTTTGACACGTGGTCGAGGCGAAGCTCGTAGGTGACCTGCCCGCCAACTCGAACGACGCTCTGAAATTTCACTTCGTTCTTTCCCGGATGAAGTTCGAGCGACCGCACGGCATCGAGGCCATTAAGTGTTTCGCCCTGGTAGAGGCTGGCTCGCGCCACCGCCTCTTGGGTTGCGAAAACCGAAGCCACGATCTCGAACGGCTGCCCGATGTCCACTTTCGCGGGCAGCGCCAATTCGGTGATGGCAACCTCTGGGGGCAGCGGCCGATTGAAAACCTTTGTCGACACTCTAACGCCGGCGGCCCGAGCATTTGGGATCTCCGCAAGAAGCTCGCCCTCAGTCTCGATCCCGTCGCTCAAGAGCAGCAGCCGCTTCAGATACCCTTCAGGAAATACCGCCAAGCCGAGCCGCAACGCCGCCTGAAGATTGCTCGCGCTGCCTCCTTCATCCCCGCTCGCGGGCATGCCCTTTTCAGGCTTTTTCCTAGCTCCCACGGCCACTCGGTGTCGCAGTGTGAGCGTCGGAGGAAGCGCTGTTCCACCGGTCAGTTCGAGCACTTTTGGGCGCGCCGCGAAAGTGATGATCTTGACGCGATCGTCGGGGCGTTTTGCTGCCAACAAGTCCGAAAGGGTTGACCGAGCATCTTCCAAAGCCGCGTCGGGCACCGAATCGCTCACGTCGATCAACAGCACCGTGCAAATCTTGTTCGTCTTCGACGTCTTCGAGGGCTGAGAAAGCGCACAGCCCAACGCCAGAAAGAATAGTGACCTAAACAGCACCGAAAGGATTCGCTGTGGCCAGGGCAAGGCGGCCAACGAACGGCTTAGAACCCAAATCAGAAGCGGCGCCACCAAGACCAAGCCGAGGGCCGCTGGGAACTCTGCTTCGTAATTAACGCCCCTGAACGCTCCCTGCCACCCGATGCTTCGAAGCGGCCAGACCCAGCCGAGATAGAGCCCACCCAAAATGAGAGCCAGAAGCAAGCTGGCAAGAAGCGAAAACCATGCAGAGGCACGCTCGGTCACACCGTTAGCCGCCTGTGGTACGTGAACCACTCAAGAGTGCTGACGAACGCCACCGCTATCAATAAATAGCCCCAATATCTCTGCCTCAAGCCGGGTTCAAAACCGCTCACCGGCTGAGCTTTGGCACCCGCCGCCACGAGCTCAGATTGCGGCCCGATCTGGCTCTCAGCCGAATCCCTTAGATTTGCCGCAAAGCTGAACGGCGCCGCCGCGCCAGCCCAGCTGAGCTTGTAGAAGCCAGCATACTCACCGAAATGCTCCGCACGGCCCTCGCGGACGGGAAGCGAAACCCTGGAGCCATCGGGCCGAACCAGCTCGGCTGTTTCGAGACCCGCCGGCACGCGCAACCGCCAGATATCTCCTGTCCGATACGCAGACTGGTACTCCGCATCCTGCTCAACGAATGTGTTGATGGCGTTCAAAATCAAGAGCGGCCAAGCCACGCGCAAAACTAAATCGCTATCCCTCGGGTCGAACCCGAGCGCGAGAAATGACTGCCCGGCGCGGGTGCCACTCACTAGGATGGGCCCACGCTCGCTCGCACCGAGCACGTGATCTCCGGGCTCCGGCTTGAACGCGTAGCCACTGGCCACTTGAACATCCAAGAGCTCCATGAAGCGCAGCAGAGAGCTCTTCCGATCCCAAGTGTCGAATCCGAAATTCTCAAGCTTTGGCCCGCGTTTCAGCGGAGAACCCGCAGCTGGTGGATTCAGATACAGCCGTGCCCCCGTCCTTGGAGCCGCTGGCGGCGCGACGCCATCTAAGATGGTGACGTCAAAACTCCCAGCGGGCGGATATGCCGAAGGATCGACTTGCGTCACGTCCAAATATTCATCCAACAAGAGAGCAGCTTCGAGGTACGTATTCCCGGGTGTCACGACGAGAATCTTTGCGCGCCTTCGCTCGGGCATCCGTGCAAACGCGCGATTGTCATTCGGAAGATAATCCTTGCCTTCCAGCACTCGAATCCGGGCCTCAAGCTGCTGACTAGCACCCGCCAGATCCGTAAAGAAACGCGGCACGCGTTCGCCGGGTTCGACTCGCAATTGACTCACATCAATCACCTGCCCATCGCCGAAGAGCGAGAGTTCCACCAAAGCAGCTTTCTTTCCGGTATTCTCCAGAGCGAGCAAGACTTCGTAACGCGACTTATCGAGGGGATACCGCCGCGCAGAAAGCTCGGTGATCGCGAGATTGTCCGATTCCTTCCCCACTCCGATGAAGCTGAGCTTCGCGCCAAGCGGTTCCCTGAGTGGCGCTGGGGCGACGAACGCGCCGTCCGAGATGACAATCACTTCTGCGTTCGACAATCCCCTCAAGACATCTTGCGCGAAGGTGAGGCCTTGCTGAAGGTCAAGTGCGGTGTCCGTCCAGCGCACCTTCTCGACAGCTTGACGCAGCACGGCCGTCTCCGAGGTGAGCGGAGATAGCGCGCGCACGTTGGCGTCGAGTTTGGCGATGAGCATGCGATCTTCGCTCTTCAGACCAGAAATCAGCTCCAAAAGCTTCTTTTTTGCCAATTCCAAGCGATTCTTCTCCACATCGGTAGCGGCCATCGAAGCACTGGAGTCCAACAGCACCACGAGATTGCGGGCGGCCAACGCACTCGCTTCCGGCCTTGGGTCCCCAAGCGCGAAGACCAGCGCGGCCAACATGGCCAATTGCAAAAGGAGCGAGAGCCAGCGTTTCAATTGCGAGAAGAACGTTGAAGCCTCGCGATCTTTGAGCACCCGTTCCCACAGGCTCGCGAAGGGCACTGCCACAGGCCTCCGGCGCAGCTTCAGAATGTAGAGCACGACAGTCGCCAGCGTGACGCCAGCGCCAACGAGTAACAGCGTGGTGAGGGATAGCCCAGCCAGGAACATCAGCGCAGAAATCCTCCGCGCCGAAACACGCGCAGCACCAGCTCGTCGAAAGGCACGTCAATATTGGCGGAAAAGTACGGAACCTTGCGGCTTGCACAGAAACGCTCAATCGCCGACTGATAGTGCGTGACGGCTTCCGCCACTTTGCGCAACAGCCCATCCGTTATCGTCACGTCACGCTCTTCCCCCGTCTCGCAGTCGTAAATGCGCACGTCACCCTTCAAATCGGAGACCGCATCCCGCGGATCGACCAGGTGCAGCACATACGGCTCAAACTTGTTGAAACGGAGGACGTTGATACCGCGCTCAAAACCCGCGGGATCGTAGAGATCGCTGATCAACACCGCCAACCCTCGCCGCTTATGCTGAGCCACGAATTTGGTCAGGCAAGCCTCAAGATCGGTGACTCCGCTCGGCTCAAGCTGGCTCAAGAAGCGAAACACTTGCAGGATGCGGCCTTTGCCGCGCGTGGTGGGGAGTGTGCTCTTGATCTCATCGCTCACACCCACAATCGTGACCCGATCCAAATTTGCTAAGCCCACATAAGCTAACGCCGCGCACAGGCGCCGCGCCTGATCGAACTTCCGCTCGTCGCGAAAGCCCATGGAGCTTGAGCAATCCACCAACAAGTAGATGCTCAGATCTTCCTCTTCCTCGTACAAACGAACGAGCAGGCGTCCAAACCGCCGATAGGCGTTCCAATCCACCGTGCGAAAATCATCCCCGACCGTGTACTCGCGGTGGTCTGCGAACTCGATGCCGCTGCCCTGCTTCTTACTCCGCCGTTCGGCGCGTTGGCGCCCAGCAAAAACACGCCGACTGACTAACGCCAGCATTTCTAACTTGCGCTGAAATTGCTCGTCAAATAGCCCGATTCCGGCCGCCTTGGAGTGCGCAGCCCCGCCACTTTTCGGCCTCCGGAAAAGCTCAAACAAGCCCATCGATCTTAGGCGCTTTCAGGCAGCTGGCTAAGAATTTGTTCGATCACTGCGTCGGTGGTGACGCCTTCGGCTTCACCCTCGAAGTTGAGTAAAATCCGGTGCCGGAGCGCGAGCGGCGCCACGCTTCGAACGTCCTCGATACCTGGAGCGAAACGACCGTCGAAGAGGGCTTGGATCTTGGCCCCGAGCAGCATGGCTTGCAGCCCGCGCGGAGAGGCACCCGTCCGCACGAAGCGTTGAACTTTGTCGAAAGCTTTCCCGGTCTGAACGTGTGTGGCCTGCAGCAAGCGCACTGCATAGTCTTGAACGTGGCGGGCTACAGCCACTTGGCGCACCAGCTTCTGCATGCCAAGAATTTCCTGTCGTTCGAGCACGGCCTTCACCTCGGCTTCGTGAAGAGTCGTCGTGCGATCCACAATGCTGTGCAACTCTTCGCGCGAGGGAAATGCCACCGCAAGCTTGTAAAAAAAGCGATCCAACTGCGCTTCGGGTAAGGGATAGGTGCCCTCCATTTCGAGCGGATTTTGGGTTGCCATCACCAGATAGGGCTCCTCAATGGTGTACGTGGTGCGCCCGACCGTGACGCGGTGTTCTTGCATGGCTTCGAGGAGCGCACTTTGGGTTTTGGGGGTGGCCCGATTCACCTCATCCGCCAAGACAATATGCGCAAAAATCGGCCCTTTGCGAAACTCAAAAACCTTTCCTGCATTCGCGGCCTCATCAATCACGGTGGTGCCAATGATGTCCGCGGGCATGAGATCGGGAGTGAACTGGATGCGCGAAAAATCAAGACGCACGGCTTGCGCTAGCGTGCGCACCAGCATCGTCTTTCCAAGCCCAGGAACACCCTCCAAGAGTGCGTGCGAGCCTGCCAAGAGACAGGCGATAATCCCATCCACCACCTCCTTCTGTCCAACGATGACACGCCCAATTTCCTGCCTGAGGGTGGCCACCTTAGTTTGAAAGTCCAGAACCTCTTGGGTCACAGTCTGATTTTCGCTCATGATGCTTTCGTCTTTCATTCTCGGGGGCGAATTAGCTGGAAGTAGCGGCGAATATAGAAACGATAACCAGCCGGGACTTCATCCTTGCTGATCACACTCTCGGCGACGGTTCGATAGTCCGTGTAAACTTTGCTGTAGCCACGTCCAGTGAAACCCCGTTGTGCAGCGCCATGGATCACCTCGGCGGACGCCGACCCTTCGCCGGTATCCGCTGCCACCACCGAGACATCTTTGAACTTGCCATCGAGCTTCGTCGAATCCCCACGCAGACCCTGCGCGTGGCCGGTACCGTATTCGGCACCTTGGCTGCCTTCGCCCTGACCCTGACCCGCCTTTTGATCGCTTTGCTCCTTTTGCCCCCGGGGATCACCCGGCTTGCCCGACCCACCAGGGATCTCTACTCCCTCACCCGGCCCACCACGGCTAAGCGTGAGTGGACCCTTTTGTCCCTTGCCATTGCCTTCACCGGGTTCACCGCCTTCACCGGGAGCAGCCTTCCCACCACGCGCGCGCTGACCAAATTTGAGCAAGCGTTTCATCTGCTCTTTCCCGGCTTGCCCCTGTTGCCGCAGCAGTTCCCGGAGTTCTTCTAGGCGCTTCTTCAGCTGCTGCTTATCCTGCTGTGAGGATTCACTCTGCGCGGCGCGATTCATCTGCTCGGCGCCTTGCTCAAGATCTTTAGCCGAGAGCCCGGCCTCTTTCATCAAGTTTTGCGCCGCTTCGGCGAGCTCCTTGTCGAGCCCCGAAAGGCCCTTTCCCGCAGCTGTAGCTTCTCGCTTTTCGCGATCCAGACGCTCAAGCTTTCGCTCGGTTTCTTTTTGTTCCTTGGCCTCTTGGGCTGAGAGCAGTTTCTGATCTTTCTTTTTATTTAACAATCGCCGGGCTTGACTCAACAACTCTTGGCGTCTCGCATCGATGCGTTCCAAGCGTTTCTGAGTTTGTTGGCTCGCCGCTTCAAGCGCCTTTCTGAGACGTTCAAGGTCCGACTGGCTGAGGGGCTGCTTGGGTTGGCGAACTTTTTCAGCCAGCTTTTTTAGCTCTTTTTCGGCATTCGCCAAGTCGTGCCGTTCCAGCGCCTCACCCAAAGCTCGGCTTTGTGGGTTCGATTTCAGCTCGGAAGCGCGGTCTTTCAGTGCCTGCTCAAATGCCGCTTTCTCCGCGTCGGAGGCATCTGCCAGATCACGCTCGAGGGCGTCGAGTCGCCGAAAGACTTCATCGCGAGTTACCCGCTCGCCTGCAATATCGAGCACGAGCTGATTGAAGCGCTGGATCGCTTGATTCACGTCCGCTGAGTGCGGAGTTTCGGTGAGTTGCGCAGAAATCTCCTTAAAATATTCGACATCGTCAGTGGCGAGCACCAGCGCTTGGCTGACTTTGCTCGCGGGCTGCTGCGCTTCGCGCACCACGCGCACTTCGAGCAGGCTGAGGCCCAACAGACCGCAAAACAAACCCACCACGAGCGGCGCCTCGCGCGGAATGAGCCACGGCACGGCGCGGTGCGGCAACAACTCTGACCCCACACGCACGGCATCCTGGATCGCAGCTTCCATGAACGGAGTGCGTTCAGAGAGCGGAATTTCTGAAAAACTGAGCGCGTTGCCCACTCGCCCCTTCAGCTCATGAAAGCGATCGAGCAACAGCCCGCCCTCACTCTCCCCCACCCGGCGGAACCACGCCCAGGCCGAGATGCCGAACCAAGCAGCGAACAGCAAACCGCCGCCGAGCAAGAGCCACCCACTAGACCCCTCCGAACCACGCGCAACCTTGACGTACGTGAGCCCAATCGCCGCGTACCCAAGCGGAGCCGGAGCCCAACGAAAGGCGGTCGCAAACAGCCGATTGAGGCGCGCCCGGGCCTCCGCGTTTCGGGCTTTTACGCGCAGAAGTGAAATTTGCTGGGGGCTATTTCCCAATGTTTTGCTGGCTCCAAGAAGACGGGCCGCCCGCACCGAAGCGAACCTTAAGCTGACACGCGGGGCCGGTGGGACTTGGCCCATGCTAGCGCGACCTTCCGCCGCGGACCCATCACCCATTCCGAAAATGTCGTTTGCCTCTCCCAAGCACGCTCAGATGGCGGTAGTTTCGGGGCAATTAAGCGGATTTTGTAAGAGCGAGGAAACGATGGCTGATTCAAAGACGGTGGTTTTGGTTGCAGACGACGAGCCCAGCACGCTCGCCATGGTTTCGGCGCACTTGCGGACCAAGGGCTTTCGAGTGCTCGAGGCCACAGACGGCGATCAGGCTTGGGAGCTGGCGCACGAGCACTTGCCCGACCTGATTGTGCTCGACGTGATGATGCCGGGAATGAGCGGCTGGGAAGTTTGCCGCAAGATCCGCGAAGCTGTTTCGCTCGCGCACGCTGGCGTTATCATGCTGACGGGTATCGGCGATACGTTGAACGAGATGACATCACCGCTTTATGGCGCGGACGCCTACGTCGACAAACCGTTTGAATTCAAAGATTTGGATCGCAAAATCGAAGACTCGCTCGCGCGTCGGCGCGAAGGAGCACTGGGCCGCGCGGACTGTGATGACGAAAATGAAGAAGCCGGCCCCGCTTCAGGCCCCGGGCTCGCCAAAGCGAAAGGCTCCAAGCGTGGCCCCCGACAACGGAAGGGCCCAGCCGCACAGACCGAGCTCAGTTTCATCACGAGTGCGCCACCGTACGTGCAACCGATAAAAACCCCGAAAAAGCCCGCGAAAGCACCCGCAAAGTCGACTGCGAAGCCCGCCAAGCTGGCAACCGGCCCGGCGAAGCCTACTGCGAAGCCTGCCAAGGTTGCAGCCAAGGCCGTGAAACCTGTCGCCAAGCCAGCTCCCCAATCCGCTGAACCAATGAAAACTGCTAAAGCGTCGAAACCTGTTGCCAGAGCAAAAGGGCCTGCGCAGTCAATCGCCAAGCCAGCTCCCCAATCTAAGAAAGCCGCCAAGCTCGCCAAGCCAGCTCCCCAATCTAAGAAAACCGCCAAGCTCGCCAAGCCAGCTCCCAAATCCAAGAAAACCGCCAAGCTCACCAAGCCAGCCCCCAAATCCAAGAAAACCGCCAAGCTCACCAAGCCAGCCCCCAAATCCAAGAAGGCTGCGCCCAAGAAAAAAGCCAAGAAGCGCTGAGCTCGATCTGAGCCCGACCTTAATCGTCGGCTGACTCTCCGGACATCTTGCCCAGCTCTCGCCAGAACTCAGCCACTTCAGCCACTGTTTCGGCCCGACGCACGGGCGGCAATGCGGCAAGCAGCTTCTTACCGTACGAACGGGTGACGGCCCGTTCATCGAGAAGTGCCACAATTCCGCGATCATCTTGAGTGCGGATGAGGCGACCAAAGCCTTGCTTCAGCGTGATGGCGGCTTGGGGAACGAACAGCTCCATGAACGGATTTTTACCCTGCTCTTCAAGGACCTGCGAACGCGCGCGCAAGATCGGCTCACTGGGTACCGGAAACGGGAGTTTCTCGATCACCACCAAACGCAACGCACGCCCAGGCACATCCACGCCTTGCCAGAAGCTCATGGTGGCCACGAGCACGGCATTCTTTTGCTCACGAAATTGCTCCAAAAGAAGCGTCTTCGAGCGCGAACCCTGGAGCAGTACCAAATAGCCTGAAAGCTTGCGCTCTAACTCCGCGTGGATGAGTCGCATCGAGCGAACCGAGGTGCAGAGCACGAAGCAGCCACCCAAGGTGATGCGGACCAATTCCTCAATTCGCGCGACCGCCGCATTGATGAAAGCCGGATGATTCGGCTCTGGCAGGCCCCGGGCGATGTACAAGAGCGCCGCCTTTTCATACTCAAACGGCGAAGGCACGCGCAGCTCTTCAACGGCGAGATCATCGTCGATGCCTAACCGCGCGCGGATATAAGAAAACGGCGCAACGACGGGCTCACGGCTTTCCGCGGTCGACAGGGTGGCGCTCGTGAGCACCACCGGACCGACCACATCGAACACACGCTCCCTCAAGGTTGAACGCACCTCGACCGGTGTCGAAACAAGCTTGAGCGAACGTTCGGCCACCTCCAGCCAGGTGACTCGCCCGGGACCGCCCTCGACGACTACCGTCAGATCTTGACGCAGCGACTGTGCACGCCGGGCAACAACCTCTAGCGCTTCGCGCGCCGAGCCGCGATCGACCGAGCCCTCAGAGACTCGCCCCCGCAAGCTATCACACCCAAGAGCTAGCGCTTCAAGCGCCGCATCCAAACCGTGCCAAAACCGCGCCAGATCCCGAGACCAAACATCGCGTTCCAGCGTCAAGCGCGATTCACCTGCGGGCAACAAGCTGCGGAGCGCCACCCAAAAAGCTGTTGCTGCCTGGCGCACTTGCTCGGCGACACGCACGCCGGAGGCCGCCGAAAAGAGCGGCCCGCCGAGCGCCGGAATGTGTTCAAAATCGCGCGCCAAACGCTCGATGCCTGAGCTCGAAACGGAAGCTCCGAAGAACATCGTGGCGATGTCTTCCAGTTGATGTGCTTCGTCAAAAATGACGGCGGCGTAATCTGGCAAGACCCGCCCCGGATGCGGCCCCCTCAGCGCTAAATCGGCGAAAAACAGATGGTGATTAACGACGATCAGCTGCGCGCGCTCGGCATCTCGCTTCATGCGCGTGACAAAACATTCCTCATAATACGAGCAGTTCGGACCAACCCGCGTATCGCTCGAAGACGTCACATGCGGCCACAGGTCATCATCTTCTGCCAAGCCTTCAGCTTCTGCTAGATCTCCGGATGCTGAGGTCTCGACAAAGGTTTGGAGCAGGCGTAGCCGGCGGCTTTTGCCCGGCTGCGAAGCGGCGTCGCTCACCAGGAATTCTCGATAGCGCCGCTTGCACACGTAGTTCGAAAGGCCCTTCATCAGAGCCACTTCCTGGGTCTTTCCAAGGGCCTTAGCGATCAGCGGCAAATCTTTCTTGAAGATCTGTTCCTGCAGGGCGCGCGTTGCCGTCGACACCACGACCTTCTTGCCTGAGAGTAGAGCAGGCACGAGATACGCAAGTGTTTTGCCAGTGCCCGTGCCTGCCTCACACAGCACCACACGCTCCTCAGCTAGCGCCCGGAACACGGCGTCTGCCATTTGGATCTGTCCCGCGCGGCTCTCATAGCGTGAGAGCGCTTGTGAGATGGGCCCCCCGGTTCCGAAGAGTTCCAGGGTTTTGCTGTGCGGCGCTGAAGTCACAAAAGTTCTCGGCTGGGTTACGGTGTCTCGTCGGGCGGGCCCGGAACCGAGCCCTCCACATCAAGAAACTGCAAACCGGCAATTTCGCCGTCTGCTTGTTGCCGCAGCCACACCACTCTTGCGGGGCGGAACGGCTCCCCTTCTTCGCCCATCCTAAACTCGTAATCGCACCCAACAGCGACCGGATCCTCCAACACAACGCGAACCCCACCCCGACTCACGTTGAGCGCCCAACCCTCGATCTCTCTGCCTTCACCGATCAATACCACGCGCTCGGAAGTGCCGTGACGCGCACCACCAGTGCCCCTCCGCTGGGGAGGTCGAGAGCTGCCACCAAGAATTGCCACGTTCGGCGAGCAGCATAGCAAAGCTTGTCAGCGAAACAAAAGCAGAGCTGAGCACTTGTGGGTGAGCTCTTGTGGGTGAGCTCTTGTGGGATGGATTGCCCGGTTTGTCAGTGTGCTTGACGGAGCGCCCCGTGTCTGAAAGGCTGAATTCGTTGCAGGTTCCAGCACTCTTCGCATGAGTTCAGAAGACCCAAAAGAGCTGAAGCGCCGCCTCGTTGCGGCTGGTTTCCAAGTGTACCGGACGCTTAAGGACCGAGTGCTCTTGGCGGAGCGCGTGAGGGACAATCTGATCATGGAAAGCGGCGTCGCCGCAGGTTTGTCACACGAAGTATTTCTGACCCTGCGCGCTCAACAACGCGATTTTCCGCATGCTTCTGAATCGGAGTTGTTCGAGCACGCCCGCGGCCTCGGCGCCCAGCCCCTCGGCCGCGGCTATCAGGAGCATTCAACCCACGTGGAGCTAGTGGAAGACCCAGCTGATCGGGCCATGATCTTGGACACTTGGTTCGAGATCACCCTGAAGAAATCCGTGGCCAACGACGCCGAGCTGTTCACCGAGCTGCACTACCTGCTCGGCGTGAAAAAGAAGACGGCCTCGAACGACGAGTAGGCGGATGATGGGCGCTTTCGGCCAATGGACCCGAAAAAAGGCGCGTGCTAGGTTCCGCGCCCCTTCGAGCCTGGGGCTCGAAATTTTGAGGACCTAGCTAAGATGCTCAGTTTATTTCGTAAAGGCGGCGTTGCCCAAGTCCTTCTCGGCGGTGTGGTGTTCACCATCATGCTGGTCTTCGTGCTTGAATTTCGGCGCGGCGGCGGAATGTCAACGGGCAGCCTCAAGACGGAGTGCGCCGTCGAAGTCTACGGTTATTGCGTGTCGGCTAAGGAGTACAACGCGGCCTATGGTTTGGTGTCGGTTCCCGGCATCGAACCCAAAGATGCTAAGCGACTGAAGCTCCAACAGCGTGTGTTGGATGGCTTGATTGAACGCGAGCTGTTGCTCAGGGTGGCCGATCAATATGGCCTCAGCACGAGCGACGACGCGCTGGACGAAGAGCTGCTACGCGGGCACGCACATGTTTCGCTGCCTGCGGCAGACGCCGCGCAGATGGCTTATTACCTTTTGCTTTGCCGTCATGATCCCTCGGGCCGAGGCTGTGAGCCTGGTGGCCCCTCGCTCGTGCGAAAGCTGCGCGTGGAGGGCCCGGATGATCAATTTGATTCTAAGCTGTATGAGCGCGAGCTGCGCTTTCGCGCCAACCGCGGCCCGAAAGAGTTCAAAGAAATGCAGCGCCGGGAGGTTACAGCGGCACGCATGCGGGATCTGGTGCGCTCGCGCGTCCAGGTTTCAGATGAAGAAGCCTTCGCGATTTTTTCGCGTGAACGATCCCGCGCGACTGTTCGCTACGTTAATCTCAACCGTGATTGGTTTGGCAAATTCGCGACGGATGCTTCTGACGCCAGCCTAGCGGCTTTTGCTGCCACGCACGCGGCAGACGTGGACGCGGCGCTCAAGCAGGAGCAAAACCGTTTCAAGGAGAATTGCCCGCTCGTCAGCGAAATTCGGGTGGATTTTCTGCCGGGAGCGACAGATGCCGACAAGACGCTCAGCCGCGAACGCATCGATGCGGCACTCGATCGACTGAACAAGAAGGAATCCTTCGCGAGCGTAGCCCGTGAAGCTGGCGATGGCCCGAGCAGCTTGCTCGGTGGGCGCGTGGGCTGCCTGGATGAAAGCTACGGCCCTGGTGCTGAAGAGTTGTTGAAGGCGGTGGGGACGCTCAAGGCTGGCGAGAAATCCGGCGTCGTGGAGACGGAAGCTGGTTACCGTGTGGTGCAGTTGAATGCGCTGCTGGCGAAAGCTGATGTGGCGCGCGCGGCGCGTGAGATTGTCACGGCCCGCTTGGCGGTCGAGGCTAATGCCAAGACCCTGCTCGCCAGCTTCGCCAAGGAAGCGTTAATTGAAGCCCAAGCCGGGCATGCCCTAAGCGACGTGATTGCTCAGCTTTCACGGCAGTACGCTCACGTTCCTGACAAAGCCAAGACGGCGCCTGCGCTTGATGCCGCCAACCGGCCCAAAGTCGAGATCAGCGCACCCTTCGCGCTCGGCGACACACCCATTGCGAACGCGCTACCGAGCGAGGCCGTGGCACAGAAAGTCTTTGAGCTGAAAAAACTCGAGGAGCTGCTCGCCAATCCAGTGCAAACCTCTGACGGCCTTTGCCTCGTGCAGTTGAAGGAACGGGACCCCGCAACGCGCGCTCAGTTCGACAAAGACAAGAACTTGCTGATCACGGGGCTACGCGGCGTGCGCGCGCAAGAAGCGCTGACCAGCTACGTGGCCGAGCTGAGAAAGAAGGCGCAGAAGGAAATCCACGTTAGCCCGTCTTATCTCCCGAAGCCCGACTCCAAAGAACCCAGTCCCGAAGGCTGAATAGCCCTCAAGTCCGACCGAAAACAGACCGAATGAGTGCGCTTTCTGAGCTAAAATCCGAAATCACCCGACTGCCTTCCGGCCTCGCCATCCATGCGGTGAGGATGCCCAACGTGCATCGAGTGGTGCTCACAACGCATTTAAGAATCGGCCCGCTCTTTGAGTCTCGTGCCCAGAATGGTCTGAGTCATTTTCTGGAACACATGCTGTTCCGGGGCACCACGACCCATCCTTCCGCGCATCTCCAAGCGCTTGCTTTCGAACGCTTGGGTGGCACGCTGCTCGGCGCCACGTACGCCGATCACGGCACGCTCTCCATCTCATTTCCCAAGGAGAACTTCGCGGAAGTGCTCCGCCTGCTGGGCGAGACGATTCTGCACCCCATCTATAGCGCCATCGAAATCGAGCGCGGCATTGTGCGCGAAGAAATTCTCGAAGGCCTCGACGAAGACGGGCAACTCATAGAGTCTGAAACACTCGTGCGCGCTTTGAGCTTCGGCGAACATCCGCTCAGCTATCCCATCATTGGCCAAAGCGAGCACCTCGATACCTTCGATCAATCAACGCTCGAAAAGCATCACTGCGCTCACTACACCTCCAATAACTGCATTATTTCCGTAGCGGGCCCCATCGATCCCGAAGCGGCCACAGGCGCCATCGAGCAAACCTTCCGCGAGCTGCCCCAAGCCAAACGGCCCGAAAGTGCGCCCCCCGACACACCAACGGGCCCCCGCTCAAGATTCGTCCAACACAACAACAGCCAAACGGCACTGCGTCTCGTCTTCCGAGCACCCAAGGAGCACGATCCGTTGGAGCCAGCTTGCGATCTGCTGCTTCGCATCCTGGATGACGGCATGTCGACCCGGCTCTACCACCGCATCTGTGATTCGCAGGGCCTGTGCTACGATGCCCGCGCTGGTTACGAAACCTATTCTGACACTGGCTTAGTTGAATTGTCGGCCGACGCGTCGCACGACCGTGCGCCGTTCGTGGCTGAAGAGCTGCTGCGCTTGACCCGAGAACTGTGTGAGGCTCCTCCCTCTTCTGACGAGCTGGACAAAGCACGTGCACGCTTGTGTTGGCAAATGGACCTGCTGCTGGACGAGCCTGAATCCTCAGCAGAATTCTTTGCGCTGGGGGAGCTCTCAGGGCGGCCCGATTCGCCCGCAGTGCGGCTTGAGCAACTGCTCGCCGTCCGCCGAGAAGACATTCAACGCGTCGCCAACGACGTGTTTCGCACCGATGGGCTCTCGGCTGTGGCGGTAGGAATGCTGAATCGCAAACAACAACAAGCGTTCGAAGAGTTGATCCTCAACCGAAGCTAAGCGGCACCGGAGACAACCGCGCCGGAGCTAGCCCTACCTGAGCCGCCGCTTCGAGTTCGGCTCCACGCCTTCTTCCTTGGCATCCTCGCGCGCCAACGCTTCGGCAACCCGCAGAATACGCTGGCGTGTGGCGGGGCTCACGCCACGCAGCACCGAACTTAAGCGATCTTCACGAGCCTTCGGACGCATGGGAGCCACAAACAAGTCAGCCACCTCGACGCCCAGCGCTGCACTCAATCGAGCGAGTGTTTCAAGCGAAGGATTGGCATTCGCCGACGGCTTGTCTCGTAAGACACGCTCAAGACGAGCCACCGTTTCTACGGTCACTCCTGCGCGCAGGGCAAGCGTCGCTTGAGTGAGATCCGCGGAACGCCGTAACTCTCTCACGCGCTCCGCTAGCTGTACCGCAACATCCTTCATCTTAAACAAGAGTCGCCGGAAGGCTCTTGCTGATTAGTTAGTCCAGCAACCTGGGTTTGTCAGGCAGTTTTTGTGACAAAGTTCAAAGCCACTTCGCTCTTACAACCGCGAGAGTGTGAAAAGCTTGCGCTCATGCAACGTATGTCTAGACGTTTGCAATCATGAAACGTGCCCAACGCTGAGTGTTGCAACTCTGCACTGAGATCCTATTCGTGGGTTTTATCGCGCGATACGCGTTCTTCGATCTGCTGAAAGCGCGCTGTCGTGAGTGTGCGATCAGCCAGCACCGTGAGTCGCTCAAGCACACGCCGCAGCGCTCCGCTGTCGCTTGACTGAGTCAAGAACACCGCGGCAAAACAGGCACCTGGTCGCGCCGCAATCAGCATCGCGCGTCCGAGTGTCTCAGACACGCGCTGAGCCTGGGCCAAACTGAGCTCACCTTCAAAGCCCGCAGGCATTGAAACCTGGGTTCTCTCGAAGGTTGCGCTGGGTGACTCCAGCTCCAGCACCTTGGGCAGCTCTCGTTGAGCCTTCTCCGCGCATTCTTCAATCCTAAGAATACGCGAAGCGCGCCAAGCGCCAAACCAAAGCTGAGAATGAGTGGCGGCATGGCTGAGCGAGAACCATGGACCGCTGTGGACATCGACTCGCCACCCGCGCGCGTCGGGCAAGGCCACACGATAGCCCCCACTCGCGGCACTTCGCCAAGCGAAGCGCGCTTCCGGATCCGAGAGTGGATCGGGCGACGGCCGGGTGAAGGCCACGGGGGCTTTCGGCGGTGGTCTCTCCGTGTGCGGCACACACGCGACGAGCGACCCAGGGAGAGCGAACGCGAGCGGGGCAAGCGTGAGGGAGCGTGCACTGAACAGCCGATAAATGCGGGCAGTGATTGAAAGGATCAGCATCGTTGAAAGCGTGGGCAAAGAAGCCTAAAACCATCAAGCTTGCAAGCGCTCTTGCGCGCACCACTCAAACACCGCCAAGCCAGAAGATTCACCATGCGATCGGATCTCACGCCCGCAAGCTTCAAGAAACAGTACCGAGCACTCTTAGTTCGATCCGGACGCACCCAGGGCAACACCGAGTGTGTTCAATGCGAAGCGTGCAATGGGTGCGAAAAGTGTACCTTTTGTCAAGGCAGCCGCGGGCTCCTGAGCTGCCACTATTGCGAAGCGTGCCAGGGCTGCATCGAGTGCCAACATTGTCGAGGCTCCAAGGATTTGGTGGGTTGCCAGCACTGTGAAGCGAGCGAGCGCTGCAATCTCAGCTCCTATCTGATCTTGTGCGTCGGGCTCTCGCGTTGCAACTATTGTTTCGGTTGCGTCGGGATCGCCAACGCAGATTATCATATCTTGAATCAGCCTTATGATCGGCGGGCTTACTTTCGAATCTTGGAAACGCTGCCCAAGACCTTGAAACCTGCAATCCCGGCTCGAAATGCTAAGCCAAGGGCACCGCGGAAGCTCGCACCGAAGACACCATGACGCTGCGACCCAATTCGGGCACCGTCGATCCTGGCCTTGAGCTGCTCTGGAAACGCACGCTGGCCGATTGGAACAACGCTGCCGCTCACACAGCGTTCTTAGAATATGCACGCGAATCCGCTCAGCTTGTACAAGCTGCCACGTACTATCGAGGCATGACGGGCGATCACGATCGGGGCGAATTAGCCAAGAAACACTTGGGCGCCGTCACGCTGCTAGCGCTCTCAACTCTTGAGGCTTCGCGGCCTACGGTGGGTGGAGCGGCTCCAAGTCACGCGAGCTGGCTACTGATAGCCTTCTTTGTCGCCGCAACGATTGGGCTCATTCTCTACACACTGCACCCCTGAACACTGGAGCCCTGATGGCGGGTGTGCTAGCCCCCGAAAGCAGCGCTTTGAAGCTTGCAACCCGGTCCCTTTGCGCGTACTTCATGCGCACAACCTGCCACCTCGCCTGCAGTCCGCTGCGAGCCGCAGAGCAATTGGATTCGGAGATCATGAACATGACAAGAAGTCTCGGTTTTTCGGTGGTTCTTTCTGGCATCGCCCTCGCTTGTGCAGCTGACCCGAAGCCCCCCGCGGAGTCACCGCTAGCGCCCGTGGCGCCCGCCTACACGGCCCCGGCAGCCGCCGCGCCGGCCGCTCCTCATGGTCAAGACCCTCAGCAATCCAATATCAGCATTTCAGACGCCATTCGCAAAGCGTGCGGCATCTCCGAGACCGAAGCCTATTTCGCGTTCAATTCCTCGAACGTACGCCCCCAGGACAAAGCTGTGCTGGGCAAGCTCGCAGCGTGCTTCATGACAGGGGCGCTGAAGGGCCGCCAGATGTTGATCGTGGGCCACGCCGATTCGCGCGGCGAGGATGAGTACAACATGGTGCTCGGCGAGAAGCGGGCCGGCAATGTGAAAGCTGCGATTGGCCAACAAGGCCTGACCCTCGCGAAGATGAGCACCAATTCGCGCGGAGAGATGGATGCAACCGGCACCGACGAGGCTTCTTGGGAAAAAGATCGCCGCGTCGATATCGCGCTTGGCGAATGAGGCTAAGACAGGCAGATTTTTTGCACTTTCTCTTATCCCTTGAGGAGTTCGTTTGATGGCTGAGCCCGCGCTGAGCGCCGCCGCAGAACCCGTAGTCAATCCACTGAAACTGATTTTGGGGGCCTCCGGCGTTGGCCTGGCCGTGCTCGGATTGCTCGCGCTGGCTTCAACCGCAGTCTGGGTGATTTGGTTTCTAAAATCATCGCAGCTGCGCGGCATGCAAGCCGCACAGCTGCGCTTCGAACGCGCCGCGTCCGAATTAGAGAATGCTTCTGATTTGGTTCAGCTCGCGCTCGATCATCGCAAGTCGCCTGGCGGACGCGTGGTGATTGAACTCGCCCGCCGTTATCAGCAGAGCACCCCGACAACGGAGCTCTTGCTAGCGGTGGCCAAGCGCGCGATCGCCGATGAGCAACAGCGGGCTTCCAGCTTGATGCCAACCTTGAGCAGCATCGCTTCAGCTTCTCCGTTCATTGGGCTGTTTGGTACGGTGTGGGGCATTATGGAAGCCTTCTTACGCATTGGCCTGCAGAAGAGTGCGTCGTTGCCCGTTGTGGCACCGGCCATTGGTGAAGCGTTGATCGCCACAGCTTTCGGGCTCGTCGCTGCGATTCCCGCAACGATTGGCTTCAATTATGTGGACGCACGCATTGGGCGCCTGCTCGATGAGCTCTCGGCTTCTGCGGAAGCTTGGGTCGAAACCTTGATGAACGACGCCCGGGCAACCGGCGCCGCAGCCACCACCCGGCAAGCGTAGGGAAGAGCCGTGGGCATCAAGCTTGGCGGACGCCGCGGTCGCGGGGGTGGCTTTCGGGAGATCAACGTCACTCCGTTGGTGGACGTTATGTTGGTATTGCTGGTTGTCTTTATGGTGACGGCGCCTCTCCTCACCACGGGGCTGCGCATCGATCTGCCCGAAGTGAAAGCCGCCGAGACTCCAGTCAAAGATGCACACCTGCTTATCACCATCACCAAAGAAGAACGCGTGTTGTTTGGTGAGGAAGATGTCACGGGCCGTGTGCCCGAGGCTCTGCAACAAAATCAGCGCGTGCAGACCGAACGTGAGCTCTATATCCGAGCGGACAAAGACGCGCGTTACGGCATCGTTGCCAGCGTGGTCGCTGCCGCGCGCAACAGCGGAGTGGAAGCCTTGAATCTGCTGGTGCAGCCGGAAGTCGAGGAGCTGCCTCCGCCCGGCCCAACAGATGCCTCAAAGACATTAGCGGTTCCTGTGAAACCAGCGGCTCTGCCGCGCTAGGGACAGGATGGCCTCGACGCTGCCAGCATTCTCACCCAGCGAGGTCTCAGGCGCGGTGATCTTGGGCTTCGCCGTTCAGGCACTATTTCTCGGGATGTTTGTCTGGGCCGGAGCTAGCCAGACTCACATCCAAGAGCAGGAAACAGCGCATGATAAGGCCATCCCAATCGCCGTGAAGCCGGTAATGGATGAGCTTCCTTTGCTCAAGCTCGGAGGGAAGCGCGTCCGCACGAAGTTGCCAGACATGTGGAAAAAGCAGGCTCCGGTGAAACGCTTCGAAGAGTCGAGCGCCCCCTCGCCCCTGGCTGCCAAAACACCTGAAGCTCTCCCCACGAGTAAGTTGGCTGCTCTCGACGCCGAGGCGCCACCACCGGACGCCGAAGTCGCCAAGAAAGTGGACGAAACGCTCGATGCCTCGGTGGACGCCGAAGCCCCGAATCTGACGCAAGAAGGCGCGGCAGATGGCGTGAAAGAGGGCACAGAAACGGACCCGTTGAAAGCGCGCGCCGTGAGTCAATACAAGATGAAAATCCTGGCTTGGTTCAATGCTCGCTTTCGGCCACCCGTGGGAGAGCTTGACTGCAAAACCCTGAGCGCCCTCTCAGCGAGCGTCGCGGCCACCATCGATGGCTCACGCCAGATCTCTGGATTTTCACTCAAACGCCCAAGTGGCAATCCAATTTTCGACGCCAAAGTGCAAAGCACCATGCAATCGGTCATTGGCCAAGAGCTTCCCCCACCGCCCCCGCTTTACCCCGACATTCTCGATAGCAGCGTCTATCCAACCTTCTCAGGAAAATCTGCTGAATGCGCGTCGCCACAGTAATTCAAGCTCTCGCGAAGTGCTTCGCCGTTTCGATGCTGTGCCTCAGCACAAGCAGCGTTTCGAGCGCACAACCCAAGCCCGCAATCCCTAGCGTTGCGAGTCCGCCCAAGGGCGCGCCTGCCGCGAACCCTGTCACGCCCCCTGTCACGCCCCCCGCCGTGGCTAAGCCGAACGAAACGCTGCTCGGCGAATTCGTGGTGACCGGTGTGGTCCAGGAGAAGCTCCCAAAGATCGCGATTTTACCGTCGCTTTCTCCCGATTTTGAAGACGTCGTGCTGCGGGGTGTTGTGCGTCGCGATCTGGAGTTGAGCGGCTTGTTCGAGATGATCGACGAAGCCAAGGCGCCGGCGGGCACGTATGGTTTTCAAGACCCAGTGGACATTGATGCTTGGCGTAAGCTCGGTGCCGAATCCATCGTGAAGGTGGCGGCGCAAAAGAATGCCAAGGGCGAAGTTGAAGTCGTTGGGTTGGCTTACTTTCTCGACGTGGGCAAAGAGCCCGTCTACGAAAAGAAGCTCGTGATCCAACCTGACGAAGTGCGCGTCACCGGGCACCGCATCACGGATGCTTTGTTGGGCGCGCTCACGGGTCGACCCGGTGGCTTCGCCAGCCACTTCGCGTTCTCCACCAAGTGGGGCAGAAATTACCGCGTTTTCACGATGGATGCAGACGGCAACGCGCTCACACCCGTAACGCCGGCCGACACCACCGCCATCTCACCCGCCTTTGGCCCGCTCGGATCGCTGTTCTATGTCAAGAGCGACGCGATGGCGCCTTTTCGCCTGTATCGCTTCCTTCAACAACAAGAAACGCGCATTCATTTGCCCTCGAACTCATCTGTTTACAGCGTGGCGTTCAACAAAGACCACACCCAAATGGGACTCGCCATCGCTGATCCGAATGGCACGGCCATCTACACGGCCAATCCCGACGGAACCGATCTAAAACGCGTTTCCACCACACCACTCGCCACACACCCCGTCTTCAGCCCCTCTGGAAAGTTAGCTTGGATTGGCGGATCGGAATCGGGAACGCAGCGCTTGTGGTTAGCTGGAAAACCGATATCCCCGCAGGGCTTCACGGCGGCCGCTCCGACCTTCTGTGATACCGAAGACGGCATCCGCGCGGTCTACGCCGTGGTGGTCGGAGATCATCAAGATCTTGTGATGAGCAGTGAAAACGGCAAGGGTACTCAGCGTTTGACCCAGAACCAGGGCTCGAATTCCTACCCCGCCTGCAGCTCTGACGGCCGCCTACTGGCTTTTTTCTCAACGCGCAAAAAGGAACCAGGCTTATACCTGATGTCGCTCAAACGCTTCACCACGCACAAAGTCGCGAATCAAACGGGCATCGGTTTGCGGTGGGATCCACTTCCCGCGAAAAAGAACTGATTAAACCTGTACGTGCCAGCTCTGTCAGAAGTTCGTGAACAGCGGTGCTAGCAGCATCAAGAGCGAAGGATCGCCCTCGATCTGAAGCTTGCCTTGCATCATCAGCTCGATGGGGTGCGCCTCGCCTTTTTGGACCCGCAGAAAATCTTGAAGCTCCGCTGTGATGACACACTCGGCTTGACTCCAATCGGGCTCAGCTTGTCCGAGGCTGAGCAGCAAGCGCCGCACCGAGCCACCATCTTTGATCGCGAATTCCACACCACCCGAAAGCTCCCGCAACTCGCTGAGTGCAGCGTCCTCAGCCAAAAGAACCTGCAGCGCTATGCCTGCTCGTTGATCGCGGAGCTCGGCCGTCACGCCCGAAAACAGCGTAGGAAAATCTGCCTCAGTCAGCGTCAACGACACCAGTGCCTCCGGATCCCGGCCAGGATTCACCAGCAAGCGGCCATCTTTGATTCGCAATGAATACGCGGCTTCATCCACGCAAAAGCACACGCTCAAGCGCGACGTGCGACCCGCTAAGAGTTGGGGATCGGAAAAGAGGTCCGGCAGAACGCTGTTGAAAAACTCTCTGGAATCCACAGCATCGTGGCTTAGCACAGGAGCGGCGCGGGCCAGACCCTAGATTAAATGCGCATCAGATTGGCCAAAAGATGCGTTTCCATCGCACCTAGCAAGCCAAATTGGACGCCAAAGCCGTTGGGCCGCACCCAGCGTATGGTGCCGGGAAACTTCGTCGGCGTGGCTGCTCCGGGCAAGTGGCAGAGCACCGTGACCTTGGCTCCGAACGCAGGTGAAGACGCAGCTTCAACATACATCCCGCCCATACTAATATCTTGCGTCACCCCAGCGAAGCTATTGCCCAACTCATCTTCGCAAGAAATATCCACACTGATCGGTGCTCGAACGTAAACGCGCTTCTCTTCCACCATGGCCTCGGACGCTAAGGATACCTCGAATAAGACACCCGTCACGGGCGGCGGCGCATCATTCGGACCCCCGACACCCGGTGTCAAGGACGCACAGCTGCGCACCTTGAGCGGGCGAGGCCCAAACTGGCTGGAAGGTTGGCCCTACATCCCGTTGGTTGCTGGCTCTGCTTTGTTTGTCGCGTTGCTGATCCTGCCCCGACCCATCGCATCTCCCAGTTTACCGCTGCCCACACTGGATCGTCGCTACGAACGCGCGAGGCTCTCGATGTTTTCTTCGCTGGCCGGTGAGCTTGCCCAGAAACCGCTGCCCTTCGACGTGCGTGCCGTCGGCGAAGCCTTTCGACAGTACGGTGCAGCCGAGGCGCGTTCCGATCCGGATCGCCCACGCTACCTAGGCGAGCTTCAGACCGCTGCCAATCGCGCGTTCCGTCTCCACGGTTCCAGCCAACTCTTGGGGCTGCTGGCCTTCCAGGCCGATGCCTTTTTGAAAGCGGCTTCCGGGTGGCAATCCAGTCGAGTCCGCGGAAACGATTTGATTGAGTTGGGAGGCGCCTTCTTCGCTCGCGTTGAGGACAACGGTTGGCTGGATTCAGAGGGGACGCTCGTGCCAACACCCGCTGAGCTTTCTGTTTTGTTTCGCGCACGCTGGCTGAACCTTACAGCCCTCGACGGAGTTTCAGGTCTCAAGTTAACACTGGATGACTGGCGGCTCTACTACGCATTCTTGCTGCGCTATCCGCCCGTGAGCCAGAACGCACCAGCCCTCCAAAGGCTCGCGTATGTGGACGCCCTGGAGCGCAAGGATACGCTCTATCCGGCCCTCCTTGCGCGAGGCATGCTGCGGCTTGAACTCGGCCAATTCGAGGGCGCGAGCGATTTGCTTAAGACTTACCTTTTAGCACACCCCGATGGCGAGTGGCATTTGCGAACCCGCAACTTACTCTTGACCTGTCTTGATCTTGAGCATTCGGCACTATGAGCCAGCCTTCTGGCAATCCGGATCCGTGGCTAACCGGAGGGCGGGCTTTTACTGGATTTAGCGAGTTTTGTCGGCGAGCTCTCGCTCGGCCTGGCTGGCATCCCGTGGTCGGCGCGGGCAGCTCAGCGCCAAGTTTGCTCACCCGAGAACTTCTCAATTCGGGCGCTCAACGTGTGCTGTACGTCGCACCCGATTCTAAGTTGCTCGAGTCTGCAGCCGATGATCTCAAGGCTTGGCTCACCGGCATCCCCGTGGGCCGCCACTCCCAGCTTCTTGGCACAACGCTGGTGCAATTAACAACTAACGACACATCACCGTATGTGGAGGTGCACGTCGATCGCGCACAGACCCTCGAACGCAGCGGCGCGCTCCACGCGTTTCTCACGTCCGAACGTGTGGTGATGCTCACCACTGCGCAATCGCTCGTGCGAAGAGTGCCTCCACCCGCTGTTCTGGCAGCTGCGGGGCTCACCCTCGCGTGCGGACAGCTGCTCTCACTCGGCCCGCTCTCCGCGGCCTTAGAGAGCATCGGCTACTTACGCACACCGCTCGTGGAAGATGCCGGAAGCTTTGCGATCCGCGGCGGAATTGTGGACATTTGGCCCGCTTTGGCGCCCCTTCCAACACGTTTGGAGCTGGATGGCGAGGTGGTCAGCTCACTCAAGTCTTTTCATCCGGAAGATCAGCGCACTCAGGGCATCTCCTCCACGCTGAGTGTCCCACCTGCGCGCTTTTGGTTACCTGGTGCTGGCTCACCGGAGAGCATTCAGCATCGCTTGCAAGAACTCTGTGACCGCGTGAATTGGCCGACGTCGCGCGCTAAGGGCTTGATCGAAGATGTTCTCTCGGGAAGAAATTTCTTGGGGGCCGACGCATTCTTGCCAGCTTTCTTTGATCTGGTGCCACTCACTGACTATCTCGATGAGCAGTCAGCGGTGGTTTTTGAGGATCCCGCGGCGTGCCGCCGAGAATTGGAGAGTGAGCTGGCACGCGCCCAGGCCGACGCTGAGAAACGTAGCAGCGTGCCGCATTTCGATGTCACGGCGCTGTATGTCGACGGCAGCGAACTCGCACCGCGACTGCGGCAGTATCCTGTAGTGCTGTGCTCCCAATCGGGGGTGGCCACGAGCACCCGCACGGAAGGAATTGAGTCCCTGGAAGCTCTCGCCGTGGATACGCCCTCGCTTCGTACCACTGACCACGCCGAACTCATTTCACAGCGCCAAGCCAACGCCCGCCGTCACGGTGCGCCCAGCCTCGACCCGCTTTTTACGGCAATCCGCGCTTGGTTTGAAGCCGATCTCCGAGTACTCATCACGGCACGCACTGAACACCAACGTGACCGGTTGGAAGCGCTGTTGAGCCACCGCGAACTCAACGTGGCGCGCGTTGAGTCTAATGTTGGGCCGCGTGCAGCGAGCGGCGCTGAAGCACCCTCGCTCGGCAAACTCGAAGAACACTCACTCGGCAGGCGAACTGTGCGACTGCTCGTTTCGCCCTTGGCGCGTGGCATCGCCGTGCCCGCCGAAGAGTTCATTATTATTACCGAGGAAGAGATCTTCGGGACACGCGCGCATCGTGCCAAGCCGCAAAAGAAGAGTGCTAAGGCGGCCCTCGAGGATCTGCGCGCACTCAGCGTTGGCGACTACGTGGTGCACGCTGAACACGGTATCGGACGTTATGCTGGACTGATCCACCGGGTGGTGGGCGATATCGCCGTCGATCTTTTGGCGATCGAATACGAAGGTAAAGATCGGCTGTATGTGCCGATCTATCGCCTGAATCTGGTACAAAAATACGCCGCTGGCGAGCACGGCAGCCCAAAATTGGATCGACTGGGAGGCATTTCTTTTGCCAAGACCAAGGCCAAGGTCAAAAAGCGTGTCCGCGACCTCGCCGATCAACTCCTGGCCCTCCACGCAGAACGCGCTCAGCTGAAGAAGCCTGCGTTGCCGCCACCCGACGACCACTACGCCGCGTTCGAAGCTCAGTTTCCATTTGACGAAACTCCCGACCAAGAAGCGGCCATTTCGGACGTGCTGTCGGATCTCACGAGCGAACGCGTGATGGATCGTTTGGTATGCGGAGATGTAGGGTTTGGGAAAACAGAAGTCGCCCTGCGAGCCACGTTCTTGCACGCCATGGCGGGACGCCAAGTGGCACTGCTCTGCCCCACCACTATTTTGGCCCAACAGCACTTTTCGACGTTCTCCAAACGTCTGAGTGATTCGGGCGCGGAGGTGCGCGTGCTCAGCCGATTTCAATCGAAAAAGGCGGTGTTGGATACGCTTTCTGGCCTAAAAAAGGGCACGGTGGACGTCGTGATTGGCACGCATCGTTTGCTCTCGCGCGACGTCCATTTCAAGAATTTAGGACTGCTTGTCGTCGACGAAGAGCAGCGCTTTGGGGTGACGCACAAGGAACGCATCAAGAACCTGCGCGCGAGTGTGGATGTGCTCACGCTGAGTGCCACGCCCATCCCACGCACACTCCAGATGGCTCTAGGGGGCCTGCGGGATCTTTCCACGATTGCTACGCCACCAGTCGATCGGCGCAGCGTGCGCACCATCGTATCGCGCTTTGACGATGATCTCGTGTGTGAAGCCATCGAGCGAGAACTATCACGAGGCGGCCAGATCTTCTTTGTCTACAATCGCGTTGAAGGCCTGTATGAGCGGGCAGATAGGTTAAAAGCACTCGTGCCCAACGCACGCATCGCGGTGGCCCACGGCCAGATGGGCGAAGCTGCGCTCGAAAAGACGATGCTCGGCTTTGTACAGGGTGATTTCGACATTCTCGCGTCTACCGCCATCATCGAAAGCGGGTTAGACATTCCTCGCGCTAACACGATGATCATCGATCGTGCAGATCTGTTTGGCTTGGCGCAGCTGTATCAGTTGCGCGGTCGCGTCGGTCGCTCCAACGAGCGCGCCTATTGCTACCTCATGGTGCCGCCTGCCAGCCAAATGACGGAAGAATCGCGGCTGCGCGTGGAAGCGATGGAACGCCACAGTGAGCTTGGCTCAGGCTTGCAAGTGGCCAAGCTCGACATGGAAATCCGCGGCACCGGCGAGCTGTTGGGGGCCGAGCAAAGCGGGTTTGTGGAGAGCGTGGGCTTCGATCTGTTCTGCGAAATGCTGGAAGAAGCCACGCGCGAACTCAAGGGCGAAGAGATTGTGCACGCCGTGGATCCCGAGCTGAGCTTCGATGTTGAGGCGCTCTTGCCGGCCGAGTATGTCTCCGACATCGGACTCCGCCTCTCTCTGTACAAACGTCTTTCGAGTGCACTCGATGAAGGCGATATTCAAGACCTGGCGCGCGAAATCGAGGATCGCTTCGGTCGCCCGCCTGGCGAAGCGCGGCGCCTGTTCGAGCTCATGCGCCTCAAGACTCACTTCCGAGATTTGCGTGTGCTTTCCTGCGAAGCGAGTAAATCCGCTGTGACCTTGCACTTGCGTGAAGATACCCCCCTCGATCCCGCCAGGCTCATGAGCCTTGTCGTTCAAAAAGGTTCTGCTTTTCGCCTCACCCCTGAAGGCCGCTTGACCCGCCGTGCCCAGCCGCACGAAAATATCACGAGCGGCTTGGCACTCGCTGGCAAAGTACTGGAAGAGCTCCTGCCCTGCGTGAACCCAGTGCCGCACGCGGAGTGAATCCGCCTTCAACGCCTTCAACGCTCAACGCCTTCAACGCTCGACGCCTTCAACGCTCGACGCCTTCAACGCACATCGCCTCAACGCACATCACCTCAATGCACATTGCCTTCAACCGATCGGGAATGCGCCGAGTTGACCCCTGCAACGCAACCAGTGGTCGACTAGAACAATCGCGACCATGGCTTCTGCAATGGGGACGAAACGCGGCAGGAGGCAGGGATCATGACGGCCTTTGGTGCGCACCGTCGTCGCTTCGCCGGCACGCGTGACGCTGGCCTGTGGTAACGGCAAGCTAGAGGTCGGCTTCACCGCTGCGCGGAGCACAATCGGCGCGCCGCTGGTGATGCCGCCGAGCATCCCGCCGTGACGGTTAGTGGGCAGGGTGATGGCGCCATTCTCAGAAAGAAATACGTCGTTGTTGGCGCTGCCACGCAAGATGGCTGCGGCGAAACCGTTGCCATATTCGACGCCCACCACCGCAGGTATACTGAACAAGGCCTTGGCCAAATCCGCCTTAATTTTGTCGAAAACTGGCTCGCCCAAGCCTGCCGGAATTCCTGTGGCCACAATTTCGCCGACGCCACCGATCGAGTCTTGCTCTTTTCGAACCTGCTCAATCAGCGCGATCATTTCCTTTGCTCTTGCTTCATCAGGGCAGCGCACAGGATTCGGCGTTCCGTCACTGAAGAATTCGACGTCTGAAAGCTCGACTGCCCAGGGCTTTTCTACTTGTGCCACGATGGGACCCACCTGGCTCACATAACCCAGCACCTTTCCGCCAAAGGCTTGCGCCAAGATCTTCTTCGCCACGACGCCTGCTGCGACACGTGACACGGTTTCGCGCGCACTTGAGCGCCCGCCGCCGCGATAATCGCGAAAGCCGTATTTCTTGTCATACGTGTAGTCCGCGTGCCCCGGCCGGTACACGTCCCTGATCTCGGCGTAGTCGCGGCTTTTTTGATCCGTGTTGCGAACCAGAATTGCGATGCTGGTGCCCGTTGTCTTGCCTTCGAACACGCCCGCCAAAATCTCCGGCTCATCATCTTCTTGGCGCTGCGTCACAATCTTGCTTTGGCCCGGCCGACGCCGCTTCAAATCCACCTGCAGGTCCTCGACCGAGATTTCAATCCCAGGAGGGCAACCATCGATGATCACAACGTTCCCCGGCCCATGCGACTCACCGGCGGTGGTGATGCGAAACGCCTGACCAAAGCTATTACCTGCCATGCGCGGCATCATACCGCTCTCGCCCCGAGGACCAAGGCCAAGCTATAGTTTGCGGTCCAACGCCCAGCGCGCCCCAACGAAAGAGCCTATGCAAAAGCCAGCCCTCAGTGTGCCGAGTCCTGCCCTCAGCGTGCTCAGTGAAGAAGAAAAGCTGTTCTCGAACTCGGTGCTTGCCTTCGCGCGCGCACGCCTGGCTCCTCGGGCCGCCGCGATGGATGCAGCCGGCAAGCTCGATGCGGACCTGCTCCCCGAACTCTTTGGGCTCGGCGTGATGGGAATCGAAGTGCCCGCTGAATACGGCGGGGCCGGTGCCAGCTTCTTCACCGCGATCTTGGCTGTCGAGGCCCTAGCCAAGGTGGATCCCAGTCTTTCGGTGTTGGTGGATGTACAAAATACATTGGTTGAGAATGCGCTCTTGCGTTGGGGCAATGACGATCAAAAGCAGCGCTATCTCTCCAAGCTCACCACAGAATGGGTGGGCTCCTATGCCTTGAGTGAGGCTGCTTCTGGCTCCGATGCTTTCGCGCTCAAGGCGCGAGCCACGCGCCGCGGCAACGCCTGGGTGTTAACTGGCGAGAAGCTCTGGATCACCAATGCCAATGAAAGCTCACTCTTCATCGTCTTTGCCAATACCAATCCGGAAGCTGGCTACAAGGGCATCACCGCGTTCCTCGTTGAACGCGGGTTCCCAGGATTTTCCGTAGGCAAGAAGGAAGATAAGCTGGGCATTCGTGCCTCGAGCACCTGCTCCTTGTTGCTCGACGAGTGTGAAGTGAGCGACGCCAATGTCCTTGGCGAAGTGGGCAAAGGCTATAAAATTGCGATTGAAACCCTGAATGAAGGTCGCATCGGGATCGGCGCTCAGATGCTAGGCCTGGCCCAAGGCGCCTTTGATCTTGGGCTTTCGTACATGGAGCAACGCCAACAGTTTGGCCAGAAAATCGCGGATTTTCAGGGTGTGCAGTTTCAATACGCACGCCTCGCCATGGAAATCGAAGCGGCTCGCCTCTTGGTCTACAACGCCGCTCGCTTAAAGGATTCCGGCTTAGCGTTCATCAAAGAAGCTGCCATGGCCAAGCTGATGGCCTCCGAAGTTGCCGAACGCACCGCTTCCCTCGCCATCGAGTTCGCGGGGGGCATCGGCTTCACCAAGGAATTTCCCCTAGAAAAGTTCTATCGCGACGCCAAAATCGGAAAAATCTACGAAGGCACCAGCAACATGCAGCTCGTTACCATTGCCAAGCTCATTCGCGCCGAACGCAGCTAACCGACAGCGGCGCAGCAAACCCCAAGCTGCTTTCGAGAATGCCTCCTCTTTGCCTCTATGAGATGGCAAGCATGCTAACTACTTTTTTTTGGCGTTTACCCCTTGCCGGGAAGCTTGCAAGAGCGCCTCCTCTTTTGGCGTCCACCCCCGCCCCGGATGGGCATCGAACGCGACGTTCGTGAACCGTTAGCTCGCAACTCTGAAGTCGCAATGCCGAGCGTTTCCCCCGGCGGAGCCGAGCGACGCCTTGGGGGAGACGGGCCGAGCTCCCGCTCGGCCAGAGGGGGCAGCGCACCGAAATAGGCCGTGATTTGAGCCATTCGTGCCGAAATATTGGGTGGCTGGTTTTTGGCCGCGCTGGATGTTTGCGGGGATGGAGTGCTGTGAGCGATAGTTGGGGTTCCCTTTTTCGGTGATTGAAGATTGAGCCAACTATGACGACTAAATCGATGGATAAGATCATGGCGCTCGCGAAGCGTCGTGGGTTTGTTTACCAGGCCTCTGAGATCTACGGGGGCTTTAACGGGTTTTGGGATTATGGCCCGCTCGGCGCGATGTTGAAGAAGAATTTGCGCGAGGCGTGGTGGCAAGATGTGGTGCTCAATCCGTGCGGCGGAGCGTTAGGTCCAAATGGGGAACGGGTGCGCATGGTGCCACTCGATACGTGCATCATTCAGCATCCGAAGGTGTGGGAGGCGAGTGGGCACGTTGCAGGTTTCAGCGATCCGATGGTGGATTGTCGCGAAACGAAGGCGCGCTATCGCTCCGATCATTTGTTGGTGTTTGGGCCTGCCAGCGGCGATCGCCAGGGCAAACCTTTTTTCGCTTATGTGCCGGATAGTCCGAGCGAAGCGAAGCAGAGGAAGAAAGCTGAGAAGGCGTTTGGTGATGTGGTGTGCTTGGAGCTTTCGAAGCTGCCGACGAGCGATTTTCCCTCGATTTTGGCGCCGGAAGCCGAAAAGGTGGGCAGCCTCACCGAGCCCCGTGCCTTCAATCTGATGTTCAAGACTTACGTGGGTGCGACAGCGGGCGAAGACGATGTCGCTTATCTGCGACCGGAAACCGCGCAGGGTATCTTCGTGCAATTCAAGAACGTGGTGGACACAACGCGCGTGCGAGTGCCGTTTGGGATTGCGCAGACGGGCAAGGCGTTTAGAAATGAAGTGACGCCCCGCAATTTTACGTTCCGCAGCCGTGAATTCGAGCAGATGGAGATTGAATTCTTCTGCCATGAATCTGAAGCGCATGATTGGTATCGCTTTTGGCGCGATACGCGGGTGGCCTGGTGGAAGAGCTTGGGCCTATCTGGAGACAATCTGCAGTTACGCGAACACGAGCGCGACGAGTTGGCTCATTATGCGAAGACGGGCGCCGGCACGAGCGACGTGGAGTACCGTTTTCCTTTCACGGCTCCGGGATTTGGGGAGCTCGAAGGCATTGCGCATCGCTCTAATTTCGATCTTTCGCAGCACCAAAAAACCTCGCGCAGCAATCTGGAATATTTCGATACCGAACGCGGGGAGCTGCTGCCCAATGGCTCGCGCAAGGGCGAGAAATACCTGCCACACGTGATCGAACCCTCGGCGGGCCTCGATCGCGGCGTGTTGGCTGTCCTATGCGAAGCCTTCACCGAAGATCCGTCGCGCCCGAGCCCTGAGCTGTTGCGTCTGCACCCACGCTTGGCGCCAATCAAGGCCGCCGTTTTTCCGCTGGTGAACAAAGAGGGCATGCCGGAAGTGAGCGAGCGGCTGCATGCGGAGCTCTTCAAGCGCTTTGGACGCCAGGGATTCATTGAGCATGATGCGAAGCAGAGTATCGGCAAACGCTACGCACGCATGGATGAAGCGGGCTGCCCCTTCTGCTTCACGATTGACGGCGATACCGTCAAGGATCACAGCGTGACGGTGCGCAATCGTGACAGCGGCGCACAGGAGCGCATCGCCTTAGACCAAGTGAGCGCTTTTCTCACCGAACGCCTGGGCCAGGGCTGAGGCTCAACCCGTCTGCGACGTGCGGGCCGCGAGCGTATTCTTTTGACGAATGAGCGCCTCTGCAAACGCGGCGCTGACGGTGTTGATCAAGACATCTGTGCCGATCGGCTTGCTCAGGCAATAATCTGCTAGCTCTTCGGCGCGCTGATCGCTGTGCGAAGAATGCACCACGACCACCATGCCGGGAAACCGAGGGACAACTTGCTCGAGGAGCGCTAGCCCACCCATACCGGGCATCTCTAGGTCCGTTACCATCACGTCGAATGCTTCAGCTTCGAGCAGCGTGAGCGCCTGCTCGGCATTGAGAGCGGTTGCAATGCGCCATTCGGGTGCGACCAAACCCATGAGACGCGTAAGCCCCCGCAAGAGCGGCTGCTCGTCATCCACGATGAGCAGATGGCCCCCGACGGGGACGGCGCGCACCGCGGACGGGGGAGGCCGCGTCGCGGCGCTGCACTCCTCCGTAGCAGTGAGCCGAGCGGTCGGAACCACCTTCATGGCTCGATCGCTGTCTTTCTTGTCATGCACTACCATCGTGTCCCTGGAACAAAGCAGCAGAAATCACGCTGTATTCTGCTCTCAACGTTATATAACGCCTTGCTTCCATTGCTGCAATGCGTATCGTGCGGAGGATTTTATGGAAGCTGGCGTCGTTACTCTGATCAAGATCGTTGGAACCCTCGTGTTGGCCATGGGGATTATTCCCCTCGTCTTTCTTTTCTCGGACGGTGAGAAGGGCGAGCCGCGTGGCTTCAATTCGAACGACTGAAGCACCCGGCTTCAAAATACGCACCCACTGGCGATCAGGTTAATCCTTTGCTTTAGGTTGCGAGCCGATGGTCCGGCATTCAGCTTGGACCCGATGGACGCGCTGGGCTTGGGTGAACAGGGCTTGCCGACAGACAGAGTCGGCCAATATTCGAACGGTTCCGTTGTGAACGGAGCGTGAAACCGAATCCCCGTGGCCCGCATAGCAGTGGGTCCAACGAACCCATTACGGAGACCCGCCATGAATTTCAGTACCCAGACCCTTCTTATCTTGAGCACCTTTTCTCTTCTGAGCCTCAGCGGTTGCGAGAGTAAGCCCTCCGCCAATGCAGCCCCCGTGAGCACCGCGCTTCAGGCTGCCAAGCCCGCGAGTTCAACCTCGCAGAAGTTCATCGTGGACGCTTCGACGGCCAAAACATCGTTCTTAATGGATGCTCCGCTTGAAAAGATTTACGGCGAGGCCAACCAGGCCATCATGGGTCAAATCTTCGTCGACTTGGTGGATGTGAAGAAGAGCACGGGCCTTTTACAGATCGACCTGTTGAAGCTTACCGTCTATCAACAGAAGCGAGCCGACGAAAAAGGGCAATTTGGGGAGCGTGTCAAGAATGACAAGCAAAACGAACATATGCGGACGTGGTTTGAAATCAGCGACGACGTGCCGCCCATGGTGCGCGAAAAAAATCGCTGGGTCGAATTCAAGCTCAAGACGTTCGAATCGACCACGAGCAACCTGAATGAGCTCAAGGGGGATGTGCGCACCTTCACCGCCACGGCTACTGGAGATGTTCGGCTTCACCAACGCACGGTGAGCAGCAGTACCAAGCTTGAAATCACCCTCCGCTATCAGGGTGAGAAGCCGGTGTCGCTCCAGGTGCAGACGTTGGAGCCGCTCAACGTTAGCCTCGAAGCGCACGACGTGCGGCCCCGTTCAGCCTTCGAAAAGCTCGCAGAAGCAACGCTCGCCTCGCTCGGACCCAAGGTGGCCACGGCTGCCCCCGTAACCCTAGAATTCACCGCAAATCCGCAGTAAACGTGGTCACCGGCGCACCTGCTCGCGGAGCGCACTCAGGCGGACACTCTCGGACCCACGCAGAAGCTCCAGGCTAACATCGGTTCCTTCGGGCCCCTCCAACAGCAAACGCGCCTGCGCGGGATCCGTCACTCGGTGCCCATCGATCTGGAGCAACACGTCGTGGGCGCGAAGACCCGCGCGCTCCGCCTCGCTCCCGACGGCCACCAAAGCCACCTCCACTTGAACGCCGTTCGCTCCGCCAACTGGTGTCAGCGAAATGGCCAAACTGGGAGTCATGACCGGCGCGGCATCAAAGGGTTCACTCAGCACCAGCTCACCCGCCGAGGCTGTCTTCCCTGCCAACACTTGCACGCCACTCACTTTCCCGCGACCCACACCAGGCAGAGCTGCACTCACGTCGCACAGACCCTCCTTAGCGCCCGTGAGTTCGAATGTGCCGTTCTCATCTGTCAGCACCATGCCCGCTGGCAAACCTCCGAGCGGCAAAAATTCAGACACAGCTCCGAGCGACACGCGGACGCCACTTAACGCCTGGTGCGCCCTATCCACCACTCTGCCGCTGATCCGCCCAGCGGCTTCCAACACCCACGGCGTGAGCTTGAACGGGCGAGCCAAGCCATCGACGCTCGGCACCGGAACGTCCAAGGAAAAATCAGCAAAATCTGCGTGCTTCACCTCGAAATGCACCCGCTGAGGCGGCACGTTTTCCAGAACAAACTGGCCCAGTTCATCGGTGACTGCGGAAAACCGAACGCCATCCACCTCCGCACTCACCGCCGCATGCTCCACCGGCACATGGCCCCGCACTCCGCGCACCTCACCTTCGACGCGCACTCCGTGCAGCAACTTGACGGCAACCTCAGCCTTTAACTCAAGCTCTGAGTGACGCACGAGCGCATACCCTGGCGCACTCACGACATACTGCACAGTGCGCCCTGTGGCATCCTCGAGCTCCGCCGCACCGCGTTCGTCGGTAAATACCGTTTTGCGAAAGGGTGCACTGCTTGAAAGCGACGCCACGCTGATTTGAGCCATCCGCACCGGTTCAGCTTTCTCTCCTGAAACCTGAAAGCGCACCTTGTCCCGCGAAGCGGCAAGCTGGATCTCCACCTCTTGATGCTGATTCGCTAGCACCGTCATTCTCTCGCGATAAACCGGTGAAAATGGCGTTTCGGGCCGAGCGACGGTGAGCACTACTTCTGCGGGCAGCGCTGCGAATCGAAAACTTCCATCCGCTTCCGTCCACACACTGCGCCGAAGAGTGCCCCGAGTGGCGCTCGCCTCCAAGCGAGCCCCCGCGATAGCGAAACCACGAGCGTCCTTAACCCTGCCCGCAAGTTCGCCGCCGGCATATAACGTGATCAGCACTTCCGCCCGCCCGCCCTTTCCAAGCGTGACCGCATCGCTCAAACCATCCACAAACTCTGGATGACGCGCGATCGCAAACACGCGCCCAGGTGTGACTGGAAAGGCTCGGAAGCGCCCGGCATCGTCGGTGACCCAGGCCTGAACCCGAGCCACACTGGCCCCTTCATCCCCGAACGCTTGAGCGCTCGTCGGAATCGGAGGAACCGGACCTGGCATCACACCAAGCTCGCCCATGGGGATCAGCGTGCGCGGTCCGAATTCGACCCACGCCGAGTGAATTCGCTCAAAATCCAGGGTTTGCGGTGTCTCCGAAACCGGAAGCCCCATCCAATCATTGCCAATGATCTCGAGCGACGCCCCCGGCACCGCAAAACCTCGCGCATCCACCACACGACCCAACAGCGTGGCACCTCGCACCAACTTCACCACAATAACTTTAGGAAACGGCGTGGGCACTCCGAGCGCATGCGTTGCGACAAACCCTTCCGCCAGGGCGCTCAGACTCACAGCGCCCGGAGCCAATGGCCCCAGCCGAACTTGGCCATTCTTCTCAGTTTTCCCGCGCAACGGGAAAAAACTCAAGCCCTCTTCGGCTAACAACACTTGAGCCCCAGCGAGCTTCTCTTGGCCTGGTGCATCCTCGACCACTTCAACCAAGGCGAAGCGCCCTTCCCGCAGCATCAGCTCAACTTCACTTTCGCCACCTTTCAGCAAGAGGCTGGGCGTGAACGCGGTGCCGACCAACGATCCGCTCTGCGCGCGCAACTCATAGCTACCTTCAGGCAGCCCCAAGATCTTGACCTCACCTTGCGCATTCGTTACTGCATGCCGCACCGGCCAGAGACTGGCGCCTCCGATCTGTACCTCCGCCGCAGCCACCGCACGCCCCTTCTCATCCTTAACGCGTACCTGCAGGATCGCCATGCGGCTCAGCACTAAACGGGCCGCATTTTGAACTTGGCGCTGCTCGGCAGCCTCGAACCCCTGAGCATAAACCCGAACTCGAAATGGCCCCGCGGTGAGTCGCCGAAACACAGCGTTCCCCGCTGCGTCCGTGAGCGCACCAAACGGTAGCTCACCCGGAATATCCACGAGCACGCTGGCACGCGGGACCGGCACGAGTGCCTCATCAACGACACTCACGTTCAGCGCTTCAGCCTTATCGAGGCGAAGCCGCAGGTGTTGCAATCCCGGCTTCAGGCTGCGGACCACGGCCCCGCGAGCCAAATCAGGCGCATCCACGAGCACCCAACACTCAGCAACCGGCAGCGAATTCAAAAGGCTCGCTCCGTGCCGATCGGTGACTCCCGTCACCGCCTCAAAATAGCGCTCCCCTTCCGGACAAAATACCCGCACCTCGGCACGCCGAACAGCGCCGGCTTCGCCACTCACCAAGACCAGCAGCTGCGCGCCCGTCTGCACGGTTCGGTTGAGCGCGATATCCGCCGCACGGCGCCACGCATCTCCCCAACTCACCATTACAGCCATACAGGCTAACACCATCCCTGCATAACGGAGGCGTTGACGAAGTGTTGGCGGAGCCATGGCCAAGCCACGATATCGCGGAGCCATCCCGACTTCTCGCTAAGTTTCAAAGCCTCGCGTTTTCTGGAGCGAGCGCAGCGGCGCTGGCCATTTCTCACTCATTTGTTGTATAAAATAGCTGCTTCTATTCGAGATCTGTTGGCCAATCCGTCCGGGCTGCAAACCTCGGATCGCCCCAAGTGCTCACGAATGCTAGTCTTTGGAGTTCGTGCGCACGCGTTGGCTGCTTCCGTTGCTTTGCCTGGCTTCCCCAGCTCTCAGTTTCTGTGGGCACGCGGATCCACCTGCGTACTTTGATCTCTCCACGGGCCAAGCCGGCTCAGCCATGGCGGCGCCAAGTGGCAACGGAATTCTGATCCCCACCGGGCCACCAAGTGTTGATGCCAGCGGCTTCTGCGTGAACGACGTGTCTCCCGTGCTGATCGAAGCCCCCAATCTCTATTTTGTTCTGGACCGCTCAGGCAGCATGCTGCAGCCGCTCCCGAATACCAGTCTCAGCAAGTACCGCGCAGCCAAAGCTGCCATCGTGGACGTCTTGCGCAGCATCGGTCACCGAGTTCGCTACGGTGCCACGATCTTTCCCTCGGTGAACAACCCAACCGGTTGCAGCCCCGGCTCCGAGCTCCAAAGCCCCGTGCTCGGCGATCCGTACTCGTCCACCAGAGCCGGCAAAATAGGCCCAATTCTCTCAGCTTTCAACGACAAACTCGATCGTGTTGCTCCGCCTGCGAGCGGCAACGGTGGCACTCCCACTGCAGCAACTCTCGCCGCGCTCGTCGAACCTCTCGCCGCTCTCTCCGGCACCACCGTCGCGGTGCTTCTGACAGACGGTGCACCCAACTGCAACGCCTCTGCAACCTGCGATGCTAACGGCTGCATCGCCAACATCATCCTGGGGCCAGAAGCCTGCACACCGTACGTCAACTGTTGCAGCCCCGAGACAGGCAGCCTCGACGCTCCACGCGGCTGTTTCGACAAGGACCCCACAGCAGCTGCCGTCAAAGCGCTGGCCGATCGCGGCATTCGAACCTTCGTCGTTGGCATGCCCGGCAGCGAAGCCTTCTCGGATCTGCTCAACCAACTTGCCGACCTCGGTGGCACAGCGCGCGCCCTCCCCACTCACTATTACCCCGTGAACGACACCGACGCCCTCGGCACCGCACTCCTAGAAATTGGCTCTTCCGTCACAAAACTCTGCGACATCAAACTCACACAAACGCCCCCTGATCCCACGCTCCTTAACGTCTTCCTCGACAACGACGTCATCGCCCAAAGCGAAGCCAACGGCTGGGTCTGGACCACCCCCACCGCGATTTCCCTCCGCGGTGAAGCCTGTGACCGCGTCAAGCTCGGCAACGTCCAACAAGTCCAAGTTGTTGCGGGCTGCCCCACCGTCATCCGCTGAGTGCGCCGTGGGTTTGGGCCGCAACTTTCGACGCCCCCCAGCGGACTTCCCATGAGTGCGCAAGGAAAAAAGACGAAGGAAATGGGTGAGGTTTTATGCGGCAACAGTGACGGGAAGGCGCCGCTCTGAATCATAGAGCGTGCCACCTTGGAGCATAGCGAACAGTACGCGAATGAGG
>JBBRRP010000045.1:0-44684 GCA_038246305.1 Polyangiales bacterium | reverse complement strand
GGAGGCGAACCTGGGTGAGCTACCGAACGTCGTTTGCCATATGGGCGACCTGAATCAGGTGTTCCTGAATCTCATCGTCAACGCCAGCCATGCCATGGCCGATGTGCACCACGTGACAGGGCAGCGCGGAGTGCTCGGCGTCCGTTCCTGGGAGGAGGGCGAGGAGGTGGTCATTGCCATCAGTGACACCGGCAACGGCATTCCAGAAGAAATTCGCGCGCGTATCTTTGATCCCTTCTTTACGACCAAGGAGGTAGGAAAAGGGACAGGTCAGGGGCTTGCGATTGCGCGCCATATCGTGGTGGACAAACACCGCGGTAAGCTCTCGTTCACCACCCAAGCTCAGAAGGGCACGACGTTCTTTATTCGACTGCCCATCCATGGCTGCGGCAAAGGGGCAACATGAGGGAGCTCAGCGCTTACTAGCTCGGCTAATGGGCCAAGACCCAGAGTTCGCGGGCAGGGTGAGCTGGGACAACTCGGTGAGCGCGGCCGTCGCCTTCTCAACTGCACGGCCAATCACCTCGGCGTCGCCACGGCATCGGCTCTCTGGCTCAGAATCCTCGACCACAAAGCCCGCGTAAAGTCGGATGCACGACAGCGCGTTGTTCAGCTCGTGGATTTTGTCGCTCACCTCCGAAACATCGGAGCGCACAGCCTGAACGATCACGTCTCCCTGTGATACGGCGGGTGGGGTGACCGAATGTAGGCGTTTAGGCAGGGTCATGGCTCGGCTCTCGGACGGGATTGGGGCGTTATCTAACTGAACGGCACACTCCTAGCGAAGCTTGAGAGCCAATTCGCGTCTGAGGCCCGGATATAGCGAGAAGCTAGCTAGAAACAACGCGGTGTTATCCAGGCGATGCATTCCCAGAACTAGGGTTGACCCTGCCCTCAGATAGCCATAGCCTGATTAACGAGGGGCTGCTTTACAGGAGGGCCTCACCTGGGGCCCCAATATGCAGCCTGCACAGAGTGAACCTAAAGCACCGCCCGGGACGGTGTTTCTCGTCGACGATGACGACGCCTTGCGTGCGGCATTCGAACGGTTGTTGCGCCGTGAGGGCTTCAAGGTGTTTTCGTTCAGTACCGCCCCCGCACTCATCGAGGCGCTCGGGCACCACGCCGCCGACGTGATCGTCAGCGATATCAACATGCCGGGCATGGACGGCATCGAGCTGCTACGGCAAGTTCGCAGCCAAAATCTGGATCTGCCTGTGATCCTGGTGACGGGTGCGCCGGAGCTAGAGACGGCAATACGAGCCGTCACCTTTGGCGCGTTTCGCTATCTCACCAAGCCCGTGGAACCGGAAGAGTTCGTGCAGAGCGTGCGGCATGCGGAGCGCATGCATCGCCTCGCGACCGTCCGACGGGAAATCCAGGACGTCATGGCGGGTGAGTCGCTCGCGCTGGGCGATCGTTCCGGGCTGGAAGTCCGCTTCCTCGTGGGCCTGGAGAAGCTCTTTCTTGTCTACCAGCCCATCGTGGATTGGAAGCAAAAGAAGATCTTCGCTTACGAGGCGCTCATGCGCTCCTCTGAGCCTTCTTTGCCCCACCCCAAAGCTCTCTTAGACGCCGCAGAGCGGCTGGAGAGCACCCACGTCCTTAGCAGAAGAGTGCGGGAGCTGGCCCACCAAGCCAGAGAGACCCTCGCCGAAGAGCTTCATCTATTCGTCAATCTGCATCCTAGTGACCTCAGCGACGTCCGCTTGTTCGAGGGGCCCTCAAGACCGATAAACAGCTCTCGCATCGTGTATGAGGTGACCGAACGGGCGCGTCTCGATGAAGTGGCAGACGTGCGCCAGAAGGTGGAGCAGCTGCGCCAGCTTGGCTATCAAGTAGCCGTGGACGACATCGGAGCGGGCTACGCCGGCTTGACGTCCTTGGTGCAACTGGAACCCGAGTTTGTCAAACTGGATATGGAGCTCGTGCGCGATATTGACAAGCATCCGACCAAGCAACGCCTTGTGCACTCGATGGTGAGTCTCTGCCAAGGGCTGGATATGAAGGTGATTGCCGAAGGGGTGGAGACCATGGAGGAGCGGGATACCGTCCTTTCATTAGGATGCAATTTGCTGCAAGGTTACTTTTTTGCCAAACCGACAGCAGGCTTTGGCGAGCCGGTTTGGTAGGACATATTCCCATGGGTGAAACCGTTACTGTATTGCTCGTCGAAGACAACGAGGTGGACATCGAGGCAGTTCGGCGAGCGTTTCGGCAGCAGCGAATTGCTAACCCAATCCGCATCGCCCGCAACGGCGTCGAGGCCCTTCAACTCCTCCGCAAGCCCGCGCCCGACGGAATCGTTAGGCCTTTTCTCATTTTACTGGACCTGAATCTGCCGCGCATGAACGGCCACGAGTTTCTCGCTGAGCTCCGCGCCGATCCCCGGTTGCAGGATAGCATCGTGTTCGTGCTCACCACCTCCAAGAGTGATGAGGATAAAATCAAGTCGTATGATCTTCACGTTGCCGGCTACTTGGTCAAGAGCGAAGTGGGGCCCGGATTTCTGAACTTGGTTGATCTGCTCGATCGCTACTGGCGCATCGTTGAGTTCCCCCCGGTGCATTGAGGCTCCGTGGTATTTGAATAGGCAGTTTTAGGTTACCCGTGTCAGAGCAAAAGCCGTCCTTATTGATCGTCGACGACAATCCAGTCGACCGCGAGGCGGTGATGCGACTACTAGGGAGCACTTTCGAGATCGTCGAAGCCGACAGCCTAAGCCGAGGGCTCATCCTCTTCGATCAAGTCGACCCGGCCTGCGTGCTCCTGGATTATCTTTTGCCCGATAGCGAGGGCAACGGGGCGCTGATCGCATTCGTCGACCGTCGAGCGGCTGTGGTGCTGCTCACCGGCCAGGGCAATGAACTTGTGGCCGTTGAAGCGATGAAGCTTGGAGCGCAGGATTACCTCGCGAAAAAAGCGCTTTCCCGCGAGAACCTGGTCAGAGCCATCCAAGGTGCCATCGAGCGACGAACGCTCAATACCGCACTCCGGCAAAGCCGCGCCTACAGTCGGGCTCTCTTAGAGGCTATCCCGGATATCATTTGCCGCTTCACCCCCGAGGGCAAATATATCGATTATATCGTGGGCAACAATGCCATCCCGCCCAGCCCTGAGCTCAACGTCGTCGGGCGCGCCCTCGGAGAGGTGGGTCCAGAAGCAGCTGCCGTGACGCTGCAGCAAGGGCTGCAAGAACTCTTTTCGGCCTCCACGGCGCAATCAGCGTCCAAGGCGCGAGCCGCCCAGTTCAGGGTGATGGCCGCAGATGGCCAGCAACGCAGCTACGATGTCCGGATGGCGCGCTCCGCAGAGAACGAAGCCATTGCAGTCCTGAGGGATGTCACCGAGCAACATGAGCTGGAAGAAAAGCTCCGCGCTGGCCAACGCCTGCAGGCCGTGGGTCTCCTCGCGGGCGGCATCTCCCATGACTTCAACAACATTCTCAGCGTCATCCAGAGCTATGCCGCCTTCTGGCTCGATCAGCTCAAGGAGGCGGATCCGGCCTATGCAGACGTCAAGACTATTTGCGATGCGGCCGAGCGAGCCGCAGGCTTAACTCGGCAGCTGCTGGCCTTCAGCCGCCAGCAGGTGCAGCAGCTAGCCTCGCACAGCATCAATGATCTCATTCAGGGCCTATTGCCGATGCTCCAGCGTCTGATCGGCGAGGCGACTCAGATTAAGGCCGCCTTAGCCAACGATTTGTGGCTGGTCGAAGCCGACGCTTCCCAGATTGAGCAGGTGCTTTTGAACCTGGCCATCAACGCACGAGACGCTATGCCCGATGGCGGCACGCTCACTCTAGAGACGGCAAATGTCCAGGTTGGTGGCGAGTGTTCTAGTGCCCAGGACGTCGAGGTACCCCCGGGAGACTACGTGTTGATCGCCGTCACCGATACCGGCACGGGGATGGATGAGCCAACGAGGCTCCACTTATTCGAACCGTTTTACACGACCAAGGGCACCGGAAAAGGGACCGGACTAGGGCTCTCGACGGTTTACGGGATCATCAAACAGAGCCAAGGCTTTATCTGGGTTTATAGCGAGCCGAATCACGGCAGCACCTTCAAGATCTACCTTCCAAAGACGTCGCGGCGAAGAGCTAGCCTCGTGGTGCCGGCGCGGCCGGCTACAAGCTCCGGCTCTGAAACGATCCTTTTGGTGGAGGACGACGAAGACGTGCGTGCCGCTGCCGTGCGCATCCTGGAGAGAGGCGGGTATCAGCTCATTGTTGCCAGGAGTGGGGACGAAGCTGTCCGCCTTTTTCACGAAGGCGACACACGTTCCCAGGTTCAGCTGCTGCTGACGGATGTGGTCATGCCCAACATGCTTGGCCCGAAGCTCGTTGAACACCTGCGCCAAACTGCCCCTGACCTTCCGGTACTGTACATGTCTGGGTACACGGAGGGTTCTGGCGTCCATCAAAGGCTCGCGGGAGATCGCACGCGCTATTTGCAAAAGCCGTTTTCCCCGCAAAACATGCTGACTGCCGTTCGGCAGGCCCTGGACCAACCTGCGAACGAACCGTTATGAAGTTGAAGCGATTCATCCAATCCGACGAGGCTCGCAGCGAGGTACTCGAGTCTGCCATCAAGCGCGCGCCGATCGGCCTCATCATTCAGCGGCTGGAACGCGAGGGCGATCTTGGGTCGCTCCGCCAGCTGTTTGCCAATGAGGCTGCTGATGAAGCCACTGGTCAAAAATTGTCCCAGGACGACGGCAAGACGTGGAGCTCAGTTTCTCCTGAGCTGGTGGAGTCACCCTTTGGCCGAATCTACCAACGCATTCTAGAAACCGGCGAAGCTGCCACCTGGGAATTAGAATATGGCGATTCGCGCTTCGCGCCCAAGTGGTGGCGGGGTTCCGCACAGCTCATCGCCCCCCAAACCTTGCTCACCGCATTTCAAAACGTCACAGCCGAAGTGCAGGTCCGGGAGCAGCTGAAGGCCGAACGAGAACGCCTCGCTATCGTCGTGGCCAATCTCGAACGCTCCAACAAGGAGCTGGATGATTTTGCCTATGTTGCTTCGCACGATCTCAAGGCTCCGCTAAGAGATGTGCAGAACCTTGCCAACTGGATCCGAGAAGATGCCGCGGCATCGCTGCCGCCTGCTTCTCTACGCCATTTTGAGCTGCTCGAGCAACGGCTACAACGGATGGAAAAGCTGCTGGATGACCTCCTGGAGTACTCCAGAGCGGGCAGGAAGTTCGAACCTGCGGCGCCTTTTCGCCTAGACCAGCTGCTCGAAGAAATCCTCGCCCTGTTGCCCCCGCCTCCAGGTTTCACGATCCACCTGCCAACGACAGACCTTGAGCTCAGTACGCCCCGCGTGCCCCTCAGACACATCATTCAAAACCTGGTAGGTAACGCGCTCAAACATCACGATCGGGAGCAGGGCTCGATCTCCGTCGAAGCTAAGCTTGAGGGCAGCTTCGTGCGGATCGAGGTCGCGGACGACGGCCCCGGCATTCCCGAGTCATCCCACGAAAAAGTGTTCCAACTGTTTACCACCTTGAGGTCGCGGGATGAGATCGAAGGAAGCGGCGTGGGCCTGGCTATCGTCAAGAAAACCGTCGAAGCGTTCGGAGGCTGCATCCGCATCCAGAGCTCGGGAGAGCGAGGCTGCGTCGTCAGCTTCACCTGGCCGCTCAGCTGGTCCGCTGGCGAATAGTTTCGGCTTGAAAGGGTTGATGCGCGTGAAACATATCTTGTTCGTGGACGATGAGCAGCAGATTCTGGATGGTCTTCGCGATGTCCTGCGCAAAGAGCGACGCCAGTGGGACATGGTGTTTGCTTTGGGCGGGGTGGCTGCGCTTGAGGAGCTCGCGAAACGCCCGTTCGATGTGGTTGTTTCGGACATGCGGATGCCTGGTATGGACGGTGTTGCGTTCCTCCAAGCCGTCAAGGAGCGACATCCAGCGGTGGCAAGGATTGTGCTGTCTGGGCATGCTGAGCAGGATATGGTGCTGCGTGCGCTGCCAGTGGCGCATCAGTACCTGGCCAAGCCGGCGCAGGCAGACTCCCTGCGTGCCGTCATCCAGAACGCGTGCGAATATCGCGATGTGCTCATGGATCCTACGATTCGTGAACTCGTTGGAAAGCTCGACAGTTTTCCCTCCCTGCCAGCGAGCTATTGGGATTTGACTCGCGCTGTGGCCGATCCAGACGTGGCGCTCACCGCGGTTGCAAAAATCATTGAGCGCGATCCGGGGCTTTCAGCGAAGGTGTTCCAAATCGTCAATTCGGCTTTCTTTGGGCTTCCCCAGAAAACAGCCTCAATTGGTCGAGCCGTGAGCTATCTGGGCCTGCAAACGATCAAAGCGGTCGCGGTGTCACTCCAGGTGTTCGCGGCGGCTGGTCAGTCGACGGCGGTTGCTGGATTTTCCATCGAAACCTTTCAAGACAACGCACTCCTCGTTGCAGAAATTTCAAAACAGATCGTTCGCACTGAAATGCGAAGCGAGGATGCCTTTACGGCCGGGCTTTTGCGTGACACAGGGAAGCTCATCCTGGCCCTCGCTTCTCCTGATAAGTTCGCGCAAGCCATTGCCGAAGCTCGCGCGAGCGAGCGACCGTTGTGGCTGGTGGAAAAGGAAATTTTCGGGGTGTCGCACGCGGATGTCGGCGCCTACTTGCTCGGAACATGGGGCCTTCCGCTGCCGATTGTCACCGCGGTCGCCTTCCACCATGCGCCCGAAGCGGCGCTGTCAGGGGACGGCGATATTATCATTGCCGTGCACGTCGCCGACGCACTCGTCGAGAGTGTTTTGTCGCCGTACCACTCGGCGGCCACCAATGCGCTGGACGTGGTCACGCTCGAGCAACTGGGCGTCGGCGAGGAACTCCAGGCTTGGCGAGAAAAGGCCACTCAAATCATCCGACGGAGAGCAGGCAACGCATGATTTCATTCCGAATTCCCCAAACTGAGGTGAGAGGCACTCCGTGAACGCCAAAGCCAAGCCGCGGATACTCTGCATCGATGATGAGCCCAAGGTGCTTGAAGGGTTGGCGTTGCATCTCGGGCGGCGTTTTGACGTGGTGAGCGCTGGGGGTGGGGCTCAGGCTATCGAAGCTGTTCAAGCAGAGGGTGCGTTTGCAGTGGTGATTTCTGACATGCGCATGCCTGGCATGAATGGCGCGCAGGTGTTGGCAAAGATCCGCGAGCTTCGGCCGGACTCAGTGCGCATGCTTCTCACGGGCCAAGCGGACTTAGAGTCCGCAATTTCGGCGGTGAACGAAGGTCAGCTCTTTCGGTTCCTGACCAAACCGTGTCCGCCTCTGTTGCTGGTTGCGGCTGTCGAAGCTGGCGTCGAGCAGTATCGGCTGATCACGAGCGAACGAGTGCTCCTCGAGCAAACCCTGCACGGAAGCATCAAGACATTGGTGGATGTTCTGGCGTTGACGCACCCGTTGCCGTTCGGGCGTGCTATGCGGGTAAAGCAATTGGTGAGTGAGCTCGCCGAGAAGCTTGCACTAAAAGAGCGTTGGCAAGCAGAAGTAGCGGCCATGTTGTCACAGTTGGGCGCCGTCGCTCTGCCTGGCGAAACGGTCGAGAAGGTATTTCAGGGTCAAGTATTGAGTCGCGAGGAAGAAGCAATGGTCGCTCGTATGCCCGCGGTCACGGATCAGCTCCTGGCTAACATCCCGCGGCTTGAGCTGGTGCGTGCGATTCTTCTCGGTCAGGGTTCGGCAAAGGGGCTGAATGACGCGGACAAGGCGGTCGTTCTCGCTGGCGTCCAGCTCTTGCAGGTGGCTTCGGATTTTGACACGCTGATCGTGGGGGACAATAATGTCGCGCTTGCCATCGGTAAAATGCGCGGACGTGTCCACCAGTACGGTGAGCGAATCCTCGACGCCCTGACTGAGCTTCGCGCCGAAAAGGAGCCAGAATTTGAAGTCAAGGAGCTAGCTTTGAGCGCGCTTCGGATCGGGATGGTGCTCGCCGAGGATCTGCGCATGACGACGGGGATGCTGTTAGTCGCGCACGGTTACGAAATCACCGGCAGCTTCCTAGAGAAGGGTCATAACTTTCGTCCGGGCACGGTGAAGGAACCCATTTCGGTGTTGGTGAGGGTAGCGAAGGGGCACTGACAGCGCCTGCGCCCGGCGAGGGCCGTTGATCACGCTGGGGGTCTGAAATTTGTCCTAAAGCGCAGCGCCGACAATTCGTTTAGATGTTTGGGATCCTCGCACCTACAGGGTCTCACAATGTCACACAGTCGTATATTCGCCTCTTCCTGCCTCATTCTCGCTGCCAGCCTGATGGCGGGGGTGTCCTGTGGGGTGTCGCACCCCGATGGGTCCGGGCCAGGGGAGCGGTTCGCTCAAAAGCGTCAAGGTATCAGCATTGAGGAAGCCGCCCGTGCGCAATGGTCACCGGTTATCAGCTTACCCATCGTCCCCGTTTCAGCGGCCAACTTGCCGGACGGGAAGGTACTCCTGTGGTCTGCCGAGAATCGCTTTAGTTTCGGAAGTAATTTAGGACGTACCTACACGGTAAAGTTCGATCCCGCGAACAATGGCGCGACCGAACGGCTCATGAGCGAAACAGGTCACGATATGTTCTGCCCCGGCACGGCAAATCTTCCCGATGGTCGTATCCTGGTCAATGGCGGGCTCTCAAGCGGAGTCACCAGCATTTATGATCCGGTTTCAGACACCTGGACTCGCGCAGCCGCGATGAATATCCCGCGGGCCTACGAAGGTACGGCACCGTTGGCGGATGGCTCAGTGTTCACGCTCGGTGGTTCTTGGGCGGGCGGAGTTGGCAACAAGCACGGCGAGGTTTGGACCGAAGCTTCCGGTTGGCGGCTCTTGCCGGGAGTTCACATTGAGCCGTTTTTGTCGACGGATCCGACGCGCAATTTCGGGATGGATAGCCATCTTTGGTTGCTGCAAACCGGGAACGGTCAAGTTTTTCACGCCGGACCTGGGTTTAATATGAATTGGGTTGACACCAGGGGCAATGGGCGCGTGACACCGATCGGCCGCCGTGGCGATGACGAATTTAGCATCAACGGTAATGCGGTCATGTTCGACAAGGGCAAGGTGCTGAAGATCGGGGGTGCTCCGGGTTATGATGGTGTTAACTCGAATGCGAATAGCTACGTGATTGAGCTGGGTGTGGACGTTAACGTTCGAAAAATTTCGCCGATGGCGTATCGACGAGCTTTCCATAATTCGGTGGTATTGCCGAATGGGCAAGTGGTGGTGATCGGTGGCGCAACGGTGGCGGTTGGTTTCTCGGACAATAACTCGGTTTTAGCTCCCGAGCTGTTCGATCCGGTCACGGAAAGCTTCACGGTGCTGCCTGCGATGGCGGTGCCGCGTAATTATCACAGCATTGCGCTCCTTTTGCCGGACGCCCGCGTGATTTCGGCTGGTGGAGGCCTGTGCGGCAATGGCTGCGCGGCCAATCACCAAAATTTGCAGATCCTGAGCCCTCCGTACCTGTTCAATACGGATGGCTCGCTCGCGACTCGCCCCATCATCGTGACCGCTCCTGATAGCGCCGCGTATGGGGCTACCATGACGGTCACGACCGACAGTGACATCGCTTCGTTCGCCCTCATGCGCTCAGCTTCCACGACGCATGCCGTGAACAACGATCAGCGACGAATTCCGCTTTCATTCCAGGCGTCGGGTGCAGGAACCTACAGCGTTCAAGTGCCGACGAATCCGGGCTGGGCCGTGCCTGGGATGTACATGCTGTTTGCTATGAACTCGGCGGGGGTCCCGTCCGTGGCGAAGCCGCTGCGAATCGGTTCGGTGACGGCTCTTACGTTGAATGCACCCACCGAGCAGACTGCAAGCGTTGGTGCACCCACCAGCCTTCCGCTCGTCGCCAGTGCTTCCGCTGGCGCGGTGTTGAGCTTTGGTGCCACTGGTTTACCGCCGGGGCTGAGCTTGGATGCCACAAGCGGGCTGATTTCAGGGACGCCCACGACGATCGGGCGTACGCCGGTCGAGGTCCGCGTCACCGACGGGCAACAGACCGTTAGCAGCGAGTTGGTTTGGAACATTCGCGAACCCGGTCTGACCCGTTTCGTGCGTTTCGAAGCACGCTCTGAAATTACCGGAAACCCGTGGTCGTCCGCGGCCGAAATCGACGTTCTGGATCGCAATGGAGTGCCCCTGCCGCGCACGGGTTTTAGCATTAGCGCCGATAGCGAGGAAATCGCTGGACAGAACGGAGCGGCCGTGAACGCCATCGACGGCGATCCCGCTACCATCTGGCAAACTCAGCGGAACACGATCATTCCTCCTCCTCCCCATTGGCTCACACTCGACCTCGGTGCTTCTTTCGACGTCGGAGGCCTTCGATACCTGCCGCGCTCCGATGGCACTCTCGACGGCACGGTGGCCCAATACGCGGTGTATTTGAGCACGGACGGCGTCGCATGGGGCAGTGCGGTCTCCGAAGGCACTCTGCTCAGCTTTGGGCCCGCGGCTGACGAAAAGACGATTTACTTCGACAATATTGCCCGTTCCAAGGCGGCGACCCAGTCGTCCACCGCGTTTCCGGCCGATGCCAGCCGTGCTGTCGATGGCAACACGAATGCAATTCTGGCGAACGGCTCGCTGACGCAAACGAACGTTGAACCGAATCCATGGTGGCAAGTGGATCTGGGCGCACCGTATCACCTCCTCGGTCTTCGCTTGTGGAATCGGGGTGACTGCTGTGCGGCCAGCCTGAGCAATTTCCATGTGCTGACGTCAAAAACGCCGATGACGGGTCACTCGCTAGCGGATCTTTTGGATGATCCAGCAGTCACGAAGCTTCAGGTTCCAGGCACGGAGCCAGCCGTACAGCTCCACACGTTGAGCGGAGTCGCGCGCTTTGTGCGCATTCAGCTCGCCGGCACCGACGCTTTAAGTCTCGCTGAAGTCGAGGTCTACGAAAAGATTGCGCAAAATGAAGCACCCACGCTGGCAACGCCAGTCCCAGGATCGCTCCTTGTTGGCACTCAGGCGACGCTGGGGCTCGAAGCCAACGATCCGGATGGTGACTCCTTGAGCTTCGCAGCTACAGGTTTACCCCCCGGGCTCGGCGTCGATCCAAGTACCGGTGTGATCAGCGGGGTAGCCACGTTAGCCGGGAGTTTCCATGTTGCCGCCAGCGTTCTAGATGCCCGCGGCGGCACGGCCCAGGCGGAATTCGATTGGAATGTGGGCGATGTGCCACCCGCCGTTCAACCTGTGGTGGCTCCGCTTGCGGCAAGCGGCAGCACTGTGACCTACAACGCGACGGCCACCGGTTCGCTGCTTGAATACCAATGGACTTTTGGCGATGGCAGCGTAGCTACTGGCTTTACCAGCTCGCCCAACGTGACGCACACGTTCGCAACGCCGGGGGTGTACACGGTAACGCTCGTCGTCCGGAACCCCGAGGGTGACGCTGTCTCGACCGAGTTCGTCCAGGGCATTTTCGGAACTTCAGTGCCAGGCACTCCTCATTCGTCGAGCAACCTGCTCGAGGAGCCGCGTCCCGAAGGCGCGAGGGTTTGGTCCGTCAACATTGACAACGATAGCGTCTCGGTTTTTGAACGTGGCGCCTTGACGCGAGTTCGTGAGATCCCGGTGGGGAGCCGTCCGCGAGGCATCGCGCTTGGCCCCGACGGGCGGATTTGGGTGAGCAACAAAGGTTCAAGTACGCTCAGTATCATTGATCCTCTCACGCTCAGCGTTGCACAGACCGTAAGTTTACCGCGTGCTTCACAGCCTTTTGGGATCGTCGTGGGCGCCGATGGCTTTGCTTATGTCGCACTTGAGGGCAGTGGCCGAGTCGTCAAGCTGGATCGAAATGGAGCCACGGTGGCAACCGGCGATGTGGGCGCCAATCCCCGTCAGCTGGCCCTCACCGCGAACGGTGACCGTTTGCTCGTCTCGAGATTCATTACCGCGCCACAACCCGGGGAGTCGACTCCAGCAGTTGAAACCAGTGTGGGCGGCGTGAAGCAGGGCGCCAGCGTTCTGATCTTGAATCCTCTCACGTTGCTCACCACACAGAGCGTCGTGCTCCAATACAGTGACAAGCCAGACACCACAATATCAGGGCGCGGCGTCCCCAATTATCTTGGTGCTCCTGCGATCTCGCCCGATGGTCAAAGCGCTTGGGTGCCTTCGAAACAAGACAATATCCAGCGCGGAACGCGACGCGATCTGCAAAACCTCGACTTCCAAAATACGGTGCGTGCGATAACTTCGCGCATTGACCTGAGCGCCGAAAGCGAAGACTACGGAGCGCGCGTCGATCACGATAATTCCGGCCTGGCCAGTGCCGCAGTGTATGATCCAAGCGGAATTTACCTATTTGTTGCGCTCGAAACGAGCCGACAAGTCGCCGTGCTCGACGCGGGTGGCAAGCGCGAGCTTTTTCGAATCGAGGCTGGCCTGGCCCCCGAGGGCCTGTCGGTCTCCGCTGATGGTCACACGCTCTATGTTCACAATGTGTTGAGCCGCAGCGTGGGCGTGTACGATCTCGGTCCGCTGGTGGATCGCGGGTCGCGTGCGATTTCGCTTTTGGCCCAGCTTGCGACGGTGGAGGTTGAGAAACTGAGTCCGGCGGTGTTGCGTGGAAAGCAGCTCTTCTACGACGCGCGCGACACGCGTCTGGCTCGCGATAGCTATCTGAGTTGCGCAAGCTGTCACAACGATGGCGGGCAGGATGGTCGCGTTTGGGATCTCACGGGCATGGGTGAAGGGTTGCGTAACACGATCAGCTTGCGCGGACACGCCGGAGCCCAAGGTCGCCTGCATTGGACCGCCAACTTTGACGAGGTTCAGGACTTTGAAGGCCAGATCCGTGGGCTCGCCCAAGGCACCGGTCTCATGTCAGACGCGGACTTCAACACAGGGACTCGCAGCCAGCCGCTGGGAGAGCCGAAGGCGGGCCTGAGCCCGGATCTCGACGCATTGGCTGCTTATTTGGGGTCTTTGAACACGGCCGAGCCCTCACCGTATCGGAGTGAAACTGGCGCCATGACGAGTGCGGCCTCGTCAGGTCGCGATGTATTCGCGAGTCAATGCATCACCTGTCACGGAGGCGACGACTTCACGGACAGTGCGGCACTCGCTTTCAGAAATGTCGGCACGTTAAGCCCTGCGACCGGCCAACGCCTGGGTGCAGCCATTCCAGGACTCGACACACCGACGCTCCGCGGCAGTTGGGGCACCGCGCCGTACCTCCACAACGGCTCCGCGCCAACACTCGACGCCGCGATCGCGAGCCATACGAACCTCAATCTCAATGCGACTGACCTCGCCAACGTGACCGCTTTTGTTCGGGAGCTGGGGAGCGAGGAGCCAAAAGTCTCGGCGCCTGCGGGACTCCTTGGGCAGTATTTCACCAATAATGCACTCACTGGCCTGGCTGCGTTAACGCGCAGCGAGAGCGTGAACTTCAGCTGGGGTGCCGGTTCGCCCGCTCCCGGGCTCCCCGTCAATAATTTTTCTGCACGTTGGTCGGGTCAGGTGCTCGCGCCGAGCAGCGGCACTTACAGGTTTCAGACTAATTCTGACGATGGAGTGCGGCTTTGGGTCAATGGTGCCCAAGTGATCAACAACTGGACGGCGCATGCCGCAACCTTGAACACCTCTGGCAATGTCACCTTCGTCGCGGGTCAACGCTACGACATCAAGCTCGAGTATCAGGAGCGTTCGGGCAATGCGGTCATGCAGCTTCGCTGGCGTTTACCAGGCCAAACTGCGTATGTGGCGATCCCCGTGTCGCAGCTTTCGGCATCTGGGGTGGGGCTGACGGCTCAGTATTTTGCAAACGCTGCACTCACGGGAACTCCGGTGCTCGCCCGCTACGAAGCACCGAACTTCAACTGGGGGACAGGAGCGCCGGGCGCCGCGGTGCCCGCAGACAACTTCTCGGGACGTTGGGTAGGTACGGTGAGCCCACTGGCGAGCGGTCAGTACAAATTCCAGACCAATTCCGATGACGGTGTGCTTCTTTGGGTGAACGGCCTACTTCTCATTGACAACTGGAGCGTCCATACGGTTGCCCTTGATATGAGCCCCGCGATCACGCTGTTTGCCGACCAACGCTACGACATCAAGCTTGAGTACAACGACGTCTCGGGACCGGCGCTGATCCAGCTGAATTGGCTCTCGCCCGGTGCGACAACTTACACCTCGGTTCCGACAAATCAGCTCTATCCCAATTGAGTGGCACGCCAGTGAGCAGCTCGATGAAGCGTTGGAAGGTGCCCATGATCTCGATTTGCCTGGCCGGTGCTGCGGTTCTTGGGATCGGTGCCTTCTTGAAACATTCAGCCGTGCGTTCCCGGTTAGAGCTGGGTAGGAAGCTATTCCTTGGCGTCGAACCGTTGAAGGGCCGAATGGTAGGTCACGATCTCGACCTGCCCACCGCGACGGTGCGTTGCCAAAACTGCCATAAAATTGGCCAAGAACCGGGAAATTCATTTGCGCCGAGGCTCAGTCAAGCCAGCCTGACGGGGTTAGTGCGGCGCCGTGGAGGGCCACCCTCACGTTACGACGTGGCAAAGTTCTGTAGCGTGCTAGCAGGTGGTGTGGACCCAGCGCACGTGATGATTCCGCAAACGATGCCACGCTATGACCTCACTGAACAGGAGTGTGCCGCGCTATGGACATACGTAACTGCCAATTAACTCTGCAACGTCGATCATTCATGAGCGCTTCAGTTGCCACAGTCATCTCGGCGTTCAGCACACCGACGTGGGCGCACAACGACGCCGGCGTCGTAAACCCACCCATCGCGCCGCCGCCTGTCTCGCTTGCACTCGAAGATAAGTCCAAAACGACGCTCCAGGCTCTCCTCAAAGATCACGTAACCGGCGTGCAGCTCATGTTCACGACGTGCCAAGCCACCTGTCCGATCCAGGGAGCGCTCTTCGCGGACGCCGCAAAGAAACTCGGAGACCGCGTGAAGCCAGCCCAGCTCCTCTCAATTAGTATTGATCCTGGCCAGGACACTGAAGAGCGACTACGCGACTGGCTGAAGCGCTTCGGCCAGTCACCGCGCTGGCACGCGGCGCGCCCAGATGCGACTCAGATGAAATCTCTGATCACGTTTTTGAAGGCAACAAATGCCCCCCCCGACCCGCACACGGGCCAGGTTTACTTCTTCAATGGGCGAGGGGAGCTAGTGCTAAGGAGCGTCGATTTCCCGCCTGCCACCGAGATTGTGAGAATCCTGGAAGCGGTTGCCAAGCGGGGATGAGCTTGCGCCGCAAGTCGGCCAAGTGACCAAGCCTTGAGGAGGCATTTCCAGAACCTGCTCGGCGTGCCGCTGACTTGGACGCATGTTCACCGCAACCGGGAGAATATTTGACCATGGACGTGTTGCTGTGGTCCTGCTAGCGCTCTCGGAGAAGCGTGCCGATCGAGCAGGAGTGAGGTGATGTGATGGCCAATGAAATAACCAGCAAGCACTTGAAGGCAGCCACAGAATTGACGCTGGTAGCGGATATTCGGCCAGGTTTGGTCGGAAGTTCCGAGGTGGTCTCGTATGCGAGCCGCCTCGGGAGCCTGCTCAATGGCTTGTTCGAGCTCAGGCAGCGGCAGATCGAAGCGGGAAGCACGGGCAGCGTTGGGCCGCTTGAATTGTTGCACTCGTTGTACTTTGTGCGCTGGTCGATTTTAGATGGCTCACGCTTGATGTTGGCGGTCGGCTTTGACAGCCCATGGGAGACGTACATTCGCGCGATCGTGGACGATGCAGGGCCGCTGTTGGATGTGATCTTTTGTCACTGTGTGGGCTATGAGGGCTCGTCAACGGCCGACGGCTATCTGAAGTTCGGCCAATGGGTGCGCGAGCGTCAAGTGAACGTCCCGTTTTTCTACGCGGCGGATGGCAGCATGACGGTCACGGATCTTGAATACCTTAAGAAGTTCCAAGCTGCCGTGATGGCGGGAAGTTCGCCAGAAGAATTGGTGCGCTTGAATGCGCTTCCAGCACCTCCGACACCGCCAGCGGTGTCGAAAGAAAGCATTCCCGCCATTCACGGGGCTACGCAAGTTTTTCGGCAGCTGGATCCATTCTTTCCGACATCCGCGGATCCGAAGAATCGCGAACGTGAGTTCTTCCGTGCGGCCTCTTGGGAGATCATGCGTGGCCTCTCGAGCCCCGCGTTGCTTGCAGAGTCGAGCGTGATCAAGAGTCCGCTCCAGATCCCAGAGTACATCACGCAATTGGAAGCTGAGTCGAAGGCGCGAATTGCAAAGGCTCGCACCCCGCTCGGCCAGGCCGTCCAGGCCGTCCAGGCCACGATGAGCCCGGGGCTTGGCGAAGACGTTCAGGGCAATATTCTGACTGGTTATCCGCGCATGACGCACGGCTGCCTGCTGTTGCTCGGGTTTGATTCAGGCACTGCGGCGCGGGCGTTTCTTAAGGAGCTGTCCGGGTGCGTTACGCTCGACGCGGCTTCGCGCACCGCTGAATCTGCGGTGAATGTGGCGCTGACTCCGCAGGGTCTTCGAACTTTGGGCGTCACCGAAGAGGAGCTGTCGGTGTTGCCCAAAGAGTTTCGCGAGGGTATGGATGTGCGAGCACCCATGTTCGGGGACGTTGGGAACTTCCATCCTTCCCGCTGGGATCTGCCGCGCACGAACTGGCAGCTGGGCGCGACTTTGGCCGAGGATAGGTTTGAGAGTGGAGACGTGGTGACTCTCAGCACTGTGGACATGCTCGTGCAGTTTCAGGTGCAGGAACCCGCAAGGGCCGATGATCATCTGTGGAATGGTGCAAATCCTTGTTACGAATCCGTGCGGCGCTTGGTTGCCGATCAGCCCGGGCTTCGCGTGCTGCATGTTCAGGCACTGCGGCGCGAATTTTGGCCCAATGAAGAAGGTAAGCCGACAGGCCTCGTGCGGGAGCATTTCGGATTCAAGGATGGGCTCAGCCAGCCGCGGCCACGCTTGGATGGCGAGGCAAGGGACAATCAAGGGGATGAGGTGAGCTTGGGAGAGGTGCTTTTGGGGCATCCGAGTACACGGGGCGAGTGTTATCCGCCGGACAATCCCCCAGAATTTTGTAGGAATGCATCTTTTTTGGTGGTTCGGAACTTGGAGCAGCATGTGGAGGCGTTCAGCGACTTTCTGAGCACTCACGCAAAAGAGAAGGCACTGCCGGAAGATACATTGGCGGCTAAGTTGATGGGTCGTACTCGGAGCGGCGAAGCGTTGGTCCCGGTCGCTGCGCCTCGATCTAATGATTTTGACTATTCCGGAGACTCACTCGGTGATGGCTGTCCGTTGCGTAGCCATGTTCGGCGCTCCAATCCACGCACCCCGCCGCGTGAATCTGTTCACGGACGTAAGGTAACGTCTCCACGCATCCTGCGGCGTGGTTTCGGTTATGGGCCGTCTGTCGCTTCTGACTCGAAGGATTCGCGGGGCCTGATGTTCATGGCGTACAATGCGAGCATCGCCGAGCAGTATGAGGTGGTGCAGCGTTGGGTGAATGGCGGGAATAGCACGGGGCTTTTGAGCTCCCAGAACGATCCGATTGCGGGCGCGTGCCAAGGCGCGCAAACCATCTCGTTCATTCACGAGGGGAAGGCCGTTCAGCTCATCAAACCAACAGCTTTTGTGACCGTCAAGTGGGGCTTGTATTTGTTGGCACCGTCACTTTCGGGGATCCGAGCCTTGGCGGAGCGTGGCAGATCGATGGCCCCGAGCGTATCAACGGCGGCGAAAGCAGGCGAGGCGATCATCCAGCGCCTGGCACAGCTCGAACGCATGGAAGCCGCTGAGAGCGGCTACGTTTCCGCGAATGTGGACTGCGCTAGTGACCGGGTGACGGCAGGCTGTGAATGGAAAAAGCTTCTGGAGGATCGCTTGGCTGCCGAAAAGGCTAGCAGTGTGTGGGCTGCGATTCGCGAGCTGCATCAAGGAGCACTGAGGACTCCCTATGGCGTTCTAGTTGGGGATGCTGAAGGCGTCGCCAACGTTCTCGGCAATGAGGCTGTGTTCTCGGTGAGAAAATACTGGGAGCGAATGACTCAGTCGGTGGGTGGCCTCTACCTTGGAATGGATCGCTCAGCTTGCCCGATGGCCAAGCCATCCGCGGAAGACAAGGCCTACGAAGCCGCTGTCGTCCCTACGGAAGGTGAGAAGGTCGGGAGCTACGATCAGGATTCACCCATCCCCAATCAGGCTATTCGGGGGACCGGCGTGGTCCAGGCCTTCCAAGCTGCGGAGTCGATTGCCAAACGGGCGATCGAGAGCCAGCTCGAGCAGGGCGTGTTGGATCTTCGAGTGCTCGGCATTGGTGTCGTGTCGAAGCTCTCACAAGCTTGGTTTGGATACCCGAACGCGGCTCCGGGAGCCACTGCTGGGGTCGGCATGCTCGAGTTTGCTGACTTCTTAGCGAATGGGCGCAACATCTTCTATGCCCACCCCGATTTCTTGAGCATTCACGAGCCGGTGCGCAAATCCAAGACTCGATTCGACGAAGCGTTGCTTCAGACCCCTTCGGACACAGATTTCGCGAAACAACTAGCACGCGCCGGCAAGACTCCGCGCCAGATCCAACAGGCCGCCCTCGGGGCGACGCAAGGCTTCGTGGTGCCGACCATGTCCAGCACGCTTTCCGTCCTCACGCAGTGGCTGGAGAATGGCAAGCTGTGGCGGATGGGGCAGTGGGTGAGTGGCGTTGAAGGCGCGAAGCTGCTGGGTCATCCCGAAGGCTTGAGCGCTGAGAAGCTGAAGGCCTCGCTCTTATTTGAGGAAATGATTCGTGCCCTGCGCGCGCAGCCTTCGCCGAACCTTTTGCACCGTACTTCGACCGCTTCGGTGAAGCTGGGGAATGTCGATCTCGTTCCGGGCGATACCGTGGTCGTGAGCGTGAGGTCGGCGCTGCAGGCGGGTGCCCCTTGGGAGCTACTATTTGGGGAGTGCAAAGCGGGCTCCGGAGGTGAGCAGCAGGCAGCCATTCACGCCTGTTCGGGCAAGAATATCGGCCTTGGAGTGATGCTCGGAATTTTGGTCTCCGTACTCCGAAAGGTCGGCGCTCTTGAGCGAGCCACGCCAACGGTGCTTAAGCTACGTGCCACGCACTAATCGGGGCGCGTCGCGTGCCATCGCATTCCGAGCGCGAGTAGACGGGCGCGTGCCAATTCAAGCTGAGCGGCCGCGCTCGCCGGGTCTTTCTGACCGAGATTGAGTTGGCTCTCAACGAGCTCAGTTAACGCGAGGTCGCGGTGGGAGGATCGCGAGATCGCCGCCGTCTTGGCGTTGCTGAGCTCCAGTGAGGCCTTCTGCTGATAGCCCATCCTAGCGGCGCATTCAGCTAGCACCCGATGGGCGAGGCATTGGCCTAGACGGTCGCCATGAGCGGCACGTTCAACTGCGAAGTTGGCGTTTTCAGAGGCCAACTTGAGATCGCCGACGACCAACGCCAGCTCGGCAAGTGAGGCCGCGCAGAAGGAAAGATAGAGCCGAATTTTGCGGCGATCGAGCCATTCTTTGGCTTCCGCGAGTTCTGCCAATCCTGAGCCATCCTTAGATAATCGACAGCGCGCATAGCCACGTACGGTTTGGGCGATCGCCATGACGTAGGGCTCACCCACCACCTCGGCGATGGCCCGGGCTCGCTCGGCTGTCGCAAAACTGGCTTCCCATTGACCATGCCAAAGCTGGACCATTCCCAAAAGACCTAGCAGAGAACCTTCGATGGCATGAGTGCGGCCGCGCACCGGAGCCAGACTCTCTTCAAAGATATGGTAGGCTTGTTCGAATTGGCCAATATCTCCGAAAATGAGTCCCTTCGTGCCGAGCGCGTAAGTAAACCCAACCGGAACCGCTCCACTTCCCGAAGGTGAGAGATTGCGTTTGGTACCAAGAGCAACCTCCAAGCAGCGGAGGCTCTCGGCGTAATTGCCGGCAGCGGCATGACTTTGCCCGAGGTTGGCCAACAGCTGCCCCGAGAGGCGTTCATCCTTGAGGGCTCGCGCCAAATCGAGTGCAGCCTGGAAGGAGCGAATCGACGTATCCTGTTCGCCGAGTGCGTAGTGGATCCAACCGATCCAATAGTGAGCATACGCCGTTGCACCCCGATCACCTTCTAACGTCGCATACGCGCTCGCGCGCTCAAGAAGAACCAGCTGCTCCTCGGCGGGGCTGTAAACACAGGCTGCAGCCCATTTCCTGACCAACGCAAGCCAGCGCCGGCGTAGCGCGGAGGTTTGCTTCAGGCGATCGAGCTCAAGCAGCGCCGCGCGATACTGTTGTCGGACGCGATCGAGCGCTGAAGCCAGGGCCGCCTTGTCGCCAGCTTTTTCTGCATACTCGGCGGCAAGCTCATGTTCCGCTGCCCCGGCATAATGATAGGCAAGGGTCTCCAAGTGCTCCGCGAGGCCCGTAGAGGCATGCCGAGCGTAGATGGCTTGCGCCACGGTGCGATGGATACGATGACGTTCATTCAGGCGCACTGAATCGTAGGCAATGTCGCGCGTGAGCCCGTGCTTGTAGCGGAAGCGCCCAGGCGTTTCGGTGGCGTAGATGAGATCGTACCCAGCCATATCCTGAAGCAGACTGAGCACGTCTGGAAATGCACTCACTTCTGACAGTAATTCAGCCTCAAACTCGGTGCCGAGAACGGCGGCGATGCGCACCAACTCCGCGTGACGCGCAGGTAAGCGTTCGATGCGCGAGGCAACGAGCCCGTGCAGCGTGCTCGGAACGCGACCGCCTTCTGGTCCCGACGCACGCAGCCTGCTCTCCAAGGACCAAGATAGGCAAAGCTCCTCAAGAAACAGCGGGTTGCCCCCGGCGCGTTCGATCAGGACAAGCACAGCCGGGGAATCCAGTGTGCCCGGCAGCCAGGATTGCGCCGCAATTTCAGCTTCTTTGGAGGTAAACGGTAACAGTCGCAGGGTGTCTTGGTGCGCATCCGCCAGGCTCGGGCGGTCCGAGATGCGGGAGCCAACGACGATTAATAGCGAATTGCTGTTAGCTAGCGAGGAAAAATCGCGCAGGACCTGCCAGGAAGCATCATCCGCCCAGTGCCAGTCGTCGAGGAGCAACACGAGGGGCGTTTGCCTGGAAACGGCGAGCAGCACGGCTATCAGCGCTTGTCTAATCGCGGCTTGCGAACTTTCCCGGTGGGATTCGGTGTTCTCGTCCAAGAAGAGCAACTGCGCGAGTCGGGGCAGGCTGTGGCCGAGATTGCTATCGATGGCCAGGAGGTTCGCCTGGAGCTCATGCAGCGCCTCTGCTCGCGCTAGCTGAGCGTTCGGCAATAAACGCTGGCGCAGCACCTGCTGGAAGGGTTCGAACGGTGCGATTCTGCCCGCGCTTTCACAAACGCCACGCAGCACTGTAGCTGTTCCTTCAGGTATCTCGTGCTCGAACTCATACAGCAGTCGCGTCTTACCTATGCCCGCATCGCCCTCGACGTACACGACACGACCCCTGCCGGAACAGGCTTCAGACAGGGCGGCCTGCAGGTGCTTGATTTCTGAGGCGCGTGCGACAAACCGCGTGAATCCACGCTGTTCGCTCGCCTCAAAGCGTGTCTGCACGTCGGTGCGGCCGAGGACCCTGTACACGCTGACAGGCTCTTCTTTGCCTTTAAGCTGAAGCGGTGGAACATTTCGGATCTGGAAGAATTCTTTCGCGCCCTCGAGTGTTTCTTGGCTGGCGAGGATCTCATCGCTCACGGCGACTGCGCAAAGCCGCGCTGCGGTGTTGACAGCATCCCCGATGAGTTCGTAACGCCCATGCAAGAGTGAGGTCTTCCGTGCGAAGATGAGCCCGGAGTGGATCCCGGAGTGGAGTCTTGGTTCGAGGCCTTCAGGGAGCGAAAAATCGAGTGCCAAATCTCGAATGGCTTGGTGAAGTTCGAGGGCGGCAGTGGTCGCGTGTCGGACGTCTTCTTCGTCCGGAGCAGGCAGCCCAAACACGGCGAGGAAGCCATCTCCGTAAAACTGATTGATCAAGCCGCCGTGGCGCTCAACGATAGGCCCCGCCTGCGTTTTCATCATCCCGAGCAGCGTCGCGACATTTTCGGGGTCGCACTGTTCACTGATGGTCGTGTAGCTGCTCAAGTCCGAAAAGAGCAATACGACGTGACAGCGGCGGCCAGCCTCAGTCGGGTCTTGCTTGGGTTTCGGGCTTTTCGAAGCCATACTCACGCGTGATACCAGGAGAGCAAGCTTGCGCGTACTGCTCTGATAGGTAAAAGGCGATAAGCGCGCCAATTCTGAGTCCGAAATCGCGCATCCGGCGGTCGCTCGCGTCCGCCGCGAAGACTTCCGTCAGGCTCTCCTTTTCCAGACGAGCGAGGAGCGGCAACGAGTCTTCCCGCACCCGAAACATCGAGCGCACAGCGGCTCCTGGATCCCGGCAGACGAGGAGCCCCGCCCGGTCCGCACTCAGCTGAAACATCCGGGCGATCCCGATCAGTTCTTCGTTGAGCGGCGAAAGGTTGGCCCCTTCTGGTTGGCGAGCTTGGAGTACACGCCCGTGCTGAGTGGCTCTTTGCGCCAACCTGTTGAGAAAACCGGGCGGTAGCTTGGCTACCGTTTGCTGAAACCGGTGTGCGACGTGCCAGCCCTTGAGCGCAGGAAGAAAGCTTAGAAGCAGCTCAATGCTTTGACCTGTCTTCAAGAGGGCCCCGGACCAGAACTCACTCGTGGTCAGGCGCGCGTGTCCGAGCCGCAAGTGCCCGAGCTCTGCACCCAAGGCAAATCGCAGTTCAGCGGGGCTCAAGAAACAGGGATTCTGGGGTTCCAAGTGCGCGCCGCCCAAGAGAATGAAGGGGGGCGCTGCTTCGAAAGCGCGTATGCCCATTGCGCGATCGCCTCTTGAAACAAACGCAGCGAGCTTGGGTATGCCTAACGCAAGCTCTGCATCTCGAAGTGCGAGCTCTGCGGTTGCGAAGCCCTCGCCGCTCAATCCCTGGCAGAAGTCGGTCAGTTGGGCGCCGTCGGGTGTGGGCAACTTGGCGACGAGGTTCTGCAACGCGCGGAGCACGTCCGCGCTTCGACCTACGAGTGGGTGGCGAATGCATGCGAGAATGGCCGCAGCCTCTGAAGGCGTGGCAGGCGGGGCGAGAACGCTCGGACCATACGAAAGAACCCCACCGGGCCGAAGGAGCCCGGCAATTCGCACGGCTCGTTCCTTCAATTCCCCAGTTGCAAACAGCGCTAGGCGTTCAGCACGCGCAGGGTCGAACGGACGCAGTTGGACGAGCCTGACAAGGCTTGACGCATCCGGCGAAAGCTCCGTGCCTCTAGCTTGCGCCAAGACTTCATAACAACGAGTTTGTACGATTTCGTCGGCTGCGGGCGGGTCCAAGAAACCGAGTCTGTCTTCGGGTGACGTTGCGACGGGGTCAAGCAACGCACACGCCCACTCCGGCTCGTGGTGTTCCAACATCTGCTCGGCGAGCTCCACGCTATCCTCGAGTTCACGCAGCGCTGGGTTAGAAGAATTAGCACGCGCTGGATTGAAGTTGAGTCGCACCAACTCTCGGAGCCGTTCGGGTTGTGATAAGCCGTTCACGTGAGCGATCTCCTGGTGCAGGCGAGCACTCTTGCCCTCGACGAACCATTGCTCGGAGCCAACGCGCACACATGTCCGTGGCCCTAGCCGTTCGAGCCGCAAGGGAGCGACAGGGAGGGGGCGGACTTGAGCTTCGCCAAGGTCGCTCAGAGAGACCAAAACCGAGCGCTCGTTGGTCATCAAAAAGTGCCCGGGTGCGTCGCAGAGTTCTGGGTCGATGCTGGGTGAAAGAGCTTGAGATGTCGTGCTCAGCCAGGCGAGCAGCAGTTCCTCGGGGAAGAGAAAACGCTGGAGCCAGGCCACGGCCTCTTCGGTGAGTGGCTCCATCTGACGGTGTCGCGGGAGAGCCCGAAAGTGTGTCTGTGGGTTCCGATAGATCCGCGATAAGGCCAGAATTTGCCGAGCTTTCTTGCCATCTCTCAAGCCCGTCTCAAATACTTTGCCATGCTCGGAGAAGCGATCCCGGAAGCGACCACGTTCATACCTAAGACCCACGGCATCGCTGATCTCCCAAGCTTCGCCCAGATTGGCTTGAGTGACCCGCACCACGTACGCCATTTCGCCGAGAAGACACAGTGCAGCGTGGGGAGCAACGCTCGTGCCTTCTGATGCAACCTGTCGAAGCGCGACGCGTTTTCGAAGCTCGGCGAGGCCAGCCGCCTCAACAAAGCGTCGAATTCTGTCCGGCATGGGGCAGGCTCAGTCCCTCAAGAAATGGCAGGTGTAGCCGCCTGGATTTTGTTCCAGGTAATCCTGATGATAACCTTCCGCCGCGGTGAATGTTGAAGCGGCGGCGATTTCCGTCACCACGGGTGCTCGCCATTTTCCTCCAGCGTCGATGCGCGCCTTGACGCTCTCGGCCGTGCGCCGTTGCTCCTCCGAGGTGAAGAAGATGGCGGAGCGATACTGCGTTCCGCGATCGTTGCCTTGTCGGTCCATGCTGGTGGGATCGTGCATCCGGAAGAACCAGTGCTCCAAGAGATCGGCGTAAGCAAGCTTCCCGGGATCAAATACCACCTTGACGGCCTCCGTATGCCCGGTCTTTCCCGTTTTTACCTGCTCGTAGTTGGGATTGGGTGTCGTGCCGCCCGTGTACCCAACCTCGGTATCGAGCACGCCAGGAATGCGACGTAACAGATCTTCCATGCCCCAAAAACACCCGCCCGCGAGGATGGCGGTTTCGAGCGTGGACTCGCAACTCGGGGCATCTTCTCCCACGGCGCAGGCGTGATCGGTGTGTGCCGGCAAAGCGGCGGGGGAGCCTTCAAACAGCGGCGCGTAGTCGGCGTAGCCCGTGAGCGTGAGCGATGCCTTAGGAATGAAGCGAAGAGAAGCTGAATTGATGCAATAGCGAAGGCCAGTCACTTTCGGCCCATCTGGAAAAACATGCCCCAGGTGGGAATCACCATACTTCGAGCGCACTTCGGTGCGAACACGCCCGTGACTCACGTCCTTCAGCTCAACAACGTGTTCAGCAACCAGCGGCCGACAGAAGCTTGGCCAACCCGTGCCCGAATCAAATTTGTCGAGAGAGCTGAAGAGTGGCTCACCGCTGACGATATCAACATAGATGCCGGCGTCGTGATGATCCCACAAAGTGTTTTGAAACGGCGGCTCGGTGGCATCATGTTGGGTCACTTGATATTCAAGCGGTGTGAGCTGGCTCTTGATCACCGAGTCTTCGGGTTTTTGGTACTGCTTCACGGCGGCTCCTGGGGGATGTTGAGGTATAGAAGATATGGGGCACACGGGTCACGTTCGCGAGCCCATCGGGTCTGACCCAGCTCCCGAAAGGTCCGACCAGAAGGCGAACAATCACGGGAATTTAGCTACGGAATGAGGGTCCGGTGACTTGGGGGCCCGCCGTGGTAGGACTCCGCCGTTATGGTAAAGACTAGTGCCGAAGTTCGGCAGGCATTCTTGAGCTTCTTTGAGCGCAATGGCCACACGATCGTTCCGAGTGGGCCCATGGCTCCACAAAACGATCCGACCTTAATGTTCGCCAACGCCGGCATGGTTCAATTCAAGGACCTTTTTACGGGTCGCGAAACCCGCGCTTATAAGCGCGCTACCACCAGCCAGAAGTGTTTGCGCATCAGCGGAAAGCACAACGATCTTGAAGCTGTCGGGCCATCGCCCCGGCATCAGACCTTCTTTGAGATGCTGGGCAACTTCAGCTTTGGGGATTATTTCAAAGAGGAAGCGATCTGCTTCGCGTGGGAGTTCATCACCAAGGATCTGGATCTGCCGAAAGATCGGCTGATGGTGACCTACTTCAAGGGCGAAGAGGGCGTCGCCGCCGACGAAACGTCGCGTGAGATTTGGAAGAAGGTGAGTGGCTTCGGGGATGATCGGATCCGGGGGCTCGGCATGAGCGATAATTTTTGGCAGATGGGCGATACGGGTCCTTGCGGGCCATGCAGCGAAATTTATTTTTGTAACGGTCCCACTGTCGATACGGCCACCTTTGGCCAGGAGCAGACTCCCGAGGGCTACGGTTGGCTTGAGTTTTGGAACCTTGTGTTCATGCAGTTCGAAAAGAGCCAAGTGAACGGCAAGGTGGAGATGAAACCTTTGCCCGCCCCGAGCATCGACACCGGTGCAGGCCTGGAAAGGCTCTCAACAGCCATTCTCGGCTTGAACAGCAACTACGAGCTGGATTTGCTGCGCGAGCTGGTGGAGGTGGCGGCAACGCTGTCGCACAAGAAGTACGGCGGCAGCATGTCCAAGGATGACGTGAGCATGCGCGTGATCGCCGATCATGCTCGAGCCACTGCTTTCCTCATCGCCGAAGGCATCACTCCGGATCGAGCCGGCCGCTCTTACGTCCTTAGGCGCGTGATGCGGCGAGCGATTCGGCACGGGCACCGGCTCGGCATCGCGGAGCCGTTCTTGCACCAGGTAGCTTCAAAGGTGATTGACTTGATGGGAGATCATTACGGCGAGCTTCGGGAGCGGCGCGATCTGATCCTCAGCCTGGCCGAGGCTGAAGAAGTGCGGTTTCGGCACACCATTGAGCGCGGCTTGTCGTTGCTCGAGGATCGTTTCACAGAGCTGAGTGGCGCCAAGAAAACTGAGCTGCCAGGTGCTGACGCGTTCCAATTGTATGACACGTATGGGTTCCCGTTGGATCTCACGGAGGTGATCTGTCAGGAGCGCGGGTTTCAGGTCGAACAAGCGGGCTACGATGCGGCGCTAGAAGAGGCGCGTCGTAAAAGCGAGTTCAAAGAGGTGGAGCACGCGGTGGAGGAAGTGTACCGCGAGGCGCGCGCCAAAGTCCCGGGCGAGGCCACCGAGTTCAGTGGCTACGAGCGCGAGAGTGAGGTCTCAAAAATTGTCGCGATCGTGCGTGGCGGGATGTTGGTGGATTCTGCATCTGAGAATGATGCAGTTGAGGTCATTGTTGCGCGCACGCCCTTTTACGCCGAATCGGGCGGTCAATTGGGTGATAAGGGTTCCATTGAAGTCGGGGACGCGTTGGTCATGATCGAGGATACCGTGCGGCCACTTCCTGGGTGCGCCGTTCATCGCGGGCGTGTTCAGCGTGGCTCGATCAGCGTCGGGGACGAGGCGAAGTTGAAGGTGGATCATGCGCGGCGTGAGCAAACTCGGCGCCATCATTCTGTGACGCACCTCCTGCATTGGGCGCTCCGGAAAACCCTGGGGGCGCATGCGCAGCAAAAGGGGTCCCAAGTTGGGCCCGAACGGCTGCGCTTTGATTTCACGCATCAGCGCTCACTCTTGCCGGCGGAGATCACTGCGATTGAAGATCTCGTGAATCAAGAGATCTTCAAGAACACTCCCATCGTGACGGAGATCATGTCCCTCGATGAAGCTAAGAAGCACGGCGCGATGATGATATTCGAGGAGAAATACGGGGACACGGTGCGCATGCTGCACATTGGGCCCTCGCTCGAATTGTGCGGTGGCACGCATGCCCGCGCTACTGGAGACATCGGCCTATTCAAGATCACCTCGGAGGGCGGAGTGGCGGCAGGGGTCCGGCGCATCACCGCGTCTGCGGGCGAGAGCACCTTGCTGCATCTGCGCGGCATCGAACACACGCTCGGTCAGGTTGCTGAGCTCGCGAAAGCCACGCCCGCGAATCTGGTGGAGAAGTTGGAGAAATTCCTCGGGCAGCAGCGAGTGCTCGAGAAACAAATTGAAGATTTGCAGCGCAAGCTGGCCACGGGTGGCGGTGGGGGCTCACTTTCCGCGATGCTCGAAAAGGCGCGGCAAGTGGGCGATATTCGCGTGCTCGGGTTGCGTTCGGAGGTAACGGATCGCGCCGCACTGCGCGAGCTGGCGGAGCAGTTGCGAGATAAGCTGGGCGATAGCATCGTGCTGATTGGCGCTGAGGCGGAGGGTAAGGCGCAGCTGGTTCTCACCGTCGCCAAGAGCATCACGGGTCACTACAAAGCGGGAGATCTGATTCGACCGGTTGCGGAAATCGTTGGAGGCTCAGGTGGTGGGCGGCCCGATATGGCGCAAGCAGGCGGCACTGATGCTTCCAAGCTCGATGCGGCAATCGAGAAGTTCTATGAGATCCTTCAGTTGCCGTAGCGTTCGTATTTTTGCCGCTTTCGGTAGCGTGCATGGCCTTGTCCCACGAGGCCTAGGTCAAGCAGCGCCGCTAGCGCCACCAGCAGCCAACCGAGCGGAGACATTTGCCCAGGGTGGCCCATCGAGTTCATCGCGAAGGCGAACGTGAGTGTGGTGAGCGGCAGAAACAAAAAGCCGAGGAATGGCCAAAGCCAATGTTCAAAGGGTCGACTCAGATAGTTGCCACCCAAAAGCCACACGAGAAACACCGCAAATCTGGGGAACGAAAGAGCGAGGCATCCGAGCAAACACGGCATCGCGGCACCCTAGCGCGAACTCACCCCCGCGGCGGCGCACGAAATTCAGGTAAAACTTACCGGCTGCACCCAGCCGAACGCGAGACTTTCGCTTGCCGGCAGTACGGCCGGACGCGTATTTTGTAGGTGTATGCTGAACCGTCACCCCGTTCAGTCGCAGGGAAGCGCATTTCGGCGCGGTCTGTCGGTTTTTGTAACGTTTGGATTGCTGTTTCAAATGGCAGGGTGCGGGGGTCAACCAGAGGCTTTGCCGAGTGACACGGATCCGAACCCGGTGGCGGTTGACCCAGTACCGACCGATCTGCCGCCACGCACCTGCGTGCCTCCCGAGGGGGTCTCGGGGTCACCTGGGACACTAGGGGAGGCACTGACACTCATCAATTCTTTGCCGCATCCCGTCAGCGTGGCGTGCTTTGTGGAAAGCCTGGATCGTCCGCTTCAAGCTAACGCCACCAAGAGCGTATTCAGCGCGCAGCCCGCGGCGGGCGCGAGGAGTCCGCGCATTTTCTTACTTTCGGGTCAGTTGATAGCGTCCGTTGTGCCGGACGGTATCGGGAGGGATCTGGTGGAGTTCAGTCAACTGACGAGCAACACACGCTCGATCAAATCAGAGATCGCCTTTCCTGTGGTGGCACCACTTGATATGACGGCGGCTTTTTCGCGGCTACCGCTTAACAATGTTTCGGTCTGTGCCTTCTGCCATGCAGAAGAAACTCGCGTGACGGTCGATGGAACGCCGGGCGGTTACGAGTCGCGGGCGCTGCGCCCCCGTGCAGAAGAAGCGGTGAGCCTGGGTTCGGTGAAGCAGGAGTATTTGGCCTGCGATGCCGTGAAGGAACCGGAGCGTTGCGCCATTCTGACGGCCCTCTTCGCCCACGGCGCCGTTCAACAAGGCGAATTTCCGGCTGAAATGAAGACATTTTTCTGAGGCTCGCACCTCGCTAGTGCGGAAGGTTAGGGCATTGATTTGGGGGCAGAGTGCTCTGACCGGATCGATAACGCGACGTGCGGTTCGGATACCCAAAAAAAATCGCGCGCGTGGCAGTGCTCACAACCTTGTGCGTGACCTCTCTCAAAGTCGAATACTAGATAGTAAGCATGCGTACTATCGTCCTAGGAGCGAGAAGGGCGATTAGAGAACGAAAAGGGCGACCAGGAGCGAAAAGGGCGACCAGGAGCGAAAACAGCCGCGCGTGGTTAGCCGGTGTTTCGCATCCCCTGGGCGATGCCGTTCAGGGTGCCGCCGAGCGCTTGGTTGAGCAACTCAAGATCAGGATGATCTTCGGGCAATTGCCGCTTCAGCTTTAGAAGGTGCACCTGGAGCGCGCTCAACGGATCCACGTAGGCGTTGCGGAGCGCGAGCGCTTCGGGTAAAAACTGATGAGCGCCCAGAAGCTGCGATTGCTTGCGTATCGCTAAGATTGCGGTGACGGTGCGGTGATACTCCGCCTCGAGCGCCTCATACAGGCCTTCGGTGTGCCACAGCTCCGTCACGTAGAGACGTGCCACTTCCAGCTCCGCCTTCGCGCAGACCATTTCAATTTTTGACAGCAAATCCTCGAAGAAAGGCCAAGCTTTGACCATGTGTTGCAGCAGCTCTAAGCCGCCCGGCTCCGCCATCACTTCGCTCAGCGCTGTTCCCACCCCGAGCCAGGCCGAGGGCATCAGCCGGATCTGAGTCCAGCCGAAATTCCAGGGGATGGCTCGGATGCCGGCCATCGTGCCGGCGCCTTGCGGTCGATATGCGGGACGCGAGCCGTAGTGCACATGGGCCAGCTCTTTTAAGGGAGTGGCGTTCGAGAATAGTTCAAACAGGGCAGGGTCGTCATGAACCGTGGCTCGGAAAACATTCATGGAGGAATTCGCCAGCCTTTGCATGGTGGAGCGAAATTTCTCTTCCGTTTCTGGGTCCAAGTGGGCGCCGCGAAAGTCGTCCAACATCGCGAACAAGGTTCCGACGAACATCACTTCCAGGCTGCGCTCCGCAATCGAAGGCAAATCGAATTTTTGTGAAATGACTTCACCTTGCTCGGTGATCTTGATGGTTCCACTCACGGTGTTGGGCGGCAGCGCAGTGAGCGCCCGGTAAACCGGTGAACCACCACCACGGCCTACTGTGCCGCCTTGTCCGTGAAAAATGGAAAGCTTCACATGGGCGGCGCGCGCCAACTCGGAAAGCTGCTCCTGAGCTTGATAGAGCAGCCACGCCGCGCCCAACACCCCAACATCTTTGGCCGAGTCAGAATACCCAATCATGATTTCTTGGTGATCGCCGCGAGCCTGCAACTGACGTCGGTACACAGGATCGGCCAACAACTCGCCGAATACTTGGGGAGCATTCTCGAGATCGCGACGGGTTTCGAACAGTGGAACCACGTCGAGCTTGGAGGTGGGCGGGTCCTCAGCGAGATTCAAAAGGCTGGCTTCTCGGGCTAAGAGCAAGACACGCAACAGGTCCTCAGCGGAACGTGCCATCGAGATGATGTAAGTAGAGGCCGCTCTCTCCCCAAACTGATGCTGCACGTCGCGCATGGCATAAAAGACGCCCATCGCCTTCTCCGCTTCAGGCCCGAGCGCAATATGTGGCGCCAACAAAGGGCGCCGAGAAATCAACTCCGAGCGCAGCCCGGCGACTGAAAAATCGGGCATCGAAAGCGCGTTGGCAATGGCAGTGAGCGTTCGGGTGTGGACCTCGGCGTCATCGCGAAAATCAAGCCGATAACCGAAGAAGCCCAGCGCCTCCACCTGTGCGATCAGCGGCTCCAGGAGCTGCTGTTGACTGTGACTCGCCTTGGCTGCCACTAACGCGCCGCGCACGATCCGAAGATCTTCTAAGAACTCTTCGGCGGTTTGATACGCTCCGCTGATCTCTTCAGGTTTCCCGCCATCGCGGCTGGCAATTTCGCGCCCGAGTGCTCCCAGCCGTTCACGCATCAGTGTCAGCTTGAGGCGAACGGGCTCATGCCGGTCGCGGCGTTGGTTGGCCTCCCAAACCAGAGGCAGCTTGCCCTTGTCGCGTTCGATGGATGACCGAAGCTCCGCAGTCTTAGCGCCGTGATGATCGGAGATGCTCAGGCGCTCGATCAGGCCCGAGATCACACTGCGGTAGTGCCCGAGCACCGCGTAGGAGGAACGCCTCGCCGCCAGCACACTGATTTCCGGAGTCACGAAGGGATTCCCGTCCCGATCGCCACCCACCCAGCTGCCGAGCGGGAATTGTAGGTGGATCCCCGCGGGCTCAGCGAAAACGTCCTGGAACGCGCGCCCGAGTGTCGCATTGGTAGCCTCGGTGGCACCGAGTAGCCGCCCTTCCAAGTACCAAATCGCCGTCGCCACTTCGTCCATCACGCTCGGTCGATCGCGCCTGACTTCGTCGGTTAACCAGAGGAGCTCAACTTCCGCAAAAATAGACTCCTCTAGCTCGCGTCGCTTGGCTGCGTGGGCCGTATTGCGAGCGAGAAGCGCATCAGCCAGCCGCGCATGCAGCACTAAGAGCGTGCGACGCTTAGACTCGGTCGGGTGTGCTGTCAGCACAGGACGCACCTCCACGCCAGCCAATACTTCCCGAGCCTTCGCCGCAGAATAGCCTCTTTCTTTGAGCCGCTTGAGCGCCCAATGCAACGAAGCCGGCTGCGGGTTATCTCCGGCGCCTTCTTCATATTGTTCGCGGCGCCGCACGCGATGAACCTGTTCGGCGACATTGATCAGAAAAAATAGCAACGAAAAGGCTCGTGCCACTTTTGACGCCGTCAGCAGATCGAGGGTGCTGATCTCCTGCATGAGTGAGGCGAAACCAGCGTTGGTCTGGCGTCGTTGTTTGGCCAAAACGCGGAGGGCCTCCACCGCCTGGAAAATGGGCTCGCCTTCAATTCGACGAATGGTTTCGCCGAGCGTGGCGGTCAGCCAACGAACATCGTCTTTCAGGGGAGCATTCACGGAGGGTTGGTGCGTCGACATACCAGGACTGCCTCATAACTCGGCCCGCCCTGGCTGGCATGCACAATTTCGGACCTTGAATTCTTAGCGGCTAGCTGCAGGCAGACCGTCCACCAGCTGCTCGAATCCCCAAAAGTTCGGTTCAGGGGAGAGCAGGATCCCAAAAGCGGCCAGCACCTGCTGCTGAACGGTGCGCGCAAAGCTGACCACATCGAGCGCCCGGGCGTTCGGATGCGCAGTGATCGCCAGGCAATGTTTGCTTGAGAGCCCCACCGCGCCGCTTCTTTGACCTTTGCTGAAGCCAGCACGCTCGATGAGCCAGGCTGCGGGCAGCTTGTGGTCGCCATTGGGCTGCAAAAAACTTGGGATGGGTGTGTCGAACTTTTTTTGGAGTAGCGCCAAAGTTCCCGAATCAACGAGCGGATTCAAGAAGAAAGAGCCGCAGCTCCGGGCATCCGGATCCGCACGATCGAGCACCATGGATTTGGCTCGCCGCAATTCGAGCACAGCATTTCGGGTGGCTGTGAGGCTGGGGTCGACAATGTTCCGTGCAAAAAGGAATCGTTCGAGTTCGGCATAGCGAACGCTCGCCTTCTGGTGCGAAGTTAATCTAAACGTAACACTGGTGACGAGGAACGACTCATGGGCCGCGCTCTTGAAGAACGAATCACGGTACCTAAACTTGCAAGCTGCGTTGGAAAACTCAAGTTGTTCGCCGGTTCGACGATCGACCGCGTGGACCCGATCGATCGTTTCGCCCACTTCTTGCCCGTACGCTCCGACATTCTGAATCGGCGTAGCTCCCACGAGACCGGGGATCCCGCTCAAGCACTCCAAGCCTTGAAGATCTCGCTGCACGGCCTCATCCACCAGCCCATCCCAAGCCACCCCCGCACCTGCGATGGCCAACACGTCTGAACCCTCCACCCGAAATTTGATTCCCGCCAGAGCCGGCTGAAGCACGAGCCCCCTCACGCCCGCATCCGCAATGACCAGATTGCTGCCGCCACCCAGTACGTACAGCGTGAGATCCTCGCGCTCCGCAAAGCTTATAGCCTCAAAGATTTCCTCGTGCTCGGTGGCCCGAACGAAATGGCTCGCGGCACCCCCGACTTGAAGGGTGGTCATCGGCCCGAGGGGTACATTCAGTTGGAGCTGCACTTCCTCCAGTTCGTACCAGGTTGTGTTGGCGGGCCCAATTTCTGGGGTCCGTCCCTCGATTTCTAGGGAAATTAGGCTTGTTCCGCGCGATGGCGAGGAGGGTCGTCGGGGAAAAGGTGAGGAGCCTCGGCCCAGCTAGTTTGCGTGCGGGCTTTTGGGCATGATACGCGGCAAGCATTGTTCAACTGTTCAGGCTCTGGAATCGGCGATCCTTGATCGGGCGGGGCCACCTTTGAGCCAAAAGCAAAAACTTACGTTGCCCGAGCGGCACGTCCACAGAGAGAAAAACCATCATGACTTTTACCGAAGCTGCGGCGAAAGTACTGCGCCTCGTCGGAAAACCCCTTCATTATAAGGAGATCACGGATGTCGCCATCGAGAAGAACTTCCTCAGTCACGTGGGCAAAAGCCCTGAGGTGACGATGGGGGCTCGGCTCGCGGCGCTCGTGAAGAAGGGCGAAAAGGATAACCCCCTGGTCCGCATCAAGCCCGGTGTGTTTGCCCTCCGAGACTGGGACCAAGCCACGATTGACAAGGGACTGGCTGACCGCACCCCCGCCATCAATATGATCGGAGAAGGCGCCGAGGCAGGTAACTCCCTCGAAAACGGGCATTCCGCAGCCAACGGCTCATCCGGCAGCTCGGCTTCCTTGGTCCCTGATGATCTTCCGGGTCCCGATGAGGAAGAGGTCAAGCGCGCGAAGTTTGCCGCAGGTGGTCAACAGCTCTTCTCAACGGAAGCAGATGACGAAGAGCCGATTCTGGGCGGCCCTGATGAGGCAGCTCCGAGCGAAGAGGGTGACGATGATGGACGTCGTCGTCGTCGGAGCCGTCGCCGCCGCCGAGGCGAAGATGATCGTTCCGGGTTACCGTCTTACACTGTTTCGGATGCTCCAGTTGATGTGTTGCTCGCCGGCGGTGCGGAAGGTCAGGCGCCCGGCGCGGGAGAATCTGTTCGAACCGACGCTGGAGATCAGCCGCGCGAGCCGATGCGGGAACGTGGGGGCGATGGCCGGCGTGGGCGAGACGATTCACGCCGTGGGCGCGATGAAGCGCGTCGAGATGAACCAAGGCGAGATGAACCAAGGCGAGATGAACCAAGGCGAGATGAACCAAGGCGAGATGAACCAAGGCGAGATGAAGCGCGTCGAGATGAAACTGTTCCGCCCGGTGAAGAGGCTGTCGGTGTCGCGTTGTGTGATGTGCTGGAGCAATTGCTGCAGAGCCGGGGACGAGGCATGGTCGCTACGCGCAGTCTCGCTGAGGCCGCGGTGCGTAAAGGGCGCATTGCCGAGGGCCCCAGTGCCGAAGCCGTAGTTACCGTAGCGATCCGGGCTGATAATTCCCGTCGCCAGCGTGAAGGCCAGCGGCCGAGGTTCTTGTTGAACGCCGGTCGCGTCGGAGTGTCGGAGGCGCAAGATGGTGAACTCGGGCGCATGGAGCGCGACTTGTTTGCGCTGGCGAGTCGCTACCGGGACGTCTCGCGCAGGGTTCTGTTGCGCCAGTTGGGTGCGATGCCTCCGCGAGCTTTAGCGGAGTTGGTTCAGCTAGCGTTGGAGCACGCCCAAGTGCGAGGCCTCAAGCCCGTACGGCGCCTTGGGGCTCCCCCCACCGAGCTTCACCTAGCAGGCAGGCTGCTCAGCGAAACCGGTGAGGTGAGTGTTGCTGTCGTGGTGCGGCGCGATGGGCGAGAAGTGGGTCGAGAGCGCGTTTCGGAACTGCGCGGAACACTTCATCACTACGGAGCGGCTCAAGTCGGCATGATCGTCACGCTCGGTCAAATCTTGAGTGGTGCGCGTGAAGAAGCTGCGGCACCCGGAGCGGCAGCGATTCATCTGCTCGATGGGTTCGGTTTGGCACGCTTGCTCGAACAGGCAGACGTGGGAGTTCAGCGATTGAAGCTGGAGGTTTCAGCTCCGGATTACGATTTCTTCGAATCCCTCCGCGGAAACTAACTTGTCGAGGGTGCCGTCATTCTTGTGGGCACGCAGCGCGTTAACGCTGCTGCCCACGGCTCTTTTCTTAGCGAGCTGCAGGTCGGCGCCCCCCTCCCAATTCCCGACGGCTCAGGCGGCTCTTGACCGCCTGCAGCAGACGTATGCGTGCAGCCGCGGAGTGACTGGCGAGGCCGAGGTCGACTACTTCGGAGACGAAGGCCGGTTCCGCGGAGTGAGCCTCATTTATACGGCGGTGCTGACGGACCAACTCCGCTTGGACGTTGTGAGCAACTTTGGGCTCCCGCTCTCGACGTTAACGGCGGATGGCGCTGATTTTTCTTATTACGATCTTCAATCCCGCACTTTCCTGAAGGGGCCCGCTTCAGAGTGCAACGTGGCGCGGTTGACCCAAGTGCCGGTGCCACCGTTTGTATTGGTGCAGCTCTTGCGTGGTGAGGCGCCAGTCTTAGTGCATGAGGCCAACCAGGCGACGATAGCTTGGAATGGCAATTACGAAATTAAGCTCAAGAGCAAACACCAAGCCGAAGAAGTGATCGTGCTGGAGCCCTACGCGAGCGACTTCGACAAGCCGTTCAGCCAACAACGTTTGCGCGTGCTGGAGGTGCGTGTCGCACAGGCGGGCATTCCGCTTTACACGGCGGAACTCGCCGATCATGCCCCCCGAGCTCTGGCCGCGGCCTGGCATGACAGCGACGATTTCGCTCCCGACGTGCCCCCATCAGGCCCCACGTGCCAGGCCGACGTTCCGGGTCGGATTCGTCTGGAGGTGCCCTACTTAGGGCGCGATATCGTGATACGGGTGAAGGAGGTGTCGCAAAATCCGCCGCTCACGCCCGGTTTTTTTCGGCTAAACGTGCCTTCCGGAGTGAAAGTCGGGCGGGCTGAGTGTCGTTAAGCTTGAGCTAAGGGCGGAGTTCTCGGACAATTTCGCCCGGCACATCGGTGATGATGCAGTCGACCCCGAGGTCGGCCAGGCGCCGCGCTTCGGCGGCGTCGTTCACCGTCCAAGTGTTGATCTTGCCGCCCCGTAGCTTCACTCGTTGGATGAGGCTGGGTGTCACCATCGCATGCTCTGGATGGAGCGCACGGGCGCCCACCCAGGGCCAGGCAGGGGCACGCCGCAACCAGACCTGCTTCTTGTGCACGAGCCACCCCACCTCGAACTCAGGCAAGGCTCGGGCTAGCGAAAAAACGATGCGCGGATCAAAGCTCGAGAGAAAGGTAAATTTTTCGGCGTGGGGAATTTCACGCAACAAGCTGACCACCTTGGCAATGAGCTTACGTTTGCGTTTTAGGTTGTGTTTGAGTTCAATATTCACAAAAGCGTTGTGGCTTTGCGCTAACTCGAGTGCTTCGCGGAGTGTGGGGATGTAGGCTCCGCCGCCGAGATCAAGCCGCCGGAGCTCCGCGTAAGGATGGTTTTCCGCGCGGAGCGCGCGAGAACTCGCGGCCACTCGCCGCGTGCTCGGGTCGTGAAGGACGATCACCTCTTCATCCAGGCTCAGCCGAACGTCCAGTTCGAACCCATCGGCCCCAAGGTCCAGCCCACGCTGAAAGGCTGGCAGCGTGTTTTCTGGGGCGTCCCGGCGGGCCCCGCGGTGGGCCAAAATCATAGGGCTGCGAATGCTCACACTCAGCTGCCAAGCTCCTCTGCTACCTGAAGCGCAATGCTGCGCGCCCGAGCCACGTCGCAGGCAGCGAGCGAAACGCCACCCACGAATGGGTGACCCCCTCCGCCATAGCGCGCGCAGATCGCACTGATGTCGGCTTTACGAGGTTGCCCTGACCAAGGATTGTAGCCGACCGAGATCTTGGCCGCGCTGTCCACCACCCCGACGACGACGGAATACGTCGACTGTGGGAAGAGCGCGTAGGTCACAAATTTTCCAAGACTCTGAAGCGTTTGGTCCGTGAGATCGGCGAGCACCACACCATCTTTCAGCTCGCTCTTGGTGCGGATCAGATCAATAAACTCAGCGTGTTTTTGCCCGAGCGGAGCATAGGCCTGCTGAATGCGAGGGGACCTTGCCACCTCCGATAATTCCTTGGTTAACAACTCAGGGATCGTGGTCGCCAGAAACCCATCATCCCCGTGATGCTCCACCACGGTAGCTAGGCGCATGACGGGCTCATCTCGGCTGATGGCTTCTTCTGCTGACGCGAAACGGGCCGCGTCGATCTTATCAGCCCAGCCCACAAGTTCTCGAAGCGCCGGGGACTCAACACCAAACGCTTTCGCCGAAATGTCGGCAACCAGCCGGGTACACGAAGAATAGGTCGGGTCGAAAAAGAAGCGGCCAGTTGGCTGACGTTCGTCGAAATGTCCGCGATCCTCAAGCGTTCCAAACGCTGTCGGGTGGTGATCGAAGAACCAGCTCAGCGCGCCGCTCGCCGCGTATCGGTAGTCGAGGATCGCGTTCTCATCGCCATCCAGAATCCCGTCGTTTGCCTTGGTCTGGTCGGGCCCATAACCGCAGGCGCGGTACACGAAGCTGGTCGGCTCCTTGCGGGTTTCCTGGATCAGACGGGTGAAGAGAGCTGCGCTCGCCAGGCCGTCGAAACAGTGGCCGTGGGTCGCAACGACGAATCGCATGGCTTGTGTTAGCACGAGGATGTAATTTGGCAGAAGTTCCGGATGCTGCTGCGCGCGCTTTTGATGGGGACGCTCTTGGGCGTGGCAGCGTTGGGCTGCGGATCCGGCTCTAAAAGCCCGGTTTCTGCCGGTGAGTTTCGAGAGGCGAGTCGAGTGGCGCACGCCTACCCGACCACGCCGCTTGTGAGAAGCGAGGCCGAGGTGGCGGCGCCCTCCAAGATCCGGGGCACCAACATTGAGCCCATCGGGCGTTTGCTGGATCCGGGCGAGCGGCTTGAAAGGCTTACGTTGGATGCGCTGGCCGCCAAGTCCGCCGAGGAAGTTCCGGGAGGATCGCTAGCGTCCGCACTTGGGCAGAAGCTCGGAGCAGTCTTCGGCCAGGACGTGGGAGTGCTTCGGGTATTCCAGACTTCGCTTGAGCCGAATGAGCTAGCCACCGCCTTGGTCCGCATGGAGCCCGATCATTGCTATGGCGTTGCCGCGGCCGAGGACGGATCAGAGGGGTTCCGGGTGCATGTCGTAGCCGGGCCCCCTTGGCCTCCCACTGTTATCGCCCAGAGCAGTCTTTTGATTGGTGCGGGCTCGGTGGAAGGTATGCTGGGTTGCCTCAGAAGCCCTGATTCTCGCGGGTTTTCTGCGTATTTGGTGATTGAAGGCATCAGCGGCAAACGTAATATTATGGTTGGTCTCTTCGAATCTCGCAACTGACGCAGCTGCCGGTCGATCTGCGCGGAGTGCCAATTCCCCCCGAAGAGAAACTCACCGGTCGCCAACTTCCTGTTCGCATCTTGGATCTCCCGGTTCCTCCGGAAGCGCTGTTCGTTCGCGGTGAACTCCCGCGCGGACCAGCGGTCGCGGTTGTAGGCACTCGTTCTTGTTCCCAGGAGTCGCGGGATTTCGCGCGTGCTCTGGCACGCGACTTGGCGCTTACGGGAGTCACTGTCCTTTCTGGCGGTGCGGAGGGGATCGACACAGCGGCGCATCGCGGAGCCTTGGACGCGCGCGGCCGAACTATTGTGGTCGCTCCAAGCGGCTTCTCGCGACCCTTTCCGGCGGAGAACGCAGCGTTGTTTCATCAGATTGTGCTCAGCGGCGGCGTGCATGTGTCGCTGGTGTCGAGTGAGGTTCCCGCCAATCGGGGCTCGTTTTTTGCTCGAAATGCCCTGTTGGTCGCGCTTTCACACGCCGTGATTGTGGTCGAAGCGGGGTATCGAAGTGGCGCGAGGAATGCTGCGGCGCAAGCGCGGCGCCTGGGGCGGTTATTGTTGGTGGTGCCGCAGGCACCCTGGAATTGGCGAGGGCTAGGCTGCATTGAGGAGTTGAAGCAGGGGGCCCGGCCGATCAAAGACGCGCGGGATGTCCTGCGGATCCTGCGTACTGAGCGGCTGCACCCGCTCCCGTTCGGTTCGCGCGCAGAAGAAACCGCAGACGACGCCATCGACTCCCAACCACAGATCACGCTCGTCTCCAACATTGACGGAGAGGTACCTGTCGCAGACTCGCAACGTGTGCTTGCAGCTGTGCGGGAACTGGGTTCGGCAGTCGACCAGCTGTGTGCGGCCACCGGGCTTGCTGTGGCTGACGTGCAGCGAATTCTCCTCTCCTTAAGACTCCGAGGGGCCCTGGTGGGGGATGGTCGGGGTGGGCTTTGCTGCCCAAGTAGCTGAATTTAAAAGGGTTTGAGACTGAAGGCCTTGACCGCGCGTCCGCTGTGGTCATCCTGAGGCCCGCTTTCCACCCTTTCGTATCTCGAGGCTGCTCACTTCATGGCAAAGACGCTCGTCGTCGTAGAATCTCCGGCCAAAGCCAAAACCATCAAAAAGTATCTCGGTGCGGGGTACGAAGTGATGGCAAGCAAAGGTCACGTTAAGGACCTTCCTAAGAAGCTTGGTATCGATGTGGAGGATGGCTTCAAGGAGACCTACGAGGTTATCGAAGCCAAAGCCAAGGTCTTGGAGGAGCTGAAGACAGAGGCTCGGAAATCCGACGCGTTACTTCTGGCAACAGACCCTGATCGCGAGGGAGAAGCGATCGCCTGGCACATTATGGAGGAGCTCAAGCGTCCCAAGCTCCCCGTGAAGCGTGTTGAGTTTCACGAGATCACGAAGAAGGGTGTGCAGGCTGGCCTCGCCCACCCAAGAGAGCTCGATCAGCATTTATACGGCGCGCAGCGAGCCCGCCGGGTGCTGGATCGAATCGTGGGCTACGACGTTTCTGCCCTGGTTTGGAGCAAGCTCGCGTTTGGCTTGAGTGCAGGTCGGGTGCAATCGGTGGCCTTACGTTTGATTGTCGAGCGCGAGCGTGAGATCGAAAATTTTGGGCCCGAAGAGTACTGGAATCTTGGTGCCAACCTAAAGGGCAAAACTACGGTGCCCGTCTTCGCCCGGCTCACCAAGGCCGACGGCGAAAAGCTCGAAGTCAAAACCGGTGAACAAGCTAACGGCATCGTCGGGGCGCTCAAAAACGCCAAATACAAGGTCGTTAAAGTCACCAAGCGCCAGCAACGGCGCAATGCGCCAGCTCCCTACACCACGAGCAAGCTCCAGCAAGATGCGACGAGCTATCTGCGCTTCACGACCAAGCGCACGATGAACATTGCTCAAAAGCTGTACGAAGGTGTCGACCTCAAGGACGACGGAGGCCAGGTGGGTCTCATCACTTACATGCGTACTGACTCGGTGCGAGTCGGTGCGGATGCGGTCGAAGAGGCGCGCGAATTGATTTTAACCCAGCACGGAAAGGATTTTCTCCCCGAGAAGCCCAACGTTTTCAAGCTGAAGCAGGGCGCTCAAGACGCCCATGAAGCGATCCGGCCCACCTCGATGGTGTTCGTCCCCGAGAAGATCCGAAAGCATCTGACGGACGAGCAGTTTAAGCTCTACAAGTTGATCTGGGATCGCTTTGTGGCCTCTCAGATGAGCCACGCGCTCTACGACCAAACGGGCGTAGATATTGAGGCGGAGCCGACCGCGCGCGCTCCGCACCGTGTCTATGGCTTACGGGTTGGCGGGAAGGTGTTGAAGTTTGCGGGTTGGCTCGATCAGTACAACAAAGTAACCGACGGTCAGAAAGAGTACGCGGGCGAAGGTGAAGAAGAAGGCAACGGCGCAGCTCCGGCGGGCGTTGCCGCGGCTCGTGGCGATGAAGACACCGAGGGTCTGTTGCCGGAACTCAAAGAGGGTGAAGTGCTGTCGTTGGTGGAGCCACCGGGCGTGAGCTCGGAGCAGAAATTCACTCAACCGCCGCCAAGGTTCAACGAAGGATCGCTGGTACGAGAGCTGGAACGGCGCGGCATTGGCCGGCCGAGTACGTACGCCGACATCATTGCGAAGGTGCAAGCGCGCGACTACGTGGAGCGCCTGGAGGGCGGGCAGATGAAGGCCAGTGGGCTCGGCAAGATTGTGATCGACGGGCTGATGAGCACCTCGCTTGATTTCATGGACCCGGATTTCACCGCCAACCTTGAAAAGGAGTTGGATGAGGTCGCCGCCGGTCGTCTCGATCGCGTGGAGCTCTTGCAGAAGTTTTACGGGCGTTTCAAGGAACGCCTGAATATCGCTAAGAAGGGCGAACGTTGGGCGCCAGAGCCGCAGCCCACCGAGCATACCTGTGAAGACTGCGGCGCCATGATGCTCAAACGTTGGAGCAGAAATGGCTGGTTCTTAGGTTGCGAGAATTACCCTAAGTGCAAATTTACCCAGGATGTTTCTGCCGAGGGCGTGCCGCTCAAGCCGGAGCTCACAGACTACAAGTGCGACGTGTGCGCGCGACCCATGATCATTAAAACGGGGCGTTTCGGGCAGTTTCTATCGTGCAGCGGTTACCCTGAGTGTAAGACAACTCGGCCGGTGCCGCTCGGAGTTCCTTGCCCGAAGTGCGGCGGCGACATCGTTGAAGTTCGGTCTAAGAAAAAAGGCAGCCGTTCGTTCTATGGTTGTGCGACCTATCCCAAGTGTGATTTTCGGAGCTGGGCGAAACCAATCCTCGAGCCCTGTCCGTTGTGCGCGCACCCGTTTCTTGTTTACGGCGGTGGGAAAAAGACCCCGAAAATCGTGTGTCCGCGGGGCAAGGAATGCGGTTACTCGCGCGATGTGGATGACGCCGAGGGCCTGGCCGTGGTGGCCGCGGGCGGGGCGGATCTCGACGACGCGTTGGCGGTTGGCGCCTGACAAGATGCCTGCTCAGGTTACCATCCTAGGGGCGGGCCTGGCAGGGTGTGAAGCTGCGCTTCAATTGGCGGCGCAGGGGATCAGCGTGCGCCTTTTCGAGCAGAAGCCGAAAGAGCGCACGCCCGCCCAGGTGAGTGATCAGTTTTGTGAGTTGGTGTGTTCAAATTCGCTTCGGGGCGCGGCGCTTTCCAACGCCGTGGGGTTGCTCAAAGAGGAGATGAGGCGGCTCGGGTCGTTCATTATTCGGGCTGCCGATGCGACGCGCGTTCCGGCAGGTGGCGCACTCGCCGTGGATCGGGAACACTTCAGCGCGCTGGTGTCGACGTGGGTAAAGAGCCATCCTAGGATTGAGGTGGTTGCCGAAGTGGTCGAGCGTTTGCCAGAAGCGCGGCCGCTGATCGTGGCGACTGGGCCGCTCACGGGAGAAAGTTTGGCGGGTGATATCGCTTCGCGCGTCGGAGAAACGGCGCTGGCCTACTACGATGCGATTTCGCCCATTGTGAGTGCTGAGTCGATCAATTGGGGCAAGGTGTTTGTGGCTTCGCGCTGGGGCAAGGGAGAAACTCCCGAAGAGCAAGCGGCGTATGTGAATTGTCCGCTCACGCGTGAGGAGTACGAAGCCTTTGTGGAGAATGTGGTCGCTGCGCGCAAGGTGGAGCCTCAAGGTTTCGAAGATGTGCGCTATTTTGAGGGCTGCTTGCCGATTGAGGTGATGGCATCGCGCGGAGTCAAGACACTCGCGTTCGGTCCGATGAAACCTGTAGGGCTCACCGATCCGAAAACAGGTCGTTGGCCTTACGCCGTGATCCAGTTGCGCAAAGAAGACGAAGCGGGTACGGCCTTTAACCTGGTGGGGTTTCAGACCAAGATGGCCTTCAGCGAGCAAGCTCGCGTTTTTCGGACGGTACCGGGCCTTGAGGAGGCTGAATTTTATCGGTTCGGCGCAATCCACCGCAACACGTTTATCAACGCACCGCGTGTGCTGGATGGAACCCTCCAACTGAAGACAGAGCCAGGTTTGTATTTCGCTGGGCAGATCACGGGCACCGAAGGTTATGTGGAAAGTGCAGCCGGCGGCTGGCTCGCGGCTTTCTGTGTGAGTCAGAGGTTGGCCGGCAAAGAGCCGATTTTGCCTCCAGATACTACCGCACACGGCGGACTCTTGAGCCACCTTCGCCGCCCGAGCAGTGATTTTCAGCCGTCGAATATTACATTTGCCCAGATCGCTCCGTGGACCGATTCACGCTTGAAGAAGCGTCCCCGCTACGAAGCCATTGCTGGGAGGGCGTTAGCTGATCTTGAGCGTTGGCAGGAGAGTGCTCACAAGAGTTCAGCAATGATACCGTCAGCGAAGAGCCAAGACGAAGCCGGGATCCTCAGCCACTCGCCTTCCTGAATCAGCTGGCCGCGAGCTTTCAATTTCTTGAGCGCGCGTGCGCGCGCGGGCGTCATGGGGTCAACGCCGAGGTCGTGCGCTTCACGCTCCAGGCGGATCCCGCGTTGCAGTCTTAATCCAAGCAAAATCCTCTCCGACAAGGCCGTCTTCGGGTCGATCGTTTCAATTGCGCCGAGCAGCGTAGGGTCCGGGCTGGTGCCGCTCGTGCGCCATGCCAAGTAGCGTTCAGGATTCTGGCAGTTGCGGTAACGCAAACGTTGGCCGTGGCGGTCTTGAAGCGTTCCCCACGCACCGCAACCCAGCCCTAGGTAGTCACGACCCAGCCAATAGCCTTGATTGTGGACGGATTCAAAGTCGGGTTTGGAAAAATTGCTGATCTCGTAGTGGCATAGCCCCTTTTGCTCCAGCGTCTCGTGCACGCTGCAAAAACTGTCCGCCACGCCTGAATCCGGGAGTAGCGGTAGCTGCCCGACGCGTGCGAGCGCGCCGAATCGGGTTCCCTCTTCGATGGTGAGCGCATAGGCGCTCATATGGTGGACGCCTAGGCTGGCAATCATGGCGGCTTCACTGGCAGCTTCTGCAGGCGTCTGACCCGCAACCCCATAGATGAGATCAGCCGAGACACTGCGAGCGCCCGACGCCAACGCAAGCTCCACCGCGGCTAATCCCTGATCTCGATCGTGCAATCTGCCGAGAAACTGCAAGCGCTGTGCGTCAAGCCCCTGGATGCCGATACTAAAACGGTTAACACCCACGTCCAAAAGATGACGAGCCTTGTCAGAATCAAAGCTGGATGGATTGCACTCAGCCGTGATTTCGAGGGTTGAGCGCGAATGGGGAAACGCCTCCAGAATCGCCGCGAGCACTCGCCCAAGGTGATGGGGGTCCCAGAGCGACGGTGTTCCACCGCCGAAAAAGACAGAATGGATCCGACGCGAACGGAGTTCCGCACTTCTGAATCCAAGCTCGGCAATCACCGCATCCGCATAAGTCGCGTGGGGAATGGTGCTGCGTTCGCCAACCACGCTGAGGAAATCGCAGTACGGGCACTTAGCTAGGCACCAAGGGAAGTGGACATAAACACCCAAGGAATCCCCGGCGAAGATTGCATC
>JBBRRP010000044.1:0-45030 GCA_038246305.1 Polyangiales bacterium | reverse complement strand
TCGAGATGGTGATCGAGGCGATGCTGCAATCGGCAAGCTTTCTTTATCGCGTTGAATTCGGAGAAGGGACTTCCACTGCCGGCAACCTGCCGCTCAACAGCTTCGAGCTTGCCAGCCGCCTGTCGTATCTCTTCCTCGGGAGCATGCCGGATGCCCCACTCTGGACTGCCGCAAAAAATGGCCAATTGAGCACGCCCCAGGGCGTTGATGCGCAGGCGCTGCGGCTGTCCAAGGATCCTCGCGCCCGCGCGACGGTCGCAGATTTCCACGCACAATGGCTCGGTCTTCAGGGCGTCACTAGCCTCGAGCGCGATCCGGCAGTGTACGCGGGTTACACCGCGGCGCTGCCCGCACTCTTCTTGAATGAAACGCAGAGCTTCGTCGACAATGTCTTCTGGGAGGGTGAGGGCACCGTCCAAGCTCTGCTAACGGCTCCGTTCACGTTCTTGAACAGCGACCTTGCTAAGTTCTACGGAGTCACTGATCCGGGAGGCGCTGTGTTCGCACAATCAGCCACCGACGGGGTGAAGCGTGCTGGCTTGCTTTCCCAAGGCAGTATCCTCGCGGCGCATGCTAAACCGCTGCAAACGTCGCCTGTTCAGCGCGGCAAATTCGTACGAGAGCAGTTTCTCTGCCAGCTGTTACCACCTCCGCCCGCCAATCTCGTGATAACACCCCCAGCGCTCGATCCCAAGCTTTCGACTCGCGAGCGTTTCACGCAGCATTCCAAGGATATCGCCTGTTCGGGCTGCCACAGCCTCATGGATCCGATCGGGCTTGGTTTCGAGCACTTCGATCCGGTCGGGCGCTATCGCGATACTGAAAATGGTAAAGCTGTCTCTGGAGCTGGAGAGCTGCTGGCGACAGACGTTAATGGGACGTTTGATGGCGCGGTCGAACTCGGGGCAAAACTGGCGACGAGCGCGGCCGTCAGCGATTGCGTGACGACGGAGTGGTTCCGTTATGCGTTCGGGCGGAGCGAAACACCAGAAGATGCTTGCTCGATGGCGCAGCTCAAGAGCGCTATGAAGGCCGACAATAATCGGATGCAGTCCTTGCTCTTGGCGTTCACCAAAACAGATGCGTTCCTCTACCGAAAGGCGGTGACACCATGAAGACGTTGAGCCGAAGAACGGTCCTTCGCGGCGCTGGCGGCGTTGCGATCGCTTTGCCATTTTTGGATGTCATGGGTCGGGTGGAGAAGGTGCGCGCGGCCGGCATGCCCGGCTATTCTGCGAGTGGTGCGCCCCTCAGATTTGTGGTGTTTTTTAGCCCGAATGGCACCATTCCTAGCGCCTGGGTGCCAACGGGTACGCTGAGCAACTGGACGCTCTCACGGATTTTGAAGCCGCTCGAACGCCACAAAGCGAAGCTCAACGTCATCCAAGGTGTCGATCAGCAGGGAGGGGGCGGTGACGGTCACCAGAATGGCATGGGCGGCATGCTCACCGGTCAAATGCTGAACGGCGGCCCCTTCAAAGGCGGCGATGGAGGCACTGCCGGCTGGGCCAATGGCATCAGCGTTGATCAGCGTATTGCGCAAGCGATTGGGAAGGGAACGAAGTTTCAGTCACTTGAGCTTTCGATTGAAAATGGAACCAATGGCGACAATTGGAATCGCATGAGCTACTCGGGTCCGGATCAGCCAGTCCCACCAGAATCGAGCCCGTACGTCGCCTTCAATCGTATTTTTGGTGGTTTTACCGCTCCAGGTACTGGACCGACCGCCGCTGATCAGCTCTTAGTTCAGCGCAGGCAAGAAGTGTTAGGCGCCGCTATCGAAGACTATGTCTCAGTCAACAAACGCTTGGGACAGGGGGATCGCATGAAGCTGGATGAGCACCTCACGGCAATTCGCGAGCTCGAAGCTCGTTTAAGTATTCCCACCGGGACAAGCTCCAGTGCTCAGGCTTCGTGCGCGCTGCCCAGCCTCGGCACGCCGTTGGATGTCAAGAAGAACGACAACTTCCCAGCTTTGGGGAAGCTCCAAATGGATCTGGCAGCGATGGCACTGACGTGTGATCAGACGCGCGTGGCGAGCCTCATGTTCAATCGGTCGGTAGGCGGCGCAACCTTCACCTGGCTGAATGCGGGCATCACGCGTGGGCACCACGATATGTCGCACGACGGCGACGACATTGCTGATACCGTTGAAAAGCTCACGCTGATCAACACCTGGTACGCAGAGCAGCTCGCCTATTTCTTAGACCATATCGCCAACGTGCCTGAAGGCACTGGGACGATGCTCGACAATACCTTGGTTTTCTGGTGCAACGAATTGGCCAAGGGCAACGCGCACTCGCGAACCGACGCCGCGTACGTGCTGGCTGGCGGTGCCGGCGGCTACTTCAAGACGGATCGCTATCTTCAATTTACCGGGAATGTGCCGCACAACAATTTGCTGCTCTCGATGGTCAATGCGATGGGCATCCCAGACACCACCTTCGGCAAGGCCGATTGGTGCCAGGGCCCGCTCGCCGGGCTCGCCTAAGCGGCTTCGGGTGATTTTTGGGGCGCGTGTCTTTTGCCGCCCGTTGACCGCCCTTACTCCACCCCAAGTCCACCCCGCACCAAGCATCGCCCTTCGGGTCGCTGCGCGAGGGTCACGAGCGGGTCGGTGCGGCGCCGCGCCGCAAGGCATGCCAGGTGAGCCGGTTGGGTTCGTGCGGCGCGGGGCTCGATGGCGCGCGCGGGCGCAGGCGGAGAAAAAGCAACGCGCGTTCGTCCGATGGTGCCAAAAGCCGCGCTCGCCATTCGAGCTATTTTTTGGTCAAAAGTCCAGGGGATGTTGCCCTTTTAAGATAGAGCTTACGGACACGTTTTGGGCACGACCGCACGAGCCGGCTCGCCGGTCGTCTTAGAGACGTTGAATAAGATTTTTTCTTCGTGCTCCCTAGGGGGAGAGAAGATGTGGCGGCCTGGCGTGCTCGCGTTGCTGCGCGCGGCAGAGGCCCTCAAACCTGCGCTCGCGTGGCGTGCTTGCTCGCAGAGATACGCCTGGCGCGCTGCGCGGTGGCGAGGGGTCTAACAGTTGGGGAACTGCGGGAGACCAAACCATCCGGAAGTAGCTCGCCTATGGGATTTTCCGCATGCGTAGGCAAAGGAGCCGTTACATTTTGCGGCCTCGTTGGCAAATACCAAGGCGTCATTGTCTGCGATGCGGCCAAGACTACGACGCTCAACATCGCCAAAGGTTCTGCTTATATCGTCGCAAACTGCCGCGCGGCTAACGCGTTTGGTCGATGACCGAAAATACCCCTCGATAGCAATGCCACACTGCGCGCAATTCGTGGTTCGATCGTTGACCGTGGCGCTCACTTCCACTCAAAACCTGAGCGCGCTCCGATCACGGTGAAATGCTCTCTCCAAACGATTTGAGCGCAAATTGCTGGCCGTCCAGTCAAAGCAATCACGGTCACAGGTTAGTATTTTCGAATGAAACCACGTCACTGGGCCAGGTGGTGCCTCGAACCCTAACGGGTTAACCCTATTATTCTGCGCGGGTCGTTTAGCGTTGACGGGCACTAGGCGGCGTGGTACCTGGCGTTTGCTAGTTAACGTGTGGCGTTTTAGCGGTGGCAGGGAGAAGGCTAATGAATAAAAAACCATACTGGGCAGCGGGTGTCGCAATGCTTCTTCTCGTTCCGGAAGGAGCCCACGCGAATTGCGCGCAATGTGGCCCGCCTATAGCGTTTGGGGGAGAATTCATGACGCATTGGACCGGCTGCGAGAAGTCTTTGCCCCAGCTCTCGCACACTATCTGGCAAATTGACATGTGGGGCGGTGAAATGGCCTCTTTTGGTAATGCTGCACGGTTTGAATACGGGGATCAAAACGTTTGGACAAGTGACGTCGTTGAAGACGCATATCCAGGCGGGCAAGATAATGCCTATGCCGACTCGGTGGATTTCTATGCTCTGTCTTCTCACGGGAGGGTGCAAGGCGCGGCCGGTCATCAAACTTACATAGGGTCAATGTGTTCGAGAGGGACTTTTACCTCGCCCGAATGGGACTCTCAGAATTCGATCTTCGATGAGACCCCACCAAACTACTTCGCTATCAACTCGCCCGGATATGCGAGATTCATAATGCTGCTTACGTGCTTTAGTGTCGATACTGAGCCTCAAAACGCTTGGCAGGCTGCGACGGCTTACGGGAATGATGTGATCATGGGCTACCGGGGGCTATCGGCGGATTCCACTAACACCGAAGAGGTTGGAAGGGATTTGGCCGACGGGGTTTTCCGCAACGGGCAGTCATTCAAGCCGGCTTGGTTTTATGCAGTCGAAGATTGGTGGGTCGATGACGTGGGGGAAATACTGGTGAGGGGGAAGACTTCTGCCGAGTGCATAAGTCGGCTGAACGGATTGTCTCCGCAGACTCCGCGACGGATTAACGGTATTTTAGGTTATATGTGTTGGTCTTCGCATCAGGGTTGAGTGAGGGATAACGCTATGTTAAAACACAAATATACTCGGTGGTACCTGCTTACATTCGTACTCGCTCTTGTTGGTTGCGGTACGTCTAGAGATGAGGAGCAGCAGCAAGCCCGCGAAATCGGTTCACGCCTGTCTCCGCAGTCCCCGCTACTGGGCGTAGCGGCCCTCAGGCTTCAGCGTGGCGGGCGCGCTCTGCTGAAGGATGAACCGGCAAGCCGCACATATTCGGACGTTGCCGCCGCTCGTCTGCATAAGGTCTCCCTCCACGATAAGTTCGCCATCTATGAACTTAGCCCACCGGTTGAACCAATGACCGAAGCGGTGCAACGAGCGCAGAATCTATTCGGCGCTCGTTCCCTTGTTAGTCGGGGCGAACCTGACAAGGACGTTGGGGTGTCGGACGCATTGCGGCCGTGGATTTTTGCGACACTAGGCCAAAAAAATCTGCGCATCAACGGTTTCAGCGGAGACGAGTCCTACGAGGATGCCGCGCGAAATCACAAAGGCGCTCCGGTCGATAAGCTCCCGCTGTCAGATGACGAATATGTCAGCAGGGCTGAGAGCTACATGTCCACTGCCGGAGGCCTAGTGGGTCGCGGAATCGCAAATAACACCCTGTTTCCTTATAAGCTACGACGCTACATGGTTTGGGAAGCACGCCCGAACGAGATTGCGTCCGCCGGCCGAGCCTACCAGGTTGCCGTCGCGTACAACCAAACTGTAGATGATTTACCTGTAATTGGGACAGGGGGGAAGTTCTCAGTACATCTAAGTCCGCAAGGCGAAGTCGTTGGACACGAAATTAACCTACGAAGCGTCAAGCGAGTGCTGGCAAGAATATCAGAGGGGGACCTGGTATCCCCGGAGGACGCGTTGGCACAGGTCGAGGCAAGGTTAACGGCAAGCGGGCTGGATCTGACGCAGTTCACATTGGTGCGAAATGAACTGGGGTACTATCGCTTCGGTCGAAATTCGCCGCAGTCAGTCCTAGCGCCTCACTACGCGTTCGGTTACGATCCCCGTCCCGGGGTTACAGCAAAGCGCCTTCTCGAGGTGGTACCAGCGACCAGAAATCAAACGCACCTCGGCTGGATCGCGGCTGATCAGCAGGCAGATCAGGACAGGAAGGACAAGGTCATGGCCGCAGGCGGGGGCGAGACAGTCAAGGGCGTCGGCAAGGCACGAACTGAAATAAAGTAGGCCCCGGTTGTCGAAATCACTTACGCTTGTTCCTATGCGACAGCTGGCGAACATGGGTATCGTTTTTGCGCTGACTGGATGTGGCGGGCCCCAAGATGCTCGTGAAGTTGAGAACCCGATGCCTGGAGACATTGTCCCCTTCACGTTGGACGTGATGGTGTCTGGCAGTGATACGGCGTTCCGCGGTCGGGTACTGGAGTATGCGGGCGCGACTTTCCCGCCCCCAGATCACGGATCGACCTTTCTCACATTCTGCACCGGGACACGAGAGAAGTTCCTTGAGATTCCACTGGTCTTTACGGTTCGCGAGGGGGATACCGTGCTTGGGTCGCGGCCTGTCCAGCGCGACGGGTGTCGGCAGCAGTTGGGTTCGCAGTTTGTGGCAGGGCGCAGGGGATGGTCAGAATCCGACCATTTTATTCTCCTTGAGGATGGGTCATTGTTAACGAACCTGAACCCCACAGTCACCCTCGGCTGCTCTGCCAGCGCGCCGAATTGCCTAATTGCTACTACAACTCACATCTTCTGAGCTTCGCAGATTTTGCCGCTGAGGAGCAGCCGGCTATGTCGGCGCATTCGACGAAGAAATACGAAAGTCCTTAGGGCCTTTTTTGCTTCTAGAACGGCGGCCAGTGGATTTTTGCGCGCGCATTTGCGCCACCCCTTGACCACCCATTCGCGCGATTTACCTTGCTGCCCAGATGCGAGCGGCTCGGTGAGAACGCCGCATTTAATTAACAGTCGGTGCATTGCTCGTTGCGGTGCCCTGATGAACCTGAGGCAAACCATCAAGAAAGGAGGCCAGCCATGGCCACAATCAGCTTGCATAGAGCCCCATCCATTCAAAGCTTCCACACTGACCCACTGCTTTCCTTCCGGCAATTTCTGAATTGGGATCCTTTCAGCGACAGTGTCCCCCGCGAGCGCGCTGTCCAGGGAGCCCCATTCACACCGCCATTTGAGGTCAAGGAAACGCCCGGAGCATTCATCGTTCGGGCCGATTTGCCAGGCGTAAAAGACTCGGATCTCGATATCAAAGTGGTCGATGATCGGCTCATTGTGACCGGGAGCCGTGAATCTGAGAAGGTGGAAGAAAGTGAGGCATTTCACACTTTTGAGCGGAAGTTCGGCGCCTTTTCGCGGAGCTTCGTGTTGCCGGATTCAGTGAATGGCGACGACGTTAAAGCTGAACTCAAACAAGGCGTGCTCACCATCGCACTCCCTACGCGGCCAGAACGCGAGCCCAAGCGTATCTCAGTTGCGACATCTTAAGAGTCGTAATTAATGCGGAAGGTGACCACCCTGGATAGGCCACCTTCCGCGCGTTCATTGAGAATGTTCAGCGCGTTGTCGCTGTGCGGCTGGCGATGCAGGAACGTAAACGTTAAGCGGCTCTCTTTTCCTTCGGCTCTTGGCCTTTGGGAGGCACCGAGGGCGCGGGTGGCAGAGTGGTGCTTGGCAGTGCGGCGTCTTTCGCCCTCGTAGGCAGCACTTTGAAGAGCGCGTGGGTGATGCCTTGGGCGAGCTTGGGATCAGAAAGCAGGCCATCGCGTGTTTTATCGCGGCCTTGCCCGAGGCTCTTACCTTCGAAGCTCAGGTGAGCGCCGTGCTTCTCGAAGATCCCATGCTGCGTGGCCAGCTCAACGAGATCTGCCCCCTTATCGATTCCGGTGCCCCAACGGATGTCGAACTCGGTTTCTGCGAATGGCGGTGCACATTTGTTCTTCACCACTTTCACGCGTGTTCGATTTCCTACAACCGTTTCTCCGACCGTCACTTTCCCAATGCGTCGCACATCCAAACGAACGCTCGAGTAGAACTTGAGCGCGTTGCCACCGGTGGTTGTCTCCGGGTTACCGAAGACGACCCCAATCTTCTGACGGAGCTGATTGATGAAAATCAACGTGGTATTGGTCTTATGGGCGATGGAGGCCAGCTTTCTGAGCGCCTGGCTCATCAGTCGCGCTTGGAGGCCCATGTGGCTATCGCCCATGTCGCCTTCAAGCTCTGCACGAGGGACCAACGCTGCCACCGAGTCAACGACGACCAAATCAACGGAGCCGGAGCGTGTAAGCGCTTCGACAATATCCAGCGCCTGTTCGCCACAATCTGGTTGCGAGATTAGAAGCGTATCCGGATTAACACCCAATGCCTTGGCGTAACGCATGTCGAAGGCGTGCTCGGCGTCAATGAAAGCTGCAATTGCTCCCTTGGCCTGAGCTTCTGCGAGTGCGTGGAGGGTGAGGGTGGTTTTGCCGCTGGACTCGGGTCCGTAGATCTCGATGATTCGTCCGCGTGGATACCCCCCGACGCCCAGCGCTTCATCCAGCGAAAGGCAGCCCGTACTGATGGTTTCGATGGGTTCGGTGCTTTCGCCGCCTAGCTGCATGATGGAGCCCTTTCCGAAGCTTTTTTCGATATCGCCGATGACGGTTTGAATGTTGCTGTTGCTGGATTCTCGCTCTGTTTTCATGATCATTACCTACTTGCTAGATTGTCTACTGTTGCTTCTCTGACTTCGCGCATTCGCAAAGCTAGAACTGTCGGTGGTCTAGGAGGCGCCCCTGAATAGCTTCGGCTAGATGCGGCGCACGGACCTGGGGATCTTCTTCAAGATCAGCGATGGTGCGTGCCACCCTGAGCACTTTGACGTAAGCACGGGCGCTCAGGCCCAATTCTGTCATGGCGCATTCGATCAGCCGTCGGCTCTCGTTGTCTAACGGCGCCACTTGTTCGAGTGCCTGAAGCGAGAGGTGCGCGTTGGTCACGCAATCGAGCTGGTGGTACTCGGCACGCAGCCTCTGGCGCTCGCGAGCTTGGGCGACGCGTGCTCTCACGCAGCGCGAGGACTCGGCACTCGCCTTCGAGGTCAAGGCGCGTGGATCGACGGGCGGCACCGAGAGATGCACATCCAAACGGTCGATAATTGGCCCGGAAAGCCGCGATCGATAGGCATCGATGCTTTTGGTGCTGCAGCGGCAGGCGCGTTTAGGATGCCCCAGATACCCGCAGGGGCACGGATTGGCGGCCCCAACCACCACGGGCCGACAAGGAAAACAGGCGCGAGCGCGAGCGCGTGCAATACAAATGACGCCATCTTCTAACGGGAGCCGCAAGGCCTCGAGAGCCGTTCGGCGAAACTCCGTGAGCTCATCCAAGAAGAGCACCCCGCGGTGCGCCAAGCTCACCTCACCTGGGCGCGGTATGTCGCCGCCACCTATCAGACCAGCTTCACTCACCGAGTGGTGGGGTGCTCGAAACGGGCGACGGCGTACGATCCCTTGTTCGCCTTCCAACAATCCGGCCACACTATGAATCTTGGTGACATCGAGTGCTTCGTTGAGAGTTAACGGCGCAGTGATCGTCGGCAACAAGCGAGCGAGGAGTGTTTTCCCCGAGCCGGGTGAGCCGAGCATCAGCAAATTGTGGCCACCAGCAGCTGCGATTTCGAGCCCGCGTTTAGCGCCCGCCTGACCCCGTACATCGGCCAAATCTCCGCAGGATTCTTCGGGATCTTCCGCCACGAACGCCGCGCGTTCTGCACTCTTGAGCGAAGCTTTGCCGTTGCAGAAGTCCACCACTTCCCTGAGTGAACGCGCCACTCGGACGTTGATTTCTAACACGTGCGAAGCCTCACGCGCATTCTGTGCTGGCACGATCACTTCAGCCATTCCGCGGGTTCTGGCGGCATCGACTTGCGGAAGCACTCCGCGCACCGGTCGCACCTCACCATTCAAACCGAGCTCACCCAAAAGGAGTGTGCCCGACAGACTCCCGGCGGGGATGGCGCGCACCGCTTCAAGGACCGCAACCGCCAAGGGAAGATCGAGTGCGGCTCCCGCTTTGCGTAGGTCCGCCGGGGCTAAGTTGACCGTGATCGCGTACTCATCCAAAAGAATTCGGATACCTGCAAGAGCGCTAGCCACACGCACCCGTGCTTCTCGCACGGCGGCTTCTGGGAGCCCGACCATCTGAAAGAAAGAAGGCCCCCGCGTGCAGCAGACTTCTACCGAGATCGGGTGTGCGTCCAGGCCGACCAGAACGCTGGTGTGAGCGTGCCCCAAGCCGAGGGGAGGGCCACTGATGGTGGCGGCGGATTCAGATTTGCTCATGGCCGATAAGGGAGTGCTGTGCAGACACCGTGCCGCTCATCACAAGGCCGAAAATTCGGGAAATTGCGGTGAACAGAGCCCGTCCGACACCGTCCAGGTCGACAACTTGGCCGCCCTGTCGCTGCGCAAAGCAGAGATTGGCCGATCGCGCCCCGGGTACTAGGGTTCCGTCCCCAGCATGTTTCAGCGCCTTCTATTAGTCATCTCGCTCGTCGCCTTCGGTTGCAGCAACTCCGTTCAACAAGTTCCAAAAACGAGCGCGGGGGCGCGCACACGGGTGACGAGTGACGAGGCGCCTGCCGCACCGAAGAGCTTCGCCGTGCCCGAAGCACTCGTGCCGATTGGCGCTCGCGATCCGATCCTCGGAAACCCTCTGGCGCCGGTCACGGTGGTTGTTTTCTCGGATTATCAATGCCCATTCTGCGCACGCGCGCAGGATTCGCTGTCAGAGATCGCGCAGCGCTATCCTGATAAGGTGCGCTTCGTGATCAAGAATCTGCCGTTGCCATTTCACGCGCATGCGCGGGATGCCGCGGTGATGGCTCAGGCGGTGTTCGAACGAAAAGGTCGTGCGGCCTTTGAGCCTTTCGCTAAGAAGCTGTACGCGAACAATGAAGACCTAACTTCCGAGCACTTGGTTGAGTGGGCGGAGGAAGCTGGTCTCTCTCCGGCAGAGGCCGAGACGGCGCTGAATGAGCCGTTGTACGGGGCTAAAGTGACGACCGATGCCGCCTTGGCTGAGCACGTGGGGATCCGGGGCACGCCAGGTTTTCTCATCAATGGTCGCATGCTCGTAGGCGCTCAGCCGGCGACCGAATTTGCACGTCTGATTGAGCAGGAGCTCGCCGAAATCAAGGCTCTCCCTAGACCGTACAAGGACGTCAATGTGCTCTATCGCGAGCGCACTCGTACCAATATCGAGAACAGAAAACCGGAGCCCGCGGAGGGGGACGACGAAGAGGCGGGTCCTGATTTGGCCGTCTACCAAGTCCCGATAGGCAGCTCCCCGATCGATGGCCCAGCTACGGCCCTCGTGACGATTGTGATGTTCACCGATTTTCAGTGCCCTTACTGTCGCCAAGCGGAACAGACGATTGCGGAAGTCAGAAAGCGTTATGGGCAAGAAGTGCGGTTGGTGTTTAAGCATGCGCCGCTTCCATTTCATGCAGAAGCACTGCCAGCCGCGCGCTTTGGCCAGCGTGTCTTTGCAGTGCACGGGAATGCAAAGTTTTGGCCGCTCGCTCAGCGCTTGTTTGAAAAGCAAGATGAGCTGGGTAGCGCGCTCTACCTCGATCTCGCCCGTGAGTTGGGGCTCCCTCAATCCGAGGCTTTAGCGCTGGAGAGTCCAGGTAGGCCCGAGCTTGAACGAGCGCTCCTGGCAGACCAAATCCTGGCTGAAGAGCTCAAAGTTGAGGGGACTCCGCAGTTTTTCATCAACGGGCGGCGCTTGATGGGAGCCCAGCCGGTGGAGTCGTTCACCCAGCTGATCGATGATCGTTTGGGTTTGGCGAAACAAATGGTGGCCAATGGCGTTTCAGCACAGAACGTGTACGGCGAAATCATGAAAGCAGCGCAACCTGCTCCACCGTCACTCCCTCAGCGTGTCACGGTTGCGGCTCCCAAAACGCCGCGACCTTCTCGAGGGTCTCCTCAGGCTAAAGTCGTAGTCGAGCTGTTCAGCGATTTTCAATGCCCGTTCTGTGAGCGGGTTCGTGGCACACTCGACGCACTGCAGCGGCTACATCCCAAGGATGTTCGGCTCGTTTGGAGAAATCTGCCGTTGCCCTTCCATCCCGACGCACCTTTGGCAGCTGAAGCTGCGCTCGAAGCATTCGAGCAACTGGGCTCGGCGGGTTTCTGGAAGATGGAGGCTTTGCTTTTCGAAAGACGTGAAGCGTTAAGCCGAGAGTATTTGGAAAAATACGCAGCTAAAATTGGCCTCGATCTGAAAAAATTCCGCCTCGCGTTGGATGAGCATCGACATCGTGCCGCTGTCCGTGAGGACAGCGAAGCCGCTGGAAGCGCCAAGATACAGGGCACACCAACCGCCGTGATCAACGGCTACGTCGTTTCGGGTGCCCAGCCACTGGCCGCTTTTGAGCGCGTCGTTCAGCTGGCCCTGTCTGAGAAAAAGTAGCCTGGCTAGGGCTCGCCACCTGTATGGGGCGGTGGTGGCACAAGAATCGACGACAATACGCCCACCGTGAGTGAACCCGCGATCACGCTAAGAGATACGAGATTGCCGATGTCGACGACCGCGTGCAGCAGCATCTTGATGCCAATGAACAGTAAGATGAACGCGAGCGCAATCTTCAGGTGACGAAAGCGGTCCAGCATCGAAGCGAGGATAGAATAGAGTGATCGAAGCCCGAGGATGGCAAAAATATTCGATGTGAAAACGATGAATGAATCTGTAGTAACGGCAAAAACAGCTGGGATTGAGTCGAGCGCAAAGAGCACGTCAGTCACTTCGATCGCGAGCAGGGCCAGTCCAAGCTGAGTCACGACGGTGCGCCCGCTCTCGCGACCGAAAAAATTCGCGCCGTGATCCTCCTTGGCGAGTGGCAGGATCCGCTGCGCAACGCGCACGAAGTAGCTCGTTTCAGGATCTAGCTTGCCGGATTCAGGCTTGAGCAGCTTGAGGCCGGTGTACGCGAGGTAGGCCCCAAACACATAAAAGAGCCAGTCGAAGCGAGTGATGAGCCATGAGCCGCCAAGGATCATGATTCCCCGGAGCACGATCGCGCCGAGTATGCCCCAGTAAAGGATGCGGTGGCGATACTGTTCGGGAACTTTGAGCGAGGTAAAAAGGAGCGCGATCACGAAGATGTTGTCCACGCTCAAAGATTCCTCGAGCAGGTAACCTGTGAGGTATTGGAGGGCCGCCTCCATGGGCGGAAGCGGCGCCGGAGCATCGCCGCGGCCAAACCAACCGTTGGCGTAGACCGCATAGACCGCCCCTGAAAAACCTAGGCCCAGGCTCACCCAGAAGCAGCTCAGCAACGCGGCCTCGCGCAAGCGGATCGGCCGAGCTTTTCGATGGAATACAAACAGGTCTAGCGCCAGAAGCGCGAAGATCAGTGCAAGGAACAATATCCAAGAAAGCTGCATTGGAGAGGCTATTTGTTTAGAACACGTCGTCGTCGCTTGCCGCAAGCGCACGCTTTGCCACATCGTGGCTGAACCCCTGGCGGGCCAGCGAAGCCAGGTCCTTCTGGCGTTTTGCTTGGCGCTCTTCGTCACTCGTGCGGTGTGGGCCAAGGCGCCGCTTCCGCACGTAGATGAGTGCCGCGGCTAGATCGCCCTCAGGCATTTCAGAGGCCAACTGTTCGAAGGTATCGGCGATGAGTTCGGGCGCGATGCCACGGAGGCGTAGCTTCTGAGCCGTCTTCCGTTGCGAGCTGCCCCGTTGCCAGAGGGACCGCGTGTGATTCGCGGAGAAGCGGCGGTCATCGATCAGCCCGCTTCCTTCGTAGCGGTCCAGAAGTTGTACGACTTTTTCGAGAGCGCTTTCTCGACCTTCTGGGGCGACGGTTCCGCGCACGTAGCGTTCGAGCACAAGCGATAACTTGTGGCGAGTTGCATCAAAACGGTTCAAGTATCCGAGCGCACGCTCCTCCAGCCTTCCCTCGGGAAGCGCCGTCACCAATTCTGGCTTTTCCTTTTGTGAAGAACTTTTCTTCATTGGCACACTGTGAATACGCACACTCTAGCGACTTTCGTCGTACGCGGAAGGCGGAATCTTGCGCCCGCCCCAATAGACTCGCTAGCGTTCGGGCATGACGACACTGGTTCTCAAAAGCCCAGGCCTGTTGGTGTGCGAAAAAGATGCAGCTTTGCCCGACCCGGGGCCGGGGGAGGTACGCGTGCGCGTGAAGGTGGTAGGGGTGTGTGGCACGGACTACCACGCCTATCGGGGTAAGCAGCCATTCTTCAGCTACCCGCGTATTTTGGGGCATGAGGCAGCTGTCGAGGTGGTCGACGTCGGCCAAGGGGTTATTGCGGTGAAAGCTCAAGATCGGTGCGCCGTTAAGCCGTACGTGAGTTGCAACGCGTGCATCGCGTGTCGCAGCGGAAAACCCAATTGTTGCGAGCGGATCTCCGTTCTCGGGGTGCACGCCGATGGAGCCCTCCGCGCGGAGTACTTGGTGCCAGCAGCCAACCTGCACTCATCGGCAGTGCTTTCATTCGAAGAACTCGCCCTGGTTGAGCCTTTGGGCATCGGTGCACACGCCGTTGCACGCGGGAACGTCAGCGCAAGTGATCGGGTGCTCGTGATCGGAGCCGGGCCGATCGGTCTGGCAACCCTGCAATTTGCTGCCGCAAGCGGGGCCGAACTGGCCGTGTTGGATACCAGCAGCGAACGTTTGCGTTTGTGCCGTGAGATCCTCGGCGTGAAGGAGAGTGCGCTGCCGGCCGCGAGTCTCGAAGAGAATCTGCAACTCATCCGTTCGTTCTTTGGTGGTGAGTTGCCCTCGGTGGTGTTTGACGCTTCGGGCAATGCCGCGAGTATGGCGACATCGTTCTTGTATCCGTGCCACGGTGGACGCTTGGTATTTGTGGGTTTGGTGACCGGAGAGATTTCCTTCTCGGACCCTGAGTTCCACAAGAGAGAATTGACCGTGATGGGCAGCCGGAATGCCAAGGCAGACGATTTCGCGAACATCATCGGACTCATGGAGCAGCGTCGGATTGATGTCGGCAAATGGGTGACACACCGTTCCAAGATCGAAGAGGCTCCCCGTGTGCTGCCCGAATGGATGGAGCCCGAGGCACGTTGCCTCAAAGGTTTGATCGAGGTTTGAGGCGTGGCGGCGGATGAGACGCCACGCTGCCACTTACGATCTCCGGTTTGGGCGAACGTCTGGTGGGGAGAGCAAGGAATGGACGTGCAAGTGTCTGGATTTATTGGGCTTGCTGGCGAGGAGCGGTTCGGCGCATAAAAAACTCGTGCTCGTCACGTTTTCGACACTATGGTCGTCCACAGTTTATCCCCAAGTGGTGTTGCATTGACGACGGGTCACTGGCTCTTTTGGAGTGTTGCTATTATCGCAACCGGTTCTCTGGTTGCGCTGGTTTGTGTTCAGTTAACGGCGAGCTTCGCTATCCGTCGTGCAAACCGGAAGCGAATGTCAGCTCGGCATCAGCCGGGGCTCAGCGTTCTGAAGCCCATCAAAGGCGCTGATGCATCGCTTGCAGAGAATCTAGCTGCGTTTGCCCGCCAGGACTATCCATGCTTTGAGCTGGTGCTCGGAGTTGAGGATCCCGAAGATCCGGCCATTCCCGTCGTCCGCAGTTTCCAGCGTAGCCATCCTGAGCTTCCAATTCAGGTTCTGATCGGAGCTCCTGCTATCGGCATGAATCCCAAGGTCAACAATCTCGCCTTCATGTCGCGCTTCGTCAGCCATGACCTTTGGCTTATCTCCGACGCCGACGTTGTTCCGGGGCCAGGCTATTTGGCGCGGATGGTGAGTGAATGGGACGGCGAGTCGGTCGGCCTAGTGCACAGCACGTTGGTGGGTCAAGACGAACAGTCGCTCGGTGCGATGCTCGAGAGCCTTCACCTCAATACGCTGGTGGCGCCGCTGATCTGGGGTGCCAACTTTGCGGGCCACCATTGCGTGATTGGGAAATCGGTGCTGTTCCACAAACAGCTTCTGGCAGAGATGGGTGGCTGGCGCACGCTCGAGAATGTGCTTGCGGAAGATTACATGCTCGGGCGGCTCGCCAAGCAGTGCCGTGTCGGCGTGAAGCTGTGTACGGATCCGCTTCCTGTCCGGAACCGAGAGCGTTCATTGAGTAGCTTCGTCAATCGGCACGTTAGGTGGGCCCAGATGCGGCGTCATGTTTCGCTCTTCGCGTATGTGTGCGAGTCGACATCCACTCCACTGGCTTGGCTCGCTATGCTGTGGGTGCTCGCGGGGTTGGGGCCGAGCGGTGCCATTTTTGGACGGGGGTTCTGGTGCGCCTCACTAGTATTTGTGCTGGTGAAGTGCCTTTCAGACGAACTCATGGCACGCAGCGTTCGACCCTCAGGGCTTGGGATTTTGCAGTTCCTGCTCATCCCGTTGAAGGATTTACTGATTGCTGGTTTTTGGTGGGTGGGCCTCTTCAAGCGTTCGGTGAACTGGAGGGGGCATGTCATGTTCATCGGACCGGGCACCGAGCTATCGCCACCGATCAAAGAGAATCTGGCGGCTAGCCGCGCGTGAATTCAGCCCTGCCAGAAGCTAGTACTCGTTTCGCCTTGGTTGCAATCGACATGGGCTACGGGCATTTGCGGCCCGCACACGCGTTGGGTGACGCGCTCAAGCTGGACGTGTTGCAGGCAGACCGCCCCCCGATTGCCACGGAAAAAGACCGTGAGCTTTGGTCCTATGTGCGCCGCTACTACGAAGGCATTTCGCGCGCTTCGCAGCTACCGCTCGTAGGCTTACCATTTCGTACGATGCTGGAGAGCGTCACGGATATCGCAGACCTCTACGCGGAGCGGGATCAATCGCACCCGAGTGTAGCAACCCGTGTCTTGGATCGGTTGATTCAGAAAGGCCTGGGCTCGAGTTTGGTGGAGCACTTGGAGCGAACCCAAAAAACGCTCGTGACCACCTTCTTCATGCCCGCGATTGCCGCCGATCGGCTCGGTTATGACAAGATTTTCTGTATCGTGACGGATTCCGACATCAACCGCGTTTGGGCGCCGATGAACGCGGCTAATACTCGGATAGTCTATCTGGCTCCCACCCAGCGCACTCGGCGGCGCCTTCGAGCTTATGGTGTGCCCGAGGATAAGATATTAGTCACAGGTTTCCCGCTCCCCCATGAACTGGTGGGGGGCACGGAGCTTACCTTCTTGAAGCAAAACCTCGCGGCGCGTCTGGTGCGACTCGATCCGTCTGGCGTATCCCGTGGCGAGTTGAAGCATGGGATTTCGCAATTTCTGGGGGCGTTACCGGAGTCCGTCGATGATCCGACTCTGACCCTGACCTTCGCGGTGGGAGGGGCAGGCGCTCAAGTGGGCCTCGTTCGGGAGTTCCTCCCATCTTTGCGCGGCTTATTAGCGGAGAAGCGTTTGCGTTTGCACTTAGTCGCAGGTGTACGTCAGGAGGTCGCCCAAGAACTCGCGCTTGTCGTGAAAGAGAGTGGCCTCGGCCGGATCCTAGGCGACGATGCAGACGCGCCGATTCAGATTCTGTACGCGTCTAATTTCCAAAGCTATCTCACCAGTTTCAACCGCCTGCTCGCGCGCACAGATATTCTGTGGACCAAGCCGAGTGAGATGACGTTCTTTGGCGGCCTTGGGCTCCCGATTATTTTCTCTTCTCCGGTGGGAACCCACGAACAATACAATCGGCGTTGGTCCCGAGAGCTGGGCGCAGGCCTCAAGCAGCGCCAGGCACGCTTCGCCGGCGAATGGATCAAGGATTGGCTAAAGGACGGGACGCTCGCCTCCGCCGCTTGGAATGGCTTCACACGGATGCCGACGTTTGGGCTGTATCAAATTCTGGAAGCCATCGGGGCCACGCCTGCCAGTCCGCCGCCTGAATCGCTCAAGCTGCTTTAGGCCGGGGCCCCGCGCTGTATGGCGCTGCCCTAGGAGCTTTTGCGCGTAGGTGCCGGCGTTGCCATGGAGAGATCCTCTGGGGCAATCGGGGCGGCATTCTCTGGGGCCGCTGCGGGAGGCGGCGTGCTGACGCGCATCGCCATCGCGCTTTCAAGTGCGTTGATGAAGGCTGAATCCACCCGTTGGTAATAGAGCCGCAGCCCGCCCATTGCTTTCAGTTCGTCCCCTTCTTCAAGCGCCAAGAGGAAGTCGCGCAGGTGCTCGGGAAAGCTCGGCTCAAGCACCCACAACACTGGAAAGCGATCGAGCAGGTCACGATAGGATTCGAGCCACGGATTAGCCACCCAGCGAATGGCCACAGAGTGCCCAGCATCCACAACAGTCTCCAGCCAGCGCTGAAAACCGTGGGCTATCACCACACGATCGCCGCGCTCAAACGCGGCAATGAGAAGATCCGTAATATCTCGCAACCGTTCAATGTCAGCTTTGGTCGCGCGACGGACCGCGAGGCGAGCGGCAAACTCAATCACCAGCAGGCGAGCTGGCAGAATATCTTCGAGCAGTCGCACCACCTCGCCGAGATCAGGAGCCGTTTCCAAAAACGGCGAGAGCAAGTCCATCGTCCCCGTGTGCCGAAAGCTGGAGACCGTGACCCCTTGGCCGTGACGTACTGTCACGAGACGGCTCTGTTCTAACTTCCGCACTGCCTCGCGTAGCGTGTTGCGGTTGGTCTTATATTTCGCGGCGAGTTCGCGTTCGCCGAGCAATCGCTCACCGGGTGCTAGCGTTCCAACCAGAATTTGCCGGCGAACATCCCGAAAAATAGTCTCCGCAATATTAGGCCCTGGGCTGACTTTCGACTTCGGCACTACGCTAATCCTCCCCGAGTGCGGATTCGATCTCGCGCAGCCACGGTTCTGCAACGCTTTGAACGCGAGGGGTGAAATGCTGAGCCCAGTCTGAAGCCACGCTGACTTCCGAGGGCTTGAGCGCTAAGCGCGGCCGCCGAGCGAGTGTGCGGACGAGCCTCGCCGCAATGAGTTCTGGGCGCTGGTCCCGAAGCTGTGGGATCGCGTTTCGGAGCGCGACGCATAAAGCTGGAAGATTTGGCGCGGCCTCGATCGGTGACAAGCAGAGCCCTTCGAGTTCAGCTGTGTGCGTTCCTAAATTCAGCGCCTCTCGATAAGAGAGTAGGAACGGGGCCTTGGCCGAAAGGCACGTGTCCAACAGCATTTCGGTGCCCACATGTCCGACAGCGCGCGCAGCGCCGCGTGAGACCGCCCGCTCACGAAGCCACGCTGAACTGGCATGCGCAAGCTCCTTGAAAGTCTGACTTTCGTGGAAGACATGATCGGTGGCGTGGTGGAAGCGGATCCCGGCGGCCGTTGGCGCGCGCGTCGATGAAACCCGGCTCGCCCCCAACATGTTGACCAAATCCGGCAGCATTGCACCCAACACAAACCCGGCGCTTGGGTCGCGACGGGCGGCGAGACAAGCGTGGCCGAAAAAGTTCATGGGCGGAGCCAGCCCCCATCGTGGGCCAAGCCGACAAGAACCACAACCAAGCTCGCAATGCCCCCGCAATGCCCCCGCAATGCCCCCGGACGATGCCTTGTTTTGCGCGGTTCAACGAGCTATTCGTGACGGAGCTAGAATGCCGTGATGGACCCACGCGAGCGACTCAACGCGGAAATCATCGAGGTCCAGAGCCTCAGTCCGAGTGTGGTTGGACTCCGGATCTGTTGCGCTGACCGCTCGTTCTCCTGGGTTCCTGGGCAACATGTTGAGTTAGGATTGGGCGGCACAGACGCGTCGGCGCCCTATTCAATTTCATCAGCAGTAGATCCCGGGACGCCGGGGGTCTTTGAAGTGGCAGCATCGATTCGTGGCAGCAGATTCTTGTCGTCAACACAGCCGGGTGACAAGCTCTGGTTAACGCGAGCTCAAGGCAGCTTCGTACGCACGCGGCATAGTGGTTCAGCATTGTTCATCGCGGTTGGCACAGGGGTCACTCCGCTTCGGGCGATGATCCAAGCTGAATTCCTGCGGAGAGCACCCAATGTCGAACCCGACTCAAGCGTTTTGGTCTTCGGTTGTAGGCGCGAAGAGGAGATCTTGTTCCGTGACGAATTTGAAGCGTTAACTAATCAATATGAGGGTTTCCATTTCATCCCCACGCTCACCGAACCCAGCGTCGCGTGGCCAGGTGCGCGGGGCCGTGTGCAGGCCCACCTCGGCCAGGTTTTTGCCCAGCAACCATTAATTCAAGCCTACATTTGTGGGACCCCTGAGATGGCCAAAGGCACGGTCCATGGACTCTTGCAGCTCGGCTTGGCAGAGAGCGCCATTCATGCGCAGAGCTACTGACGCGCGAAGCTACTGATCTGATCTCAGCGCTTTGCTTGAGTGAAGTAGCAGGCTGGCCTGCTGCAGGCCCAAAAGTAGCTGAAACGCCTCGGAAAACTCGACAGATCGGAGACGCACGCAGGTCTGCAGGTGGACCATGAACGCGGCTTGGGTAGCGCTGGGTACCGAGAGCAGTTGGTCGGGAGTGAGCGCAAGCCGTCGCACCCAATCACCGAGCTTTGCTGTCGGTATGCAGAGTAAGAACCGGATCAGGCGTTCCAGTTGCTGCGTACGGAGGAGTTCCTGGCAAAAGATTTCGCAGAGGCCGTTGTGATGTGTCGAAATCGCCGCGATGAGCTCCGCTGGCAGCGTTTCAAAGCGCCGCACGGCGTCGTTGGCAACGCGTGCTGGCATGTGGCTGCACTGCGCCACGGAAAATGTACTCTGCCACAGGTCGAGTAGCTCGGGCCAAAGTGCTGGACTGAGATCCAGCCGCAGAGGCCGACCGACACGCAGCAAGCTGACAGCGAAGGCAGCGCTCAAGTGTGGCCAGAATTCTTTGGCGAAAGGTCGAAATGGAGCCAGAAACCGCATGTCCTCGGGGCATCCAGCACGTTCATAGGCGGAAGCAAGCTCCCGGCTTGCTTCCGCAAAGCGTGGTTCGGATCCGACGATTTTCTTGAAGGCAGCGACAGCGAAATGCTCACTGGGCACCTGACACACAAGGCTCCAGGCTAACGTTTTAGATTCACACGCCGCCGCAATGCACGACATGCGGAAGACTGAATGTTGTTGAAGCAGCGGCGCAGCGTGCGGGCGGAGGCGATGCAGCAGCAAGTAAACTTCATCAAGCCAGAGTTCCCCATTCGCCTCGGCAGCAGACAAAAATTCATTCATCGAGTCAAGTAAGGGTTCCAGGGGCAGCTTGAGCGTCGTTGGGAGGTGCCAGGGTTTGAGTAACTGGTGAGGGCTCGCCGAGGGGAGAGTGCGTTCGCCGATCGCCAGCGCCGCAACGCAAAAAAAACCGTCAGAAAGCAGGATTTGGCGATCGATTTGAGTTTTAGGGTAGCCGAGGAGCGGTGCTATTGTGGGCACAACGCTGGGCAGGAGTGTCGCCACTTGTTCATTCCAGAGATCAGTGAGCTGCTCAGCTTCAAGCTCAATTCCTCGAAACAATGCGAGTCCGGTTAACCGGAAAACCATATCCAGTGTCGTGACGCTGGCGATGTTACGCTCAGCATCAAGGTTTTCAAGCATCCGATCGAGATCGAGCTCATCGAGGCACGATGGTTTGGCTAGGCACTCTGTGATCTCCGCGGCATGTTCACCCAGCAGCAACCTGCCAAGAGCTGGCGAGCCCAAGCGGACTGTGTCTGCCAGCGCCAATTCGAATAAAAATCGCCCCAGCCAATGTGGTGCAAACGTGAGCTTGTCGGGGCTTAAGTGTGAAAGGAAACCGAGGCGCTCTAGCGCCAAGACAAGCTGGAACGCGCCTGGAGACAACTGTTTGACAGCTCGTTCAACATCGCGAGGTCGAATGTGCGCCTCCGCGTCTGGCAACATGCGCAGAAGCCAGCGTTTATCGACTGTTTGCCTAAATTCGTCCGGCACGAGGTCGCTCCATGCGTCCACAGAGCGAGCTTCGTGCCAGTCTAAGCCACGCTCCAGGAGCTGCACGAAGACCCCAGAAAGCAGCGCTCGTGCGTGCTTGTTCAACCAGACGGCCAGGGGATCTCCGGCGAGGTGTGCGAGACGGCTGTTCACGAGGTTAATCAAAAGCCGCTCTAAATTGCCTCGGCCTTCGAATGCCAGCGTATCAACTGTGCCGCACAGGCTCAGTATATCGTCAAAGGTGGTCCAATGGCGCTCTCTGATTGTTTCTTCGACAAAAGCCAAGCACCGTGGCTGAGCTAAGACGGAATCGCGGGGCAGGCGCGGAAGCAGCCACGTCACAAAGCGCTGCGTGTCCTCGGCCGTTGCGGCTGCATCGATCGCTTTGAAAGTGTTCCAAAACGGATCGCTTTCTTTGAGCGTCGAAAGGGAAATAGGTACCGCTAACAAAATGTTGGTACTCGTCGGCAGTGAGGTGAACACTTGTGCTAGACTGTTCAGTGTGTCGAGGCTGTATTCTTCAAGCGGAACAAACAACGAATGACGTGGATTGCGCCCTTCCAGATTCTCTCCGCTACGGAAGACCTGCGCTTGGTGGTTGGTGCTGAGCCAGCGCCCGAGCAGTTCCTGTCCGGAGCCTTCGGGTGCGCTCCAGAGCCAGCGCTCCCCCTTGCCCGCTCGCGCCGGGCTCGCGAAGCCAATCGCTTCGTCTGGGAGTCCCGGGGGAAGGGGTTCGCGAAGGAGTTCCAGGGAGTTCGCCCGCGGGGCATCACGCCAAATCCATCGGTGCGGATGGCGGCTGGGCAGCGCCGGCAGGGCCCGCTGCACTTCCGTGAAGCTTGCACCCAAGAGTTCAGCCAGGATGGCCTGGATCTCCGGACGGTTGGCCAGCCATTCGAGTTCCTCTTGGCGGTCGAGCTTGCCGAGAAGTGCACCCAAAGAGCGTGGTTGAACCGTGACGTCTGCTGGCCAGCGCCTATGGCTAACACATGATTTGGCCAGCGAATCGAGGCTCCTAAACGTCGAATGCTGAACAAGCTGTCGCAGCCATCCCATAATAATGCATCATGCGTGCATGATGCATTATTATGCAATCCCTGCTCTATTTTTACCGGTGATTCTTACCTGGAATGCAGGGTCGGCCCGGAAATTCTTGAATGTTTTTTGGCCTCGCAGAGGCTTGGCAGTGAGGCTCGCGGCGTCTTTCTGAGGCGAAGGCCCTCTCAGTCGGAGAGTCCACTGGACATTCCGCACCCGCACGGATAGGTGCTCAGCGCAAAGCGATGGACTTCAATGTCGCTCACTTATTGATTTGGTACGTCGTGTTCGTTTTCAGCACGACCTGCCACGAGTTCGCCCACGCCTTTGCCGCTTATCGAGGCGGCGATCCAACGGCTTACGCAGGAGGCGTGATGAGCCTGGACCCCTTGCCGCACATTCAGCGCTCGCCGTTCGGTATGTTGATCGTGCCGATCATCTCGTACATCACCGGCGGCTGGATGATTGGATGGGCGTCCGTCCCCTTTGATCCGGCCTGGGGACGAAGGAATCCTTTGAAACAGGGTTTGATGTCGCTGGCTGGGCCTGTTGCCAATCTTCTACTGTGTGGCGCCGCGCTCCTTACGCTCAAGGGGCTTCTGGCAGCAGGGGTCTTCGTACTCCCACTCCCAGATGAACTTGAGTTTACGAAAATGGTTGCTCTGCCGCCGGGAGTTGAAAACAGTTCGCCGCTGGGCGCCGTGGCCATGGGGCTGAGCATTCTCATGAATCTCAACGCGATGCTCGGCGTGTTTAATTTGATGCCGGTGCCGCCGCTCGATGGTGCGGGTGTTATTCAGGGGTTTTGGCCGAAGAGCTTAGGCCGCCTGATCGATTGGTTCTACGAAGTTCCCATGGCTGGGATGCTAGGCTTGTTCGTCGCTTGGAATCTCTTCGGATACGTTGCGGGCCCCGTATTGCGGATCGTTCTAGGGTTGTTGCTCTGATTCTTCTGTAGGCGTGGCGTGGGGCGTGCGTTGGCCCGATAGAAACTCACCGTGCGTGAACTCGCGGATCAGTTGAGTTGCGTAAGAACCCGCAGGCAAGGTGAACGCTAGAACGAGGCTGCGGGGTTCTTCGCTGAGCTCCAGGTCCGGTAGCGGTACGATCAGATCTCGGACGGTGCCGCGTGCGTATCGTCCGAAGCGCTTGATGTCTTCCTGAGTCAAGCCCAATTCTCCGAGGATCGACACGATCAGCTCTCCCGGCCGTCCCGCAGGAAGCCTAGAACCCGATCCGAAAATGGGGCCGGTCAAATGCAGCGCGCCCGCGAGTAAGCGTTGACGCTCCGCATTAACGTCTTCAACGATGAAGGTCTTTGGAGAACCCTCCAGGCGTACTGTTTCACCAGAAAAAACTGAGTCTTTGCCCAAGAGCAGGCGTTCTTTTGCGTAGCGGTTGAAGATCTCAGATTGGATGACGCTGGGGTTGAATTTGGCGTAGAAGCGGCGAGCGCCGTTCCTGACTTGGCTCTCATCGTCCGGTTGAGCTGCGTCTGACTGGCGAGTGAGAACATGGAGCGCAGCGCTTAGATTTCTGCCCTGGATCCCGAAGCGTTGCGCTCCGAAGTAGTTGATGAGGCCCGCCTCACGCAGGCGCTGCGCTATCAGCTGGGCTTGAGGGTACCCGGTTGGGTCCACGCCGAGCAGACGGATCCGGAAACGATTCCCGAGCAAGTGCCCGGTGCGGAGCTTGTTGCCGTGACGTGTGGATTCAAGAATTTCGATGCTTCCTGGCAGCTCCCAGGTCGCAGGCTCAGGACAACCGAGCGGGAAAGAAAGCCACTGGCTGGTGATGGCGTGTTTGTCCTTCATGCCCGCGCAACCGATGTCGCGTTCTTTGATGCGTGTGACGCGCGAGACAATTTTGAGCAAATCAGGCGTCGCAAGTTCACGCTTCCGAAGGCGCACGTAGAGGTGTTCTCCGTTACCCGATGCGGGATAGAGTGGAAGCTCATCCACAATGAAATCTTCCGGGGCGGTCCCGATCGCAGCCTTGATCGGGCTTAGATCGCTGGTTTGAAGCGGCGGATTAAAGGGCAGCAAGCTCAACCTTTACCCATCACGTCAGTCCAGGCTTCCAGCACCGCCGCGAACACTTCCATGGCCGGCTTGGAGGGGCCGTACGGGCATTCAAAGTGCAAACCGAGCGGGAAACCAAGCGGCTGCACTTCTTCCAAGACTCTTCGCACCAAAGACACCAGGTGTGTCTTCTTGTCCTTGAAGGGAAGCGCGGAGAGCCGCAAAACCTCGTCCATTTCAGCAGCTGCGGTGGCCGTCGTGTCCTTGATCAGCCAACGAATAAGCCCGCGGCTGGCCTCAAGCTGCGGAACGTAACCAAACGACAGCAGCAGCTCCGGCCTTTCAGGTTGGGCAGAAAGCTCTTTCAAAAACCCGACAATGTGATCGCTGAACAACAACTGAGTGAGCCCGAAATTGGCCCCCGCGCGGGCCTTTTCAGCGAAGCGTTTCCCCTCATCAGGTCGTGTGGGGATCAAGATCACGCCGCGTGAGGGAAGCTCAGCTTGAAAGAGTTGAACCGCTTGGCTTGGATAGGGCCCCACGACAGCCTCCGCCTCAAACACTCGCGGAACACCGACAAACACGACCCGATTCACGCCTGCGGCGCGCAGATCAGCGATACGCTGGCGCAACTCGGATTCGGGCGTGAAGACGGAGACTTGCGTTAGTATGTAATCAAGTGGGAGCGCCTCCGACAAATAGCGCTTAGCGTCGATCGAATCGAATTTGTCCGCTAGCGCTACCGGGCGATCGCCCTCTTCAGCAATCAGCTGCGGAATCAGGATCGAATTCACACGCCCCCAAAGGCCCGCCTCTTCAAACAGGCGACGGACCTTCTCAGCCTCTTCGCGCAAGCGCTCCGGTCCACTCTCGATGGACGTCGGAACGATCTCAAAAACTACGGGAGCTATGCGGGAAGCCATGTGGTGCTAATAGATTTAAGCCAGACGAGCCAGCACGGCTTGCCCCATGGCAGAGGTAGAGACGGAAGCTCCGCCGCCGGCTAGATCGGGCGTTCGGATACCGCTCTTCAGCGCACCCTCCACGGCTGCTTCGACAGCCACGGCTTCACGCTCCAATCCAAGACTGTAACGCAAGAGCAGCGCGGCGCTCAGGATGGTGCCGAGCGGATTGGCGATGCCTTTGCCTGCAATATCAGGGGCTGAACCATGAATGGGTTCGAACAAACCAAGCTTGCCAGCTCCGAGCGACGCGCTCGGCAGCATGCCCAAGGAGCCCGTAAGGACTGCGGCCTCGTCAGAAAGGATGTCCCCAAACATGTTCTCCGTGACCAGCACGTCGAACGCCGAGGGATGTGTGACAAGCCTCATGGCCGCGGAGTCCACCAGTTGGTGCTCCAGCTGCACATCCGAAAATTCTTTGCCGAGTTCGATCGCGATTTGTCGCCAAAGCCTCGAGGATTCAAGCACGTTGGCTTTGTCCACGCTCGTTAGCTTGTGGCCTCGGCCTCGAGCGAGCTGGAAGCCGAGCGTCAAGATGCGGCGGATCTCGTGTTCGCTGTATTCCAGCGTATCGACCGCTCGCCAACCTGAAGCGGTCTGTTCGCGAAACTGAGGCTTCCCGAAGTAGAGGCCGCCGGTGAGCTCTCGAACTACGAGCAGATTCACGTTGCTCACGCGATCAGCTTTCAGCGGCGATGCTGAAATGAGTTCAGGATAACTCTTCACCGGGCGCAGATTGGCGTAAAGCCCGAGGCCGCGGCGGATCTTGAGCAAACCCTGTTCGGGGCGCACCTTGGCGTCGGGTGCATCCCATTTGGGTCCGCCCACGGCTCCGAGCAGCACAGCATCAGCCGCTTTGCAGGCTTCCACCGTTGAATCAGCCAGTGGCTCTTTAATTTCGTCAATCGCGATGCCACCGATCAGATGGGACTCAAACGAAAACTCATGGCTGTACTTGCCGGCAACGGCTTCTAACACTTGCCGCGTTTGGTCAACGATTTCAGGGCCGATGCCATCACCTGGCAGGAGTACGATTTTGGCTTTCATGGGGCTTCCGCTTCTCTTGCGTGCGCGCCGGCATTGGGTGCCGGAATGCTCGCTGGTTTCGTTTCGGGTGAGCGTCTTAGTAGGTAAAACTCAAGGCTGTCCACCAATGCGGCCAGCGAGGCGTCGATAATATTCGGTGAGGCTCCGACAGTGCTGAAGCCTCCCGCTGGGTCGTGGCTATCAATCAACACACGCGTGATGGCTTCGGTGCCGGCCTTGCTGTCGAGGATGCGAACTTTGTAATCTGCCAGGTGGACGTCGGACACATGCGGGAAAACGGGCGTGAGCGCTTTCAAGAGCGCATCCGCGAGGGCACTCACAGGGCCGTTGCCGGCACCTGCCGTGTGGGCGACCTGGTCGCCGATGCGCAACTTGACGGTTGCTTCCGCAAACGTCTCGCTTGAGCCCGCGCGTCGACCGACCATCACGTGATAATCGAGGACTGAGAACGGGGGGACGTAGTCCGGCTCACGCCTTCTAAGCAGGAGGCCGAGCGAGGCCTCAGCACTTTCAAAGGAGAGCCCGCGCGCTTCGGCGTCTTTCACCTCTTGGAGTGCTTCGCCTTCGTCGCCGAACTGGCCTTGCAAGCCAAGCTCCTCGGCTTTGCTGAGGATGTTGCCTTTACCAGAGAGCTCACTCACGACGACGCGCATGCTGTTGCCCACCAACTCGGGAGTAATGTGCTGATAGCTGTCGGGGTGGCGCCGCATGGCGGCCACGTGCACGCCTCCCTTGTGTGCGAAGGCGCTGTTGCCCACGTAGGGTGCGTGTTCGTCGAAGGTGAGGTTCGCGACGTCCGATACGAAGCGTGAAAGCTCACTGATGTCGCGCACTTTGCCGGGCGGAACGCAGCTCACACCGAGCTTCAGCTCAAGGTTCGGGATAATCGCTGAGAGATTGGCGTTTCCGCAGCGTTCGCCATAGCCATTCACGGTGCCTTGGACTTGTACGGCTCCAGCGCGGACCGCAGCGAGGCTGTTCGCGACGCCACACCCCGCATCGTTATGGGCATGGATCCCGATGGGAGCGGGTACACTATTGATAGCGATGCGTACCAACTCTTCAATTTGCCAGGGTAGGGTGCCGCCATTGGTATCGCAAAGGACGACCACGGAAGCACCGCCTCGCGCCGCTGCTTGAAGCGTCTCCAGTGCGTACTTGGGATCTGCGGCGTAACCGTCGAAGAAATGCTCGGCGTCGTAGATCACCTCGCGCCCCGAGTTCTTGAGAAAGCGCACGGAATCTTCGATCATCAACAGGTTCTGATCCAGTGTCGTTCTAAGAACTTCTGTGACGTGGAGCGTCCAACTCTTTCCAAAAAGCGTGCACACCGGCGTGGCAGCTTCCAGTATGGCTTTCAGGTTGGGATCCTCTTCGGGGGGGTGCGAGGCGCGGCGTGTCATCCCGAAGGCGGTGAGCTTGGCCTGCTTAAAGTGCTCCTCACGAGCCCGTTGAAAGAACTCCGCATCCTTCGGATTCGACCCAGGCCATCCCCCCTCAATGTAGGAAATGCCCAAGGCGTCGAGACGCCGAGCAATACGCAGCTTGTCGAGCACCGTGTAGGAAATGCCCACGCGTTGCGTGCCATCGCGCAACGTGGTGTCGTAGATTTGTACGATGCGGGACGTCATTTGAGCGGTTATTCTGCGGTGCCAGTGGGTCGAGCTGCCGGGCTAACCAAAGACTCCGCTCCGGACTCCAGCGAATGATCCGCAGCGATTGCGAGCACCCGATTCAGCGCTGAGAGGTAGGCCTTTGCGCTCGCCATGAGCACATCACTGTCGGCGGCGTGCCCATGAACCAATGCAGCATGCGCATGCCCATGCTGTGCGTTCACGGTTCCTGTCTCGCCCGCGCGTACGCGAACCGAAGCCTCGCCAAGAGCATCAATGCCCTCGGTGACCGCGTTGATCGAATACTCCAACAGCTCGGCTGGCGCCTGAACGACCAAATCGATCGCCATGAACGTGGCGTGTACAGGCCCCGTGCCCACGGCCGCCTGGGTCTGTACCTCGCCATCGGGCCCCTTGATCCGGACCGTTGCTGTCGAAAGCCCAGGATTGCCGCAGGTCACCTGCAAACCCAACAACGAATAGCGCTCTGGTCCGCGCCCCATTTCGGAGGCAGCCAGCGCCTCAAGGTCGGCATCCGTGATCCGTTTCTTCTTGTCGGCCAAAACCTTGAAGCGGTCGAACGCCTTGTCGAGCGGTTCGCCGTCGAGCGGATGACCTAATTCCTTCAGGCGCACGGCAAAAGCGTGGCGCCCGGAGTGCTTCCCTAGAACGAGCAGCGTTTTCGCAGCGCCAACCGTCTCTGGGCGCATGATTTCATACGTTTCCTCATGCTTGAGCATGCCGTCTTGATGGATGCCGGCTTCGTGCGCAAAGGCGTTGGCGCCGACGATGGCTTTATTGGGCTGCACCACGATACCCGTCCGCGTGCTGACCAAACGGCTTGTTCGGGTGAGCTGTGTGGTATCGATGCCCGTATTCAGTTTGAACAGCGGGTGCCTGGTGTGCAGTGTCATCACCACTTCTTCAAGCGAAGTATTGCCAGCGCGTTCTCCGATGCCATTGATCGTCACCTCTGCTTGGCGGGCTCCCGCCGAGATGCCAGCTAGGCTATTAGCTACTGCGAGGCCCAAATCATTGTGACAGTGGACGGAGAGAATCACGTTCTCGATCCCTTTCACGTTGGCCACAATGCCGCGAATCATGGCACCGAATTCTTCGGGAACCGTGTAGCCGACGGTGTCAGGAATGTTGAGCGTGGTGGCTCCCGCTTCAATGGCTGCTGCCAGGACCTGATATAAGAACTCGGGCTCAGTCCTCCCGGCGTCCTCCGGGCTGAACTCCACATCCTGACAACGCTGCTTGGCGTAGCCCACCATCTGGCGTGTCTTGTCGATAACTTGCGCCTGTGTCATGCGCAGCTTGTGCTCGCGATGAATCGGCGAGGTGGCCAAAAATGTGTGAATTCTCGGCCATTTGGCGCCCTGGATGGCTTCAAAGGCTTTGTCGATATCTTTCTCGGTGGCTCGGGCCAATGCGCAGATGATCGGTGGCTCAGAAGAAAGCCTGCCGGGAACTGGCTCAAGGCCCACGGTTTTCGCGATCTGTGAAACCGCACCCAAATCATCAGGAGAGGCAGCGGGAAAGCCTGCCTCAATCACGTCCACACCGAGCCGCGAAAGCGCGCGCGCAACCTCAAGCTTCTCATCGGAGGTCAGCGTGGCACCTGGGGATTGCTCCCCATCACGCAGGGTGGTGTCAAAAATGCGGACGTAATCCGGGCCTCGGCGAGGCCCTCGATCCTGTGTGGACATAAGCTAATCTCCGGCTTGATAGGTTGCGGGATCTTTGTCAGACATGGTCATTCTGATTGTTAATGGACAAATGGTGGAGCGCTAAGCAGCAAAAACGGTGTGGGTTTCGTTTCGAGATCGACTTTGCGCGTCGGCGGCTTGACCGATGGGTCCGCGTGTCATGGCGACTCGGCCCGTCTGGACCATTTCGGCAATGCCAAACGGGGTGAGCACGGCAACCAAGCCATCGATTTTTTCCTGGGCTCCAGTGATCTCAACGATCAGCGTCTGCGGACCCACGTCGACAGCACGAGCACGAAAAACCTCGCAGAGCTGCAAGACTTCCGCGCGCCGATCCGGACCCACATTCACTTTGATGAGGGCGAGATCGCGACTCACACGTGGCGTGTCCGTGATGTCTTCCACACTCAACACGTTGACGAGCTTGTAGAGATTGGCTTCGATGCGGTGCGCCATATCGGCGTCGGCCTCGACGCTGAAGGTCATGCGTGAGACGCCGGCCTCGTGGGTGCGGCCCACATTCAATGACACGATGTTGTAGTTGCGGCGCCGAAATAGCGACGCGATTCGATTGAGAACGCCTGGGCGATCTTCAACGTAGGCGACAAAAGTGCGGAGGCTTTCCGAAGACATAATTATTCGTCCTCTCCCGTTTCGTAGATGGGATTATGCGTTCCCTGCCAGGCTGGCCTGCGAATCATGGCGTCGAGATCCGCGCCGGCTGGCACCATCGGGTAAACCGAATCTTCCTGCGCGACGCGAAAATCGACCACCACCGTGCGTTCGTTAGTGCGGGCTTGTTCAATGGCAATTCCAGCTTCTTTGCGCGTGGTTGCGCGTAGGCCCACCAAATCATGGGCTTCCGCCAATTTCACAAAGTCTGGGCTCTTGATGGGCGTGGCCACGTAGCGCTTGTTGTAGAAGAACTCTTGCCACTGCCGGACCATGCCCAGATAGCCATTGTTAATAATGGCGATGTTGATTTTGATATTCTCCTGCGCAATCGTTGAAAGCTCCGCCGCGGTCATCTGAAATCCGCCGTCGCCCGCGACCACCCAGACTTCCTCCTTGGGACACGCGAATTTCGCGCCGATGGCTGCTGGCAGCGCAAAACCCATGGTGCCGAGGCCACCGGATGTGATCAGCCTGCGCGGGTAATCGTGCTTGTAGTATTGAGCTTCCCACATTTGGTGTTGGCCCACATCCGTGACCACCAGCGCCTTGCCCTGGGTGATTTTCCACAGATCAAAGATCACATGGGCCGCAAACAACTGGCCGTTATCCGGCATGTGCTGGATCTCAAGCACCGAAGATTCTCCCTTGAGAGCATCAATGTGCTGGATCCAGGGGTCAATCTTGCTCTGTCGCGCAGGCGGCACCAACAGGCCCAGAATTTCCCGAGCGTCACCCAAGAGCGCGAGATCCACCTTCACGTTCTTATTGATCTCAGCGGGGTCGAGCTCGATATGGATCTTCTTAGCGTGCGGAGCGTACGTCTTCAGATTTCCGGTCACCCGATCGTCGAATCGCATTCCAATCGCGATGATCAGATCGGATTCTTGAATCGCGCGATTGACCCAGGCCTCGCCGTGCATGCCCATCATGCCGAGGTTCTTCGGGTGTGTGGCAGGGAATCCACCTAACCCAAGCAGGGTTGAGGCGACTGGGATCCCGGTCCGCTTGACGAACTCAAGCAAGAGGCCTGTCGCATTCGCCCGCATCACGCCGTGACCTGCGAAGATGATGGGGCGCTCCGCCTGAGCAATCATCTCTAAGGCACGTTCAATCTCTCGGGGCAAAGGATGAAGACCGGGGCGATAGCCCGGGAGGCGAACAGGCGAGGGATCGTAGGCGTAAAGGCATTTCTTCTGCTGGGCATCCTTGGTGATGTCGACCAGCACCGGACCCGGCCGCCCTGAGTTCGCGATGTAGAAGGCTTCCTTCAAAGCCTGCATGATCTCCTCGGGGCGCGAAGCCATGAGCGTGTGTTTGGTGATGGGCAGCGTGACTCCGGTGATGTCTGTTTCTTGGAAGGCGTCAGTCCCGATCACGCTGGAGGGCACTTGCCCGGTGATGGCCACCATGGGGATGGAATCCATCATCGCGGTGGCGATACCTGTGACGAGATTCGTAGCTCCGGGGCCGGAGGTTGCGATGCAGACGCCGACTTTTCCGGAAGCTCTCGCATATCCATCCGCCATGTGCGCGGCACCTTGTTCGTGTCGGACCAAGACATGATGGATCGGATACTCGGGGAGCGCGTCGTACGCCGGCATGATGGCTCCGCCCGGGTAGCCAAACACGACGTCCACCCCCTGGTGAACCAAGGTTTCCCAAAGAATTTGTGACCCGGTGAGTTCTCTCGGTTCACGGGCGTTCAGCTGGGCCAAAGTGGCCTCAGTCAGGTCTTTCATGGGAGCTGCCATGGCTAGGACTCCTTGTGCTGTGTAGGTGCGTGTAACACTGTTGCGGTCTCTGAAAACATGTCGAAATGAAAAAAGCCCCCGCTCCGTTTCGGGTGCGGGGGCAAGAGACTGAAAGTTGAGTTCAGTCAGCCCGCCGCACCCGCGCTAATAAGCACGAGGAGGCCGAGCGATACACCCACTACGATGGAAGCCACGCCTACCCAACCACCCGAAAATTCGGCGGTAATAACGGGGTAGCGTTTTTGAACGACTTCCTGAGTCATGCTGGCGGTAGCGGAAGACTCGCCCGGCCGAGGCCAATCGTCAAGCGCGTTTTTCTTGCAGTCGGACTGCACGCCGCTCCGCGACGTTCCGCGACGCTCCGCGACGCCCCGCGACGCCCCGCGACGCCCCCCGCGCACCCTTAGCCAGGGTTAGCCTCGGCCGTAGGCTTCCAAGGGCACCGAATGTGAGCTACCGCTTTCGCCCCGAGAACCCTGATGCTCAAGAGTGATAGCGCAAAGGCAAGCTGACATGGGACGCGAACGTCGCGATGAATTAGAGAGCGTTTTGGCATCCGCAACGGATAAGCCTCTGGTCATCCTGTTGGCGGGGCATCCCGACCCAGACTCCATTGGAGCAGCCCTCGCGCACCGGCGCATCTGCGAAAGGTTGGGTGTTTCAGCAACGATCGCTCACTCGTTGCCGATTTCTCGCTCCGAGAACCGAGCCCTCGTCAAGCTTCTGAGCGTCCCGATGCGGCGGATCCAGGATGGTTCGGAGCTTGAAGAGTTTGGCTATCTTTCGCTGGTTGATGCTAGCGCCAGTGAGGCTTCCCTCAAGCTGCCGGATGGTCTGCAACTGCTCACCGTGGTGGACCATCATCGACCCGCGGCGGTTCCTAAGGCGCCGTTTGTCGACATTCGTCATGACGTGGGCGCAACCTGCACCATCTATTCCGAGTACGCGGAAGCTGGCCTTTCCCCGCTCGTTAACGGCGGAATTGAGGACGCCACCGTTGCTACAGCGATGTTCTTCGGCATCCAAACGGACACCGATGATTTTGGCTTCGCGACAGCAGCGGATCATCGCGCCGCGGCTTATCTTAAGCCCTTCTGTGACAACGAAACCTTGAGCCGCATCGGTCGGCGTACGCTGTCTGCCGAGGCCATGGATGCCGTCGGGCGTGCGCTGGAAGACCTCGAAGTGGTGCGGGATTTTGCGCTGGCGGGCGTGGGCCGAGTCTCTGCGGTGAACCGCGACGCGATTCCGACGGCGGCTGATTTTATTCTGCGGCGTGAAGATATTGATACCGTCCTCGTGTATGGGATCGTCGAGGATCGCATCGACGGCTCCCTGCGCACCAGCAGCGCCAGCGTGGATCCGGCGGCCTTCATGCTGAATGCTTTCGGCGACGATGGGCACGGGCGGCCGTATGGCGGTGGCCGTGCCGATATGGGAGGCTTTCAGGTTCCGCTTGGGCTGTTAGCCGAGTGTGGGGATGAAAAAAGCCTGTGGCGGCTGGTCAAGGAATTGGTGCACAAACGCGTGACTCGCGTGGTGCCAGATCTTGAAAAGAAGGCCAAAAAGAACGGGGATTCCCAGCCTGAAGAAGATTAGGGCGATTCAACCCGGCGAGCGGTGATGGGGATTGCAAATACGATCGCTTCGCTCTGCGGACCAAACTGAACGCTACGCGCGATGTTCAAGATGCATTGCCCGAGCGGCGTCGTAGCGAGGCCAGCAGGGATCACCTCAGCGCTTTGGACTTGGCCGCTCGTACTGACCTTGAATCGAATGCTAACCTGTGGTTGCCCTGTGACATTCGAGGCGTGCTGTTTGAAACAACCTTGAACGTTGCCCTGGTGGGCTGCAAATGTGCGCGATAGCTTTCTGGGATCAGGCTTGCCGTCGGATGGGGCGGAGTCAGGCTTCGTTGATTTGGGTCCGCTCGGATTGGTTGGAACTGCTGGGGTGCTGGTGGTGGGAGCCGAGCTGATTGGCAGATTCGGAGCAGCTGCTTCCGTGGCGGCGGCCTCTGGAACGTCGCCTGGCGTGGGTGCGCTGTGAGGCGTCTCCACGACGATAAAACGCTGGGGTTTCTCTGCCGCGGGGCCCCGCAACAGTGAAACGGCCAGTGCCCCGAGTGCCAAAATGAGCGCAGCCCCAACACCGACGAGCATGCCTTTGGGCATACCGCGTCGCGGGGGGGTTGCGAGTTCTTGGACGGTCGGCGTTGGCACGGTGAGGCTCGGCTTGGCTACCCGTGCCGTGCGATCGCGCTGAGTGTGCTCCTGAAGCGGCATTTCGCCTGCTACAGGTGGCCACGAACTCAGGGGAAGGCGCGAAGAAGGAGGCAACACCTCCTGTGCTTCGCGCCACGAACTATCGCGAGCTTCCAGCGAGTCCACGTGCATGGCGTCGGGCATCGCGGCGAAGTCTTTCGCGAAGCATTGCCCGAGCTCCTGAATCAAGTCGTCTTCCTTTTGGGGATTGAGTGCACGGAGCGCGTCAGCGAATTCTGCGGCGCTCGAAAAGCGATCTTCGCGCTTCTTGGCGAGCGAGCGCGCCACCAGCTCATCGAGCCCATCCGGCACGTCGTCGCGGTAGGCTGATATGGGCGGCGGCACGTAGGTGAGGACTTTGCTCACCGTCTCACCCATTTCTTTGGCTCGAAAGGGATTCTGCGAGGTGAGCAATTGATACAGTACCACCCCGCACGCGTAGAGATCGCTCTGGGGCGAGGCCGGTTCGCCCGAAAAAATCTCGGGCGGTGTGAAGGCTAGCTTGCCCTTGAAGGTGCCGTCAGTGGTCTTAAATTCGTTCGCGTCTTCCGTGCGAGCGATGCCAAAATCATGAAGTTTTACCGCACCGCGGAGGTCGAGCAGGATGTTGGAAGGGGAGACGTCGCGGTGGATAATCCGCAGCTGCGAGCCGTCAGGCCGTCGATAGGTGTGCGCAAAGTGCAGGGCTTCGAGCGTTTTGATAATGATGTGGTTCGCGTGGGTGGTCGGTAGCTGGCCTCGACTTTGCCGTACATAGCGGTGCCACTGACCCAAATTGTAGCCGTGCACGTATTCGAGAACCATCACGTAGGCGTGATTTTCCTCGCCAAAATCGACCACACTCACGATGCCCGCGTTCTGCAGGTTGGATAGGATACGCGCCTCCCGCACGAACAGCTGTGACATGGTCGTGTCGCCCGTGAGATCCGGAACAATACGCTTGATCACGACAGGCCTTGAAAACCCGGCTGCGCCCTCAAGCCGCGCCAGGTACACCACCCCCATGCCGCCACGCCCCAGTGGGCGCACGATTCGGTAGCGCCCCATGACAAGCTGGCCGAGTAGCTCGTCTTGTTGCGGCGGCGCGCTGGTCGTCATTGCGCAGACCTCCGAAGGTAATACTGCACTCCGCGCGAAGGGTGTGCAAAGCGAATAGAGAAGGCGTGGAGATCGCCCGGCGTTGTCACCGTACCGGAGAAGCGGTTTTGGCTATCCATACTGAGTGCTTGTCCGCCCACAGCAACCGTCCAGCCCGGAAGTGCGACACCCGACACCTCAACACCCGCCCCCGCAGCGAAACTGCGATCTTGGGGGGAGGTGATGCGCGCCGTCGGGGCAGCGTTGTCAAAGCTGATGGTGACGGTCGTGGTGCGCGAGCGTCGCGTGCCTGCCTCAAATACCAACTGATGGGTGCCTTCGGGAAGTGAGCCCGCCGCGAAGAAATAGTTGGGCGTCGACGTGGTGAAGCTCTGCGTCTTGCTCGGGCCTTGAAGGGTTAGCTTGTAGCTCTTGGCTTCTGGAGCGTTCTTCCAGCGTACGGCAATTTGGGGGAGTAGGTTTTGGTAGAGAATGGTGTATTTGCGCCCGTCCGTTTCAACTTGAGTGCGTGGCGCGCTCGTGGGCAGTTGGCTGGTGCCTGAATCGCGTCGAACGGACACTCTGCCGCTTGCGGCAGCCGTTTCTTCAAGCCCGTCAGGCCCCAAACAGCGCAGCCGATAGGCATGCATTCCAGCCGGGACCAGAATATTGGCAACGCCCGTTTCGCTGCGCGAACTCGCGGCCACATCCGAGTTGCCGCGCATCAATTGGACAACCCCGCCCTGTTTGCAGCGATCTCCAAACCTGATGCCAATCGCAGTGGGAGGCGAGGGGTCGTGGATGGCGATCGAATCCCCTGCCGCGAGCGTGATGTCCGCATAGCCAGGCCCACGGCCGCCGACGTCCACCTCTCCGTTGGCACTGAGTTTTGCTTCTTCACCACCGCGCAGCGTTTCGACCCCGGAAGCGGTTTTGATCTCGACTTCGCCGACTCGAACGCTGACGGCCGTGGCATCTCGCTTCACGGTGAGGTCCGAAAGGCCCCCAAGCTTCGTGGTGATCGTGCCACCGGGCACGCTGATCGAGACGGCTCCGCTTCCGGCAGACACTGAGACAACGCCGGACTCGGTCTGAATGAAGGCGGAACCTTCATTCGCGATCAGGAACTGGCCCTGCCCACGCAACACGACTTGGCGCTTTCCGCGCGTGACAGTGGCCGTGGTGTTTCGCGGAAGATTCAGCGAAGAACCAGGCTTCAAGGGGTGAGACCCAGCCTTCAGAGAAGTCCAGTCACTCGCACCGGGCTCCTTGAGGCGCGCCCCGGTCCCCACAAGATTCAGGCCTATTTCGCCGTTTTCTGTGGCCTCTTCGGCAACCTTGGGAGGTGCGGGCGCAGCTTTCGTCTCGGCCTGAGGAGTTTCCGGGGTCAGCGCGAAGCGCTCAAGAACAGCTTGTCCGATGCCAATTTCGACGCCTTGCCCAGCTTTGACTTCGACCGGGCCCGCTTTCGTTTCGAAGCGAGCGATTCCGACGTTAACCTCAAAACGTACGGCGTCGTCTGCGCGGCGCAGCGTGACCTTGGAACCAGCCTCGATGAGCGCTAGGCCCACACTGGTTAACAGGCTTAAATCCTTGGTTCCGGCGGTCAGCGTTGCTTCCCCCGTCACGACGTCGATGCCTTGTTGTGACGATTTGGGAGGAGTATCCAGGAACCGCACTAACGTATTGCTCTTGAGGCCAGCCTCGCTGCCGTCTTCAAGCGCGAGCAACGCCCCAGACTTCATACCGGTTCGCACGCCATCCCCCACTTTGAAAGTGGCACCTAAGTTCGCGATTTCCCACGCATTCAAGTGCGTTGAAAAATCGCGACTCACCTGACCCTGCGAATCCTTGAGCGTTGCCAAGGGGCGCCCGCACGCGCCGGCACAGCCGAGCGCACACACGATTGCTGCGAGCAGCGCGAACAGAAGCTGAGCGGGTCTAGTGTGACGACCCCGTCCGATGCGTCGGCGTCCACGGGCATGCCGCTTGAGCGGGCAACGTTGGGGGTCATGGACTTCGGGCATGGGAAAAGATCGCGGACTGCCTGATCAAGCATGCTAGCGCACTCTTTCTGACTGCCGAAGGGGCGGTATTCGAAAAATGGACCGGGAAGTACCTTCAATATGTCGGATCGGCGCGTACGCGGTGCAGGGTGAGTGCAAGTAAGACATCACCGGCAAGCAATCTGTTCGGTTACGGGGCCGAAGCCTGTGAAGGCTATTTCTTGACGAGATCCGCGTTCATCACGACGACGCCGTCTTTCTCGACGATGACCTTCTTCTTTTGAACCAGGAAACCGGGAGCACTGATGGTCACTTCGTAAGTGCCGGGCGCCACGTCGAGCTCAAACGCGCCATCCGCGTCCGAACTCATTTCCAGGTTTCCTGGCTGAATACTGATTCGAGCCTTCACCGCCGCGCCCCCGAAAGAACGCACCAAACCCCGCACCTGTCCGGTGAGCGATGGCTCAAGATTGAGCTCGAGCTTCAGCGGGTCACGACCGAGCACGAGGGTTTTCGAGATTGGGACATAACCGGCGACTGTGACCTTGAGCGTCACGCTGCCGACTTCAATCTCCTTCAGAAGAAACGCGCCTTGCTCATCCGGCTCCATAGCGAGGTCCCCTTTGGGTGAGGAGAGCTGCACCTTGGCGTCCGTGAGCAGCTGGCCATCACGACCGTGGAGGAGCAGCGTGATGCTCGTCTTGACGGCGACCTTCGGCGCTGGTTCGCGTTGGGCGATTGGCTTGATGGACGCTGGAGTCGCGGGAGGGACGTACGGCGGATCGGGGACGAAACGGTAACGAATCCCAAACAGGCCAGCAATTCTCGGTTCGATAGGTACTAGCGGCCGATCAGGTCCCACAGGTGGAGGTGAGCTCAATGATGCGTCGATTAACCCCTCGAACTCGAGCTGCGCCGAAGCTAGATACCGCACGCCCGCGGACACTCTAAGCGGTGATTCGGTGAGGCCAGGAGCGCCACTTCCCATGGGCACTTCCGCGCTCACTTCGCCGAGTGCGACCCAAGGCCCAGCAACGTAGGCACCACCTGCTCCCGCCAAGACTTCGTTGAACTCACTCAGGCCCAGGGCCAAACGGTCTCCCTGGCTCAGCCGTGGCGCGTTTCGCCCCGCGTTTTTGCTTTGGTCGAGGCGATAACCTGCGTATGCCGATAAGACCACGGGCTTTCCCGTCCAAGCGCCGAACAAAGAGAACTCCGGCGAGGCCGCTTTAAACGAGTCACCGGGCTTCTCCGTGCCCGGGAACCACACCCCGAGCTGTCCCCCCAGCTGAACGTTGCGCGAGACTTCCGCGCCCACTTTGGCGACAGCTTTCGGATCTGAAATGAAACCCGTGTCGCCACCCGGGTGAATGTCGTAACGGGTGTCTGCGAGTAAGGCGAATTCAAGCCAGGGCGCTGCCACCAGGCCAACGGCTGGCAAAGCCAGCGCGCGATGATGATTACCGTCTGCCGCGAGTGTGAGCCCGTAGCCGGCAGTGAACGCCGCGCTCAATCGTGGTTTGGACAACGCCATCAAGGGTGCGCGATGCAAACCGGGCAGGGCAAACCAACTGTCACCAACATCGGTCGATGGAGTTTCTTCGGCCATCGCGCGCGAAGTGCTCAACGCGACTGCGAACAGAAGAACCCCGCAACCAATCGCTTTCATAGGCCACACGCCGGAGAGCTGAATATAGGCCAGTTCACAGCTTGGAAGCGACACGAGTGCTCGATCAATAAAGGGGGCTCCCGTTACTTAGTGAAGGGACGCGGGCTCACCCGAAATCAGTTCGGCCCGCAGCCTGATGATCGATTCACGCACTTGGTCGCGCAAATGAGGCACCTCCTCGACGGTCATTCCTGCGGTTGAAATGGGTGTTCCAATGTTAAGCCAGCCCAGTGAATAACCGGCCCTCCAGTCGTGCTTCCTGAGTGCGGTGTGGGTGCCTGTCACCGCCAAGGGTAAGATGTCGGCACCCGTCTCGATCGCCAGCCTAAAGGCGCCGTCTTTAAATGGCAGCAGCTCCCCCGATGCTGAGCGGGTGCCTTCAGGGAACACGGCCACCGCCACTCCGCGGTTCAGCCAGTACGCGCAGCGCAACATCGCCTCGCGGGCGCTGTGGGGATCACCACGCCGCACGGGGATATCGCCCACCGCCCACATTGCCCAGCCGAGAAAAGGGATCTTGAACAGGCTTGCTTTCGCTAGCCAACGCATCGTCACTGGGAGATGACAAATCAAGAATGGATCGGTGTGTGAACAATGGTTGCTCATCAGGACAGTTTTGCGAGCAAAGTTGGCTGGTAGCTGCCCCTTGATCTGAAACTTCCACATGGGGTTTAGCTTAACGGCTGTGACGCACGCCAAGCGCACGATGTTCCCAGCAACCGCGCGCCGCCTATCGAATGGATAGCACAACACCAACAGAAGACTCGACAGGGCGAACGCCGAAATCGAGACGACAACGATCTCTGCCCAGAGCCAAATACTGAGCGGAACGCGCAGCGCTTCCCGGAGCCCCCTGTCACTTGCGCTTGTGCTTGCGTGGGGGCCTTCTAGACTCACGCCGCTGCCACTAGTTGATGACGATCTCGACGCGACGGTTGTTCGCGCGGCCCTCGGCCGTGGTATTTTCCGCGACGGGCGTCGATTCACCTTTTCCGATCGCGGTGATCTTTTTGGCGTCGACGCCTTGGCTCACCAGATACTCCCGAACGCTATCGGCACGCCCCTGTGACAACTTGAGGTTATTCTCGTCGGAGCCTACAGAATCCGTGTGCCCCTCGACCACGATGCGCTTGTTGTCGTTTTGCTGTTTCAAAACAGCGGCAACTTGGCTGAGTTTGTTCTGAGCGATCGGTAAGAGTGTCGTCTTTCCAGTTGTAAATAGCACCGCGCCTTCGAGCGTTATCACGAGCCCGCGCTTTTCTTCCTTAATCTTCGCGATCTCTTTCAGATTCGCGAGAGCTTCAGCTGCGCGTTTCTCGGCGTCGAGCCTGGCTGCCTTCTCTTTCTCAAGGTCGCTGGCGGTCTGCACGAGCTGTTTGCTTTTGGCTTCGATTTCGGCCTGGCGCTTCCTCAACTCTGCTTCTTGGTCGCTCAATTTAGCGCCCTTTTCGGCTAACTCCTGATTGGCCCGCTTCAGCGCTTCCTGTTTCTCTCGGAGGGAAAGGTCAGTGTCAGCGGCGCGTTTCTGCGCAGAGGTGCGAAGCGTATCGAGGAGATCCTTGTAGGCTTCGTCGAGCGCTAAAACTTCGCGCTGTGCGGCTACCATTTCAGCTTTTGCCATCGCGAGTGAAGCTTTTCTGTTCGCAATGTAGGCGAGGCTCTTTTCGTTGAAGGATTGAGCGTCGTCGTCGTGGGCCCGTTCGGCGAGCTCCAGAGCTTGGCGCGCGCTCAGAAGTTGGTCAGGGACCAGGGTGGCTGCATTGCTTTGCCGGGCTTCGTCGTACGCGTGGCGGGCGTCCATCAGTTCTTGGCTAGGCGCGGCGGCACCGCAGGCGGACACGAGACCCCCGAATGCGAGGAGTGTGCACAGACCTTTGAAATTTAGCGTATGCATAGAATAGCTCTTCCTTTATTGCTCGGCGCGTAGCTTTTCGAGCTTCTTTTTAGCTTCAACCGCTTGTGCCCGTGTGCTGTCGTCGCGTGCCAGAAAAAGGGCTAGCTCGGCGTCCGCTTCTGCGCGCTTGAGCACGAGCTCAGCTTGGCTCATCTCGCCGTCTGCGATCAGCGCTTCTGCCGTTTCGATTTGATCTTTTGCCATCTTGAGATGCAGGGCCGCTCTCGGTACTCCGCTCGCGCCCACGGCTTCCGCCGCACTGAGTGCGCTCTTTGATTGCGTTAGCTGTGCGGCAGGTGGCGGTACCGATGCGCAGCCGGTGGCAAGGAGGAGGACACCAGAGCCGGTGCCAAGCAATATCCGATCGATCGTCATGTTGTAGCCCTTTGTCCTAAGTGGGTTGCCAGGCTATCTTCGCTTCGCGAGGCTTTACAAGGCCTCCCGACTGGCCCGGAATCCTATTGCTCGGTCACGGCAACCGCTCAACGAGACTCTTCGCCGGCGGAAGCAACTGACTGCACGAGCTTTTCCAAATCGGGCAGATTGGTGTCAAGTTCCACTGCCATCGCAAACGGCCAGAGGCCCTCAGGGTCGTCAGTATTGGGACCGCTGCGCACGACGCGTCCCGAGACGACGAGAGGATTGGGAGTCAGCCCAGGCACGTTGCGGAGCGTCACCGTGACGCGAGCTCCAATCTGCGCTTGGCTCGCAGCAACAATCAGCAAGCCATTGTCGCTGGCGTTGTGCGTGACAGCTATGCCCTCGCGCAACCCATCAACGGTTACCGGAATCCAAAGGTCGTGGCGAGTAGCGTTCCGGCGTTCCACAGTTCTCACCAGTTTAGCGAACATTCCACGTTGCGGATCGAAAAAGGTTCGGAAAATCCTTCGGCCAGATGACCCGGCACTTTTTCGCACGCTCTTGCTTGCTCACGGCCCGTGCTTTCGATAGACGGACAGGGTGATGAAAAGTGCGCCACAGGTTCCATCGTTTCATTCCGCTGTTGCATGGGCTGCCACGGGTGTGGCTCTGCTGGCTTTGGCCGGGTGCAACAAAAAGAGCCAAGAAAAATGCCAGGAGAGTCTGAAGGTAGCTCGGCAAGCGTTGGCCAGCGAAGACTTTGAACTGGCGCGGAAATGGCGCGAGTACTCCTACACACAGTGCGAAGACACGGGGACACTGGCGGCGCTCGACAAAGACGTGGCCGCCAAGGAAGCTGGGAGCCTAGCGCGTGCCCGCGAGCTGCAACAAGCCAAGGCCGAAACCGACCAGCTGCTGTCGGTGCTGAAGCAATTCGTCGTTAGCAACAAGTCCAAGATCGATCAGGCTTCAGCAGCCATTCTCTGCGAAGCGCCGCTTCACCCTGAAAAGGCAACCGAGCGCTGGTGCTCCGCGAGTCGAGCCATTAGCGCGAAATACACACTGATGTTTCGCTATTGGGATGATGCTCGTGAGGCTCAGGAATTCACGATCACTCCGCCCCTCGCTATTTCGTGTTCAGATCTTGGCGAGCACAGCGTCGTGGCAACCTGGCAAGTTCCTGCTCTCGATGGTCGTTCGATCCCAAGAACGCACTGCACGCTGACTACTGGAGAGTTGGCAGGGTTTGATGCATTGGTAAGTGGTGCACCGAATGCGCCTGTTATTGTGTTCTCCAAAGGATACCTTGAACTGGATGAGCGCCTGCGTGGGATGGCGACGCCAAAGTAACGGCATCGGCTCTAGTGTCGGCAGCTATCACACCTAAATAGCTGGAACCACGCCGAGCCGGCCGTACTTTCGCAGGCTGTTCCTGTACCCTTTTTGGCTGCTGTGAGCGCACCAAGCGCCGTTCAAGAAGCTGGAAGTCTGTGTATGGGTTCGGTAGTTGAATCGTCTAATCCAACCGATAGTAGCGCGGTAAGGCTTGGGCCCGCCTCGGCAGAGCGCCAGTCCATGGAGAGTGCTCCGTTGCCTGAACACTATCGCGCAGGGGAAGTGATCGCGGACAAATACGTGCTGGTTCGCCCTCTGGATCAGGGCGGCATGGGCACTGTTTGGGTGGCGCACAACAGGGTGCTCGACGTTCAGGTGGGCATCAAGCTTATCAATATTGGGCAAGCCCACGTGAAGGAGATGGCCGACCGCTTGTTGAGTGAAGCCCGCTCTGCGGCCCGCCTGGACCACGCAGCGATTGTGCGGGTGACGGACTTTGGTCGAACTCGGCTCGGCGATCCGTTTCTTGCGATGGAGCTCTTGAGCGGGGAAGATTTGGGGGAGCTTCTGCTGCGCGAGGGGCGCCTAGAAGCGAAGCAAGCGATTCAGCTGTTGCTCCCGATCGCGCACGCGCTCGCGACGGCCCACGAGAACGGCATCATTCACCGCGACGTGAAACCGGAGAATGTCTTTCTGGCTAAAGACAAAGAAGTTGGCATCCAGCCAAAGCTGCTCGATTTCGGCATTGCTCGGATGGACGACAGCCCCACGCGCGTCACGTTGGCGGGGGCGCTGCTCGGAACTCCCGACTACATGTCGCCCGAGCAAGCGCGCGGAGAGCCAGTAGATGCAGCCAGTGACACCTGGAGCTTCAGCGTGATGGTGTACGAAGTGGTTTCCGGCCGACTTCCTTTCAGTGGCGACAATTATCTGTCTTTGTTGCGATCGATTATCGAGGATGAAGTACCGAGCTTGGCGGCATCCGGTGCTGTGGATTCTCGGCTTTGGCAAATCTTGGCTAAGGGACTCCGAAAGGACAAGACCGAACGCTGGCCAACCTTGCGAACCTTCGGCGAGGCGCTGGCGCTCTGGCTTCTGGACCAAGGCTCAGCCGAGGACATCACCGGCACGTCACTGCATCGGAGTTGGCTCCGTGACCCAGAGAGCAACAGTTGGAGCGATATATCGCAGCTCACGAACGGGGCCGATCTACGTGCACTGGTGGCTCTGCAGTCCAAAGCTCAAGAGAAGCCGGGTCTGATTGAAGCGAGCCCGAATAGTGAGAACCGGGAATCGCTGCTGGCGGCGCTCGCGCAGATGTCTGCGGAGGGTGATCCCGTCGAGAGCTTCTTGCGAAACGAACGCAGACGGGTTGCCGGTCTAGCCACACTGTTTGTTTGCGTTGTGGCTGGTGTTTGCGTCGGAATATTAGCCATGCTGGACCTGCTGGTGGTGTGATGGGGGTGGGCATGGTCAAAGTCACGTGGCAGTCTCGCGCTCGCATGAAATGGCCTGCCATGATCATTGCCCTAGCACTCCTGAGCTTTTTGCTTTCGGCGTTGGGTAGAGATGATGTCGTGAGTGTGCATCGTGCGCATGCTGCGGCACAGGTTCTAATGCCCCGCGATCTCACCCAGCCGTTGCGAAATCTGCGCATCGCAGAGCCGGGTGAAGGAGACCCCAGGCGGATAGTTCAGCACGGGCGCGTGATCAGCGTTCCGACGGGCTGCTGGTCAGTCCATGGCTCGTATGATCTCGTCATCCATTTTCATGGAGCTCCAGAAGCGCTGGAGGCTGCGGTGGTGCGTTCCGGGCTAGATTCTTCGCTCGCGATTGTTAATTTGGGGATCGGTTCTGGTGTTTACGATCAGGCGTTCACAGCACCAGACTCCTTCCCGGTTTTCGTTGCCGATGTGAGCCGAAATCTTAGGAAGCTCTGCCCCCAAGCGCGCGAGCCCAAGCGGATTGCGCTGAGCGCTTGGAGTGCGGGTTATGGTGCCGTCTGGCGGATCCTTGAGCGGAGTGAGCAGGCCGAACGGGTCGATGCGGTGTTGCTGGCAGACGGCTTGCACACAGGGTTCGTAGGTCTGCAACAGGAGCGCAATCTTGATCCAATCAAGCTCGAGCCGTTTGCGATGTTCGCGGAGCTGGCGAAGCATGGCGAGAAATTGCTAGCTATCACGCACACCGCGATCAGCACGCTGGACTACGGAAGCACCACCGAAACTGCCCAATATCTGCTTGAGCGCGCTGGCATTGAGGCCAAGCCAGAGAATGTTCCCGGTCCGCGCCCGGAGATGCGGCTCACATCAAAGGCCGATTATGGTGCGTTCCATA
>JBBRRP010000043.1:0-45361 GCA_038246305.1 Polyangiales bacterium | reverse complement strand
GTGCGCACGCGTGCCGGCCCCAAAATAGCTGCCACGACGCGACCATCAATCACCGACTCATGAAGAACAACGGGAAACGAGTACGGATTCTTGATTCGGAAATTAATAGTCGGGTAAACGACGGTCGCATCGAGGCCGAGCTTGATGTAGGCGCTTGGCCGCGTGTGCGGATAGCGCTCCACGATTTCGAGACCTGCGAAGAAAGCTGCGCCGTGCAGCGTGCCCGAGATTTGGCACGTCCCGCCACCGATCCCATCCACCAATTCGCCCTCGGCGATCACATGGGCCACTTTGTAGCCATTGGCTTCGTCACGTGGGCCAACGACTTCGTTGAAATCGAAAATTTCTCCTGGGAAGAGCACGTACCCGTCCAGCTTGGAAGCCGCGAGCCGCAGGTTGAAGGTGCGCGCTTCCAGGCGTCTTGAACGATCGTAGTTGGTGTCAAACTGCGCGAGAACCTGGTTGAATTGGATCCCGCTAAGTTCACGTGAGCGCCGCTTCGGAGCCTCAAGCTCATACTTTGCGTCCGCCACCAGGTGCCCTTCGGCAATGGCTTCCCGGATATTATGTAGCGTTCCGTCAAGGTCCAAGAGCCGCCCTTCCACCTCGGGCAGCGCAACTCGCTTTTTGAGATCGAGGCGTGCGTCCACGGGAGCGCGATCCAGCGTGTCTTTTAACGTGAGCAGCGTGGGGACCGCCTCCGCGAGATTCAGCGAAAGTCCAGTTGGCAAAGAGAGTTGGCCCCTCGGGTCATGCTGATGAAAGCTGCGGTTGAGGGCACTCGTCTGATCCTTCGCATCCCGAATGAGCCTTGCCAGGCGGGGTTTGTCGATCTCGATCCCAAGCCGACCCATGGCAAACTCTCGCACTTCGCCCCCTTGAAGCTTTAAGCCGAACTGGCGTTTAACGAAGCGTCGGACGCGCGCGAGGGCTTCGTCTTTAGCCCCGTCGTTGAGCAGAAGCGGTGAGTCCAACAGGCGCACTTCGCGCTCGGCGCGTCCCTGCTCGCCCGAGAAGCCAAGCGGCAACAGCAAGACGCCGAGCAGGCAGCCCGCGAACGTCGAGACCAGAATCATGAGGGCGCTTCTGCTTTGGAGCCAAGCTGGCCAACGCATGGGCGGAGCATCAAAGGTGCCACCCCCGGTGAAGTCAAGCGGCGGGTTGTCAAGCGCACCAATCCGCGCGAGAGATGCTCAAGTGCTCCCGGCGGCTGTCAGTCAGAAGCTTCTATCACTCCCTGCGAGTCCGGGTTGCTATGTCTTCAGAGACAAACAGGGGTTGCCGCTGTACGTGGGTAAGGCCAAGAGCTTGCGCTCGCGGGTCAAAAGCTATTTTCAAGCGAGCACCGGGGATGAGCGCGCTTTTATCCCGCTCCTGCAGCGCCAGATCGGCGATTTTGAGACGATTGTCGTCGGCAGCGAGAAGGAAGCTGCAATTTTAGAAAACAGCCTGATCAAGGAGCATCAGCCTAAGTACAACGTCAAGCTTCGGGATGATAAGGAGTACCTGAGCTTGCGTCTTTCCAAAGAGCACGCCTGGCCACGGCTCGACTTGGTGCGCAAACCCAAGCCCGATAAGGCCCAGTATTTTGGCCCGTATCATTCGGCAACGGCCGCTCGACGCACGTTGCACCTGGTTGAAAAACACTTTCAATTGAGGACGTGTTCGGATCGGGAGCTTTCGTCTCGCAAGCGACCGTGTTTGCAGTTTCAAATCAAGCGTTGCCCGGCGCCGTGTGTGATGGATGTGGATGCGGCGGCCTACGCGCAACAGGTGCGCGCTGTGGGCCTGTTCTTGGAGGGTCGGCACGATGAGCTTTCCGGCGAGCTTGAGGAGCGCATGCGCTTGGCCGCGAACAGTTTTGAGTACGAATTGGCGGCGACTTACCGAGATCAGCTGAAGGCCGTCCAGTCGATCAGAGAAGAGCAGCGCGTGGTGAGCACGGCTGATCGAGATCAAGATGTGGTCGGGATGTTTCGCCAGGGTGATTTGCTGGAGATCCAGGTGTTGTATGTGAGGGGCGGCAGGGTCGTGGATCGGGCTAGCTTCTCGGCCAAAGGCGTGGAGCTGCCCGATGAGGAAGTCATTGGAACCTTCCTTCGCGATCATTACGGCGAGGGCGGGGCCGGGGAGGCTCGCTTCCCGGACGAAGTGCTGGTGCCAATCTTGCCTGAGGCTCACGTGGGTATTGAGGAATGGTTGGAAGAGCAGCGTTCCGAACAGGCGAAACGGCGGGGCGGGAAAGTCGCACGTGCGCAAATCTTGGCGCCGGCCCGTGGAGCGCGTCGGGAGCTGCTTCAGTTGGCAACCGACAATGCCCAACACGCATTCGAGGAGAAACGTCGAGCTGTCGAGGATATTGACGCTCGGCTAGCCAAGGTGCAGGTACGGTTGCGTTTGCCAACACTGCCGCGTCGGATCGAATGTTGCGACATTTCACATCTTGGCGGCCGAGACACGGTGGGCGCCGTGGTTTCGCTTTTGGATGGAGTACCCGATAAGAAAAGGTACCGGACTTATCACGTGAAAGGAGTCGACGAAGGCGACGACTACGGCGCGATGTACCAGGTGTTGTTGCGTCGTTTCGAGCGTGGGCGGGATGCTGCGTTGGCGGGATCCGAAGCCGATGCCAGCTGGGAATTGCCAGATTTGTTCGTGGTGGATGGTGGTCGAGGCCAGCTTTCGGTCGCGTTGGCAGCAGCTGGAGATCTCGGCCTACACGGGCTGACCATTGTAGGGCTTGCCAAGGAGCGAGAGCGCCCCATGGCCGAAAAGCTCGTGGACCGGGTGTATGTGCCGGGGCAGCTCAATCCAGTGCCACTCCGGAGCAACAGCCCCGAGCTCTTCTTACTTGCGTTCGCCCGCGACGAGGCGCACCGGTTTGCTAATCGAGGCCGCAGCAAGCTCGGAAAACGCAGGCGCTTCACTTCTCAGCTGGATACCTTGCCGGGCGTCGGCCCAAAGACTCGCAAAGCGCTCCTGAAAACGCTGGGAAGCCTCGACGGCATCCGGCAGGCGTCAGACGAAGCCATCCTGCAAGCAGGCGCCAACCGCACCCAGCTGGCGACCCTCCGGGCGGCCCTCAAATCGGGAGAGCCGGGAGAGCAGACGGAAGAGCCGAGTGACAACTAAGTTGGCAATCATCCCAACGTTGCGCAAACCCAGTTGCCAGGCGCCCTAGCGCAACCCACTGAACATCCGGCGTTTTTCTGGCCAGGCCAGGCGGCACAGAGCTTGTTGAATGACCACGAACAGCCGCCCAAACTAGCGGGAAGGACCGGCAGACAGTTGCAGCGTCCCCATCAACGCGAATTGACAAATATTGCCGTCCCCCGTACCCTCTGCCCGCCAAAAAAGCCTGCATTTTCAGGAATTGGAGAGATCGATCACCATGAGTTCCACCCAGTCTGCCACTAGAACGCTAGCACGTTTCGCCCGTATTTCTCTTGCCGCGTTAGCGTGTGCTGGTGGAGGCCTCGGCCTTACTGCCGCCTGCTTGGAGCGACCCGTTGTTCCAGCCCATCCGAACACGACGAATCTGTTTGTCGATCAGATCAAGCAAACGACGATCGATAAGATCGACTTGCTGTTTATGATCGATAATTCGGTCTCGATGTCTGACAAGCAAAAAATGCTGAAGGACGCCGTGCCTTCGCTTTTGCAGCGCCTGATCAATCCGAATTGCGTCAATAAGCTAGATCCGACGAAGGCGATGCCAGGCCTGGCAGCTTGTCCGATGGGCTTCGAAAAGGAATTTAGCGCGGTCAACGACATTCACATTGGGGTGATCTCCTCCAGCCTAGGCGGGCACGGCAGCTCGGAATGTGCCCTGACTCCGGATCAAAACGATGCGGGGCATTTGATGGGCGTCACAGCACGTGGAAAGGCCATCCCGACGTACAGCAGCCTCGGTTTTCTCGCGTGGGACCCTACCCCAAAACACATGCCACCGGGCGAAGCCAACAAGGATGCGCTCATCACGAATTTCCAGAATTTAGTGGCGAGCACGGGTGAAAGTGGCTGCGGCTTCGAAGCTCAGCTTGAGTCTTGGTATCGGTTTCTTATCGAGCCCGAGCCCTACATGAGCGTCAGCTTAGACAAAGGGACGAGCACCACGGTCCAGACGGGGCTGGACATGGAAATCCTAAACGAGCGCAAGGCCTTCCTCCGCGCAGATTCGCTGCTGGCAGTCATCATGCTGACGGATGAAAATGATTGTTCCGTGGTCGACGAAGGCCTGGGTTGGCTGATCGGCACCAGTCTGATCAACGCCGGTGGAGTGGACAAGAGCTTCAACATGCCCCGTCCCACGTCAATTTGTGAGACTGACCCGAACAATCGTTGTTGCAGGTCCTGTGCGACGACGGAAGCAGCTCCGCCGACTGGCTGTGATCCCGTGGGTGCCGATGCACAGTGTCAGAAGACGCCGCCCGCAAATTCTTTGGCGCTCGATGCAGCCAAGGATCCGCTGAATTTACGCTGTTTCAACCAGAAGAAGCGTTTTGGTATGGATCTGCTGTACCCGACCGAGCGCTATGTGATTGGCCTTCAGGAATCGATGCTGACAATTCCTGATCGCACGGATCCCAAAGGTGTGAAAACCAAGATGGTTCCGAATCCAATCTATTCGGATCTCCAGGGCAATGCCCCCTTCGTCCGGGGACCCGAGTTGGTGTTCGTGGCTGGCATCGTGGGTGTTCCTTGGCAGGACATTGCTGATGACGCGAGCGTCGCTGCTGGCGCTCCGGGGCTGAAGTATTTGACCTGGGACCAACTCACGAAGGGTAAAGTTTGGGACAACATCCTCGGCACGCCGCTCACTGGCAAACCCGCCAATGATCCCTTGATGATCGAGTCCACGGCTCCGCGTTCTGGGACGAACCCCCGCACTGGGACGGCGCTGGCGCCCCCCACCTCGACAGACCCCAAGGCAAACCCGATCAACGGGCATGAATTCAACAACTCCGAAGGCGACGACCTTCAGTATGCCTGCATCTTTGGTCTCCCTGAGACGATGAAGGATTGCACCGATCCAAAGTCTGGTGGCTGCGACTGTGGCGAGCCCCCTTCCGCCAACACAACTTTGGCGACTATCCAAACGAAAGTGACGGCTAATAACAGCCCACTCTGTAATCCACCGGCTGGCGGTGCGCCTGGCATGACCCAGTACGCAGCGAAGGGTTATCCTGGTCTCAGGTTCCTCCAGGTCCTGAAGGACTACGGTCCCAATTCTATCGTCGCTTCGATTTGCCCAAAGGTCTCCGTGGCGGCCGATAAGACGGACCCCAGCTACGGCTACAACCCAGCAGTAACGGCTATTATCGATCGGCTCAAGGAGGCACTCGGAGGTCGCTGTCTTCCCCGCAAGCTTTCGCCGACCACAGGAACGGATGCAGCCACTGGCAACCCATTACCACCGACGGTGCCCTGCAAAGTGATTGAAGCTCGTATCCCCAAGATGGGCGAGGCTTGTGGCTGCGGCGCTGGGCGTGAACCCGGCGTGGTGGGAGCGGACCCAGATTCGGTGAAGTTGGCGAACGCGGTGCGTGCAGGGCTCCAAACCGCCGGCAGCTGCAAAGATGCTGCATCCTGCGCTGCCTACTGTCTTTGCGGCGTGACGCAGCTGGCAGGAGTCAGAGGCTGTGAATTCGACGACCCGCCGCCTGCTGCACTGGCTGGTTACTGCTACATCGATGAAGCGCAAAAGATTGGGAATTCGGCCCTGGTAGCTGCCTGTCCGGCTTCCCAAAAACGGAAGCTGCGCTTTGTGGGTGAAAACACCCCGGCGTCTGGAGCGACCACGTTCATTGCTTGCGCCGGTGCGTCGGCGGAAGATTCTGACGTGATGACGGTGGCTCCCGCGGCACCGTGATCGAAAGAAGTATCGGGGGAGCGCATTGTTGAATGTGCCTCCCCTGGCTTGAGACTCCGCGTGGCTGAGCGGAAAAAAGCGGTCCTGATCGTGGAGGATGAGCCGCACATTGCGCTCGGTCTGGGCGATGCGCTGAGGTTTGAAGGCTTCGACGTGCTGCTGGCCGAGACGGGCAAGAAGGGCGTGCTGCTGGCACGCGGCGAGCACCCGGATGCCATCGTGCTCGATTTGATGCTGCCAGATATGAATGGCTACCAGGTGTGCGAAGAGGTGCGCCGGAGCGATCCGTTTGTTCCCATCATCATGTTAACGGCAAAGAGCCAGGAAGCGGACAAGATCCGGGGGCTCGATGCGGGGGCGGATGATTACGTGACGAAGCCCTTTGGTGTGGGCGAACTCGTGGCGAGGCTGCGCGCATTGTTCCGACGCGTGAATCGGCCCGCAGACGTGCCAACTTTTCAGGTGGGGGAAGCTTCGGTCAATCTGAGTGCGCACACGCTCACTCGGAAGGGCAAACGACCTGAGAAGCTCTCTTTTTACGAGGTGGAATTGTTGCGCCTGCTCCACGAACGCACGGGACAGCCCGTGAGCCGTGAGGAGATCCTGAATAAGATTTGGGGCCTCGACGCCAGCCCTACCAACCGCACCATTGATAATTTTGTAGTCAAACTCAGAAAGAAGATCGAGCGGCGCCCCGATCAGCCTGACCATATTTTGACCGTGTATGGATTTGGCTACAAGTTGATTCCCTGAGGGAGCTGCCTCGTCGCGCCAGCGAACAAGCAGCTCGCTTAAAGGTAAGGCAAAACATCCCGAAGATCGACGGGCGTGAGACCGGTACCCGTCCCCAAGTTTTTCGGGAAAGTGCGCCAGCTCGTGATCGGGTAGTCTTTCGCTAAGCGGTAGCAATCAAGCCACAAGCTAGCGTCGGTGGGTTCGGCCGTGCGTGAGGGTCCGGCTTCTCCAACGAGAGCGCCTTCGGCTAGACTCATGCCGACAGAAAGTTCCGGTGCTGTTCGTTCGAGATTGGCGAGGATCAGGACATATTGGACTTCCTCAGTGGGCCTCTTCACGTGGTGCAGAGTGACAACGCTTCCACCGAGTGCCGGCCCCACATACAGCACCAGTGCGGCTCCGATTTGCCCAGATAGTTGTGGCAAGCGGGCTTGAACGGGCCGCGCAGCTTCGAGTGTGACTGCCGCGTCGCGCAGACCCTGTTCGTGAGCCAGGGACTGCGAGGCGTTAAAGCGGGTTTGTGGGGAAATCGCAGCGGGCCAACGGTAGCGTTGAAAGCTGGAGGGGCGGTCGGGATCTCTGAGCAGCGAAGCGTGATTTGCCGCGAGGAGCCAGGAGTGTGCTGCTTTGAGCGTCGTGGGCAGTGGGACGCAGACACCTAGGGAAGGCAGCTGCTGCGGAGGGCAGGGGAATTTCTTCTGCGGTCCCTGCGTCGCCGGCGTTGCCAGGTTACTCTTTGTACCGGCCCGGGTCAGAAGCCAAGCTGCTAGCAAAGTGACGCTCAGCACGAGCGCCAGAAGCGCGGGAGCACGAGGGTCTCTGTGCATCCAGGGAATATACTCGCTTCGGTCAAAGGCAGGCGATTGATTCGAGTGGGCCGTGTCTGCTACCGAGATGGACGTGCAACTGCCCTCGCTCAAACTGTCCGCCGCGGACGCCGCCATTTTTGAGACGTTCGTGGTGCCACGCTATCTTTCACTTTTCGGAGATCTGGCCCTCGGGATGTTGCTCTTGGGGGAGGAGTCACGCGTTCTCAACGTTGGGTGTCGCACCGGGTACCCGGATCGTAAAGTTTACGAGCGAACTGGTACGGGGCTCGTTGTGGGGGTGGACGCGTCGCTGCCCGCACTTGAGCTTGCTCGCAACAAGGCTGCGGTGCTGGGCGAGGTGAATGTGCATTATCATGCGCTCGATCAGCTGCCGGGAGAAATCGACACGGAGGCTTTTTCGAATGTGCTCTGCTTGCACCCAACCCTCACCGATGGCGAGCGGCCGACGCTCTTCAAGGAGCTCCATTCTTACTTATATGCCGGTGGCCAGGTGGTGGTTGCGTTGCCACTGAAGGGGTCCTTTCTCGAGATCGTGGATCTATTTCGAGAGTACGCCTTGAAGTTTGATGATGGTGAGTTTGCCGAGAAGATCGAGGAGGCCATGATGAGCCGGCCCACCATTGAGACGCTGCAGGAAGATCTGGAAGGCGCGGGGCTGGACGATATCGACGTGGAGATCCGTCACACGGAAATCCCCTTCGATAGCGGTCGCGCCTTCATGGAAGACCCAGTAACGCGTTTGCTGATTGTGCCTGAGCTCGCCTCCTGGTTGCCCAGCACGGATCTGCAAAAACCCCTTGAATACGTGCGTGAAGCCATCGATAAATACTGGTCGGAGGGCAAGCTGGATCTCTCGCTCAACGTCGGTTGCGCGAGCGCCAGGCGCCCTCAGTAGCGGTATCGCCAGAGCACATCCATCTTGGTGCCTAGCCTGCCGACTTCCGTTCGGAGCGACCAGTTTCTCCGGAAACGCCAATCCACCGTTCCAGAAAATGCATCGCCGCGCTCTTGAGAAACTGGATCCTCCGCGCGTTTGTAGCTTCCTTCAAACCAGACCTGATCGCTGAGCTGATGGGCGAGCGTGTACGTTGAGTACTGGCCAGCCCGGTTGTTGTTCTCGCTAGCAGTGCGTAGCTCGAAGTTTCCAAGAGGTGTGTCCGTGAGCAAATCACCGAGCAGCCCCGCGCCGATCCCAATGCCTGTGCTCTCGGCAGAAGTTTCGCCTTGTGCCGATGACCCTCCCAGCAGGAGCGTCTGCAGTGCCACTTCACCGAGTGGCGGGTCGCTGCGAAGGCTGAGGCTTCCGTGCTTGAACGTGCCCCGGATATCCACGTAGACCGTGGTCCCGTCTGGGGCCCGCCAGCTCGCCGTCACGTCTAATCGGGGATTGGAGGAGTCACCGGTGTCGAAACGCACGCTCCCTCGTTCAATCACAAACGCTTTGCCGAGGAGCTGAACTCGGCCGCCCGGAGTCAAGTCGATAGCGCCCAGAACTTCGGTGCTGGCGCCTAATCTGAGTTCGGGGTTGCCTTGCAGTGGGATAACCAGATCGCTTCGGTTCACGCTCACGGCGTCGCCGAGTCGGAAGTGCAATACCCAGGGAATGGTGGGGCCCCGGACACGTTTGAGGTTCTCCTCGCTCATGGGTTGAGCCACGATGATATCCGGATTTTCTGTGACATCGATCACCTGACGCGATGTGGCTTTGGGCAACTTCGCTGTCAGCCTTGGCACACTGATGTTGACGTCGAACTGGCTTTCTTCGCGTTGGAGCGTCAGCGTTGCGTCCCCGGTCACCGTCGCTTGCGAGACTCCCTCGATGAGCAGCGGAACAGGGTGACTGAGGTGGACCTGTGCTTCCCCGCTTTCAACCCGCAGCCCTGAAAGTTTGATTTGAATGGCTCTGGCTTCCAGGTTCGGCTCGTCGGAGCGCACGTTCGCTTTCAAGAGGTTAACCAAGATAGTCGTATTCTCGCCCTCGCGACTCACCAGGCCCTTGAAGCCGACAGCGCTCAGACGTGTCCCCATCGCGGCGAGCTGAAGTCGTCCATCACTCAACTCAAAGTTTCCCGAGAGCGCGCCACCCAGCCCGGCTTCGGTGAGCTTGAGCTCAGCGTCTAAATTGGCATCGATCTTACCGTCGAGTTCTGTAAAAATATCGCTCACGACTGGCAACAGAATTCCCGCACCGAAACGCTTGGTTCGGAGCTGAACGGAGATGGGTTCGCCCGGGGCGGGGTGAGGAATAGCTCCTGAAAACTCGAGCGGAATTAAGGCGGTGGCATCCAAGGTGCCCGTTCCCTCCTCGGCACGGACACGCGCGAGGATTTGCTTGGCACCTGCCGTGAACTCCAAACGGCCTTGCGCCACGGGAACTTGGTTGATCGCGGCGCCACTTAGGTCAATGCGCGCGGTGAGCTCCGGTACGCCATTCTTGAACCCAAAACTGAACGGCCCTGTGAGTTCGCCGACGATATCGGCGTCCGCAAGGGGCGCAAAAACAGCTAGGGGAAGTTGAGAAATGTTCCCTGCCCCTTCAAGCTGAACGGCTCCGGAATTGCGGCCCGAGATGGCTCCCGGTGGCGCGTTGCCGTGTACCTCGACTTGGGCGATGGCACGCAAGCCCTGAAGAACCTGAGCGTCGGCTGTCAGGAGCTGTTGACTGGTTTGGTAGGCCGCGTGGGCGTGCACATCCACGGCTGATCCGTGCCGGGTATTTTTAGGCATAAATCCGCGCAAATTCACGCTTGCATCGTAGCTGGGAGCGACGAGAGTGCCGGCGATCCCAAGCCGGGCCTTGAGCTGGCCCTTAGCCGAAGTGACCGCAATAGGGGCCGGCAGTTGGTCGATACTGCGCTCTTCGAGCGCAAGCTGAGCCTGTAGCGGGATATTATCCAGGTTAGCCAAAGCCTCTAACGGCGCGCGTTCAAACGCTGGCAGATCAAGATCCGCGCTGAGAACTCCTGATAGCAAGACGCCCGCGGGGTCTTTGAGCACACTGGTGACGTTGATGTTCCCGGTTTGGCCGTTGAGCGTCCCTCCGAGGCTTAAATTGAGGCCCGAGAGCGAGAGGGGAGCACTCTCAGCTTGCGGTAGCTTGACCTCTAGCTCATGCGTCTCGACGACAAACAGCGCTGCGGGTAGCGCTTGGTCGCTAGTTCGCTCCAGCGAAATCCGAGCGCTCGCGTAGCCTGAGATTGGCTCCAGGTTTTTAAGGGAAAAAATAGCTGGATTTAGCCACGAGAGCTGGATGCGATCGAGCTCTAGCTCGGCTGTGCCAATGGCTCCCTTGAAGGATTGAAGTTCTGAGATCGGCCCGGCCAGCGTGGCGTCGGTGGCCAATCCGATGGCGCCAACGGTCGGCACCAGGGAGGATACCCGAAGGCTCAGTTGGGGGCCGTTGAGCTCGCCATCCGCGCGCACCGAGATATTTCGGAGTGGCCCGAATGTCGCATTCCCAAGGGCAAGATGGAGGATCCCATGCTGATAACTCGGTGTTGCCTCAATATCAGAATGCACGCTCAACATTCCGGCGAGTAAGCCGCGAGGCAGGCCCAGGATGCGCGTCACCGCATCGAGATCGACACGTTCGCCGTCGGCGTGGATCCGAATTCCCCTTCGACTGATCTGGGCCGAAGCCTCGAGAGCCCCGCCGTGACCTTGGAGCTTCAGGTTCTTGAGACTGAGGCCTTGCGGACCCAGTCGGAATTCCTCAACGCTGCCCAGAATCTCGGCACCGGCACGCCGGACATTCAGGGTAAGATTGGTCAAGGCTGCCGTGGTCCCGAGCGTTAGATTGCCCTTCACTTCCAGCGCAGGGCCGAACGGATCCGAGAGCGAGGCGCGCAGCGTCGAATGTTGAAGCGTTCCGGTTGAGGATGCCGAGAAGGTTCCAAAGCGGAAGCTTGCTCCGTTCATGCCTTCCCCGTTCAGCGAGAGCCGCACGGCTAGCTTTTCCAATTGGTCGAACCGACCCCGCACTTTGCCTTGGAGCTGGGCGTGCTTTACCTTCATATCTTGGTAGCTCAGATTGCTGACGCTCCCTGAGATCGTTGAATCGATGATGCCGTCCTTGACCGAGGTTCTGGCGGAAAGCTGAACTACTCCGTGCGCATCAAACAGCGAGCGGAGTCTCGGTGCGCCATCGAGCGCGAAGGTTTGGGTCTCGGTGCTCACCTCAAGAGTGCCGCTCTTATCAAAATGGTAATCTGCGGTGATCGGGACCCCGGGCTCCAGGATGAGCGCATGGCCACGAAGGCCCGCCGCATCTGCAGTGCCTGTGGCCTCTAGGGCGGGGAGGGCCAATGGTCCGATATAGGTCGGTTCAGATCCCAGCCGAAATTGTGCACTCGCCTCGGAGCCTTGGAGCTTTGCGTCAAGACCCAGGCCGACGTTGAGCGAGGTTTCCGGCATGCTATCGCCGAGCAGGCGCAAATCGAGGGAACTCACACGGCCGGCCAGGTTAATCTGGAAGGGCGCAACCACCGAGAGCTGGCCGTTCAGGGCAAGTTCAGTCGAGCGCGCCAAAAGGCCAAGCCGCACCGTCAAATTGGGCAAAGTCCCGGAAGCTTCAAGGTGCACGCTCACCGGTTCCCTGACGGGCCAGGCGGGCAACAGTGCTTGAACACGAGCGGGCGTGGCCTCGGGCAGATCGAGCGTTGCTTGGATATGTTTACCACTCGTTCGGAATGCGCCATTGACTTGGAGCTCACCCAGCCATCCGTCCAACGTTGTCCACATCACATCAGGCGATCGGAAGTGGAAGCTCGCAATCAATCGTATTTCGCGCGGAAGCAGGCCCAGTGCGATCAGCGAAAAACGCTCCACATCAATCGAAGTTTTCCGGTCATCGGTGTCCACTGCTGCGTGCAGATTGGAAAGTGTCACATCAAACGGATTGGGAGTTAGACCCGAGCCGTGCACCACCTGCCGACCCACCTCAAGCCTAGGGATCCGAATCCGTAAGCCTGGGCGTTCAGGTCCTTTTTGCGATGGACTCTGAGGCGGGCTGGTTGCAGTCGTCCGAAGAGCATCTAGCAAGCTCGGCTGGCCTTGGCTGTTGGGGAATAACCAAATTTCTCCGCGATCCAGGCGAACATGCGGGATGAGCAGCTCTTGGATGTCTCGATTCACTGCCCAACCGAAGGCCAAACGCAGCCAGGGGATCTCGACGCGAATGCCTCTCGCCTGAAGCACGCGGCGCCCTGCGCGATCGTCGACAGTCAAAAGCTTGAGCTTCAAAGAATCGATTTCGATATGCTCGATCTCACCCAAACGCACGGTTCCAGAGAATGCCCCTTGAAGCCGTTGGTTGATCGAACGGGTGAGCAGTGAGCGGCCGTCGTAGGTATTCAAATGCCAGACAAGCGCCAACGTGAACGTGCTCAGAAAAACGGTCAACAGCGCGAGCGTCCCCAGCAGCCTCCGAAGCCAGCGCCAGCGAGTCGCCATTTAAAAGTCTTCTCCAAGGCTCAGATGCAAGGCCGCGGGCAGGCCCAGCAGGTTCTTGGGACGCTCTTGTGGGGGCCGAGGGTTCCGACCGTCCTGAAGAGACGGAATGCGGACCCCAAGATCGGCTCGCACAGGCCCCACGGGGGTTAAGTAACGCAGGCCGGGCCCGATCGAAACATGTGGAGCATCAAAGGTTAACTTCTCGCCCTTATCAAATACATCGCTCGAATCGATGAAGGCGGCTCCTCCCAACGCACCAAGTACTGGAAAACGCACTTCAACCGAGGCTTCCCAGAGCTGATAGCCGCCAATGGGTTGGGAACGGCACTCCTCACGGCGATTTCCCAATGGGCATGCAATGTTGGGATCGGGGTTCAATTGCCGGGTCAGAATTTCAAGTGTGTCTTGCGAATTCACGCCCTGGAAAGCGTAGCCACGATTCGAACCGGGCCCACCAGAATAGAATCCGCGAACCAGACGCAGGAGCTGCGCTCGGGCCGGATCGTCGGGCTCAGTGAGCGAGTCAAGGAAGCCATAAGTGGCGCGCGTGGCTAGCACAACTCGGCGCGAGAGCGGCCAAAAGGCACGAAGCTCTGGCCGCAAACGTAGATCGTTAGCTGAGCCCAGTAGCCATTGGTTGTTGGCTTGTGCGCTCACCGATAGTGAAAGGCCTTTGTGTGGCTGGAGTGGATTGTCGCGAAAATCGAGAGTGGAATCGAGTTCTGGAAAAGAAGCGACGATGTTTTCGCTGGCGGTTTTGCCGCCGTAGATGAAGGGAGTGCGGTAGTCTAGATTATAGGAGGGCGTTATGAGGAGGTGCTGGTGAAAGAAGGCGCGTTCAAGTCCGAGCGCCGACTTGAGCTCGCGGAATCCGAGCACCTTGGCAGCTTTGGGATCGCCATCGTAGACCGACAAGAAAGGCACGAGATTGAATTGTCCCCGGGCGAATCCGGTTGTCCTGCCTTCAAGAAAGGAGGGCTGACGAAGCTCGACTTGCGAACGCAGGTCCCAGAGAGGCAAGACATTGCTCGTGATGTTGTCGATGCGGGCCGGGAAGAAGTTAACTCCAGGACGGGCATCGATTATCAGATGTCGCAACCCGCCGAGCGCATTGCGATCCTCCCATGAAGGGTGCAGGCCAGTTGCGAGCCGAACGGCGTCGGCCGTTGCGCTAACGCCGATGCCCAGCGTGCGAAGTTTGCTTTCAGAGACGTGGATGGTGATGGGCACCGTGTGATTCGGTGATGGGCGACGGTCTTGATGAATGTCAATTTTCGAGAAGACCCCGAGCGCTGCCAGCGCGTCCTCTGCGTCTTTGATGTCACCGGCGTTGTAGAGGTCGCCTTCCCGGAAAAGCAGTGTGTCTCGGATGGGCTGTTCGGGGATCTCAGAAAGTCCGATGAGCGTGATGGCGCCGTAGTGGCTGAGTGGGCCAGGCGAAACCGTGAAGTGCACTGTTGCAAGATGGGTTGGCAGGTCCACATCGACCTTACCGGCCACGTCGACCAAAGCATACCCGTGGTCTCCGAGCACCGCTCGAAGCTCGGCTTTGCTGGCTTCATAGTTGGCTTCGAGGAATGGCCGACCTGCGCGAATCGTCACCGCCTTGATGGCAGCTGCGGCTAGCGCAAGCGGCAGGCTCTCAACGCCTTGGACTTCAATGCGATCGGTGATCACCGGTGGTCCCTCCTTCACCCGGATCTGGACGCGTGCTCGGTGCGCATCCAAGTGATGAATCCGCGTCGCAGTCACCTTCGCTTCGTAGTAACCAAGCGCCCGATATTGGCGCTCTATCCGCACCAGATCACGAGCTAGAAGTGCCTCATCCAGAATCTCATACTCAAAAACCACTCCTTCCCAGATCCCGAGAAAACGCGGGGAGCTGTGCGTTGTGAGCCCCTCAAGGATTTCATCCTCTGAGGTGGCCTCGGCACCTTCGAGCGATACGTCGGCAACTACCAAGTGTCCTTCGGGATACGGCTTCTTAACGCAACCACTGCTTGCCAGACTCATGCAACACGGCGCGAGCATCACGCACCACAAACGCAAAAGCGCCAGTCGCTTTCGACCGGCGCCCGATTTGCAAGATGTCGCGCTACTTCTTTTTTGGCTTGCGCTTAACGTCAGGTAACGTGGCGAGTTCCTCAGGTGTCTCAAGGTATTGGATCTTCTGTACATCCAAGAGACCCATGAAGGGATTGGCTTCGACGCCCGCGGAGGATTTGGTGAAGGTGGTTGAATAGGTTCCCGTGAGGCGAACCTTCGCACCGGCCAGGGGCAGCGGATTCGGGAGTGGAACGCCCCAGAAAGTATCGCTGAATACTGCGTCATCCTTGCCTTTGTCGAACTCAACGATCGCATCGTAGATCTGTGCGTTATTGGACGCCCAACCCATGACCTTGATGGAATCTTCGTCCTTGGCGTCCTTCGTGTCACCTACCCAAAAGGCAGGAATTGGCGGCTTGCAGTCTTCTGGATCGGCAACGCCACCCTTATGCACGGCGCATTTGGGCGCAGTCGGGAGCGTGGTCTTGGTGATGTAGCCGACCAGATCGATCTTCTTGCCTGCGATCTCGGGTCGGTGCACCCGGCTCCGCAGCGAGTAGCTTGCGCCCCAGACCGTGTACGCGTCGCCGTCCTTCACGGGCTTCTTCGACAGCATCGGCACAGCGGGCAGCGATGCCTTGGGTCCCTTGTACGCCTCCACTGGCTTGTAGGGGATTTCTTCAACACCACACCCAGTCACGCTCGCGAGCATGAGCGAACAAGCGGGCAACAGGGTGAAACGAAATTGCATCGACATTCAACGGCCTCCTCGGAAATTACTCTGGCACGGTAATGCGCCCCTAGGGCGTTCAGCAACCCCGTGTAGACAAAAACCCAAGGTAAATCACTGTTGAAAGCGTTCGGCACGTCGATTTGGTGAGGGGGCAGACCCCCGCTCACGCCCATGCTGGAGCTTTCAGGCTCGTAGTACGTTGCTTCTGCCCCATGCCTCGTCGCCACCGCGTCCCTGTTCCAAGCCTTGCCCTGGGCTTGCTGGTCCTGGATCCGCTTGCGTCGAAGTACGTGTGCAAGGTGCTGCGGGTGGCAGTGGGTGATAATCTGCAATTGTTTGATCCGCTGAGTGTCCAAAGAGCCGAGGCCAGAGTTGTGGCGAGCGAACCCCATCGCGTGGTGTGTGAGGTGCTCTGCATTGAGGTGGCAACCGAGGTCCCCACCATTTCAGTTTCCCTACTCCAAGGCATGAGCAAGGGTGACCGCGTGGAGCGTGTGATTCAAGACGCGACGGCGCTCGGTGTTGCACGCATTGTCGTCACGCGAACGGAACATGCAGTGGTGCCGCCCCAAGAAAAATCAGACGCGCGCTTGAGCCGCTGGCGACGGATTGCGCTGGAAGCTGCCCGCCAATCTGGGCGTGGTGATGTTCCGAAAATCTCAGTCGCGAGTTCGCTTTCTGCTGGCCTAGTCGAGCTCGGCAATGTTCCCGTGCGTTGGTTTCTTGAGCCTTCAGCGAAGCTGACGTTGGATGGGCGCTTGGCTGTTTCGGAGCTGGCAGGTGGGAGCTGCGTGGCGATCGGCCCGGAAGGTGGGTTTTCAACCGGAGAACTCGCGGAATTCGCACGCCAGAGTTGGCTCGGAGTAACGCTGGGGCGGTTCGTGCTCAGAACCGAATTAGCGCCGATCGTCGCCTTGGCCCAGATCTTCGGGCGCACGCTTGGGCCTGCCGGGGCTTTGCCGCTATGACGCCCACCATGCCGAGCAAGCTTCGTATCCTTGTGGCTAAGCCGGGGTTAGACGGTCACGATCGAGGTGCTAAGATCGTGGCGCGTGCCTTGAGAGATGCAGGCTTCGAGGTGATCTACACGGGCCTGCATCAGACTCCAGAAATGATCGCTTCGGCGGCGGTCGAGGAAGATGTCGATGCCGTCGGCCTTTCGATCATGAGTGGGGCGCACAATACTTTGTTCCCAGCTGTGATCGACGCACTGGCACGACGCGGTGCTTCGGACATCGCCGTATTCGGAGGCGGCATCATTCCGGACGAAGATGTGGAGCGGCTGGAAGCGCTCGGAGTGCGCAAGGTTTTTCGCCCGGGTACCTCGATTGCAGAAATCGTCGAATGGGTCGCAACGCTCGGTGAACCGCCGCAGTCTTAGCGGCCGTGGCGCAACGCAGGCCCTAGATGCCCTAAAAGCTGCAGCCAACGCGTTTTGTGTCAAAAGCGATGTCGTCCAAGGTGAGATCCACGGCGTTCGGCACCGGTTGAAAGAATTTGATGCCAAAGCTCAGCTTAGTAAATGCAGTGAGCTTGTTGCCGCCTCCGGCGTCGGTGAATTCATCATTTTGAACGCCATCGATCCAGACTCGAACCACACCGGAGGGCGCGTCATCGAACTCCCACTCCAGGCACACGCTCGTGTTCACAGGTACTTTCCCGCCGGCTGCGATATTTTCGCCGCCCGGATACCAGTAGCTCGTCTGCCAACTGGTGTCGTAGCCGCCGAGTTCATAGTGCTTCTCATTCAAACCATCGCCGGCCGTGAAGTACACGGTGTGTGCCGCGCTCGCAGGCTTGTCTGTTGGGGAGGTGACGTGGAAGACGGAGCGACCGAAGGCGTGTCGACCGAGCGCACTGGGCGCGTCCATGGTGATCACGGCTTGGCGGCCATTGGCGTTGAGGTGGAAACGCACGGCATAGTTTCCGTGCGCCAACGGATCTGCCCCAACGCTGACCATGCCACCGTCGGTTTCGGTGGTCCAACGAGAAGCGAGCATCCCGGTCTCGAAATCTTCGCAAAACAACGCAGAGCAAGTGCCCGGCAGGTTGCTGTTTCCGCCACTCGCCGTGCTTCCGCCACTCGCCGTGTTTCCGCTGGCCGTGCTTCCGCCACTGGCCAGACTTCCGCCACTGGCGACACTTCCGCCGCTGCCACCCCCGCTCGGGCTGCCTCCGGTTCCCCCATTCCCCTTTCCACCCACGCCAACGGCTCCTCCGCTCGCAATTGCGCCGCCAAATCCAGTGTTTCGCGTCCCCCCTGAGCCCCCGCTGGGCGTTGCGTTGGCGCCTCCGCTCGAAGCGCCAGGTGCACCTCCCGCTGTATGAATGCGCGGGGTGCGTTCGGTGCCAGCACCGTCTGAGCCACAAGCGCTAAGGCTCAGATTTAGGCCAAGAATCAGCACATAGGCGGGTCGTCGCGAATTCATACGCCCCAAGTACCGTCAGTCGACCGACCGGGGTCATCCTGAGTCCTGCGCCTCGCGATTTCAGAGGTGTTGGGCCTAATTACAAGGGGAGCCGCCCAACGCCGCATCGCAGGCTAGCTTGTCACTGAAAGCTCTTGCCGCATGGAGCGCTCGACATTGAACAGTGTTCCCCGAGGCTGCCTTCAAGGTGCTGTAACCCATGTCTTTGGCTGCAGTGAATGTGGCGGGCTTCGCGAAACAGTCGCTCATGCAGGCAGTCTGATCGGCAAACTTCAGCGCGAACGGCACCGGGCACGCCGTGGCTGAAAGCTGGCAGTACGATTCACAGTTAGCAAAGGACGCTTCGGTGTCCTTGCCACAATGCCCATCGCCGCTCGGGCCTGCGTGCGCGCAGTGCGTGGCAGGGTCCAAGAGCGCGTTGTAAGCGTGATATTTACGACAGCCGACGGTGTTTTCCGTCTTTTGATCGGCCTGGCCCTTCGGAAGGGCATCGCAGGTTGTTAGGCATTGAGAATCTGACTCATAGACTGCCTTATCCCCGGTGCAGGCTGTCATCACCACTTGGCAATAATCCGTGCAGCTCGGGGCGCTGGTGGGGGGATCCACGCAGGGCGCTGTGGGGGAGAGGCGAGTGTGGGCGCAATGCCCCTCTGGATTAACGCTGGCGGAACTCACGTGAACCAATCGGCATTGGAGCGAATCATCGTCGTGATTCACGATCACGTCGAATTTGTTGTCGTCACGGAGCGCCTTGCATTGTGCGGGGCAGTCTGAGAGCGCTTGGAATTCGGTGTGGCACGCTTTATCCAGCAGGTGGCAGTAGCTCTCGCAGTTGGAGCCGCAAGTGTCCTTGCCACCGGGGCCGGCACGTTCACAATGCACGTTGGGTTCGCCCGTGCTTCCCGCCTTTTTTGCTTGATCCAGGCGGCAAGCGACGGTGTTGCCCGCGGGCTCCAAAGGGTCACCTGGGTCCAAGAGCGCGCAAACACCCAGACACGTGGCCATCCCGGAATATACGGCAAATTCGCCGGTGCAGCTGCCGAGAACCTGGTTGCAATACTCCAGGCACTGTGGCGAGGCTTTTTGGCGCTGGATGGTGAGCGGATCGGCGAGCTCCCGATCTTCAATGCCGACCACCGATTCACAGGCGGGCAGAAGTCCAGCGAGTAGCAGCGCGCTGGCGAAGAAAAACGACAACCACTTCTTCATCAAAAGCTCCCTTCGAGGCTGAGCTCGGCGCCACCCTGGCTCGGTCTCAGACTGACCTGCGCGTGTTTTGCATCGCTTGGAGCGATGAAATACAAAACGGCACCACCCAACAGCACGGCGGCACCCCCGAGCACTCCGATGTTGGCACCCAAGGCGGCTTTCTTTGCAGCGTCTGAGGCCTGCTTGCCTGATTCGGTTAAACAGAGTCTCCCGTCGCAGTCGCGCTTTGCGCGGTTGTTGTCGTGAATGGCTTGAATCCCAAAGACGCTACCGACGCCAACTCCGGCGACGCCGACACCCATCAAGATTAGGCCGTAAGTACGCTCATAGGAAGAGTTGGTGGCTGCAGATTCACCCGTTGGTTCATTGTGAAACAGGGCCAACGCGGGGGGGGGAGACGTTGGCGCAGGCGTGGCAGCTTGAAGCGGAGCAGGCATGGGCTTCAACGCTGGGATTTCTAACACGGCTCGCGCGCCGTCCGATCCCACACTGACGGAAAGCGTGAGTTGATGGTAACCGGGAGCGGCGGCAATGACTTGCCACGTCCCAGGGTCAACGGGCACTGCGGTCCCCCACAAAGTAGGTGATAGCTTCTCGCCCGCACGGCTCACCTCGAAACCTGAGACTGATCCATTCGAGCGATCCACGTTGATCGTGAGCTTAGATAGCTGGGGCGCGAGTCGATCGGCACGGGCTTGTCCATCTTTCGCCCGCGCGGTCTCTCCGGTTGCGGCCGCCGAGGAAGCCGCCTCTCGGAAGGTTGCCCAGGCGCTCGCCGTGCGGCCACTCAGCTCATAGCATTCCGCGAGGTACAGCAGATTACCGATTCCCGGGTCGATACGCTGACTTTGTTCAAGCTTGGGACAAGCTTCCTCCAACCGACGCTGCTTCATCAGAGCGAGCCCCTCATCAAAAAGGGATTCTGCGACGGCCTTGCTATCCGCGGAAGTTTGCGCGGCGCTTGGCCGAGAGATGGCGATGGCGCCGGCCACCAGCAGCGCCCAAGAACTTAAGGTTCGAAACATTGTTCTGAACCTTATCCAGATCCAGGATTTGGTGCAATTGAAGCCATGCTCAGCGTCGGCCGCCAAAATCGCTGATGCCCAAGCTTGTGGTGGAGGTGGCCTTTGCTGGTGCAGCGGTCTTGGGCAGATTCTTACGGGCGACACGCGCACGCTGCATCGGTGTGATTATGACACGTGCGGGATTCTCTGGGACCGGGCTCACGGCAGGACCACTGGCCGTTGGCACCGCTTGTAGAGTTGGCACCGATTGTGGAGAGAGGGTGACACGATGTGGCGGCGGCTTAGCCTCGCTTGGCTCGGGCAATCGGACCTTGGCCTGCACGGTGCTGACGGGCTGCGTTCGGGCCGTCGGTTTGGCGAGAAAATACCCCGCTACGGCCAATCCCAGCAACGACGTGCCCAGCGCTACATTGCGCAGTGCGTGTGACTTTCGGATGGGATCCTGCGTGCTACCCCAGGTTGCTTGAGTGACCGCTGAAGTTGCAGCCGGTGCCGCATCTTGATTCTCAACAAGCACCGGGTTCATCGGTGAGGCTTGCACTGACGTTGACGAGGTTGGCGACGCCATTGCGGCAGGAACGGCGGCATTCGGAGATGTTGCAGTCGGGGCCAAAGCGCTCGCTCCCGTGGCTTCCAGAACTCGGCGTGCGCGATCCACATGCACAGCCGCTGATCCTGCTGCAAAGGGCGCCAACGCGAGCGCCAGGTGGTTAACGCTCGGCCAGCGCAATTCACGGTCCTTCTCCAGGCAGCGCAGCACCGCGGACTCGAGGGCCTCCGGCAAAGCAGGGCGGAGATCACGCGGGCGGGGAGGGGATTCGGTGAGCAGGGCTTTGCAAAGCTGCGGCAAGGTTTCAGCTTCGTACGGTGGGCGGCCTGTTAAAAGCTCATACAAAATCGCTCCGAGTGCCCACGTGTCGGCACGGGCATCCACATCACGCGACGACATCATTTGCTCGGGGCACATGTAAAGCGGAGAGCCGATAATTGAGCGTGATGCTGTCAAATTCAGCTCCGGCATGCCTGTGCCGGAAGTGTTTTTCGAAATCCCAAAATCGAGGACCTTGATCCGGTGTGAGCCGTCGGGACGCCGTGCCAGATAAAGGTTCGCAGGCTTCAGATCGCGGTGCACAATCCCTGCTGCGTGTGCGAGCGAAACGGCCTCAATCGCTTCAAGGATGAACCCCACTGCATCGGGAACATCAAATCGTCGCCCGGAACCCAACGCTTGCCCAAGATCCTCTCCTTCCATGAGCTCCATGACCATGTATGGGACACCTTGTTCGAGCGTGCCCACGTCGAGCACGCGGCAAACATGGTCGCTTTGGATCTTGGCGGCTGCACGGGCTTCTCGGCGAAAGCGCTCAGCGGCGTCGCCCAAAAGTGCCACGCCGGGCAATAAGAATTTAATTGCAACCGCGCGATCCAACTCCAGGTGATGGGCTGCCATCACCACACCCATCCCTCCTTCGCCCACCAAGCTATCGATGCGATACTTGCCGGCGATCAGACTTCCCGGAGCAAAGGTGAGTGGTTGAGCCATCGAGTGGCAAATCTATTCGAAAACGCACAGGCTTCGCAGAAATTCTGAGGCGCCAGCTCCAAACCCCCAAGAAACAACAGACACGGCGCATCAGGTTTTGCTTTCCGAGGGAGGCATGGCGTGCGAAAAGGCAGCATGCTGGCCGGTTGGAGCAGAGCCATCGCCATCCTCGGCTGTTGCCTGGGGTTGTCTGGCATGGGCTGTAGTAGCGACGAAGCTCGCGGCGATCCAGGCGCGGTGCAGCTGCTGGCCAACGTGCGGGCTGATCACTACCAAGAGTGGGCCCGCCCCGCGGGCTGGGAAATGCGCCGTCAAGGCGTTTCCTTGCACGGTGATCAAGTTGATATTTTCTTCAATTCGACCATGGCGAACGCCAGCAACCAGCCAGGACTGAGCGAATGGCCCGTCGGGTCACAGATTGTGAAGAATGGCTACCGAGCCGCCGAGTTCACGCTCATTGCCGTGATGGAGAAGCGGGACAGCGGCTGGTTCTTTGCTGAGTATACGGCGGCTGGTAAAGTCCGCACTTCGGGTCGGCCCGATGCCTGTGTGACCTGCCACAGCGACGCGCACGACTTAATCTACAGTGCAAGGCTGCCTTGAGTCGGCGTGTCTCTCGCACCACAGTGAAGCGGTCCCTACGCCACACTTCGATGGCGCGTTCGGTGCTGAAGCACTGAAACTATTGGGCAATTGACACTCGGGCTGAGCGGCTCAGCTCTTGCGACAAAAGGTCTCATGCCACTCGCCCTGGTGCCTGCTTTGCTCTCTCTGCTGATGCTCGCAGCGACGCTCAAGATCAGTGTTGCGACGACAAAGCGCTGACTCTCTGTGCAGTAAGACGATGTAGGACAAACGCTCCTCGCGCAGGATCGCAGATTCAGCAAGATCTTCGCTGGATCGTCAAAAAATTCGGCGGTTGACAGGCTGGCCGGAAACCCTCTATCTCTCCTCAAGTGGGAAGAAGTGGGGCCAAGTGTCGCTCCCTCCCAGCTGAGACCTAAATGTTCCGAGGACAGTTCGCACACAGCATCGATTCGAAAGGACGTGTCAGCCTCCCGGCGCGCTTTCGTGAGGCGTTGGTCTCGCCGAGCGACAACCGCTTCGTGCTCACCGGCGCACTGTTTGATCCTTGTCTGCACGTCTATCCGTTGCGCGCCTGGGAGGCCTTCGAAGCGAAGATTTCTGAACTCCCCAGCATGGATGTGAACGTGGTGCGGTTTCGTCGCATGTACGTTTCGGCGGCGGTGGAGTGTGAGCTTGACACTGCGGGTCGAGTTCTCATCCCGCCCCAGATGCGCGAGAAAGCTCGAATCGAAAAGGATGTCATCTGGGCTGGGATGGGAGCCATCCTCGAGCTCTGGTCCAAGAACGAATGGGATCAGAGCTTAGCGATGACACCCACCGAAGCCGCCGATTTCAAACAAGCAGTCATGGAGCAGATTCGAATATGAGCATGCTAGCCCACCGTTTGGATGAATCAATCATGTTTGAGCACAAGCCTGTCATGCTCGAGCCCGTCATTGCGGCGCTCGCTCCGAAACCGCGAGGTATCTACATCGACGCAACAGCTGGAGGAGGGGGCCACAGCGCCGCAATCCTTGAAGCCTGCGCAGAGGCCAATGTGATCGCTTTTGATCGCGATAGGGAGGCGGTGGAAGCAGCGAGTGCGAAGTTAGCCAAGTATGGACATCGCGCCGAGGTGGTGCATGCAAGCTTTGCTGGGATCTACGATTGGTTGAAGCAGCGCAATATCTCGCGAGTGGATGGCCTGCTGGCGGATCTTGGCGTGAGCTCGCATCAAATCGATTCAGCTGAGCGTGGCATGAGCTTTCGGATGGAGGGTCCGCTCGATATGCGCATGGACACTTCCGAAGGCCAAACGGCCCTCGAATTGATCGAGAGCCTGTCGCAAGATGAGCTCGCCGACGTGATCTACCAATTCGGGGAAGAACGGCGTTCGCGCCGCGTCGCACGCTGCATCAAGCAGGCACTCGATTTGGATGAACTCCACACCACGCTGGATCTGCGGCGAGCCGTCGTGAGAGCGGTGGGTCCTCAGCGCACGGGTGGTCTCGACCCGGCAACTCGCACATTTCAAGCCTTGCGCATCGCGGTGAATGGCGAGCTGGAGCAGCTGAAGGTGATCTTAGCCTTAGCTGAGGAAATCTTGATTCCCGATGGCACCGCCGTGATCATGAGCTTCCATTCGTTGGAAGATCGTTTGGTGAAGCGCGCTTTCGCTGAAAAATCGGTCTGGCAACGGCTCTCAACGAAACCTGTAATTGCCAGCCCTCAGGAGCAGCAAGAAAATCCCCGCTCAAGAAGTGCCAAGTTGCGCGCGGCCCAACGTCGAATTTGTGATGAGTTCAGCCCGGAGCCGCCTTCTTATGGGGCGAAAGTGGTGAGCCTTGGAAGGAGGGGGCGATGACGCGCACGGGGATTTTTCTCACGTTGTGGACGTTGGCGGTGCTCGGCGCCGTGAGTTCCTTTATCCTTTATTTGGCGCTTCGCGTGAGTTCGATTGAGATCGGCTATGAGCTCGGGCGGGTTCACGCCAAAGTGGCAAGGCTGCGCGAAGTGAAGCGAGTGTTGGAATTGGAGCTGGCCAGCCAAAAGACGCCAGAACGAGTCGAATTCGTGGCGCGCGCACTCTTTGATATGAGTGCCCCAGATGCGGCCCGGCTCATCGCTGCCGGCCCGGAGCCTGTGGATGAGAATGAAGCCGCGGGAGAGAACCAAGAACCATGAATAGCTTGAAGGGCGATCGAGGTCGTGGCGTCCGGCTACGCATGGGGATCGTCTGCGGCCTGATGGCTCTGGGCCTGGGGTTGATTGTTTCTGCGGGTTGGGATCTCACCTACATCGATGGCTCTCGCTGGCGTGAAATGGCAGAACAGCAGCGTCAGCGCAAGTTGAATATCATCCCCAAACGGGGCACGATTTACGACCGCAACGGCAGCGCGTTGGCGATCAGTGTTGAGGTTCCCAGTGTGAGCCTGGATGCGTATGAATTGCTGCGCGGGGTGGAGCCGCAAGATATGCCCGCGGTTGCGCGTGAAGCCGCGAACCGTATCGCTTCAGCGCTCACGCTCAATCCTGGTGAGGTCGAGGGAAAGATTCTTCAGAAGCGTCGTTTCATTTGGTTGAAACGGCGCATCTCCGCGGACGAAGTGCTCGCACTCGGACGACTTTCTGCGCCGGATGCTGGCGGCCAACCTCGCTTACGCGGTTTGTTAGTCGAGCCAGATCCGCAGCGTTTCTATCCTCGCCGAGAATTAGCGGGGCCTATGCTGGGCTTTGTGGCCCCGGATGGCAAAGGCAAAGATGGCGTTGAATATCGCCTCAATGCTGATCTGGAGGGTAGCACCGACAGTATCCGAGGCCTCCGAGATCGGGCCGGGCGCCTGATTTTTGCCGACGGGCTGAGTGATGATCGCTCGCTGGCGGGCAATCACGTGTATCTGAGTATCGATCAACGCCTTCAGTACGTCGCCGAACAAGAGCTCGCGAATACTGCGCGCACGTTTGAGGCCAAGGGTGGCTCGGTGGTCGTGGTGCGGCCGAAAACGGGAGAAATCCTCGCGCTGGCTAGCTGGCCTGGCTACAACCCCAATGATTATCGCGAGAGCGACGTGGAAGGGCGCCGGGATCGCAGCACGGTCGATGTGTTCGAACCGGGCTCCACCATGAAGATCTTCACGGTGGCCGCGGCGCTTGAGGGCAATGCGATCACGCCGACACAGACGCTGTACTGCGAGAAAGGCAGTATGCGGATCGACAACATCACGATCCGCGATACTCATCCTTCGGAATGGCTCACTATCGCCCAAGTTTTGGCGCAATCCTCGAATATTTGTGCCGCCAAAATCGGCCTCAGCCTCGGCCCGAGCAAGCTCTACGACGGGTTGCGAAGTTTCGGCTTTGGGCAAGAAACAGGCATCGAGCTCGCTGGCGAATCGTCGGGAACGCTGCGTCCACGGGGGCGCCCGTGGGTTCAGGTTGAAACGGCCTCGGCCTCTTTCGGGCAGGGAATTGGCATCACGAATTTGCAGATGGCGATGGCCGTCTCAGCGATCGCTAATGGCGGGCTCTTGATGGATCCCATCATTGTTCAAAAAGTGACCACTGCCTCCGGAGAGGTGGTTCGCGAAGCCTCTCCCAAGGTGCGGAGGCGGGTCGTATCACGACGCGTTGCGCGTGAGATGGCAGAACTCTTGATTTCAGTCACGGAAGATGCCGGCACGGGGCTCGAAGCGGCGATTCCGGGCTACCAAGTGGCTGGCAAAACGGCGACGGCGCAGAAGACGGATCCCAAGACGGGTCAGTATTCACTCGACTACTACACCGCTTCATTTGTGGGGTTTGTGCCCGCTTTTGACCCAGATGTGGTGGTGAGCGTGATGGTGGATGAGCCGATGCTGGAGCATGCCGGTGGAGCCGTAGCAGCGCCGATTTTTCGTCGTGTCTCCCAGGCAGTGCTCGAGTGGCAGGGGACAACTCCGAAGGGAACGCAGAGTGCCGATCTCGGAGCGCTGGCCCGAGCACCTGATGCGGCGAATATCACGTATGACTTGATCCAAAAGGCCGAAGGAAAGAAACCTGCGGTGCAACAGGTCGTCGCTACTGAGTCCATCCCTAAAGGGCAGGTGCGAGTGCCTGACATGACAGGGTGGCCAATGCGACGCGCGCTGGTGCAAGCACGTGAGCTTCAGGTCACGCCCCAGGTGGTCGGGTCCGGTTTGATCGCACGCCAGGTACCTGCGCCGGGCGAGGTGATGGCAGTGGGCGCCCCCATCGTTCTCTACTTTGAACCGGCATCGTGAGGCCAGTGGCAGGCATTCCACCTCCTTCGCGCGCTGTCACCGTGGGTGCTGTCGCGGAACGTCTTGCTGGATTGGTCGAGCGCGTTGTCGGTGAGAGTTCCGCCAGAATCGCTGGTTTGTCGCAGGATTCCCGCACCCTCCTGCCAGGTGAGATCTTTGCCGCACGCTCTGGGAAGACTGCCGACGGCGGCGCTTTCATTGAGGTTGCGCTTTTTAAGGGCGCGAGCGCCTTGTTGTTGGGTGTGGGGATGCCCATACCGGCGACACGGCTTCCCGTGATTTGGGTGAACGATATTGAACGGGCGATTCCGCTCGCTGCAGAGGCTGCTTTTGGCTTTCCAAGTCACCAACTCAAGGTCGTTGGGATCACGGGTACCAACGGAAAGACAACGAGCACCTGGCTCGCGCAACAGGCGCTACTTGGCGCTGGCCACACCGCTGCAAGCCTCGGGACACTAGGCTTCAATTTTGGTGGAGCATGGGTGGATGTGGGCCTCACCACGCCGCAAGCGGACGCCGTCTGTCGCTTTGAGCAACAGGCGCTCTCAGGAGGAGCCAGCCACTTCGTGATGGAAGTCTCGAGCCACGCCCTTTCCCTGCATCGAGTGTTGGGCCTGAAGTTCAGCGTCGCCGTCTTCACGAATCTCACCCAAGATCACTTGGATTTTCACGGGTCCTTAGAAGCTTACTTTCTAGCCAAATCCCAGCTGTTTACCGAACGTGCTCCCGAAGTCAGCGTCATTCACACCACGAGTCCTTGGGGCCAGCGCTTGGCGAAGCTTGCCAAGGGACGCGTCATCACGGTGGGTCTGGAAGCGGGCACTGATGTGTTCCCGAGCGCTTGGCAGATAGGCGCGCGAAGATTAACGGCCAAGGTGGAGCTACCCTCGGGAAGGGTAGAGTTGATGGCGCCGCTCACGGGTCAACACAATCTTGAGAATTGTTTGACGGCTCTCGCCATTGTTGAGGGGCTTGGCTTGGATGTTCAGGCAGCTGCCGCGGCACTCGCAACCGTGGCGCAAGTGCCCGGTCGCATGGAGCGTTGCGACTCTGAGTTGGACGACGTGGCGGTGGTTGTCGATTACGCTCACACTCCCGATGCGCTGGCACGTGCCCTTTCTGCTGCTCGTGGGGTTGGAGAAGGTCGGCTGATTTGTGTGTTTGGGTGCGGTGGGGATCGTGACGCGACTAAGCGCCCGCTGATGGGCGAGAGAGTGCGTGATGCCGCGGACTTTGCTTTCATCACCAACGACAACCCCCGTTCCGAAGCTCCGAGTTCGATTGCTCGTGCGATCGAGGCCGCGTTTGTCGGAGATACGTCCCGGTATGCGGTCGTCCTGGATCGCGCCGAAGCGATTTCCACAGCGATTTTGGGCGCAGCCAGCGGGGATGTGGTCCTGGTCGCGGGCAAGGGGCACGAGACGTATCAAATCGTGGATAGTGTGCGGTCTGAGTTTGATGACCGAGCGCAGGCACGGAAAGCCTTGGTACAACGACGTGAGCAGGGGAGGCACCGCTAGTGGCTTCCGTCATCCCCGAAAACGCAGCGCTTCTAACGGGGCAAGAAATCGCGACAGCCACCCAGGCGAGCTTTGGGGACGCGGCCCTCGCAATGGCTCAGTTTCACGGCGTCACGACCGATAGTCGAGCAAATCTCCGCGGGAAATTATTCGTGGCGCTACGTGGTGAACGTTATGATGGCCACGCGTATGTCGAACAGGCACTGAAAGCTGGGGCGGCGGGTGTGCTCGTTGAGCGCGCTTTGTCGGGTGAAAGCTTGGAACGTGCGTTCTATGTGGAGGACACGCTGACGGCGCTTGGGGAGCTTGCGAAGTTTCACCGGGAGCGCTGGAAGGGCAAGATCATAGCCGTCGCGGGCTCGGCCGGGAAAACGACGACTCGTTCAGCGATCCATCGCGTTCTCGCGCAGGCGTTGCCGGCGGGCAGCGTGTGGTCTCCGGCGGGAAATCTAAACAATCAAATCGGAGTCCCCATGGTGGTGTTGGCGCTGACGAGTGCGCACCAAGTGGCAGTGGTTGAGATCGGAACCAACGCTCCGGGCGAGGTGAGTCGGCTTTGTCGAATTGCTGTGCCCGACATTGGAGTCCTCACGCTGATCGATCTCGAACACACCGAAGGTCTAGGAGATCTGGCGGGGGTTGAGGCCGAAGAAGGCGCACTTTTTCAGGGGTTGAGCCCAAAAAGCAGTGCCGTGGGGAACGCTGACGACGAACGGGTCCTGCGTCAGCTAGAGAACGCTCGGGCAGAAACGAAGCTAAGCTATGGCACCGTCGCGGGCGCCGACTATCAAGTCGTTGAGCGCCAGGTTTTGCAAGACGGGCAGAGCCTGATTGGCGTGGAACGAGCGCTGCCCACAGCTCTGGAGCGCGAGACTCTGCGCTTTCGTTCATCGCTCCCGGGGCGTGCGGGTGCGCTGGGGGCCGCTTGTGCGTTAGCGGTTTCGGAACTGGCGCTGGGGCGTCGGTTGACGGCCGATGAGCTGGAAAAAGCCCTCGAAACTGGTGTAGGGGAGGAGGGCCGATTGCGCCCCATTGAGCTCCAAGACGGAAGCCTGTTGATCGATGACAGTTACAATTCGAACCCCGCAAGTGTCCTCAGTTCAGTTGAATGCGCTGAGGAGTTGGCACAAGCGAGAAACGCTCGGCTTATTTTGGTAATGGGAGAAATGCGTGAGCTGGGCTCCTTGGCGGCTAGAGAGCACGATCGAGTGGGTCTCCGTCTAGCCGCGAGCGGCGCTCAATATTTAGTGGCGGTGGGTGGTGAAGCGCGGCGATTTTTGGGAGCAACCCAAACGCGCGCATTCAAGTCGGACTTCGCCGAGACCGCTTCGGAAGCCCTCAGGCTACTCAAGCAAGAGTTGCAGCCCGGAGACGTGATCTTGGTCAAGGCCTCGCGCGGCGTGCACGCGGAGCGGGTTGTTGACGGGCTCATTCAAGAAAAAGGGCGCACCGAGTGATCTACCACCTGCTTTATCCCTATCACGATCTGGTGAATGCACTCAACGTGCTCCGCTACACCTCATTCCGCGCCATCATGGCGACGATCACAGCGATGCTGATGAGCTTTCTCGTCACGCCTTGGTTCATCAAGAAATTGCGCGGCAAACAAATCAGCCAGATCATCCGAGAAGAAGGCCCAGAATCGCACTTCGCCAAGCGTGGAACCCCGACCATGGGTGGCGCACTGATCTTGGTTTCGGTGCTAGTCCCGACAGCCCTATGGGCAGATATCCATAACTCGTTTGTGATCGCAACCACGGCTGTCACTGCAGGTTACGGTGCGATTGGTTACCTCGATGATCGCCTGAAACTCGAGGCTAAGAGTTCCAAAGGCTTGGCTGGCCGATACAAGTTGATCGGGCAGTTCTTGATCGCAGGCTTCGCAATCACCTTTCTCTTCATGAACACGACGGACTTGCCACCCGCATGGATGGAAATTCGTGACCGATTATCGATCCCATTCTTGGCATTCTCCAAACACCCCGTTGCCCTTCCGCTCGGCGTTTACATCGCGTTTGCACTGTTCGTCGTTGTGGGCACTAGCAATGCCGTGAATCTCACCGATGGCTTAGATGGGCTCGCAATTGGCCCCGTCATGATCAGTGCGGTCACGTACAGCATCTGGGCGTACCTCGCCGGCAGCGTGCTCTTCGGTCGACCGATCGCCAGCTATTTGGACATCGCCGGCATTCCCGAGATGGGCGAGTTGGCTATCTATGGCGCTGCAGTGGTGGGGGCAGGTATCGGCTTTCTCTGGTACAACACGTATCCGGCACAGGTCTTCATGGGCGATGTGGGTTCGCTCGCGCTCGGAGGTGGGCTTGGAATGATGGCCGTGCTCACGAAGAATGAACTGCTGAGCGTACTCCTCGGCGGGGTATTTTTCGTCGAAGCTGTGAGCGTGATCACCCAGGTGGCCTCCTTCAAATTGTTCAAAAAGCGGGTGTTTCTGATGGCGCCGATCCACCATCACTTTGAAAAGAAGGGTTGGCCTGAACCGCGTATCATTGTTCGATTTTGGATCATCAGCATTCTCCTCGCGTTGGTGGCTCTTTCATCCCTGAAGGTGCGGTGATGGAGCTCTTCGGAAAGAAAGTCATCGTCGTCGGTTTAGGCAGGAGCGGTCTGGCCGCGGCAAAGGTGTGCGTGGCTCACGGTGCTCAGGTTCTGGGCACTGACCGTGCTGTTCGAGATAAGCTGCTCCCCGAAGTTTTCGACCTCGGCATTCCGCTCGTGCTGGGTGGGCACGAAGGCGTGGATTTTCTGACGGCGGATCTCGTGGTGGTGTCGCCTGGAGTGCCTGAATTTCAAGCGCTCCAGGCGGCGGAGCGCGCGGGGGTTGAGGTAATTGGGGAGTTGGAGCTGGCAACGCGTTTTGCAACGGCGCCGATCTTGGTGGTGGGAGGTACGAACGGGAAGAGTACCACTGTGACGTTGCTGGCAGACTTGCTGCGGGCCTTCGCCCAGAGTGTTTTCCTTGGCGGAAATCTTGGCACACCCGCCAGCGAGTTGACCAACGGCGCTTGGGATTACGTGGTGCTTGAAGTGTCGAGTTTTCAAGCTGAAAGGGTTCCGCAGCTGAAGCCGCGCGTGAGTATCCTGCTCAACATCACCGACGATCACCTCGATCGCTATGCGTCCTTTGAAGCCTATGCCCATGCCAAAGGAAACGTCTTCCTGAATCAGAGCGCTGAAGACGTCGCCATCATACCGGTAGCTGACAAGCTCTGCCTCGAACAGGCCAATCGGGGGCGTGGCCGAGTTGTTACGTTTGGTTTCAACGCCGATTACGCGGTTCGCGGTCGCGCGATCGTCGAAACACGAACAGGCGTATCATTCAGCCTTGAGAAGAGCAGCTTGTTTGGCGCTCCGAACCTCTTGAATGCGGCTGCCGCGATCGCCGCAGCGCGCGCGCTAGGTGTGTCTGCCCAGGCGATCGCTGACGGGCTCTCGGCATTCACGCCGCTAGCACACCGCATGTTTTTTGTGACCGAATTCAGGGGCGTCCGCTATTACGATGATTCGAAAGCCACGAATGTCGGGGCAGCGGTGACAGCGCTCTCCGGAATGGAAGAGGAGCGTTCCGTGTTGATAGCCGGCGGACGCGACAAGCTGGGCTCATATGCGCCACTCGTGCGAGCGCTCAAGGAAAAGGGCCGAGCAGCAATCCTCATCGGTGAGGCCAAAGAAGCCTTGAAGCAAGCTATCGGCTCGGTCGTCCCCGTCTTGGAAGCGGCGTCCATTCAGGAAGCCGTGAGCCTTGCAACCGAAGTTGCAGAGAGGGGTGACGCGGTCCTTCTGAGCCCTGCGTGCTCTAGCTTTGACATGTTCAAAAGCTACGCCGATCGCGGGGATCGCTTTCAGGATGCTATTTTTGCGTTGCGAGAAGGGAAACAGGCATGAACTTAGGTCGATGGGTACGGCGTACGGGTTCTGTGGGTCCAGTAGATGCGGTGTTAGCCGCGGTGGTGATTGCGCTTCTGGGCTTCGGCGTGGTGATGGTGTTCAGTGCCAGCACGATCGAAGCGACGGCAGTTTATCGCGACCCACAGTATTTCTTGAAGAGGCAGGGTGCGTACGCACTAGTGGCGTTGACGCTCATGCTGGGGACTGCGCGCATTGATTATCATCGCATCAAGCCATTCACTTATCCGATCCTGGCCGTGGTCACCCTGCTCATGGTCATGAGCGTGATAGGCTTCGGGCACTCGGGCGGAGGCGCCGCGCGTTGGCTGGCCGTGGGGCCCGTGCACATTCAGCCTTCTGAAATCGCGAAATTGGCGCTGATTTTTTGGCTGGCGTACTCACTTGAAAAGAAGCGTGAGCAGGTGAAATCGTTTTCGATCGGGATGCTGCCGCACCTTTTGATGGCGGGTGCGCTGATGCTCCTATGTTTGAAGCAGCCTGATTTTGGCGGCGCATCGGTGCTGCTGTTTTTGACCTTCACGCTGCTGTTCGTAGCGGGTGTGAGATTGGGCTACCTGTTGGGTGCCGCTATGTTGGGTGGAGTGTTTGCGGTTTGGGCGGTTCGCTTCACCTCCTATCGCTGGGAACGCATGCTGGCGTGGTTCAACATGAATGAGCATCGGCAGGATCTCGCCTATCAACCGTTTCAGTCGGTGATGAGTTTTGGTTCGGGGCAGTTGTCCGGAGTCGGGCTAGGTAAGGGGTTTCAGGCGCTCTATCTGCCGGAAGCGCACACAGATTTTATTTCGGCGATCATCGGAGAAGAGCTGGGCTTCATTGGCATCCTGGGGCTGTGTTTGGTTTATTTGGTGATCGTCGCGCGTGGCGTGCGGGTCGCGCTCTTAGCTGACGACGACTACGGTTCGTATGTGGCCTTTGGGATCTCGGTCCTATTTGGTGTCCAAGCGCTCGTGAACCTGGCGGTGGCGATGGCAATATTTCCAACCAAGGGCCTCACGCTGCCGTTCGTGAGTTACGGCGGTTCTTCACTGCTCGTCAACGCGTTCGCCGCGGGAGTGCTGTTGAATATTTCACGCGTCAGAGGCCCGGCGAATCGTCGCGTGGAGGCACCTTTCGGGCCTGATCCGGAAGCGAGCGTCTTGGTAGCTTCAGGTGTTGGCTATGCCAATGCCAGCGCCGGGTCGCGTCGAAAGGCGCTCGCATCGTGAAGCGAAACTTGCAGCCGATGCGGGGCAAGATCCTGTTCGCGGGTGGCGGAACCGGCGGGCATGTTTTCCCGATGATCGCGGTGGCGGAAGCGGTGCTTCAGCTGAGGCACGTGGAAGTGTTATTCGTCGGCACCGAACGCGGACTCGAAGCCAAGCTCATTCCTGAGCGCGGATATTCAATTCGGTTTATGCAGGTCCTGCCGTTGCGGGGTGGGGGCGTGGCTGGGGCGGCCAGAGGGCTTTGGCGAGCGGCAGCGGCAGTCCGAGAAGCGCGAGCACTGCTTCTCATCGAACAACCGAGCATTGTATTTTCAGCGGGTGGCTATGCGGCTGGGCCGATTTCATTGGCAGCGAGAACGCTCGGCATCCCCGTTGCCCTGCTAGAGCCGAATAGCGTCGCTGGCCTTGCGAATCGTTTGATGGCGCCTTTTGTGAAGCGAGCCTACACGGCATTTGAGCGTTGTGAGAGGCATTTTTCCGCGCCGCGCGTGTTGCGATTGGGCGTGCCTATCCGAAGTGGTTTTCAGCGCGCAGAATTTGAGAGGTCTATCGGCACCGCTGGTTTGCGCGTGCTGGTGCTTGGTGGGAGCCAGGGTGCGCGTACACTGAATGAAGTCGTGCCACAGGCGTTAGCCCGTGTGGCTGGAGAGGTGGAAGTGCGGCATCAGTGCGGGCGAGATTCAGTTTCGGAGGTTGAGCGGAGCTACGCTGCACTAGGAATGAGCGGGCGCGTTCAAGTGCTGCCGTTCCTCGACGATATGGCGGGGGCTTTGGGTTGGGCGCAGCTTGTGATCAGTCGTTCGGGGGCGAGCGCCGTGAGTGAGATCTGCGCCGTCGGGAGGCCCAGCCTGCTAGTGCCTTTTCCCTTCGCGGCTGGCGATCATCAGCGCTACAACGCAGAGGCACTTTCGCTCGCGGGAGCGGCAGTCACCCTGCTGAACGCGGACGCCACTGCGGATGTTATCGGCGCGTTGGTGGTCGATTTGCTTCGAAATCCAGCTCGCTTGGCACAAATGGCCGAGAGCGCTGCCGAGTTAGGACGCCCCCATGCGGCCCACGAAATTGCAGCAGATCTGCTCTCACTCGCCGGCATTCCCGCCGGTGAAGCCCCGTACGCCCCGGAAAACTTGCCAAATCTGCCGAGAGAGCGCGACAACGACAGGCCCGTCTTCAGATTCTCGGAGGTTCGCTAATGTTTCGTGGCCGCGTCAGACATGTCCATTTCGTCGGAGTGGGCGGGATTGGCATGAGTGGGCTGGCGGAGATTTTGCGCACTCTCGAATTTGACGTGTCGGGCTCGGATCTGCGCGAAGGAGAGAACGCACGTGGGCTCCGACGGTTAGGCGTTCGGATTGATATCGGGCACAGCTCGGCCAACGTTCGTGGCTCGGATGTGGTGGTTTATTCGAGCGCTATCACCGCCGAGAACCCGGAGTTGGTGGAAGCTCACGAACTCGGCATCCCCGTCATCACGCGGGCCGAGATGCTAGCCGAGCTGATGCGGGTGAAGTACGGCATTGCGGTCGCCGGCTCGCACGGAAAGACAACGACCACTTCGCTCGTTGCAACGGTCTTGCGCGAAGCAGGTCTCGATCCCACCGTGGTGGTGGGGGGGCGCATGGCTTCGTTGGGCAGCAACGCCAGGCTGGGTGCGGGCGACTTGCTCGTTGCAGAAGCAGACGAGAGCGATGGTTCGTTTCTACGGTTGGCACCCACGATTGCAGTCGTTACCAACATCGATCCCGAGCATTTAGACTTTTACGGGACTTACTCGGTGTTGAAGGACGCGTTCGTCGAATTCATTGAAAAAGTTCCGTTCTACGGCCTCGCTGTGCTCTGCCTGGATCACCCAGCCGTCCAAGAAATCCTGCCTCGGATCCGTCGTCGACACGTCACGTATGGGCTTTCGCCGCAGGCCCACTATTGGGCAAAAAATATCCGTTTCGAAGGCACCGTGACAGCCTTCACCGCGCACCGCAGAGATGAGGAACTCGGAGAATTCGCGGTTCGCATGCCCGGCGAGCACAACGTGCTCAATACTCTGGCCGCGATTGCCGTGGCCGATGAACTCGAGGTACCGTTTGACGTGGTGCGGCACGCGTTGGCGACGTTCCACGGAGTGGCCCGACGCTTTACCGTGGTTGGCAAGGTGGAGGGCGTCACGCTGATCGATGATTACGGACATCATCCCGCGGAGGTGCGGGCCACGTTGGCAGCTGCGCGCAATGCCTACAATGGTCGGGTCTTGGTGGCATTTCAGCCACATCGCTTCACCCGCACACAGCTCCTGTTTGAAGACTTCACCCGCGCGTTCAACCAGGCAGATCTGCTCTGGCTGACGGACATCTACCCCGCAGGTGAGAAGCCGATCCCTGGTATCACTTCAGAAACGCTCGTCCACGGTGTGACCGAACACGGTCATCAGCGCGCTCGGTATGCCCCCGATCGTGGCCAGCTTGCCGCCGCGATTGCCGCGCAGGCACGGCCGGGCGATGTGGTGATCGCGCTTGGCGCTGGGGATATCAACAAAATCCTGGAGTCTGTTGCCGCCCAGCTGACGGCGCGCGCAGCCACGTCGGAGCCCAAGTGAAGACACGCTTCGCGCACGGGCACAGCGTGGAGGCTCCCGCAGAGCAGGGCTTCGTCGACGGCGAAACGCCGAAGCCGGGTCGAACTCGGAGCGGGACCGATACTGAGAAAGCCCTGCATCCCGCTTGGTTATTGGCCAAAATTTTGGCAGGTTTGGTATTGGTAGTGGGAGCGGCGGGGGCCGTAGCTTGGGGCGCGTACCGCTACGCGCTCACCACGCCTCGCTTTGCGCTCCAGCGCTTTGAGTTGGTGGGTGCTCGACGCTCGACGGCTCCGAAGTTGGCGGAGCTGGGTGGCATGTCGATCGGGCAGAACCTACTCGGCTTGGATCTCGACGCCAGCGAGAGCAAGATTGCGGCGGACCCATGGATCCGTCGGGTGCGTCTCACACGAAAGCTGCCGAGCACGCTCCTTATCGAGATCGAAGAGAATGAAGCTTCGGCGATCGCTTATCTTTCAGATTCGGCCTTCCTCGTGACTCGGGAGGGGGTGCCGTTCAAGCCGCTGAAGCCCGAGGATCCGAGCGATTTGCCGCTGATTTCAGGGGTGAGCGCCGAAGACGTGGCCAAAGATCGGCCGAGCGCCATGGCCCGGCTCGCAACGGGCGTGGAGATCCTACGCCAGTACGAACGCTTGCAAATGAGCAAGATCCATCCGGCCCAAGAGGTACACCTCGATCCGTCGGGCAAGGTGAGGCTCACTGTCGGCGACGCGGGTATCACGCTTGAGCTCGGGAGCGGCTCGTTCCGACGCAAGTTGCTGATGGCTGAGCGCGTGACAGGCCAGCTCAGAAGTCAGAATCGTACACCCGGTATCCTATTTCTTGACAACGAAGCGCACACCGAACGTGTGGTCGTGAGGATGAAGTGAGTTTTTCCTCGAAAGTCCTGTGAAAATTTGGCCCTCATCGATCCTGCGTGGCAGCGTCAAACGAGCCTGATCGAACTAGCGAACGCTAATTGCAGTCTGCGAGCAGGTATCAGGAGTGACTTAAACCAGATGACCTACCAGAGCAGCCCCCAGATTGTCGTCGGCCTCGACCTCGGAACCACCAAGGTGACCGCGGTTGTAGGTGAAGTGGATTCAGACGGCATCACGATCTTGGGTGTCGGTAATGTGCCTTGCCGAGGCCTGCGTAAGGGCGTGGTCAGCAACATCGAATGGACGGTGCGGTCCATCCGTGAAGCCGTCGAAGCTGCTCAGACGATGGCCGGAGTCGAGATTGACACGGTCTACGCCGGGATCGCGGGCAGCCACATTCGGAGCCAGTCATCCGACGGCGTTTGCGCGATCTCGGGGCGGGAAGTCACTCAGGCAGATCTTGAACGTGTGCTTGAGGGTGCGCGTGCCATTCCGGTGGATGCCGATCGCATGATCCTCCACGCGTTGCCGCGCGAGTATTTGGTGGACAATCAGGACGGCATTCGCGATCCGATCGGCATGAGCGGCGTACGGCTTCAAGTTCGAGTGAATCTTGTGACGGCAGCTACTTCATGTGTCCAGAACGTCATTCGCTGTGTTGAGCGGGCTGGGCTTCGAGTGGCGGATGTGGTGCTGGAGCCTCTGGCCAGCGGGAACGCTGTGTTGATCGAAGATGAAAAAGAGATTGGCGTCGCCGTGATCGATATCGGCGGTGGCACCACCGATTTGTTGCTGTACGCGGATGGTGGCATCGCCCACACGAGTGTGATCCCAGCAGGCGGCAACAACATCACGGGCGATGTGGCCGCGGGCCTGCGCACACCGATGGCAGAAGCGGAACGGCTCAAGCGCAATCATGGCTGTGCGCTCGGTCGTATGATCGCCGACGACGAAGAAATCGAAGTGCCGGGTGTCGGCGGGCACGGTCCGCACCGCGCTGCCCGACGCCTCTTGAGCGACATCATCGAGCCCCGCGTCGAGGAGATCTTCAGCGAAGCGCGGCGTCGGATGGAAGAAACAGGGCTGCTCGAGCAGATCAGCTCAGGCTGCGTTCTCACCGGTGGCGCTACCCTGATGGAGGGAATGGTTGAATGCGCCGAGGAGATCCTCGGCATGCCGGTGCGCCTCGGGTTCCCCATTGGTATCAAGGGCATCGTGCAGCTGGTGCACGGCCCGCAGTATGCCACGGGCGTTGGCCTCGTCCGTTACGGGGCGCAACAGTTGCGAGATGCACAGGCGCGCGGCGAGCAGCAACCGCACGTAGCGCCGACCGCAGCTCGGGTGGCCTCAGGGCAGGGGAATGGACTTTGGAGCTGGCTCCGAGAGGCTTTCTAAGCACGGGCAGCACCAACGAAGATAACAGAGCAGAGATAAGAGCAACCAAGATGATAAATTCTGAGGGAAGGCAGCCCTTCAGAGTTTTCCGAAAGAACTGATCGGGAGAGGCACATTATGAGTTTTTCAATCGAATTCGCCGAGGAATCGCAACAATACCAAGCACGCATCAAGGTGATTGGAGTCGGCGGTTCTGGCGGCAACGCCATCAACACGATGATTCACTTCGGCCTCGACGGGGTCGAATTCCTCAGCGTCAACACAGATGCTCAAGCGTTGAACTCCAACTCGGCGGCTGAGCGCCTCTCGATTGGTTCCAATGTCACGCGCGGTCTCGGCGCGGGCGCGGATCCTGAGCGCGGTCGCAAAGCCGCGCTTGAAGACGTTGCCCGGCTGAAGGAAATGATTGAAGGCGCCGACATGGTGTTCGTCACCGCCGGCATGGGTGGCGGCACGGGCACCGGTGCCGCTCCGATCATTGCCCAGATCGCTCGCGAATCAGGCGCTCTCACCGTGGGTGTCGTCACCAAGCCGTTCGCTTTTGAGGGCCGTCAACGCAATCGACGGGCTGAGCTCGGTCTCGCTGCGCTGGCCGAACACGTCGACACACTGATCACCATCCCGAACGACAAGCTGCTCGCTCTCGGCGACGACGAACTCACCTTCATGGAAGCCTTTAGAAAGGCCGACGAAGTGCTCTATCAAGCCGTCCGTGGCATCAGCGATCTGATCACCCAAGATGGCATCGTGAACGTCGATTTTGCTGATGTGCGCACCGTCATGGCCAACATGGGCCGTGCACTCATGGGCTCAGGTTGCGCCAAAGGCGAAGGCCGAGCACGCTTGGCAGCTGAACAAGCTATCCAGTCGCCCCTACTGGATAACATCTCAGTGCACGGCGCCATGGGTGTCCTGATCAACATCGTTGGCGGCCCGGACATGAAGATGCGCGAAATCCAGGAAGCTGCGTCGTTGATTCAAGAACAAGCGCATGAAGACGCCAACATCATCTTTGGGGCCAGCATCCACGAGTCGATGGGCGATGCCCTGAAAGTCACCGTCATCGCCACCGGTTTTGACCAGGAACATCGCGCCGAGCCCGTCGCCGTACTCCGGGACACGATGCCCACCGCCGAGCGCAACGCGCTCCGCGAAATCGCTGCAAGTCGCTCCATCGGTCGCCCCGAATTGCCGCGTGAAGGCGTCTCCGGCTACCCGCGTCGTCCGCCTTCAGCCCAACCGCTCACCCAACCCGCCCAAGCTCGCGAGAGTTCAGTCCCCGTAAAGCGCGTGGTCTTCCCCGCAACCGTCGACCACGAATGGGACATCCCCGCGTTCCAACGCCGCCAAAACGGCGCTTGAGCCCAATCCCAAGACCAAGTCAGCGAGAGCGCGCCGGGCGGATTCAGCCTCGAATTGCGTCCCGGTACTCACGCATGGCGCGGCTTGTGGTGGGGTAGTCGATGAAGCTCTCAAGCTCGCGCAGATCGATCTCCAACAAACGCTCATAGTCCTCCCATGGCACATCGTGCAGCTGGACTCGGTGATCGTGGTGGGGGATGCCGTCGTAGTCGGCGAGAACGAGTGCTCCCATGCGGCGGCAGCCTAGCACAGGTGGGGTGTGCTGTACGGCCCAGGGTGGCCATCAAAGACCAAGGAGCATGCGTACGAGGACGTTATCGGGAGAACGGTCACGAGTTTCGCAGCATTCGCGTTGAAGGTGTCGACACTGTCGACACTGAGGATGAGCGCGGGTCGCACGCCAGCTTGCTCGTGTCCCTTCCCTGACGGCCGTATCGGCTCTCAGCACGGCGAAGTCGCTCGTCAGAGCTTCAAGGAAGGTCACGCGGCGGTACTCCTCTACTGCTCGCGACAGCGCCGCAGTGAGAGATATGTGTTTCGCGCGTGCTGGCGAGCAGGTCCACATAGTGCCGAACGGTCATGTCCGTCACAGGCATCGAACGCCCTAGCTCGGACCAGTTCAAGACCTGCGCATGGACGTGCGCCAACATTGACCAGAATCGTCGCAGAGTGGTTCCCGGCACACGCACGCCTAGTTGGGGCAGGTCGCGCTCCAGAAACGTGGCTATGAAGTCTTGGCGCCAGCGAACGCTGCCCACGTTCGTCTTGGCTAGGAACGAACGTGGGAATCCTCCCCGCACCCATAGCTCGGTGGCTCGGTCTCAGCCCGTCGAGTTGGTGAAATGCGATTCGCCCCGCAAACGCGGCGTTCTTAGGTTGCGAGGCCCGCAACTTGCGCCCCAATGTGGCCACTCGGGTGCCTTTAGGTCCCAGCGAGCACTCCACAACCCCATCGCGACTCTATTTTTCGAAGTTGGATCCACTCGCGGCCCCCCCTTGCCGCGCGGGATTGCGTGACGCAGGTGGTCCACATTTTGCAGCCGGCATGTCAACACTGAAAGGGATCTTGAACCATGACTGCAACAAAAAATGAAACCCTCATCACGTACGTTGGCGACGTCCACGCGTTAGTCACGCATGGCCTCGGCGCTCTCGAGCGTCAGGTTGAAAACTTGAAAAACGTGAGCCATCGCGACGCGCAACCCGCCGTGGCCGAGGGCAAACGCGTGCTGGAGAAGCAGAAATCCGTGCTAGAAAATAGGCTGGAATCGTTGGGCGGCAGTGCAACGGCTCCGGTCAAAGATGCGGTTTCCGCCATAGCAGGGGTAGCTGCGGGTCTGATTAATGCGGTGAGGCCCTCGGAGACCGTTAAATCACTGCGTGACGACGCAACATTCTTCAGCGGCCTAGGCACCGCGTACCTGCTTCTCTACACAACGGCGACGGGGCTCGGGGACATGGAAACGTCGAGTGTGGCGCAGTCGGGCTATGAAGATAGCGCCCGGATGGTCATGCATTTCGACGGAATTCTCCCAAAAATCACGGTCGAGGAGCTCCGCGAAGAACAGCTGGATGTTGCGGAGGTAACTGAAGGAGTTCAAGCAATGATTCGGAATGCCTGGACTCGCGCTGCCCCTGCTCATGCTTAGGCCCTAGGCGCCCAGGGGGATAGGCTCGCTGGGTTTGCGCTGGCGCGCTTCTCGGGCGCGCTATGGAAGTTCCGCCTTTCGCCAGCAAAATTGCCGCACCCTTCTGATTCGCCACGGCACGAACGGCTACTCGCTCTAAGCTCAGGCCAGGCATGCACGTCGATGAGCGGCGCACGTTCTCTAGGTCGTGGACCGCTGACTCGAGCCTGAGTTCGGCGTAGGGCCGAGATCTCGACGCTTCCCACGCCGCCGCAGGTTTCAATTGGGTCGCTGAGGTTTGTAGTCAGCTTCGCTCTCCCGCTTAAGAGGGGTCCAAGCCCCGTCGGCTAGATGGCCTGCTCTTGGCTTTGCCTGGTCTTGGCAGTCAGGCGCTCGACTTCTCGGACCTAACGCTATAGAAGGCCCGCCTACACCCCGTTAAGGAGACATGCATGCGAGCCAATGGACCCACAGCACAAGCGACACGAAACCGGTGGTTGGTCGTTGCACTCTCTGCCTTCGCCGCAGCGTGTTCCAGTGAGTTGAAAGAAGGCGACGTGTCCGAAGGGGAGGGGATGTCTTCTGAGTTGAAGGTGGCGCCATCGGGTACCCCAGAAAAGGCTTTTACCGCATTCGAGAGCGGTCAAGTCCGCCCTCTCGTGTTAGCGGCTGACGGTCGGTTCCTTTACGCCACCAACACTCCCGACAATCGAGTTGAGATCTTCCGGGTCGAAGATCGTGAACTCTCGCCTGTCGGTTCGGTACCGGTTGGCTTGGAACCTGTGGCGATCGCCGAGCACCGGCCGGGTGAGATTTGGGTGGTAAATCACCTTTCAGACAGCATCAGTATTGTTGACGTCCGCCGGCCCGAGCGGGCGCATGTGGTCCGGACCCTGCTGGTGGGGGACGAGCCCCGGGATATTGTTTTCGCAGGGCCTGGTAAGTCGCGGGCTTTCATTACCACGGCACATCGCGGGCAAAATTCGGGACGGGATCCTCAACTCACGACTCCTGGAATCGGTCGAGCGGATGTCTGGGCCTTCGATGCCGATCGGCCCGGTGAATCGGTGAGCGGTACGCCGCTGACAGTTCTGACGTTGTTCGCCGATACACCGCGCGCTCTCGCGGTCACCCCCGACGGGCTGACGGTTTATGCCGCCGCGTTCCAGTCAGGGAACCGAACCACGTCCGTGAGCGAACGCCTGATCACCCCCAATGGCTTCGTTCCCCCACCCCACACCAACGCGCAAGGCGTGCCTCAGCCCCCGACTGGCTTGGTGGTTAAATACCGAACGGATGTGGTGGATGGCCAGCTCCATTGGCTCGACAACACCGGCCGTCGCTGGGACGACCACGTGAAGTTAAGCCTGCCCGATCAGGACGTATTCACGATCGACGCCGGCGCCAATCCTCCGGTGGCAAAATCGAGCGGAGTTTACGCAGGCGTGGGAACGGTGCTTTTCAACATGGTCGTGAACCCGGTGAACGGGAAGATTTATGTGGCCAACACCGACGCTCGCAACGATGTGCGGTTCGAAGGACATAACGCCTTCGGTCCCACGCAGGGCGCGCCGGCGGGATCGGTGCGTGGGCACTTCGCGGAGAGCCGGATCACCACCATTGATCCGCGATCCGGCGAGGTGAGCCCCCGCCATTTGAATAAACATATTGATTTTTCACGGGAGGGCACGCCGGCTGAGGCCGCCAAGAGCCTGGCTTTCCCCACAGGAATGGCGGTCACTCCCGACGGCGCCACGCTGTTCGTTGCGGCGTTAGGATCGAGCAAGGTCGGAGTGTTCGCTACCGCGAAGCTTGAGAACGATTCGTTCGTCCCTTCGCGAGCGAACCAAATCCAAGTGACCGGCGGGGGGCCAACCGGACTTGTGCTCAACGCGCGCGAAAACACCCTGTATGTCCTCACCCGCTTCGACAATGCGATTTCAATCGTGGACGTCGGAGAAAAACGCGAGGTGGGTCATGTGCGCATGTTCAACCCGGAGCCAGCGAGCATCACCAAAGGTCGCCGTTTCCTTTACGACGCCGCCACAACTTCCAGCCATGGCGATTCAGCCTGCTCCAGCTGCCACGTCTTCGGTGACTTCGACAGCTTGGCATGGGACCTCGGAGATCCCGATGATATTGCGACGCCGATTCCGGGCCCGTTCACTGTCGATCCGGCGATCATCGCCCGCCTCACCAACAATCAGCCGCTGATCCAGCATCCACTCAAAGGCCCGATGACCACCCAGAGTCTGCGCGGGATGGCCAATCACGGTCCTATGCACTGGCGCGGCGATAGGACCGGAGGCACGGACTCCACGCGACTTAACGTCTTGCCGAGTGCCCAACCCGACACAGGCACCTTCAACGAAGAGGCAGCCTTCGAAAAGTTCAACGTTGCGTTCGAAGGTTTGCTTGGGCGAAGTGCACCGCTGCCCGACCAGGATATGAAGGCCTTCACCGACTTCATACTGCAGGTCACCTATCCCCCGAATCCGATCCGCAACCTCGACAATTCCTTAACGCCAGATCAGCTCGCGGGAAGAAATTTCTATTTCAACAGCACCCCGGATGGCCACGAAATCCCTTCAGATACGTTCCATAACTGCAACGGCTGCCACACCTTGGATCCCAAGGGCAACGCGGAGTTTGGCGTGGCGAAGCCCGGCTTCTTCGGAAGCGATGGGCGTTATTCGTTTGAAGCAGAGCCCCAGTTTTTTAAGGTCGCGCACCTGCGAAATTTGTATCAAAAGGTAGGAATGTTCGGGATGGATGGCACATTCAACCCCAGCGACACGAGTGGCCTGGCCAGTTTTCTCCCCGCCCCGTACAACGACACGTCCTTCAAAGGTGATCAGGTCCGAGGCTTCGGCTTCCTGCACGACGGCAGCGTGGACACCGTATTCCGGTTCCACGGCGGCACGGTATTTGCCAAGCGCGGTGCAACGGCCACATTGCCTCCAAATCCCGGCGGCTTTCCCGTCATCACGGACCCCACCAATCCCGCCCAGGCGCAACAGGAGCTGCTGGCTAACATCCGTCTGCGACGGCAGATGGAAGCGTTTATGTTCGCCTTTGACTCAAATCTTGCGCCCATCGTCGGACAGCAGGCCACTTTAACTTCGAGCGGTGGCGACGATGTCCTTGCTCGGGTCGCTCTGCTTGAAGCGCGGGCCTTGGCGGGTGAATGCGATCTGGTGGTTCAAGGCGTCGTGCGTCGGAAGAACGTCAGTTTCCTATTTGACGTGGCGAGCGGTCGATTCATCCCGAACAGGACCCATGCCCATGCGCTTTTACCCAGCGAGATACGCGACCTTGACGATGGCGACGCGCTGACCTTCACCGCAGTGCCCGCTGGAAACGGAAGGCGCATTGGGCTTGACCACAATCTGAATGGGGTGCTCGACGGAGACGAAAAGAAGGACGACTGAGAGAGGCCGCTGGCGGGCCGCTTGTGACTTGAGAGCTTTCTTCAGAGCTCTGCAGTCCACACGCGTTCAGAGCCCCCGGGTGGGATGACGGTGCCTGGCGTGCGCACCGTGAACGTGCCTCGATAGTCGATAGCGAACCATTCGTAGCGAGCCGAAATCCCCGGGAAGCCTTTGAGAAAATCCCTTCGCGGTACGTATAGACTGCGCGTGTAGAGTGTACCGACGGGGTGGCACGACTCCGCGGCATCCAGCGATCTGGTGCCCTTCGGAATGAAGCAGAGCTGGCCCTGTAGCATCCCCTTGGGCATGTCGACGCTCTGGGATGAGCCGCTGGCGAGGGCCTGTGGAGCCCCAAAAACAGGCCAATCCTCCTTCCCGTCGAGGAGCAATATTGGTTCGCCATAGTCCATCGAAGGGTGATTGAAATCCAACGCCGGCTCGGAGCCCACGGCTTCGCTTTGAACCTCGGGACGCGCGGCCTTTGGTTGCGCCGCATCGCTCGACGACGTGGCCCCAGCTTGGTTCGTCGTGGGCGCAAGCTCTGGGGGCGGCGACTCGAGCGGTGTTACGTCCACCGGGACGTCACCTTGTGACGCTAGGTGTCGGTGGGCATCAAAACCCGCGGCTAGTTGAGCGGAAGAGCGCCTAAGCTTATTTATCCGCGCTAACGGAGCCCAGATTCTGCGCGGGGTTAAGGCGCCAGAAATTGGGCCAACAGGCGTTGGGTCTTGGATGATCGGG
>JBBRRP010000042.1:0-45765 GCA_038246305.1 Polyangiales bacterium | reverse complement strand
GGATTGGCGCTTTCTGCCACTCATTTGGGGTTCCTCGAGCATTGATTGGTTGCTCGGGCGCGCGATCGGGCATGCCGAGTCCGATCGCTCCCGAAAGCTGCTGTTGGGCGGAACAGTGGTGCTCAATTTGGGCGTGCTAGGGATCTTTAAGTACTTCAACTTTGGGGTCGAGATCGCGAGAAGCGCGGCCGGCGCGTTAGGCCTTGCTCCGCCCGATCTCGCGCTCCGTATTGCGCTGCCGATCGGCATCAGCTTCTTTACGTTTGAGTCGATGAGCTATGTGATCGACATCTATAGAAAAGAACTCGAGCCTCACAAAAGCTACTTTGAGTACCTCACCTTCGTGGCGTTCTTTCCGCACCTGGTCGCCGGCCCCATCGTGCGCCCCCGCGATCTGTTGCCCCAGCTGGCCGAGCGCGGGCGTTTCAGCGCCGAAGCAGGCAGCGAAGGGCTGTTCCTGATTGCCAAAGGGCTCGCCAAGAAAATGGCGGTTGGAGATTACTTAGCCGTTAACCTGATAGATCGTGTGTTCGGCGCGCCGCTCTTATTTTCGAGCGTGGAATGTTATGCTGCAGTTGTGGCGTACGCCGTTCAAATCTATTGCGATTTCTCGGGCTATACCGATATCGCTACCGGTTCGGCGCTGCTCTTGGGCGTGCGCTTTCCGATCAATTTTGATTCGCCGTATCAAGCGCATAATATTGTCGATTTTTGGCGGCGCTGGCACATTTCACTCTCCACTTGGTTGCGCGATTATTTGTACATTCCTCTAGGTGGAAACCGTAAAGGTTCGTTCCGCACTTATGTGAATCTTATGCTCACGATGCTGCTCGGGGGTCTATGGCACGGGGCGAGCCTCACGTTTGTGGTTTGGGGTGGGCTCCACGGAGCTGCACTCGCCGTCACGCGAGCTTTCGGCGGAAAGACCGCGGGCGCACCCTCCGAATCGCCAGCTCCGAGACTCTCGGTGAGCCACGTGCTGAAGGTGATCCTCACCTTTCATCTGGTTTGCCTCGGATGGGTATTTTTCCGGGCGAACTCGTTTGCCCAAGCGCGCTTGATCCTCGAACGACTTGCAAGCTTCACCTGGGATCATGCGAATTTGCCCGGGGAGCTCCTCCTGGTGCTCGGCGTCGGGCTCGCGAGCCACTACGTGCCCAAGCTGCGCTTCCAACAGCTTCAGACCCGATTCATTCGCTTACCAGCTCTCGGCCAAGCCTTGGTGCTTCTGCTGTTTGCGCTGGTGATTAAGCAGCTCGCCACGAGTGAATCAGTTCCTTTCGTCTATTTTCAATTCTAACGTCAGCCTCCGCCTGCCCTGCTCCTCTCCGACACAAAGGCAAATGCAGTGGACGGTCCGCACAGCAGGCATGCCAGGAAGCTGCCCTTTTCGTTTCTTAAAGGTAGTAAGCATGCTTACTACCTTGTGTTCGACTTTGGCGGATGGCAGCTGCGTGGTGTACGACTGGCAGCGAGGGCAGCACTCTAAACGCCCGCGGACTTGGGAAAAACGCAGCGTGCGCAACCGGCGGGCGGTTCTTAAGATACTCAAGCTCCTGACGCTCAAAGAGCGAATCAGCTTGGCTCAAGCCTGAGGAAAGTGGTTCACTTTCGTTCTGATGCCCGAGCCAGCTGTCAAAGAGCCGAACCAAAATCAATCAGTCTTGGATGCCCAGGGCCGTGAGCGGCCGGTTTTCCTTTTGGCGTTTCCCCCCGATGAGAAACTCGATGAGCTGGTGCGCGCGTTCGAGCGTGGGGATTATCGAACCGTGCGTAAGGGCGCGCCGCTCTTGGCGAAGGAAGCCCCAGATCCAGCCGTGCAGGATGCCGCCGCGGAGCTTTCCCGTCGGATCCAACCTGAACCCGCAGTTACCTATCTGCTCGTTCTAGCGTTCGGATTACTGTTCTTTTTCGTGCTGCACGCCTACACGCGCTGACTGAACATCACTTCGGGCTCACACCAACACACACGCCCGTATAAGAAAAACTTTCAGAGCTGAGCGACAAACTTTGCTCCTCGCTTCACTAAAGAGGACGACAAAGCGGCCGATCTGACGACGTGGGCCACGGAAAAACTCAGGCATGGAATCTGCTTCGTTGGCAGAGCGATGTCGGCAATTTGTGCCACCGACCGCACACCCTTTTTGGAGGAGTGAGTTGTGTTTAGCTTTCGCCGCCTTGCTGTACTGAGTGTGTTAACCGTTCTGGGGTGCAGCTCTAATGGAAAGAAGCTTCCGCAGTTAGAGACAAACTCGAGCCGGATGCCTGCAGTGGCGAATGTGAACGCCTGCATCACTCCCAATAACGGTTGTCCATGTGGAACGCCTGGGCAAGTGGTCGCCTGCGGAGTGATCCGAGAATCCGGCGACTACAAAGAGTGCTCCATGGGCGATCGCACCTGCCAGGCGGGCGGCGTCTGGGGTGCTTGCGTTGGAAATCGAATCGCAAATTTTCCGGCGGCAACCCAACACACGCTCGCACTCGGCGTAGCAACGCCTTGCGCGACCAACCCTTGCGACCCGCAATGCCAGGGCTTCTCCGACGATCCAACCGGCATCATGCTTCCCCCGGGCTTTCGCAACGATCCAGGCAACAACGGGATTCAGCTCAAGCCGACACCGCCCATGAGCAACAACTCGACGTGCACTGGGATCGTCGTCACTCCACCCACCAACACCTTCACAGTCACGAGCTTCAACGTATCGACCGGTGTGGTCGGCGAATACTTCAATCAGATCAGCAAAGTGGTCGCCGCCATCCCGGCGGGCTGGGCCGTCACGGGGACACGCAACGACCCCACGATCAACTTCAACTGGGCGGCCAGCCCTGGTGTTACCGGTATCGGCGCCGACGCTTTCTCAGTCCGTTGGACGGGGACCATTATCCCGACCACCACTGAAGCCTATACCTTCTATGTCAAAGGGGACGATGGCGTGCGCTTCTGGCTCAATAACACGCTGCTCGTCAACAAGTGGATCGACCAAGGCCCGACTGAGTACTCCACGACCGCGCAGAACTTGGTGGCTGGAACCGCGTACTCATTTCGCATGGAGTATTACGAAAATTCTGGCGGGGCCACGGCCGAGCTTCGCTGGAGTTCTCCGAGCGTTGCCAAACAAATCATTCCGAGTTCAGCGCTTGCCGGCCCTGGCGGCCCGCTCCCGCCTTTCAGCGTTTCTCCGTCAAATCTGAAGTACACCGCTGCTCTCGATCCGCCCAAGTGCTTCAAGGGATTGTTCGGCGCTTCCTGGAGCATCGATGCGCTCGACATTGCCACCGTCGACACGACGGGAGTATTGAATCTCTTCAGCCCGGTCGCCAAGACGGTCAATGTGCGCGCTTATGCCGGCAATTTCGTGGGGCAGGCGACCGCAAACGTTGTGGTGAACACGCTTGATACGAGTGCCGCGCCGGCCGGGAGCGTCGCAGCTTTCGCCATGACGGCTACCAACGCCGACACCCTGGACGTGCTGTACCCCTACAACAATGTGGTCTTGCCGCTCGCACTACAGCCACCGTTGGTGATGTACGACAATGGCGGGGTGGCGGCGGATTCTGTCAAGATCAGCCTGCTTTTTCCGGCGTCTGGCACTCCAAGCTTCAAGTGGGAACAGATCCTGCCGGAGACATCTCCTCCGCGAATCACGATCCCGCCTGAGGTGTGGAAATACTTCGAACGCTCCGCCAAAGGCAGCACCGGCGCACTTCAGCTTCAGCGTGTGGTGGCTGGCTCGCCACGTTTGGCCGTCAGTCGCAATATCAAGTTCGCAACGGGTCCCGTTCGCGGCCGCGTGTACTACACCCAATATGGCCGGAGCGGCGGCACCCAAATGATGGTTGCCAATCCGGGCGCCACCACCTCGGCCACGTCAGCTTTCCCGACGAGCAGCGGCTGCCCCGTGTGCCACTCCGTGTCAGCAAACGGCAATAAATTCGCGACTTCCGATCGCAGTTTCAGCGCCACGAACGGCGGCATTTCCGATATCCTTTCAGACGGCAGCTTGAACCCGCTTGCTGACTTCGTCTCTCCACCCACGGCCTATCAAACTGGGAAGGACGATTGGCGGGGGTTCGCATGGGCGCCGTTAACCCCTGATGGAAGCTACTTATTGGCTGCCAATAATATCTGGGGCAACAGCAAACAGAGCATTGTTGGTATCGATACGTCCGTCACCCCCAACGTTATCAACGCCCCCACCACCTTCCTTTCGGGTGGCAACGGCACGGGACTCCTTGCGGAGTATTTCCCGAACCTCACGATGGCAGGACAGCCCTGGCTCAGAACGGACTCCAAGGTCTTCTTTAATTGGGCAGCCGGCAATCCGGGCTGGAATCTGCCGAACGACGGCTTCTCGGTGCGCTGGAGTGGTTTGATTCAAGGGCGCTTTAAGGAAGCCTACACCTTCAAGGTGCTCACCACGGACGGCGTGCGCGTTTATGTCGACGGCAATCTCATTATTGATCAGGCGGGCTACGATGGCGCACTCACCACGTTCACGGGCACGGCGAACCTCGATCCTGCGGTTAAGTCCAGCATCCGCGTGGAGCTCACCGAGGTCAGTGGAAACTCCCAAATCGAACTGCGTTGGTCCAGCGCCAATACACCTGAAGTGCCGATCCCGCCCACACAGCTGTTCAACAATTTGGGAACGCGTGGCCTTCAGACGACTTACTACGACAACAACGACTATACCGGCCCGAGCTTTACCCGGATCGAGGCCAACCTCTCTGCCAACTGGGGCGCCGATGCACCGGATGTGAGCATGGGCGTCGATGACTTCAGCTATATCGCCACCGGCTTCGTGCAAGCACCCTACACGGGCAACATCGTGTTTTGCGTGGACGCCGATGACAGTGCGGATCTCATCGTGAACAGCGTGCCGCTCCTCACGAATGTCAGCGGCAACAGCAAGTGCTCGGCCGGCATTGCGCTAGTGGCCGGTCAGAAATACCCGATCAGGGTCAATTTCAAGGAATTGACGTCGAATGCCAAGCTCATCTTGGGCTGGCAGCTGGCGGGTGTTTTTACCAAGATCACGATCGCGCCCGAGTATTTCACTCCCCCCAATGCCTACGTGGCACCCACCAACGGGCTCACGGCCAGCATCTACGACGACAGGGATTTCAACGTCGCGGCGGGCGTCGGCTCAGGGGTGCGCGCCATCACGCGCATCGAATCCACCATCAACACCGATTGGGGCGCTGGCAGGCCTGACTACGGCATCATTACCAACAGCGACAACTGGAGCATCCGCTACACCGGTCAAATTGCGCCTCCGTGCACCGGCATCTACGAGTTTCAGGGCGATCTGGACGACAGCATGCGGCTCTGGATCGGGACCAACCGAATCCTCAATAAAACAAGCAGCGGCATCGCCAACGGCGCCATCTATCTCCAGGGCGGCACCCGTTACAACTTCAAGCTCGACTTCGAAGAGGGCGGCAGCAATGCGAAAGCGTTACTCACTTGGAAGGTGAATTGCCAAGGCGCTGCTGGATTTGTGCCGATTCCCAGCTCCGTGCTCTATCCTACGGGCGATACGAACACGACCGGCTTCATCCGGGGTGGCGGGGATAACGCCTCGGGCACGAACTATTTCGTCTGGCAAGCACCCACGATGGTCGCTCAAGCCCCAACGGACGTGACTGCCGCTACCCCCGGCGTGTGGGGCCTTGGCTCAGCGACGATGATGGTTCCAAGCTTCGCACCCGACGCCAGTAAGCTGGTGTTCATTGATGGCGACCAGGGTGGCGGAGCAGGCTGGCGAAAGGGCCTTAGCACATTCGATTTCGATCAAACCCAGAAGCTCTTCACGAACCGGAAGCTCTTGGTGAACACGTGGCCGCTCGGTGCCGTGATGAAGTGGCCTGCGTTTGAATCTGATTCACGCAGCGTGATCTACCAAACCAGCACCACCACGGATTGGTGTTGTTTGGGGGGTTGGACAAAGTATGGCCACATGGCACCCACCAACTACTTTGAGGTACCAGGCAAACTCTGGTCAGTCGACTCTCAAGCCGCGAATCCTACGCCCGTCGAGCTCGCCAATCTGAACGCAGCCGAACGCGCCACCGATCGCAACAAGGCCTATCAAGCCACCATGTTGCCCAAAGCAGCGGGGGGTTACCGTTGGACTGTGTTCACGAGCACGCGCGCCTACGGCAATCTGTTCAATTTGCCGGCAGATCAGAATGACTATTCGGATCCAACCAGTTTCACTCCGACAGTGAAGAGCACGCAGCTTCAATCTCAATTGTGGGTTTCTGCGATCAATGACACAACGAGCGCCAATACCGATCGCAGCCAACCGTCGTTCTGGTTGCCCAATCAGAGCTACAATGTCGATCCCACCAAAGGTGTGCTGAATGAGCGCGGTTTCTGGGCGCTGGAAGCGTGCCGCCCCGCGGGCAACGCCGCCGCCAACCTGTGCGATGTAAACGAAGACTGTTGCACGGGCTCGATCTGCCAGTTGGACACACCTGTCACACAACCACCGGTGAAGCATTGCCAGGCAGCTCCCGCCGTCAACTCCTGCCAACTCGAACAAGGTACCTGCACCACGAGCACCGATTGCTGCATGGGCCTGGTGTGTGTGAATGCGGTGTGTAAAGCTCCCCCTCCCCTCGATATCTATGTGCCAGCCAACTTCGAGCGCACCTATCAAGCAACGTGTGCGCAAGGCCTGTTCCCGGTGTGGCGCTTCTTTGATTGGAAGGTGAATGTGCCGGCCGGCACACAGATCGAAATCTACGCGCAAACTGCGCTAGATTCGGCGGATCTCGCAACACTCGCCACGGCTCCCGCCGCGATCGCGGTTGCCAACGTAGTATTCCTTGGCACGGTCACGACTTCCAGTGCGACGTTCACCGGTGTTGATGTGGGTCCGAAGCTGCTAGCCGCTGGCATTCAATCCTCGAAATACCTCAAGATCACCCTCCGTTTCTCTCCGGATTCCGGATTAACGGCGAGTCCAACTTTGCTCGAGTGGCGGCAGCAGTACAGTTGCGCCGCAGGTGAGTAACAACGTATGACGCGCTCGCTTGGCTTGTCTTCAGCAGTTTTAGCTCTGGCCTGGGCGTGCTCAGGCTCCGAAAAACCAGCGGGGATTGGCCTCGGAAATAGTGCAGGCAGCACCAACGTAGGCGGGCAAGCGAACTCAGGAGGCAGATCCAACGCGACGGGCGGGAAGGGCTCGGGACGCGCAGGCGCCGGAGGCGCGGCCGCTGTGGCTGGCGCCGGGCAGGCTGGCACCGCCGGTGAGCTAGGCGGAGCTGGGTTCGGTACGGCCGGCAGTTTGTCGGCCGCGGGTGAACCGGGAACCGGACTTGCCGGGTCGGGTGGCGGCGGCGCCCTGATGGCGCCCACCTGTGATCCCAATGCCGCATGGAGCACCTCAACAGCGCTCGCCTCCCTCAACACCGCAGCCAAAGAGGTCTTGCTCGACGTCACACAGGATGAACGCTCCATTGTCTGGCTGAGCGGTGAAGGGCAAAACCGATCGCTGCTACGCGCGGAGCGTTCCCTCGCCAGTGATAACTTCGGTGCACCACAAACGGTCGCCATCCCGCTCGGCTACGATCCCGGGCTCGGAGCGGCCCTGAGCCCCGATGGCCTGCGCCTCATTTTAGTTGCCAGCGCAGGTTCAGGATTCGCGGAACTCACGCGTAGCTCGCGCGCCGTGAACTTTGATCCCACGCCCAGCACCGCAGCTTTCGAAACACTGAACCTGATCCCTCAAACGGCAGGCCAAAGCCTCAGCTCACCAGTTCTGAACGCCTCTCAAGCTTCACTTTATTACGTGGGCACCATGCAAATATCGAACGTCTACCAGTCCCATTTATCGGCAAGCAGCTGGGGCATCGGAACGCTGATCGGTGAGGGCACGCTCGCGGGGAGCGCTGCCAAGAAAAACCTGCTCTCGGCTGTTTCCGCCGATGGGCTCACGTTCTTCTACTTCAATGAGGCCGACAACGTGCAACAAGCCCGATTTCGCGAAAGCCTAGGTTCCCCACTCTATCAGGTTGTGGACCTAGCTCAGATGAAAGATGCTCGTCCGAACAGTACGTGCACTCACCTCTACTATACCAAGGGCGATAGCGGGAGCGGTGATCTCTATTTCGCAACTAAAGATTAACTCCATGGCGTACCCGGGCAAACGGTCTGTCTACTGCCTCCTCTTGGTGGGCAGCCTCATCTCTGCCTGCCACCCAGCAGCACCGCCCGTATCGCAAGCACCTGCGGCTATTCCCAAAACCGGCATAGCGCTCTATCTGCCCCTCGAAGACAACACCGTACTCGCGTACAACACCTCCAATGATCAGAACGAAAAAGGCTTCTTTGCCGTGCAAGTGGCGCGCAAGCCGGGCTCGCGCGTTGAGCTCCGCGCAGGCGGCAAATCTCAACTGCTCACCCTCTCAGCCAACGCGGCACAACACACTGCCGGCGGCTTTCTGCTCAAGTGGCCGGTCCGAGCAGGCGACACATTTCCAGGAGAATTTGGGCTAGTTCGGGTAGTCGCCACGGATCGAACCGCACAGGTGCCGGCCGGCAATTTCAGCGGCTGCATCGAAACCAGTGAAGGCGGCGGTGCTGGAGCCTTGCAGCAGCAATCCACCAAGGTATTTTGCCCCAACGTGGGCTTGGTCTCGTTTGAGAACCAAGTGAGCCAAGGTGCCGATGTCACTTCGCAGCGCGCCGAGCTGCGTTCGTATGGGCCCAAAGTGGACGTATTCGCAGAACCGGATAACCAGAAACGCTAACCGCGGTCCCGGTAGCAGCATCCAGCCTAGCGAAACGGGTTTTTAACCTGTAAGCCGCACTCCACAAAGTAACGTTCATTGCGGTTACCAATGTGAGCCCGTGTTCAGCTGCTGTTGCCGCGATCAACATGTCCGCTTGCGTCCTTGGTTTTCCCTTGCGCCCCAGCTCCGCACGCAGGTTGGCGCCTGCTTGCCGAGGTGCGACGCTTGTCGGGGGAGAACTGGATCGTCGAGGCGGTGTTTACCGACGAACACCACGCACAGCTGCCTCCCTTCGAGGCCATCAGCATTCCTTTGGATCGGTTGTGGGTCTGAAAGCGGCGAATCTCTCGGTTTGCACTATCGAGGCAGCGAAAACGATCTCACCAAGTCACTCTCCGAACGCTGATGACAGTCGAGACAAACGTCGGGCTTGCCCGAATAGTCCGCTTCGCCGCCGAAGTACTCCGCCCAGAACCATTCGCCGTCCACTTTTTGCATCACTGCAATCAGCTCCAAATTGCCCCCGCTGAAGCCATCTTTGACAATGATGGAGCCCTCGGGCCAGCTGGTGATGGGAGGGCCAGCGAGCGCGCCGGCCACTACAGCATTCACATAGATGTCCACTGAATCGGAATGCGGCGAGTGGGATTTTTGGCGTGTGGGATAGCCCGGTGCACGCTGCCACGAGCTGTAGCCTTCCTCACGGATCTGATGCAGGAGCTGTGCGGCGCGCTTGGGCTGCTGATCGTCTCCACAGCCCGAAAGAGCGAACGCTAACGGCAAAAACAGTGCGTATCGAATGCTCATAATCCGCGCCTATGCCGGACCGAGTGTTAGGTTACAGGGGCCCAGCCTGCAGGTAGACATAATCCGACGAACCCATGACGCTGTGCATGGCATCGGTGCCGGCGCCAACGTGACACCCAACGCAGATGGTCTTCGGAGCACCGGAGCTCCCGAGCCCGTCAGCCACCGTTCCCATCGGTGTGCGCTCATACCAATACCAACTGCCTCCTGCATCGGTGGTCGCTTTCGTCTTCACCGCCACTGCGTAACCCACGAGCTTCGAGGCATCATCATAGAGCTCCTTCACAGAGGCTGTCTTGACAGGGCGTTCCGTGCCCACGGCACCCGTGAAACCAGCAGCGAGATCGTTGGAGCAAACCCGATTCATTCCATGCGGAGAAACCTTCACTTGCGGATGGGGAGCCGCCTCGCATTTCCAGCTCTTATAAGCGCCCGTTTTCAGCCAGGCCTCCACATCGGCACCATTGGTTATCGGGGGATTCTGCGCGTCACCAGCGCCGCCACCAGTCGCAGTCGCTCCACCCGTGCCACCCGTCGCACCGCTCGTGCCACCGCTCGCACCAACTTTTGCCGCAGGGCTGCCATCATCACTCGACGCGCAGGCGACGACTGCAGGGAATAGGGCGCACACCAAGGCCGCAGGCCAAAGCTTGTTCATAGCAATATCTCCGTCAAGGAAGGGGGAAGGGAACAGGCGTGAGCGCCCGCGTGTTCCCTACGCCGGCAAGGACCGGCGGTTACTTCTGGGTGCGCTTTTATTTGGAGCACGCGATTGGGGTGCCGGGGTGGCGAAGTGGGCCATCTCACAGCCGGCCTCGGATCATCGCTCGCGCAGATGTCGCAGGAAGTGAATGTCCCCTTGATCCTTATCGCGGAGTGATCCCCCCTTCATTTTCCAGAGCAGTTCGGCTGAAGCAAACGGGACCGCAACGCCATTGATGTGTCGGATTTCGACGTTGGGCGCCGCCTCGGCAAAGGATACGCCGCTGGCGGAAGTCATCAAGTCGATCACGATCTCGTCGGCAACCCGAACAACAGCGTGCTCTTCAACCTCGCCAGGAGTCAGTTCGCTCGCAGCGTTGTCAGGCAGGTAGCTCAAGGCCTTAATGACTAAAGCCTCATTTTCGACTCCAGGTTCGATCATGAGATCAATGTCCATAGTTCGCCGATCGTAACCTGCGGCGCGCATCGCAAAGCCGCCAATAATTAAATAGCGGGCACCAGCCTGGTTAAGGTGGCGGCACAGCTCCACCAAATCCTCCAGTGAGGGTTCGCGAGATTCTAAGACTTCTTCCGGCGCGTGATCATCTGCCATAGCCACTGATCGGCCTCCTCGTGGCTCGCAAATCGATAGACGCCGCGCGGAACGAACGGCGTATTCAAGGCATCACGCCAAGCTCGAATGTGAGCTTTCGTATCCAGAGGAAAGGAGCTTGTGCCAAGTGGGTCGGGGGCGCGGCGAACTCCCACTTGTCGCACCTTTTTGACATCAGGAGGAGAAGACACAGTTGCTGATGATAGCCTTGGGCTGGCGATCCGACAACCGCTTGCGAAGCCAACCTCTGGTCAGTTCACGTTCACAATGGCGCCTTCTGAGCGAGATCAACCGTGACTTCGACGGTCTTTGGTCCACACGCGTCAAGCTCGGGTGTGAGATCCAGTTTCGACAATTTTTCGGCACCGCGCCAAAACGAAGCAGTCGCGGCCCCATCCGTATAGACGTCGCAATTCAACGCCGCGATCTCGCCAGAACCCACACCTCCCGCACCTCCCGCACCTCCCGCACTTGCTGAGTTTTCCACGAGCTGCCCTTCACTGTCTGTGGCTTTGCAAAACAGCACGCCAATTCTCTCGCCTGCGGTACACGGGAAGACACCGCCATCCGCGATCGAGTAAAACTCGCAGCCGGCGCCATGTTGGATCCGGAGAGTGCCGTCGAGCGGAAGCGGACCTCGGGAGTCGGTGACGGTCAATCGGAAGGTCGATAGAAGAATATCCGGGCAGGTTACACCTGGGTCCGGAGTTGTCCCGGTACACGAACTCAGGCCCATTAGGCCAAGAATCAAAATAAGCTTAAGCATCGATCGGCTGGAGCTTAGTGCTCCTCAGCAGCGCGACAAGGCCGTCCACACACCGATTTTGTTGGTCTGTCCCGATTCAATGATATTGAAGCACCGGGCTTCTTGTCTGAGGCTCTAGGAACGCGTGACCTGATGCCGATCCTTCCGCTCAGAAACCAAATCCAGCCCTACGCTTGGGGTTCGCATTCGGCGATTGCACAGCTCCAGCAGCGGCCCTTCCCAACGAGTGAACCCGAAGCGGAAATGTGGTTGGGGGCGCACCCCAATGCGCCTTCACAAGCTATCTTCCCAGATCACACGCAGGCTCTGGATACGTTGATTGCTGAGGAACCCTCGGCGTGGCTGGGCGCCAGCGCTGCCGAATTTCACCAACAACTCCCCTTTTTGCTCAAAGTCTTGGCCGCTGAATCTCCGCTCTCGTTGCAAGCTCACCCCAATCAGGCGCAAGCACGACAGGGATTTGAAGAAGACGAAGCGTTGGGTATTCCGAAGAGCGATCGCCGCCGACGCTATCAAGACGCCACGCACAAACCGGAGATCTTGTGCGCACTCACAAGGTTCGAGGCGCTCTCAGGTTTTCAGCGGCTCGAGCGCTCTCTGGCTGTCTTTGCTCAGCTGGACGTGCCAACGCTAAAACCTGTGCTCGCGCGCTTCGCCAAAGATCCTTCAAGTTCGGGCTTGCGCGAATTTTTCAGTACGCTGCTTCAAGCAGACGAACCCACGCGTCTGCAAATCGTGAATGAGACGGTCGCGAGCTGCCGAACGCTAGTCGGGAAGAACTCCGAGTTTGAGAAAAACTTCGAGTGGTGCCTGCGTCTGAACGACCTTTATCCAGGGGATATCGGTGTGGTTAGTCAGTTTTTGCTCAATCTGATCGAGCTTGAACCTGGTGAAGCAATTTATCTGCCGGCGGGCAATCTCCACGCGTACCTCGGTGGCGCCGGAATCGAATTGATGGCCAACTCGGACAATGTGTTGCGGGGCGGGCTCACCCCCAAAGCCGTGCACGGTGCAGAGCTGCTCCGGATCCTGGATTTTTCGCCGTTCGAGGTCGCGCCTCTCCGCAGCGTTCAAACGGATAGCCTTGAAGAAATCTACGTTACCGAAGCCCGCGAATTCCAACTTTCTCGCTTGAGACTCCATCAAGAATCTTGGAGTGGCGTTGTGAGAACGGCTGAGATCTGGCTCTGCACAGAGGGCGCGCTGATCCTAGCGGCCAAAGGCTGCAGCCTGGCACTCACCCAAGGCGAAAGCGCTGTCGTGTCGGCGAACACTGGCACGCTCAGCGTCACAGGGTGCGGCACGCTGTTTAGAGCCACCGAAGGTTCGAGCCACACACGCGAACCCTAACGAAGATCGACCCGCTGGAGCAAAGGGCTCTTTCTTCGGCGTTTTCTACGCGAGACCGAGACCGCTTCGGGACCCCAGAAAGTCGATCTAGAGTGCGCGCCACCTATGGCCAACCCGGCAGTCAATTCACGCGGACAACTCTGCCTTAAGCTCGTATTGAGAGCAGCTCTCGCCAGCGCTCTCCTCCTCATCGGTTGCAATTCTGGTTCAGGGTTAGGCGCCTTCGGAGGCAACTCTGAAAACTTGCTCAATGGTAAGACGCCGATTTCGAGCGACGGGGTGCGTTCCGAAGGCAGACTGACGGATAACATTGCCGCCACGGATGGCGATTTCTGGAACACTGACCTTTCTGCGATTTTCAACGGCCCCACGGCATACGCTACGTTCGACCTGGGTCGTGTGGTCAACATTGATTCGGTGTACCTGCAGGGCGACAACAACGACATCTATCGCCTCACGATTTCCAGCGATAATCGTGCGTTTTCGCCGCTTTGGGACGCTCCCGCCATCGGCCGGGCTGGCCTTCAAACGCGCGCAAAAAGTTCGCTAGCAGCAAAGGGGCGTTATCTGCGCGTTGCCGCCGCCGGTGGTGACGGAGCCTATTCACTCACCGAGCTTCAAGTCTTTGAAAAGACGCCAGCGACATTCCCGCCGCGGCCGAACCTGCGTTCAGGCGTCCGCCCGGACATTGGTATCCGCAGTAAAATACTGTTGCTGGGCCTGGGGCTCATGGCGTTCGTGCTGATCGTGTCACGAGGAACTCCACTTGTTTGGCTTGGCGTGGCCGCCCTTCTGCCGCTCGCCTTGGGCTGGGATCTGTACCAAACGCTGTTGAACAATTGGCCTGTCGAAGCTCGGCAAGTAGCGCTGATTCGCGGCATGTCCGCGGCCGTTGCGGCCTTCGTCGTGCTCCGCGAGTTGTGGGCAAAAGGGCGCTATCGAGCGAATCCTGTTGCCGTCTACGGAACTCTCAGTGTTGCCGCAGCGCTCGCGCTTCTCTCATTTGCCAATCTCGGCCGCCCCCAGTTTTACAACCACCAATCGAATACTCCTTCGTTCATCCACCCGTTTGATATGCGGGTCTATTATCCCGTTGCCAAATACTTCAAAGAGCTCCGATTCGATGGCGTCTACCTGGCGAGCGTGCTCGCCTACGTCGAAGATCAGCCGGGCGTGACGCTCGATCAATTGGCCTCGGTCGAATATCGCGATCTCAGCGACCACCAGATTGCGCGTGTTTCAGATCAGCGCGCTCAAATCGAAGGCATCAAAAAACGTTTCTCTCCTGAACGCTGGGAAGCCTTCAAATTCGACATGCGCTACTTCCGTGAGACCATGGGCACGGGTGATTACCTGGGAAGCATGAAGGATCACGGCGGGAACGCGACGCCGGTGTGGATCTCGATTGCCTATCTGATGTTCGCGGGAACCACGGCCAACGATCTTTCACTTGGGGTCGGCGCGCTCTTAGATCCTGTCTTGCTGGCACTGGCTTTCTTCTTCATCGGGCGCACCTTTGGTTGGCGTACTGCGCTGGTCAGCATGGTCGTCTTTGGCGCGAATGATTACTACATGTTCGGGACGAACTGGGTGGGTGCCACGCTGCGCCACGATTGGATGGCGTATTTGGCCTTTGGTGCCTGTGCGTTGAAGACGAAGCGCTACAAGACCGGCGGCGTTTTTTTGGCGATGGCAAGCCTCATCCGCGCCTTCCCGATCACCGCCTTGATGGGTGCCATGATCCCGACATTGTGGTGGGCCTACGATAATTATCGGCGAGATGGCCGCCTGTTTGACTGGAAGACATTACGAAAAGAACAGGCGCCGATCCTTCAAGTGTTGGTCAGCGCCGCCATTTGCGTAGCCGTTTGGGTCGGATTCACCTCTGTGTTGTTTGGGCCTGCGGCGTGGCCAGAATGGATGCACAAAGTGCATCTGTTGAGCAAAGATCCACACGTCAATCACGTGAGCTTAAAAGCTGTGATTGCGGGTTCCGAATATATGCAGGCCAGCACGCTCGCGCAAAGGCTCCCGCTCTATCTCGCAGCAACAGCACTCTACGCGGGGCTCATCCTTTGGATCGGCCGGCGGCGCTCACTCGAACAATGCGCTATGTTGGCACTGATCCTGATCCCGGTTCTGTTCTATCCCGCCAACTACTACGTTCACTTCATCTTCTTGCTCCCCCTGGTAGCCGTCGAACGCCCAAGCAAAATCGGCGAAACTGAATCCCGACTCTCAGCGGCAGATGCCACGATCTGGGTTAGTGTGCTGGGAATATGCGCAGCGCAATACTTCACCACGCTGGAGGCGGATCTCGATCTTCACTTCTACTTTGCGAGCGTGCTCTTATTCGCAGGAGTCACTGCGTTTTTGGTCGCACTCGTCCGTGAGCCCCTCACACTACCCGCCGCGGGCTCGCCTGCTACCTTAGACGAACCCCTGAGCGAAGACGCGACACGCACGGCTGAGCCGGATAACGCCGCGGCCCCAAGCTTCGTCGCGAGCTAACTCAAGGCGCAGCTGCTCCCGGGCCGCCTTCCGGCGGGCGATCAGGACGGCCTCCTCCTCGGCCACCTCCGAACATCCGGGAAAGATCACGGACACCCTCATCCTTTTGCTTGAGCTCACCGAATGTCTTGCGCTGCTCGTCGCTCAAAGTTCCCGTGATTTCTTTGTCGAGGGTCTGACGAATGTTCGTTATCCCTTGTCGCCAATCGATGCGGTCTGCGCCGGGCGCGGGCGCGCCATCCTGGCCGCCTTCACGCAGCTTTCGGAACGCGTCCATGGCTGTCAAGAATGCCTGCTCAACCTGGGCCTTTTGATTACCATTGAGCTTCAGCTTATCTTCCAGCAGATTCGAAGCGTTCGTCGCTCGCTCCATCTGGCGATTCTTGGCATCGGTCTCGCGTTGTTCCTTGCGTTCGGCTGCGATGCGGTCCATCACGCCACGCACCGCCGTTTCAAGTACCGGGCTGTTCGCCGCCACCAGCCCTTGTAGAGTTGGGTCATTCGCACCCGCATCCGGATCCATGTGCTGGAGGTACTGAGCGATCGCCTGTTGCGCACCCGTCTGCCGTTCAAGTGTCGCCAGGCGGGCTTCCAAACGCTGCCCTGATCTTCCGTCACCACTTAGACTCGACGAACCTCGTGAGCCCGGCGCATCATCCCCCTCGCCCTTCGCGGCTGAAAGCTCGCGCGCGATCTTGGGCGCTCCAGCGTGGGAAGCGACAGACCAAACAGTAATTCCGCCGACCCCGCCACCAACAACCGCCATCAGCGTGTGACTAACCAGACCTCTGAATAATGGGCTCATCCTGACCGGGAGAGTGTCACCTTGCGCTCCATTGTTAAATAACCCTGAGCGTCGAGCCTTGTTGGCAATGCACCCCGGCGATGAGGGTTTCCCTCTGCACGCGAATGTTGCACTGACAGTGCCTTGAATAACTGAAAATACCGCTATTCCCCGCTCCCGGATCGGAAGTTTCATTCAGTCACGGCGCAAAGTTGGCTCTAGGCAGTCAATCAATGTTATTTGATGGAACTCACATGTCGGCCAGCCCAGCAAACGCCATTCCAGCGTCGGACGAGCCAGACGAGCTCGATTCCAGAGTGCGCGCTATCGCCGCCGAGGATGACAGCGACAGTCGAGTGCTGCTTTTCGCCGAACAGGTTTCGATCGAGGTGAGCGCAGTGGTTTTGGGCGGGCGCTACGAGCTTGTCCGCCATCTGGATCGCGGAGCAACCGCAGATGTCTATTTGGCTCGGGATTTGTTCGGCGGGTCGTCGGTCGTTGCCAAAGTCCTCGACGAGAAAGCAGCCACAACTCCCGACTTGCGCACCCGCTTTTTAGTCGGCGCCCAGGCCGCTATGAAGATCTGCCATCCCAATGTCGTGCAGATCTTTCAGGTCGAGGAACCCGAAGTCTATCGGCCCTACTCCATTATGGAAGTTCTACGCGGGGAAACACTCGGACACCTCTTGCGGCGCGGCGAGCTTCTCCCGGCGGATACGGCCCTCGTGATGAGTCGGCACCTGGCATCAGGCCTCCATGCCGTGCATCAGGCCGGAATCGTTCACCGCGACGTGAAGCCCGACAATATTTTCTTGGTCGGACCTATCGGTGAGCCAACCGCGGCAAAAATCCTGGATTTTGGGCTGGCCAAGTGCGATGCGAGCTGTGAAGAAAACGTGGTGCTCGGCACGGGTCAATACATGTCGCCCGAACAGGTGCTCGGCGATCACGTGGATGCCCGTTCGGACGTCTATGCGTTGGGCGTCGTGATGTTCCGCATGTTCACGGGGCATTTGCCCTGGGATCTTGAGCTCGGCGTGGAGCTTCTGCGCCATCAGCTCGTTTCCCCGGCACCGCCGCCCAGCTGGCTCAACGAGGATCTCGATCCACGGATTGAAGCGATTATCCTGCGAGCCCTCTGCAAACACCCTGAGAATCGCTTTGCTTGCATGCAAGAGTTGGTCGATGCGATAGATATTATTTTAGGTATCAGTGATGCTCCGTCGGCGCCCATTTTCGATGTCAGCCCGTCGCGTGTTCCAGATTCCTATTCACCAGCCAGCGCTCACGCCCGCGAGAACGCGAAGCTGCTCAACGTCACTATTTCTATCAATTAGGCTCCACGCGTGAAGAATCCGACGCTCGTAAAGCTGCTTGAAGTCATTGAGCGTGATCTCGGCGCCCATGAAGCCCGCTTAGAATTCGGCACAAAAAGGCCGGAAGATGCGCGCGCGCTCTACCTAGAGATCAGCGATGGTTGGCGTTTGGTCGTCGTTTTCAACGAAGCCCCCAAGACCCGAGAACCACTGCTCGAACGCTTGAAGGCCTACGCCAACTCGTTCGGCGATGCCCCAGAAACTCCCAGCATTCGACCGCTGTCCATGGAGAACCCAACGCTCCGCGTTGACGAAACCCTGGCCGCGCTGGCGGGGCAGAGCCACGCCCGTGCAGCGTTCGTGGTCGACGAACAATCTCCGATCATCTGGGGAGCGTCTCTGCCACGCGAGCAGCTCGATGAGCTGGAGGATTATTTTGAAACGGGTCGCGCGTTTGCCGTCCTTGCCGCACGCGGGCACGACCTCTGGGATACCTTGAGCCTGGAGGAATCCGACCTCAATACTCTGCTTCGCACCTTTTCAGCCCGCGAACAGGCCGACCTCCGAGCAGTCGTGGAACGCCTCCGCCGCCGCCACTCAGAGCCCGAACGCTACCCCTGGCGCACAGACTTACTGATCGCGCGCGCGCTCACCGAAACAAGCCGCCACATCAAGACGGACAACAATAACGTCCGCTACGTTGAACGCCAAACTAACTATGGCTGCCTAGCCCGGGCTTTTGCCTCGATTTATCGAGTCGTTTTGGTGTTCGACCATTCGTTCTCGGAGCTGCACGCTGAAGGTGCTTTGGTCCGCGCGCTGCCACGGTTGGAACGCATGGTGCTCTCGCTGCCGCCGATTGAACCTCCGCCCCGTGGGGCGAAGGTTGTTAAGCTGCCGTTACGTTAGCGGCAGTCAGTGGCTCGCGATGTTCAACTGAGCGGGCCGGAACGTATCCGGCCCGAGTTATTGAATGTGACGCTATAAGTTTAGCGACAGGCCTGAGTTCGATCGTAATTGTAACGAGTCGTCGCATTCTTATCAGGACAAAAGTCAAAATAGATCGGAGGCAGCAAGATGGTCGAGGCCTGTGCGCGAATCGGAGCGCCGACGACATCGATATACTGATACTTCGATCCGCAGTAAGTATAAGGCGCCGCATTCCCACAGGCCGCGGCGACGGGCCCAGTGTAACCAGCTTCGCAAGCGTAATTCGCAGGATCGCACGCGGCATTTGGATTGGCATTGGTTCCCGCAGCCTCCTGGCTTTGCACACCGTCGCAATCGTAATCCCAGCTCTCGTTTTTGATGTTATTTACAAAAGACCTCGTAGAGTACTGCGTCTGTCCAGGATGCGCCAAAGGTTCGGTGTCTCCGCAATCCCAATTCACATTGTTGATGGGGTCGGGCGCGAGTGTGATCCAATGGTTGGCACTACCAGGAGGGCACAGGCCCGCCTTCGGGGGCGGCGGATTGCACTCGGTAATGTAGTCCGTGCTTCCTGAATAACCGTCGCCATCGCAGTCTAGGTAGTATCGCGTGGATGAAGTGTCGTCAGGGGTTGCCGGATTGCAATCATTGTCCTTGCCGTCTTTGCACACCTCCTGATTCTTGGAGAAAATCGCAGGATCGTTGTCGTCACAATCGGTACCACAGGTCCCCAGGGCAGTTGAGGATTCGCGGTCATTGTCGGCGTCGATAAGCGGATAGTCACAGCTGCCATCCGCAGGTTTGCAGAGGCTCTGGTGGCAAGCATCCTGCGCAGGGCACGTGACGGGCGTTCCAGGCTTACAGATTGGCTTCTGCGGATTGGTCTTGTCGCACGTCTCGACGCCGTTGCAGGCATTCTTGTCGCCGCAATCCGCGTCGTCCTTGCATGTCCACTTGCAATCGACTTCGCAACCGTCGTTCGGGGTAACGTTGCCGTCGTCGCATTCTTCTCCCTTGTCCGCATCCAGGTTGCCATTGCCACAGCCGATGAGCACGCACGTGTCAAAGTTGCACCACTTGGTGTTGTCCGGGGGGTTGCACAGCGTATTTTGAGCTGGCTTCACACCCGTTGCGCACTTGTGAGTATCTGGCAGGCAGATCTCAGCACCATCGCAGAAATTGCCGTTGTCGCACTCCTGCGTAGTTTTGCAGGTGAATTGGCAATCCTTGCGACAGCCATCCTTATCATCCGTGTTCATGTCGTCGCACTCTTCACCGGCGGCAGTGTCGATGTAGCCGTCACCGCAGTAGCCACGAACACAGCTTCCCTTCGTACAGAAGAACTCGTTGGAAGGGCTCATGAGCTTGGAACCCCCAGCGCCTCCAGCGCCTCCCACGTTCCCAGCGCCAGCAGCCGACACGGGCAAGGCACCCATGGGGGCTGCACACTGCGTACTGTTATCCTTGTTCATCCCCTCAGCAGCACAAAATCCAGCGGCGCAAATCTCAGCCCCGTTGCAAGGATTCTTGTCGTCGCACTCCGTGCTCCCCTTGCACGGAACTTTGACCACCATGAGTTGAGCCGCGCCGGCGGCACCGCCGGAACTCGAAGCCACACCGCCTGTCTTGCCGCTCGGGCCGCCACCAATCCCATTCGCCTGACCGGCTGCCGCGTTGCCATTCGCGCCAAACTTTCGATCTTCGCTGGTGCAAGCACCAAAGTAAGCAACGAGCCCAGCTACGGCTAAGTAGCGTCCAATGTTGTTCGGCATTCTAAGAGTGTCCCTTCGCGATATCGAGCAAGGCCCAGTTGGCCGAGGCCAGCAAAAGTACCACGACCCTACGGTTTCGAGAAGGTCCGGCCGAACTCGCGGTGGGGCGACTTGAAAACACCAGGAGCGTAATTTCTTGGCGCGAGCTCGCGAGCTCAGGATGAGCTCAGTTTTTGGGGATTTGTATTTCTGGTCGGAAACAGGGTTCGCCTTTGGCCCTACCGAGCCCGCGCGCACCGGAAGCCAATATTGTTGGCTCGGGAGGCAGGCGGAGCGTAGGATGTAACGCCGTTCTCCAAATATTCAGGTCCATCATAGTAGTCGCCTCCCCGCAGAACTCGTCCCGCCGAGGGGGTGAAGCTAGCGCAATCATCACACGGTTGGGGCGAAGCGAACCAGTCTTGGATCCATTCCCCCATGTTGCCTGCCAAGTCGGACTGGCCCCACTTCCCATTGCCAGTTGGAATGGATCCCACGGGAGCAATATCAAGGTTACTACACTCTGGACCGCCCCCGAAGTAGCATTTGTACGCCGCAAGCTCCGCGTTAGCGGCTGGTACTGTATCGCCCCATGGGTAGGGTCGCGCTTCATCGGCCGTCGCCGCAAATCCCCACTCTGCTTGGGTCGGTAACCTCCCGCCGTCCCACATACAAAACGCTTCGGCTTCGTACCAGTTGACGCAATTTATTGGAGCGTCTTCCCCCGGCACGCCGGTTGCCAGAACTCCTTGGCCTGAGCAACTCACAGCGGTGGACAAGGCTGTGGAGTTGATAGGTAGGCTTGCGTTCCACGCGAGCTGCCAACCTGCATCTGCCTGGTTGTTAGGGTTCTTGCCTACACCCTCAGGGATCATGGTCTGCGAGTAGGCGGCAATGAACTTTCGGAAGCGAGCGACCGTGACCTCGAATTTGTCGAGGCGAAACGCACTCACATTCGCGGCGTTGGGGCCCTGGAAGAACCTCCCAGCTGGGACGACCAGACTGCTGCAGCAATTGTTACTGCCGCTACCCGGGCATGAAACAGTTAGCCCCTGGCAACTCGGAGGGGCAACGCACGACGTTGCGTTTACGCCTTCAAAACAGTTTGGAACTATGTCGGGGCACGGCATGGAAACCCATACGCCTTGGGCGTTGCAGCTCTGTCGCCCACCCAAAGAGCACCGCTTGGACCCCGGGACACACGAGCCAGTGCATGCGCCCATCACGCACGCTTGATTGGTGCACACACTGGCTGCCCCCCAATTGCCGCCTTGATCACAGGTTTGCGTGCCGTTCGCAACGCACTGCATTTCACCAGGTGTACAAGTGCCCGTGCAGGCCCCACCGCTACAAGACCCACTCGCACACGTCCGCACAGGCGTTGTAGTGACCAGATCTGGCCCGCACGCGGCCACATTTTGCTGGAGATTGCAGACCAAAGCCCCTTCCCACTTTCCCTCGCACCCTGGGACCACCTGAGCACACATGCCAGCGTTAGCCGGCGACGAATCGCAATTGCTTCCGTTAGGACACTCCCCCACGTACACCCATGAGGCTTGAGTGCACTTCAGCCGGCTCTTCGTAGAAGAAACTTGACAGGAGTACGCGTCCGCATGGTCGCAAACCTGACCAATCACTGCCAACGCCGGTGAACCCTGCGTTGGCACCCCACCGGCGCCCGTGAAACCTCCGACTGAGGGTGCGCCGCCTCCCAACAGATCACCGCCTCCGCCAGAATTCGCAGCTCCACCCGTCGAGGATCCACCAACGACAACCGATCCGCCACTTCCGAAACCTGCGCCCCCGCTTGAGTTGGCTCCGCCGGTTGAGCTCGACATGCCTGGACCACCTGCGTTAGCGCTTCCAAAAGTTCCAGCGCTACCGCCAGCGCTCCGCCGTGCTGGACACGTGTAAGTAGTAGCGCAATCCGTGAACCCCGAGTCGCACCCAGCTACAAGCAAAAAGGGGATAAGAACTACGGACAGGTACGCCAAGCAAAGATGGATAGTTGAGCGTTTTGAGCGTTGAACTGCGTTCATGTCGACTCAGCTGCGGTAGCAACGATCATCGAGGGCGTCTACCCTAAGGTCCCGTACGCCAGGGACCCACGCCTGCGACCTGGTCCGGCGGAACAGACCTCATTCCTGTGGTCACCTGCGGCATCGCCCCCTGTAGGCCCACCCTTCATTCCAAGCCCAACACGCCCGCAACCTCCCCCTCCTTCATCTGACTTGCCTCACCCGTCGCTAAATTCTTCAGCTGCACTTCACCGCGCGCCCTTTCATCAGGCCCCGCGATAATCGCATAGCGTGCACCCCGTTCGCTGGCCTCTTTGATCTGGTGCTTCAACCCGCCTGCGCGCAACGAGGTGATCACACGCAAGTCCCTTTTTCGCAAACATTCCGAGAGCTTCAGCGAATAGCCACGATCCTCAGCGCTGAACACTGTCACATACGCGTCCACGCGCGCGAGATCCGCGGGGAACGCACCCCGTTCGCTCATCAGGAGCGCGATGCGTTCAAAGCCAATCGAGAAACCAACCGCCGGAATGCTCTCTTTGCCAAAACGCTCCACGAGCCCATCGTAGCGCCCGCCTCCTGCCAGAGAGAACGGCACACCTTCGACACCCACTTCAAAAATGGGCCCCGTGTAGTAGCCCATGCCGCGTGCTAAGAGCGGCTCGATCGATATCGCCACAGCTTCTCCTCGAACTTCGGAAAGTTCGGAAATGATTCGCCCGAGCGCGTTCAGTGCCGGCTCCTCATCCATCAAGCCCAGGCGCGTCTTGAGCACCTCCAGCCCCTGGGCTGCCGGCAGTTGACCAATTCCAGGCGCGTCCAGCAGCTTCAGTTTCTCTGCTACATCGGCGGCAAGTCCACGCTCCTGCAATTCCTTGCTCACACCCTCAAGCCCGATCTTGTCCAGCTTGTCCAGAGCTACCACGGCCGATGCCTGGTGTTCCTCTGCAACTCCCAGGTGCCTCAAGACCGCCTTCAACAAGCGCCGATCATTCAGGCGCACGCTAAATCCAGAAAACCCAACCGCATCCAGCGCGCCCGTGGTTGCTAGCAGCACTTCCACTTCAGCGGCCACATCCGCGACACCGATAATGTCCACATCGCACTGGTAGAATTCACGAAAGCGACCGCGGCCTGGCCGATCGGCGCGGAATACGGGGCCCATGTGATAGCGCCGAAAGGGGCGCGGCAACTCCGCGCGATGCTCCATGTAATAGCGGGCTAACGGCACGGTGAGATCAAACCGTAAGCCGGCGTCGGCCAATTCTTCCTTCGCTTCTAGTGCTCGCTCCAAGGCCGCTCCGCGCTTGAGTGCCTTGAAGATCAGCTTCTCATTTTCGTCGCCGCCTTTGCCCAGCAAGACATCGAGGCGTTCCAAAAGAGGCGTTTCGATCGGCTCAAAGCCGTAGCGTTCGTAGACGGCTTTAAACGCCGTCATCAAGAAATCGCGCTGCCGCACTTCAAGCGGCAGAAAATCTCGCATGCCCTGTAAGGGCCCAGTGGCAATCATGGCGGCGCCGAGGGTAGCGCCCAATCCTCAGCCGGCAACCCGGGAAACACTGCGTGCGAAGCGAAACAGCTCAAGGCTCATCGGCTGCATCGGCTGGGACTCTCCTGCGGGTTTAGCTGCGCACTTCTTCAGCCCGGGCCGCGTCGAAAGCACTGGCTTAACGGGTTGAGCCATCGCCTCCATGAAGGAACGGCGGGCGTCGCCCTGCAAACGCTCCGTGACGCGCAGCGCGAACTCTGGGTTGCTGCGGGCAAGGTTGAGGGCGAGCTGGGTCATTCGGGCGGGGGAGCGTGAAGTCATGGGTTATCCGGCGTAACGACTCGGGCCCGGCACGGCCAAGTTTCGGGCACAAAAACTACACGCATCCGAGTTGAACGCGGACGTTAGGCGGTTGCGTTGAGCGGGCTACGCGCCCTCAAGGGCCGTGATTTCGGCCTCGATCCCTTCCCATTCCCGCATCAATTCGTCGAGCTGGAGATCGAGATCCGCTTGGCGATAGCCGAGCTTCATCTGTTCTTCGAGACTGGTGGTTTCGTAGAAACCTGGTGCGGCGAAAATTTGCCCGATGGCTCCCTTCTCGGCTTCTAATTTTTCGATCTCTGCCAGCAGGCGGTCGCGCTTTTTTGGGAGCTCGCGAGCGCGATTGTTGAGAGGCTTCTTCTTGGGTTCGGGAGTGCTTATTTTCGCGGCCTGTTTCGCCTCGGGCACCGCGATTACAGTTGGGGGTTTGTCGCCGGCTTCTGGTCTCTTCTTGGCCTTCAACACCACCGTGCCCACGTCCAAATGGTCGTCGCCCGCTTTCTCAATGTACTCATCGTAGGTGCCATTGAAGTTGAGCAAGCCATCCTTCTTCACCTCAATGATCCGCGTGGCTAATTGAGATACGAAGTGCCGATCGTGCGAAACGAACACGAGCGTGCCCGTGTAAGCTTTGAGCGAATCGGTGAGCGCCTCAATCGCCTCAAGATCCAAGTGATTGGTGGGCTCATCCAGCACCAAGACATTCGGCTTCTGGATGGCGAGCTTGCCGAAGATCACGCGCGCCGCTTCACCGCCTGAAAGAGCTGTGACCGGCTTGTCGACTTCGTCGCCGGAAAACAACATTCTCCCGAGCTGACCGCGCACGTAGCTCACCGCTTCCATCGGGCAAGCATCCCATAGAAAATTCAATGGAGTGACTTTCGGATCATTCAGAAGCTCGTGGTGATCTTGCGCGAAATAGCCCACGCGCACTTCATGCCCCCATTCGCTACTCCCAGAATCATGCAGCAGATTTCCAGTGATGATTTTGAGCAGCGTTGATTTCCCCATGCCGTTGGCACCGATCACGGCAATGCGTTCGCCGCGTCGGGCTTCGAAGCCAACGCCCGTGAGCACCTGCTTATCGCCATAAGCCTTGTGCAGCCCCTCCACCTTCAGCACATCGCGGCCGCTCGGGCGCAGCTGTTCGAATTTGAATTTGGGGAAACGCCGAGAAGTGGGCGCGAGCTCTTCGATCTCGATCTTGTCGATTTGCTTGGCGCGGCTCTGGGCTTGGCGTGCCTTGGTGGCCTTGGCACGGAAGCGCTCTACGAACGCTTTCTTTTCCGCCAAAAGCTTTTCTTGCTTGGTGATCTCGGCTTCTTTGCGATCGCGAGTCTCGTCCTTGCGCGCCAAAAATGCAGTATAATTACCGGGATAATCGATGATCGTCGCGTAATCCACATCTAGAATGCGTGTGGCCACGGAGTCGAGAAACCGGCGATCATGAGAGATGATAACGGCGCAGCCAGCGAAATTTTGCAAGAATTTTTCGAGCCAACGAATCGAAAGAATGTCCAAATGGTTGGTCGGCTCATCCAAGAGCAAAACATCTGGCCGCCCCACGAGCACCTGAGCGAGCAGCACGCGCAACTTGAAGCCACCGGATAAAATTCGAAGCGGCTGATCCAGGAGCGCACTCTCAATGCCCAAGCCTTCCAGAGTTTCCCGGGCGCGTGCCTCCAGCGTGTAGCCCTCTTCGCGATGCAGGAGATCATTCACATCGCCAAGCTTTTCAGGGCTCGGATCCGGATCGTGAGCTAACGCGTCGAGCTCTTGCAACGCCGCGAAGACTTGCTTATCCCCGCGCATCGCCACATCGACAATTCGTTCTTCGTCATTCGCGAACTGATCTTGACGCAAAATGCCGAGCCGCACTTGCTTGCCGTACATGATGACGCCATCACTCGAGCTTTCATCATCCGTGAGAATTTTCAAAAAGGTGGTCTTGCCGCTGCCATTGGCGCCCACCAAGCCGTAACGCTCACCCGGATTCAGCTGCAGCGTCACTTTCTCGAAGAGCACCTTCGAGCCGAAGTTCTTGCTGAGCCCAGAAATACTGATCATCGCGGCCGGGTGCTACGACCCCTGGGCGGCGTAGGCAAGGCCCCGCGTGCGCTAGGCCTGAGAAAGGCCGATGGCAAGCGACCTATCGAAGCCTACCAGAGTGTCACCACAGGATATTGCTGGATCAACGGATCGGAGGTGAGGATCGACAAACCATCTACGATCGCCTGGCTCACGAGCATTCGATCAAATGGGTCCCGATGGAGATCGGGGAGGCGCCCGAGCGTTAATGTTGCAGCCTCCGTCAACGCCAGCGGCTCAATGCCATGTCGACAGCGTTCGTTTGGCACGAACTCGGTCGGTGCTTCGGGTAAGGGCAACTTACCCAAACGATGTTTAATCACGATCTCCCACGCGGAGACGCAGCTCAAGAACACTTCATTGTTGGGATCCGCAAAGGCCTTCCGAGCCGCACGGGAGAGCTCCTTGGCATTCAGTGTTAGCCAAAGGAAGGTGCACGTGTCCAACAACAGCTTCACGCTTTACCCTCGAACTCAGCCAGGATGCCGTCGGGCAGAGGCTCGAAAAAGCCCTTCGGGATTTTGAAGCTTCCAGCCGCGAGCCCAATAGGGCGGGGCACTGAACGCGCTCGGGAGAGGGGCCGAAGCTCCGCAACGGGTACATTCCGATTGCAGATCACCACCGTTTCCCCAGCGCTCACCGCTTCCAAATACTTGGAAAGATTAGCTTTCGCTTCATGGATGTTGATCCGGAACATGACCATGTTGTGAACTATGTATATGATCATGTCAAGAAAGCACCGCGGAGCACCGGCGGCCGGCGCGCCCTCGGTGCATCACTGAACTCGCCCCCCGATGCACCACCTGCAACGCGCCCTAATGCCCGTTGGCCAGTAAAGCTAGTGAGGGCGCAATCAGGCAGCGCGCCCGAACGTCACTTTCGCCGATACGCCGAGCGCACCGAGCACCCGGAGCATCAGGTCGGTAGAGATGTCGTTGGTGTTTCGATTGATCACGGCGGTGATGCGCGTACGCGATGTGCCGGCAAGCGCAGCCACCTCCGCATGAGTGAGACCTCGCTTCTCGATCACCTGAATGATCTTGGTGTTTAGCGCGCTCCTCACCGCAATTTCGATTCCATCGGCTCGCTCGAGACCAAGAACTTCGGCGAGCTCACCAGCGGTACGAGCCATCTTCACTGGGTAAGTGTCCCAGATCTGAGACCACTAGACAAGCCCCAAGCTCGCCTGGGCGGTTCGACGGTGAAAGACGCAAAAAAGGCGAGCTCTTCCGAACTCGCCTTCCTTGTGCTCACCGCACCGTTACCGGAACAGGAGCTTTGCGGTGTTACTCAGTGGCCGTGGCCGTGGTCGCCACCAGCCTGGGGCTTCTCGTCTTTGGCTTTTTCGGCCACGAGCGCCTCGGTGGTGAGCATCAGACCAGAAACGCTGGCAGCGTTCTGGAGTGCTGTGCGCACAACTTTGGCCGGGTCAATCACGCCAGCTGCCACCAGATCGGTGTACTCGCCGGTTGCCGCGTTGAAGCCGAAGTTGCCAGTGCCTTCGCGTACTTTCTGAACCACGATCGAACCTTCTTCACCAGCGTTAGCAACGATCTGGCGAAGGGGCTCTTCCAATGAACGACGGATGATCCGCACGCCCACCATTTGCTCGTCGCTCAGCTTGAGGCCATCGAGAGCTTTCTGTGCACGAAGCAGAGCCACGCCGCCGCCGGGCACAATGCCCTCTTCGACAGCTGCACGGGTTGCGTGCAGAGCGTCTTCGACGCGTGCCTTCTTCTCCTTCATCTCGGTCTCGGTAGCTGCGCCAACCTTGATGACTGCGACGCCGCCGACCAACTTAGCGAGACGCTCCTGGAGCTTCTCACGATCGTAGTCGCTGGTGGTGGCTTCAACCTGCTGGCGAAGCTCCGTCTGGCGGCCTTTGATCTTGTCTTTGTCGCCCGCACCATCAATGAGCGTGGTGTTGTCCTTGTCGACCTTGACGCGTTTCACGCGGCCAAGATCGCTGATGGTGACGTTCTCAAGCTTCAGGCCCAGCTCTTCGCTGATGACCTGAGCGCCGGTGAGAACAGCCATGTCCTTCAGCATCTCCTTGCGACGATCGCCAAAGCCAGGAGCCTTGACCGCAGCGCAAGAAAGCGTGCCACGGAGCTTGTTCACCACCAAGGTTGCGAGCGCTTCGCCCTCAACATCTTCAGCAATGATCAAGAGAGGCTTTTGCTGACGAGCGATTGCTTCGAGAACCGGCAACAGATCTTTCATGTTGCTGATTTTCTTCTCGCTCAACAGCAAATACGCATCTTCGAGCGACACTTCCATGCGCTCCGGATCCGTGACGAAGTACGGCGAGAGGTAGCCGCGGTCAAACTGCATGCCTTCAACGACATCCAGCGTGGTCTCGGCGCTCTTCGCCTCTTCCACGGTGATCACGCCTTCCTTGCCAACCTTCTCCATGGCTTCGCTGAGCTGCTTGCCGATGCTGGCGTCGCCATTGGCGCTCACCGTACCGACCTGTGCAATCTCAGCTGGGTCCTTGGTGGACTTGGCCATCTTCTTCAGCTCAGCAACAACGGCTTCAACAGCCTTATCGATGCCACGCTTGATCTCCATCGGGTTGTGCCCGGCAGAAACCAGCTTGGAGCCTTCGCGGAAAATCGCTTGAGCGAGAACCGTGGCCGTTGTGGTGCCGTCTCCGGCCACATCGGACGTTTTCGAAGCCACTTCACGCACCATCTGTGCGCCCATGTTTTCGAACTTATTCTCGAGCTCGATTTCCTTAGCGACCGTCACGCCGTCTTTGGTTACCGTGGGAGAGCCGAAGCTCTTCTCAAGCACCACGTTTCGGCCCTTCGGACCGAGGGTTACCTTCACCGCATCCGCGAGCGCGTTAACGCCAGCAAGGATACGCGCGCGGGCGTCTTCGTTATATGCAATTTCTTTAGCAGCCATGATCTTTATGTCTCCTTAGCGTTACTTCTCGAGCACGCCGAGGATGTCATCCTCACGTAGAATCAGGTGCTCTTCGCCCTCAATCTTCACCTCGGTGCCGGCATATTTGCCAAACAGCACGCGATCACCTGCTTTGACATCGAGCGGACGAATCTTGCCGTCGTCCTGCACCTTGCCATTGCCAACCGCGATCACTTCGCCTTCAACAGGCTTCTCTTTCGCGGTGTCGGGGATAATGATCCCTCCCTTGGTTTTCTCTTCTTCTTTAACGCGCTTAACAATCACGCGGTCTTGAAGGGGTCGGATTTTTGCCATCGGTGTTCTTGCCTCCGTATTTGTTGGTTTTGGAATTTCGCCACCCTCGGGGGCGGACTAGCTGGGAAAGGTCGGCGAAGCTGCCTGGCGAGCCGCAAAGCCGCCGGGCATCGCCCTAGAACGGGGGAAACCTTTTGATTTCAGCCGTTTGCTCCCGTTTGGCACTCACCAGGTGCGAGTGCTGACAGTTGCGCGCGGCAAGTTAGCCAGGCCCGGGGGGGTGTCAAGAGGTCCGCCAGCAATTGGGCGAACGAGGATCAGAGGTCGCCAATACCCCGTCGGAATGGCCTGCGCTCCTGTCCAGTACCCGATGATGCTAGGTGCTCATCGAGAAGAACTGGGCAAGCTGATCGTTAAGACGCTGCGTCAAGAGTTCCCGAGTGACGCTATGTGCTCATCTGGAAGAACTGGGCAAGCTCGCGCCATGAACTTGAAAGTCTGCCTCATCGCGCCGCGCTTCCATGGGCTGGCACTCGCCGGCGTCACGCTGCTCTTGGCAAGCTGCCTTGGAGTCCGGAGCCAGCTACCCGGCAAGGCTCAACACGTCAGCCGCAAGGGCCAACCTTTGGAGCTCAAGCTCACTTCTGGCAGCCGTTATCCAGATGCGGCGGGCCTCGTCGATGTCAAGCTCCACTACGGCGCCAAAGGCGACGGCAAAACGGACGACACAGCAAAGATCCAACAAGCCCTTTCAGATTTCCCGAATTCCAAAGCCATCATTTATCTTCCCGCGGGCACGTATCTCATCTCAAACACGCTCAAGTGGCCGGCGGGTAGAGGGAACGGCGACGAATACAAGCAAACCGTCCTAGAAGGAGAAAGCCGAGATCGAGCGATCTTGAAGCTCGCCGATCGCTGCCCCGGCTTCGACGAATCAAGCCCGCCAAAGCCCCTGATCTGGATGGGGCCGGCACCCGCTCAACGCTTCGGCAATTCGATTCGCAGCCTGACGGTGGACACCGGACACGGCAATCCGGCGGCGATTGGCATGCAGTTTCACGCTTCGAATCAGGGCGTGCTCGGCGACGTGACGATTCGTTCTGGGGATGGACGAGGCATCGCCGGACTCGACATGAATTTCACCAACGAGATCGGCCCGCTCTTGGTCAAGAACGTGACCATCCTTGGCTTTGATACCGGCATTCTGACGGGTCGCCCCATCAACGGACAAGTGTTGGAATACGTCACACTGCGCGGCCAGCGATCCGTTGGGATCTTGGACTCGGGTCAAGCACTCAGCATTCGCAAGCTTGTGAGCGAAAACGCTGTGCCCGCCATTCGTTCAACAGGCGGCTTCATCACGTTGCTGGAAAGCACGTTGACTAGCACCTCGGCCACTACAGCTTCCGTTCCCGCCGTTTCGACCACCGGAGAAATCTTGGTACGCGACCTGAAAACGAGTGGCTATGCGCGGGCACTCGAAACCAGAAACGCAGCCACGCCCACGGGCGCGACTGTGGATGGGTTTTGTTCCGTACCTCGGCAGCGCTTGTTCAGCGGGGGTCAACGCGCCTTTCCCTTGCCGATCGAAGAAACGCCCGACGTGCCTTGGGATCCGCCCGCGGAATGGGCCAATGTTCAGGATTTTGGCGCCACCCCCGGCGACAACACGCCCGATGATGAAGCTTTTCAGCGCGCGATCGATAGCGGAAAAAGCACGGTCTATCTGTCCAATACGCCGAACCGCCAAGGCGTGCGAGGTTCGTACACGCTACGCGGTACGGTTCTAATTCGCGGCAAAGTCCGACGGCTGATTGGCACCGAGTCGAGCATTCGCTGTGCGGAAGGTGGCAACGGCACGCTCAAGCTGGTGGACGGAGAATCGAAGACGGTGGTGATTGAACGCATCGGAACGGGCTTTCCAGGAGCACGCATCGAGATGCAAACCGCTCGCACACTCGTGCTCAAGAACTCACAAATCGCCGGCTACACAGGCGAAGGCGGGCGCGTCTTTTTTGAAGATGTGAGCGGTGGGCCTTGGGACGTGTGGCGCAGCAAGCGTCAACAAATCTGGGCTCGCCAATTCAACCCTGAGCTTTGGCCCGAGAATTCGCGCGCCAAGGGCTCGCACTTCATCAACGACGGCGGCACGCTCTGGGTGCTGGGCCTGAAGACGGAAGAAGCAGCCCGAACCACGTTGATTGAAACCATCAACGGCGGCCGAACCGAAATTCTCGGCGGGCACCTGTACACGTATATCAATTCCCAGGGCAATTCCCGGCCCATGTTCATCACCCGCGATGCGGCACTGAGCGTGTTCGCGCGCGAAGCCCAGATCTCAAAGGAGAGCTATCCGATTTACATTGAGGAATCGCAGAAAGGCGTCGTCAAACAGCTTGAACGGAGCCAATTATTGCCCGGCGCGTTCGGGGGTCGCATCGTTTCGTATTTCGGAACGCTGCCAGAATAGAAATGCTCGGTAGCGCCAGCACCTGTTACCAACCGGCTCAAGCAGCGGGCTGAGTGCGCTGCACGGCTTCGAACGAGCTGGCCTCCACCATCTGAGCAAAGAGGCCCTTTTGAGCTACGAGCTCACTGAAGCTGCCTTGCTCCACCACCTCACCTTCATCGAACACGAAGATGCGATCGACGCTCTTAATCGTCGAGAGCCGGTGCGCGATGATGATCAGGGTCTTGCCCGCAATATTCTGAAGGAGCGTTTCGAACAGCGTGTGCTCTGTGAGAACATCCAACGCAGACGAGGGCTCGTCCAAGATGAGAAGCTTGAACTCGCGTAAGAAGATGCGAGCCATGGCGATACGTTGGCGTTGCCCACCGGATAGTTGAACACCGCGCTCTCCGGTGACGGTGTTGAACCCTTCGGGTAGCGAGACGATAAAGTCGTAGATCTCCGCTTTCTTGCAAGCCTCGAACACCTGCTCCAAGCTCGCCGTGCGATTGGCAAACAACAAATTCTCAAGAATGCTGGTGTTAAACAGGAACGCTTCCTGATTCATGATCGCGATCTGCTCACGCAAAGTGCGAAATCGAAGCTCACTCAAGTCGAGATCTCCGAATTTGACGCTGCCTTGAGCGACCGGATAAAGCCCCAACAGCACATTCACCACGGTGGATTTCCCGGAGCCCGAACGCCCCACAAACGCCACGTGCTCGCCCGGCTGAATCTCAAGCGAAACATTCCGCAACTGGTGCTGCTCACCGCGGGTCGCGTAACCAAACGTGACATTCTTGAGCGCGACCGAACCATCGATCACGAACTCGGTGAGTTTGGGGTTGGGATTCTCGATTTGGTTGTTGTCCAAAATGCCGAGGATGGCGGTGACGGAGGGCGAAGCGGCAACAATCTGATCGAATGAGGAAAACACAACTGAGATTTGCCCCAGCATGAAGCTAACGAGTGCGATGTAGGCAATGATCGACCCCAGCTGAAGGTTCGAGTCGCGGGTCATGATCACACCGGCAACGATCCACAACATCACGGGCGTAAATTCTCCGATGAACTGGATCGTCATGCCAAAGATGCGCATGATCATCGAATAACGCATGTCGATGTCTCGCGCTTGGCGCACATCGTCGATCACTTGTCGGCTCTGCTCCTCCTCAGCCGCGAACATGCGCACGTGACGAATCCCGGTCATGAACTCCACAATCGAGGCGCTGAGCTTCTCGTTCGTGTTCCTGAGCTGATAGGACTGTTTGACGATTTTGCCGCGGAATACACGCTGCAGCAGCGGAACGAGCGGGACATAGAACAGCGAAAAGAGGGTGAGCGTGGGATTGATCGAGAACAGCACCGGCACGCCGATCACCACCCCAAACACCGCCTGCACCAAGTTCACGAAAACCCAATCGTAGAACTGCTGCACTTTATCCATGTCCATCAACAGCTTCGCTGAAGTGGAGCCCGTTCCCCGTTGATCGAAATAACTGATAGAGAGCACCTGAAGCTTCTTGATCAATTCCTCACGGATCCGTGTGATCAGATTGCGAATTAGAAAGATACGCTTCTTGGCGGCAAGCAGCGTGAACAGGCTGTGAACAGCAAAGACCCCGATCCACACCAATCCAAACAATAAGAGTGAGGGAATGCTCCGCTTAGGGAAGATGTCGTTGATCAGGTATTTCAGCGAGTAGGAAAGTGCCTGGTAAGTTGCCATCTGCAACACCATGAAGCCCAGCATCAGCGCGTAGGTTGCGCGGTGCTCGCGCGAATAACGCAGGAGCCCAAAGAGCTTTTTGGGCTGGAGCTTCGGGCGCAGGCCGGGAGCTTGGCTCAGTGTCTGTCTCGAGGAGGGCGGATTCATCGTTGGCGCGCCGGCAATACAGGCAAGGGCACAACGGTACCATCGCCGTCCCGACAATGGCTCTGCTGGCTTGGAGCACGCCTGGCACCGGGAGCCTGATGTAGGCACAAAAACGCGCCACTATGCGGCAGAAAAAACACTCGGCTGTTGAGAAGAAATTTCTGCGGCCTGCGAACTGCTTGCGTTGTGCAAACGCTCACGCGCCCGAACGAACGGCGCAAGCACGCGCAAGAAATGCCAAAGAGGTACATTGCCGCTCACCGCGCACCATGTGGCACACCGTGGGAAACCATTCGCGTGATTCCTGAATACAACAAGAGTGAAGCAGGATGGGCGCGAGATCGCACACCAAGGGTCTCCGGATCCGCGCGCAACATGGTACGGTTTGGGAAGCCAACCAAGGAAGAGACTTCTATGCTCCATCGCGATCATCGTGCACTCAACGCAACGGCCTGTTTAGTTGTTAGCTTCTACGTATTCGGCTGTGGCGGCAGCAGCAGCACGGAACAGCATAGTGGAACGGCTGGGCTCAACTCGGCGACAGGGGGAAACGGAAGTAGCGCCGGGACAACCGGGGGCACCGGCAATATGGGCAGCACTGGCAACACAGGCTCGGGTACCGGTGGCACACTTGGAAACGCCGCGACTGGTTCGGGGTCGAGCACAGGATTCAACTTCGAAGGGGGCCTCGGTGACCCGGTGGCGAACGGCGGTCACGTCGCGCTTCACCCAGAGATCCCTGAGATCTGCGACGGCATCGACAACAACGGGGATGGCATCATCGACAATCTTGATGTGGGCCACGATGGCGTCTGCGATTGCCTCAGAATTGCAACCCTGGGCAAGCCCGGGAAATGGGGCGTGGGCGATGTTTTCGCCACCTGGCTGGCGTCACGCTCCGTGAGCGGCGCCGTGGACTTGGGCTCGATGGTTTTGACGCCTGCCCTACTGGCGCCGTTTCAGGTTATTGTTGCCCAAGATGTGAGCGAAATAAAACGCGCCTATTCAGCGTCAGAGATCCAAGCGCTGAACGACTGGATCAAGCAGGGGGGCGGCTTCATGACCATGATCGGCTATGCCGAACCCTCCGAGATAGTGAACGTCAATTCCCTGCTGGCTCCGGTTGGGATGAGTTACGGAGCAGAACAGATCCTGGCGAAAATGGGCGGGAACACTATTCCCGTAACGACGTGGCAACCGCACGCCGTCACCACCGGCATCACTCGGATCGGCGTCGATAATGGCTACCCCGTAGCCGGCACGGGGATGACACTCGCTTCTGAGGGCGGGCACGATGTGTTGAAAGTCCAAGAGGTCGCTATGGGCCGCGTGTTGATGTGGGGTGATGAGTGGATCACGTACAATTCCGAATGGGTCGAGCACAAAGACTACCAGGTTGAAGCGTTCTGGCTGAACATGATCAAGTGGCTGACTCCCCCTAAGGAATGCCAGGTTCCGATCCCGCCGATCACGATCAAATAACGGGAGCCAGGCTTTCGCCGAGCAGCCAGCGCCGTGCGTTCGGCTGTTCGAGCGAGCTGGCCACCAACGCCGGAGAAAAGCGTTGAAGGTCGGACTCTTCGTAGTGTCCCGTGGCGACGGCCAGACACTCGGCGCCGATGGCGTGAGCCGCCTCAATGTCTTTGGGCGTGTCTCCAATCACCACAACCCGACAGGCGCTGCGTGTTCGGTTGAGCAAGGCGGCTCCGCGCTCGGCGCCGATGCGTAGGAGCTCAGCACGCACTCCGTGATCCGAGCCAAAGCCGCCAAACGCGAAGTGCCGATCGAGGCCCCCGCGATGCAGCTTGATCCGAGCACCCCGCTCCAAGTTACCGGTACCAAGCCCGATCGCCACTCCTTCTTGTGCGGCCAACTCTGCCAAGATCGGTTCGACTCCTGGATGCACCCGGTAGTGCTCGGTGAGCGTCACTTCTTCAGCCAGCGCTTCCAGGTAATGCTCCAGCAATAGCCGTGATTCCTCGGCGATGCTTGAACTCTCAAAGCCCATCCTGGTTAAGGCCTGCTCCATGATGCGCGGATCGGTCATGCCATCAAAACGAAATTCAAGCGCACCCGGGCGCCCATGACGAACCAAAAAAGCACGTTCTAGCGCGCGCCTGCCGGCGCCGTCGGCCGAGATCAATGTGCCGTCGATGTCGAAGAGAAAGACGGTTGGTTGCATCCGATTTACCGAGAAGGGTTCGCAATCGTCCCCGAGTAGCTACAGCACCTCATTGTCCACTGTTCGCACGCCCCTCCGGGCGCGCTCGATCTCAGTGGCTTGCCGTAAGCGCTCGTAGAGCGCGGGCACATCGGTTTTGATGCCGAAAATGTTCAGCTCAGGCGCGGATTTGTCCATCGTGCGCAGACGAAGATTTCCGGTGCCCATCACGCGCTGCAAGAATGGACGCTCCACGATGTAGTCGACCACGCGATAAATATCGATATGCTCGGTGCGTTTGGACAAGAGCCCATATTCCACGACAATCCGCTGACTCGTTAATCGGTAGCGAATACCGTGGCTCCGCGCCCAGAATACCAGGAGCGCTAAGCCCAGCGTCACGATGGCCAGCAAAAGTGAGCCGAGACTCGGCAGAAGCGCCGGATTCCCTTCAAAGAGAACTTCTTCTTGCTCGGGTGCGAGTGGGCTCGGCGTGGTCATGCCGTAAGTGGGCCCAAGCATGGCCCTGAGGTCAACTGTCGACGGGCTCGCCCTCGCGTTCGCCCCTGCACTCTGGCGGCGCTACCCCGACAAATTCGCTACTTTAGCCCAACATACGCTCGTCAGAATCAGTTCTGGCGTCGACGCATAACGCCCAACGAGCTTAGGGATGGCAGAAAGAAGCTGCAGCGACCGAGCGTCGATATCCGGCGGAAGCTCCGCGAGCATGAGCTCGATCTCAAACTCGGCTCGCGCACCATCGAACACGACCTGGACTGCCTGAAACCCAAGAAAGGTGAGTGTGTTCGGGTATTGGCATTTGTAGAAAGCCTCCTTGGCGGAAAAGAAGATCTTCGCGAGAAGACCCGCTTCCAGGTTGGGCAGACCGTTCAAGAAATGGACTTCCGAGGGCCTCAGCACACGACCCCAAAGCTCCCGATTGAGCGGACTTCGGAGCTCGGCATCGATGCCAATTCCGGCCCACTCCTGGGCCTTCCCAACAGCCGCTCCACACCAGCCCAACGGTGCGCTCCCGGTGTGCGTGATGCTGCCCACAACACCGCTTGGCCAGCTGGGAGAGCGATCTTCGTTCGACAAAAGAGCAACGGGCGCCACTCCAAGTTTCCTGAGTGCCCGACGCGCACAGCTGCGACCCGTCTGAAACTCGTGGCGGCGCGTCTGGATGGCTCGCTCAACGATGGCCGCTTCGCCGGGGAAAAACGCGTCGGGCTCTGCTCCGAGCTCCATTTCGCTCGTGCAAATCGTCTCTGACACGATTTCAGACAGCAGACTGGCCAAAAATCTTGCTCCTAGTCAGCGCTTCGGCCCAGACGTCGCTGACGCTGATCCGCAGCCGCCGCGAGAGTATTGATGGCCCGACCGACTTGTCCGATCAGAACCCAGGCCGCCACGCACCCGAGGCCCGGCAAGAGCATCGAAACCCATACCAAGCCGGGCGAGAGCTTGGGGCTTTGAACACGGGTTCTCTCCAGAATATCGTTCGTGACCCGCACGAACCGGAGCCAGCTGCGCACCCACCAAACCAGCCCGAAAACAGGAATAAGCAACGGCAGAATAACGGCTTGCCAACGAAGCGCGCGCTTGCTGCCACGAAGCGCACCCCACATTCTGGCGGCAAACACCATGTAACTCCCAATGTGCAGGCAGAGGAAGAAGACGCTTCCCAGATAGAGCGCTGACACTTGAGTGAAATACGCCGTCAGCAGACAGCTGAGGGCTAGGGCCAAACTGCCAAAAATACTGGTGCGAAAGCCGACTACGCTAAGGGGGTCCGTTGGGAGCCGCAGCAGCAAATCTTGGGGCGACGAAGGGCGAGCCACATTCGATTGCGCAAAAGGCCGATCTGAGCGGCGGACCCAGCGCGGGGCTGCAGGCGTGTTCGACGCGAGTCCGTCGGGCTGCAGGGCCTCCTGCCTGAACTCCTGTGGAGCCGAAGCCTGCGGAGGCGCCGCAGCCGCCTGTGCCCGAGCATCGGCGCGTGGAATGCGTTCCTTGAGGTGGTCGGCCTCCAACGGGCGAGGGTAATTGCTACCAAATTGCACAGGCGTCACCGGCGGCACTTCACTCTGAAACTGCCGCGCGGTGCTGGGTGCTGTCGAGGCACGCGGGTTGGCTTGCTCGTGTGCGAAGGCGCCAGCACTCACCAAGCCTGGCGCCGCTGGCTCCTTGGACTCCACCTGGAGCTCGCCGGTGGTGTCGATGACAGGCATCCCACTTAAGGCCTGCCCGGAGCGCGGCGCTCGGATGCCAATATCCTTAGGCAAGCTGGGAGCCTTGGGGATAACCGGTGGTGGTGTATCGGAGCGAGCGAAAAGCCTTGGGTGCGCAGACTTCCGGGCCACCGCAGGCTTGTTCGACGCGACGCGCGGGGGACGCGAACTCGGCGGCCTCAGGGACGCCCGCGTGATCGATTCGATCAGCCCACTGCCCGTGACCGAATAGGCGCTCGTCGGACGCTGGCTGCCTCCGCTCTCGGGCTTTGGGACGGACGCCTTCTCAGCATTGGCGCGCTCAGCGTTCGGGGGCGGCACTGAGCCCTCGTTCGCACTGATGAGATGCAGGCGCATTAGGTGGATAAGGCGTCGAAAAAGCACGAGATCCGGCAGGCCGGATTCTGGGCCCAAGAGGTAGATAGGATGCCCCAGCTTGGCCGCCTTCAGAATCTTAACATCTTGAGGTGTTAACTCGGGAGCAGCTCGATACAGCGCTTCGCGATCCAGCGTGAACTTGCTGGTCAGCGAAGGCAACGCCTCGCGCAGCCGGCACCATTCGGGAAGCTGCGCAACGAGCTCGCCCAAGGCCGCGCGATCTCCACCCTGGATGCTCGCCTGAATGTCCACCTCACCGGGCTGAACGAAATAGCTGCCCCCAGAGATCGTCATCACTGCGCACAGTGCGCTCTGCCCCGACAGCCCAGCGTGCCGCGCCTCAACAATGACGCCCTCCCGGATCCACACTAACCCCAAACCATTCTGCCCCTCCAGGCGCAGCATTGCGGAGCGCTTCTGATCGATCAGCGATACCAGCAAACGTTCGAGCTCTGCCTGGTCTCGAAAGCGGCCTTCCAGTGAGTTGAGGTCTCCGATCATTGGCCGATACGTGGGGAAATCCTGCGACCTTTGCGCGTTTCTGCAGATAGCACGAGCCCGGCGCGCGCGGGAGAGGCGGCTCGACCCAACGACGCTCGGCGACTAAGCTTGGCACGGTATGACAAACTTCAGAGCAGCGGTTGCCCAGCTAAACTCGGGCGAAAACGTCTTCGAGAATCTCGCCGCCTGTGGCAAGGCCATCGTTGCGGCCAAAGAACAGGGCGCACAGGTTATTTTCCTGCCGGAGAATTTCGCCTTCATGGGGCCTGAAGCCGCGCGTGCTGAAATCGCCGAGAACCTCGACGAAGCGGCAGGCCCAGTCGCTTCGTTCCTCCGCCGATCCGCCCAGCAGCACTCGATCGCAATTGTAGGCGGCGGCATGCCCGAGCGAACCGCTGATCCGAAACGGCCCTTCAACACGAGTGCCGTGTTCGATCCTGCCGGCAACCTGATCGGTCGCTATCGCAAGGTACACCTCTTCGACGTGGACTTATCCGATGGCACCAAGCTCTGCGAGTCTGCTTCTACGACGCGAGGGAGTGAAACGCTCGTGTGTCCGCTCGGCGACGTCCAATTTGGTATTTCGATTTGCTATGATGTACGCTTCCCAGAGTTGTACCGCCGCTTAGTTCACGCCGGCGCCACCGCACTTGCCGTCACCGCAGCTTTCACGCTGCACACGGGCCGCGACCATTGGGAAGTTCTCTTGCGAGCCCGAGCGATTGAATCGCAGTGCTGGGTGCTGGCGGCCGCCCAGTGGGGTCGCCACTCGCACGATCGACTCACCTACGGAAGATCCATGATCGTCGATCCCTGGGGCACCGTCGTGGCTCAAGCGTCTGATGGGGTTGGAGTCGTGGTCGCTGATTTAGATTTGGCGCAGCTGGCCCGCATCCGAGAATCGCTTCCGAGCTTGAAGCACCGGCGTCTTTAGGGCTTGGAGTGCGCCCTCACGGAGGTCAGCCTGAGAGTCCGTGCAGGTGGGCACCCCTCACACAATAACGACCTCTTACCCCGCACGCTGCTGAAGAATCGGCTCTAATTGCCGTTCCATCCAAGGAGCAACGCGGGCTTTAGACCCGTGAGTGGGAGCATGCAGAAACAAAGGTCACTGGGGAAATGTGGGGAGAGATTTCGCCAACGCGCTGCACGACGACAGCACCTGTTCTTGGCGCTCGGGCTTGTCAGCGCTTGCGGAAAGCTGGAACGTGAGCAGCCGCAGATCGATACGGTTACACCGGACCAGTTACGGCAAGGGGCTCCCTCGATTGCAACCATCATTGGGAAAAATTTCTACGCGCAAGCATCGGTGAGCCTGGGCAGCACCGAGGCAGTGAAAATTCGCAAAAATTTCCGGGTCCTGATCGACAGCATGGAACTTTCAGCCGAAAGCATCACCGATGCTCGCCCCGAATCTCTCACGATCACCCTCCCAGGAGACCTCAGCGTCGGTGCGCATGGCGTCACAGTTATCACCCCTGAAGGCTTCTCGGACAGTCTCAATCCCGCGTTCCGAGTCATTGGCAGGGATCAACCCTTCACGAACACTGGCGGAACTGCCAACGTCGGAGGGGCCCCGTCAGCGCTCGGTGGAGCGCGCTCCACTTTGGGTGGTACTGGCGGGTCTGGCTCAGCGATGACCAGCGGAGGCGTCGCGGCCGGTGGCAGCCTTTCTAGTGGTAGTTCTGGCGGTATCAGCAATTCTGGCGGTACTGGAGGATCGCCACCTCTAGTCAACGGCTGCATGGAATACGACTCCGTCAGCACCGCGTGTATCCACAGCTGTAAAATCACCAATAATACGGTCGAATACTGCAACATGCTGTTCTACGCAGACACCGCGGACTGCGTGTTCACCAATCAGCCAAACCCTGACGCTTGTGGGCAGCAAACAGCTCCTGGCGAGTTTCAAGTCGGAATGAATCAGCCGAGCAATGGCTCGGACGCACGAGGCTACCTCTCTTTCAATGTCAACCGCCTCCCACCTGCTGGGCACAGCATTACCGATGTTTACCTGATACTCGGAGCGACTAAAAACGCACTCGCCCCCTCGGACCAAAGCGGGGAGCTGTGGCTGAGCGAACCCTTCACGCGCCAAGATCTCTTCATCAAGTTACCCGCAAAACTCGGCGCATCACCCATCGGACCTGATCTTGGAAAGGTACTCGCATCCGCCAACCCGCAGTGGTCCTCCCTAACGAGCGCCTTCACCTTCCCGGGAATGGCCTACGTTGTTATTCTCCCCAGTAGCAGTAATAGCGTGTACTACTACAACGCGAACGCCGCCGATCCGCTCAATCGCCCGTACATTCAAGTTGAATATCGGTAAGGTTGGGGGCTTGTTTGGATAGCGTCCGATCGACGCCTATCGGAGCCCGGCGAAAAAGGCCCAAGTGCCCTGTTTTGCAAAGTCCGGTATCTGGTGGGCGCCGGGGTGGGCACACCAATACACGGGTTGTGAGCAACCAGCGTAGCTCACGCATGGGTTCGGCATTGCCGGGGACGAGGCGTCTGAACAAGCGTTGGCTTTCTTGTACCGATCCCTCGTAGCGAGCCCCTGCGCGAAGTCCTCTCCGCCGTTCATTGTCGAGTCCGCCTCGCCGTGCACGATCATTGCCGCCACGGGCTGATTGCAGGTTCCCGTGGGTCCGCCACCCGCGATCGACACGATGCCGTGGATGAGCGCCGGACGTGCGCAAGAGACCTGCGTTGCCGTCCAACCCCCGTAGCTGAAACCAAACGCAAAAACATCGGTTTCGTCGATGCAATAGTTAGCGCGCACTGAAGCATAAATGGCGTCGACCAACTTGAAGTCATTGCCGTTATTCTCTAGATCCCAGATGCCATCTAAGCCATCCAAGTAGGCGAAGATAGCTTCTGAATTCGAATTCTCTTCCACACCCGCCCATTGGCGAAAGTTATCCCCAGTGCCGCCATATCCGTGAAACGCAAACACGAGCGCATAAGCCTTGTTCGGATCATAGTTCGCTGGGAACGATAGGTAATACTTGCGCGCCTGCCCGTCGATCGTCGCGTCAATGTAGCGGCTCATCGGGGTGCCCGTTTTTCCGCAACCTGCTGAACGCGTCCCAACAGAGTTGCCCTGGGCACCACCGGTTTCGGTCGCCTCACCCCCGCTACCAGTTGCGCTGCCCAGGGCTGATGGCTCGCCGCCCATCCCGGTGCCGCCACTGCTGGTTTTCCCACCCGCGTTAGAAGCTTTCCCACCTGCTCCGTTCGCGGAAGCCCCACCCGAGCTCGAATTGGCTTTGCCGCCCGTCATCCCCTTCGTGCCGCCACTTTTCCCCTGGGCACCGCCCATTGCGACGCTTGACGTGCCCCCGGTGCCACCCAGGCTCGACGTCATAGAACCCGAACTGCCAACGTTGTCCGTCCCGCAACCGAATGCGACGAGCAAGAGCCCGAATGCTCCGGCGTTGCGCACTCGCCAAACGGTTAGTTGAGTTGTGTGCTCAGCGGCGTCGTGCATAGTCCGAGACCTTTCTTTCCCCTCACAATGGCTGAAATGATAACGCATTCAATCTTGGCGACACAAGCCCCGTACATTATCTCAGCGCCACAAGCCCAGTACCTTGCCCTCAGCGAGCGGACAGATCTTGATTATTCTTTGAAGTGAGCAGTGGTGGAGATTCGGCGCGGCGCCCGTGCCGCGGATAAGCATCCTTAGTTGCTCACAAACCTGGGCTCTTGCTGGTGCAAGGCGTTGCCTCTCTAAGTCCAACTCAAGATAGTAAGCATGCTTACTATCTCCCAAGCAACAAAAAGGGCAGCTCCCCTCGCGCTCCTGCCGCGCCGCCCCTTTAACTCCACATCACGGTCCTGCCCCTGCCGCGACGACCCGGCCAGGAAGGGCAGCTGCGCTTTGCGGCAGCGGGGTGGGCATCAACGCCAACTAACGTCTACCCCCTCATCTAAGAGCCCGTGCCCCCGAGAACCACGGGTAACGTGCGGGCCAAAACGTAGATATCGAGCCAGGGGGACCAGCTCCGCACGTAGGCCACATCGAGCTGAACGCGCCGCTCAAAGCTGGCTTCATTGCGCTCCGTGACTTGCCAGAAACCTGTAATGCCGGGTTTCACTCGCAGAATAACGGCCTCTTGTTGGTTCATCTCGGGCAGCTCGCGATCGATGTATGGGCGCGGGCCGACCAAGCTCATGTCCCCGACCAGCACGCTCCAGATTTGCGGGAGTTCATCCAAGCTGTACTTTCGGAGAAATTTGCCGGCACGCGTGACGCGCGGATCATCATTCAGCTTGTGGAACTCATCGTATTCGGCACGCCGCCTTGGATCTTGATCCAACACCGCCTGGAGACGCCGCTCGCCATCCCCGTACATCGTACGGAACTTGAGCGCGAAGAAGCGCACGCCATCCTGACCCAGGCGTTTTTGCCGATAAAAGGCGCCACCGGGAGAATCGAGCGCCACCCAAATCCCAAGCACGAGCAAGATCGGAAAAACAAACAGGCTGCCGATCAGCGTGAGCCCGAGATCCATCAAGCGTTTAGCTAGCCTCGGACCCCTGAGCAGAAGCTGACGCCGAACTTCAATCCCGAGCACGCCTCCGATGTCCTTCATCGGCGCACCGAATTGAGTAAGATCGTACAAGTCCGGGATCACTAACACGTTGGTGTACGAATCTACGTAGGCTTCGATGAGCTGCAGCACTTCCTGAGAATCGAGCTCGGGGTCCGAAATCACGACAGTTTTAATGCCGAGGCGTTGGCCGAGCAGCGGTGCGAGCTCCACGCCGCCTAGGATCGGCACACCTTCGATCTCAGCAAAACGACTCCAAGCTGCCTGTTTACGCACAGAGATTGCCAGCTCACGACCGATCGAGGAAGGCGGCGCGTTCGTGGAAACGGGTTCGAGCTGCACGTCATCATCGCCCCAAGCTGCGCGCAGCGTGCCTTGGCGCGTTGGGTCATCATCCAACACCGCCACAGGCTTCAAGCCCAACTCCGGATGACGTTGGAGCGTTGAGACCACAGCCCGCCCCACTTTGCTCGCGCCAATGATGACGACAGGATGCGAACCCCACGGCTGTCTGGATAGCAGGCTACGCGTTCCAGACCGAAGCAAAGGAACAAGAAATAGCGTCGCGACCCAACCCAAAAACCAGCCCACATGAATGGTCACCGGGAGCGCGGAACGGTGCGCAAGGAAACTTACCAACCAAAACCCCAGGAACACGCCGGTCGTGGTGAGTGAGGTGCGCCGCAACTCTTCGGGCGGGCTCTGACGGGGAACTGCGTAGATATGGGCTGCCGCATACACACTTAGGCAAAGCGGAACAACGGCCGCCACTCCCAGAACCACATACGGCAGCCCGCCAATTTGGCCTGTTAGCCCCCCTACGACCGCCGCCCCCAGCAACAATGCCAGCGCATCGGTGAGAACCAAAAGCACTGTTACCAAAAGAGGCTTGCAGTGAACCTTAAGCCCGAGGAGGGAGGGGGACTCCCGCACCTGCTCAACCAGAGTCATCCGCTGCTCAGCAATTGCGGCAAGAAGCTGTTTTTGCGTTACGAGTGCCTGGGTGATGTCACGTGATGTGCAGGCTCCCATGCGACGCAGGATGGCCCCCACGTGGCCGCCTTGCTCACGCTGTAACCGTAGCGCCTCCCGCAAGTGCTCCGCCGTGATCGCCTCACTCTTCAGGAGGAGCTGACCGATCTCGTACCCTCGGCGCTTACGCCGCCTGTAGAAAGCAGGCTGCCCTACGTGCGGCACTTCACCGCTTGGCATCGGCACGATCCCAGCTCAGGGGCAGAACCCCGAGACTCAAATGTTGACAAGCCGACCCACCCAACTCGTCCGCGCCGACTGGACGGCGGCACGAGCCACTTCCCTGAGCAAATTGGCATCGATTCCGCGCGCCTCCACTTGTAGAGGTGGCCCCAACTGGAAGGTGCCGACGTTCGCATCGTCCAGTATTCGGGTGGCCTCGTACAAACCAGGGGACAACCGCGTGATGCGATAGGTTGTACCGGCGACTAGAACCATCCCTTTAACGGCGCGCATTGGAATAACACTCCTCAGATTCAGCTCGGGAGCCTAGCTTCATTGGGCAATAATGTGAAGGTGTTTTCAGGAGAAAACCTCTGGCGAACGCACTTGTATGACTACGTCGGATGATGGGGCAAAGGACGGCAACTGAGTAGCGTGACAGCGGACACACGCGGCGCAAGCCTGAATACTTAAACTCTCGCGCTCGAATGCGAAATAGGAGGAAGTTTGGGGATCGGACACCTCCCCGTGCCTTGCGGCCCTGCGAGGGCACTCCGTCCCTTTCTGGCCGCGTTCTCGCGTCCGCGTTCCCGTTCCCGTTCCCGTTCCCCGTCAAGATTGTTGCCGTCCCGAACCGCCGCCCGTTTGCACTCGGGGGATATGGGTAGTACATTAGCGCCCATGGGGGTCATTCCACTTAAGTCGCCGGCGTTCGGCGTGAGCTTGGTCGCATCTTTAATATTGGCATCAGCCGGATGGATGAGCGGTTGCTCCTCGTCACGGGGCGGGGGCTCACCTGCTGATTCGGCGCTAGGGGGTCAACCCCATGGCCTTGGGGGTGCACCACTTGGCGGGACAATTAACAGCGGTGGAAGCACAGGCGGGACGCCCTCGGGCTTGGGTGGTGCCGTAACGGGTGGCTCCGCGTCTCTTGGGGGTTTCGGGGCCGGCACAGGCGGCCGCTCGAACAGCGGCGGCGGCTCTGCTTTGGGTGGCTCGAACAGCGGCGGCGCTTCTGCCTTGGGCGGTTCGAACAGCGGCGGTTCAGCTTTGGGGGGTGGGAGTG
>JBBRRP010000041.1:0-46800 GCA_038246305.1 Polyangiales bacterium | reverse complement strand
GCCGTCTGGCTAACCTCCACCTCAGCTTCAACATCATGCCAAGGAGGCCCTATGAAGCGAGTTAGCCCCTATCTAAAAATGAGAGTGCTCGGCGCGATCGAATTTGCGCCTGGCAACAGTATCGTTGAGCGCATTCGGCACGTGAGCACGCAGGTTTTCACGGGTGATGACAATCAGCGCTTTCAATTCACCTGGCGCACAATTCAAACTTGGTATTCACGCTACAAGAAGGACGGAGTCACCACCACGACACCGAGGCTTCGATCCGACCGCGGCCTGCCCCGAAAGGTGGAGCCAGAACAGCTTTTGGAAGCGACCGCGCAGGTTTTGCCCTCGTTTCACAAGACGCCCAAGAACATGACTGCAGTCTACAGGGCGTGCATTGAGCGCGGACTGCTTCGCCGAGAACAAGTGGCGCGCACCACCTTCGGGCGGCTTATCAAACAGTATGAGCTGCTCAGGCCCGAGGCCGAAGCCAAGAACAAGGTGCGTCTTGCCTTCGCCAAGGCGCACGCCAATGAGTTGTGGCAGGCGGACACGATGTTTGGCCCTTTCGTGAAGAATTGGCGGCGCTTGCACCCAAGCCAAGCTGATTGCCTTCATTGATGATGCCAGCCGCGTTTGTTGTCACGGCGAATTCTTTTTCGCTGAGACGACCGAGACGCTGACCAAAGCGCTCCGGAGCGCACTCTACAAGCGCGGCGTGCCTCAAGCCATGTACGTCGATAACGGTTCCATCTACGCGTCGAAGGAGATCTCCCAAATCTGCACTCGCCTCGGTTGCTTGCTTTGCCATACTCCGGTGCGCGACGGGGCTGCGAAGGGGAAGATCGAGCGTTTTTTTAGGACCGTACGCGATGTTTTCTTGATCCGCACTCTGGATCTTTCAAGCCTCGAAGCGCTCAATCAAGCCTTCATCGCGTGGGTGGAAGACGAATACCACCAGGACGAGCACTCGGTGCTCAAGATGCGCCCCGTCGATCGCTTTGGCCTCGACCTTTCGCTCATTCGGTTTCTTCCGCCCAATGGCGTCAACGACGAACTGTTCTTTGTTGAGGAAGAACGTACCGTGCTTGCCGACAACACCTTTTCACTCCGACGGATCCGCTTCGAGGCACCGCGTGATGTGCGAAGCCGCAAGATCCAGGTCCGCTTTGATCGCGCCAGATTCGGCCGTGTCGTCGTCTACTACAAGGGTGAACGCCTTGGCGAAGCACGCCCGGTAGACTTCGGTGCCAACGACCGAAAGCCGAGAAAAGCCGAGGTGGCGACATGATCCGCGCTCATTTCGGCCTAGACCAGAACCCTTTCTCTCACGAGAGGCTCTCGCTGTTGCGACAGCAGCAGGAAATCTTCGACACGCTGCGCGTGCACTGCCAGCAAGGCGGCCTGTGCCTGATCGTTGGCGAGCCGGGGACTGGCAAGAGCATCATCAAGCATGTCCTTCGGGAGCACGATCCGAAGCGTATGCTCACGCCGGTCGTAAATAGGACGCTTCATACCTACCACAGCATCTTGCGCATCCTGTGCGAGGCTTTCCAAATCGACACGGATGGGGTGAACTTCCGTTGCGAACGCCGTCTGATTGAGGAGGCCCAGCGCCTGAACCATCTCGGCAAGATGCTGGTCCCTATCGTCGATGACGCGCATTTATTGGACGTTGACTCGCTACGGCGTCTTCGACTACTCTTCGAAGACTTTCCGAAGAACCACAATCTTGTACTGATTGCTCAGCCGGGATTGCTGACAAAATTGGCGCTCACCGTCAACGAGGACATCAAAAGCCGTGTGACTTATTCTGCCGTGGTCCCTAAGCTCACAGCGGAAGATATGAATACCTTCATCCTCGCCGAACTCGACCGCGTCGCCCTGGCGCACCGCACGTTTACCGTCGAAGCGCTCGACCTCATCGTGCGCTCCTCCGAGGGGATCCTGCGGCGAGCTGTCAACAGGCACTTAGAATTGATCCACTTTCAGGCATTAGGAATTGATCCACCTGGATCAATCAGTTGCCTGTTCTAGAGAGGTTCACCTCCGTGCCTGATTTCGGGCAGTGGGGCGTTGCCGGCCTGCTTCTTCTCCCTGAGGCGATAGCTGTCGCCCCTCACGTTAATGACGGTTGAGCGGTGTAGCAGGCGGTCCAAGGCTGCGGACGCCATGATGGCATCATCCGAGAAAACCTGGCCCCATTCGCCGAAGGCCTTGTTGCTGGTCAGCGCAATGCTTTGGTGGCGCTGGTAGCGCTTGCAGATGACTTGGAAGAGAAGGCTGCCTTGCAGGGCGTCCAGCTTGAGATAGCCCACTTCGTCGATGATGAGGAGGCGAGGCTGGACGAGGGCGTTCAGTTGACGATGCAAGCGGTTCGTGTCGACGGCCCGAGTGAGCTTGTGCGCCAGATCAATCGCACTTGTGAAGTACACGCGGTGTCCGGCTTGGGCCACCTTGACGCCGAGCGCGATGGCTAGGTGTGTTTTGCCAACACCAGGAGGCCCTAGCAATACTAGGTTCCGTCCCTGTTCAAGGTAGCGTCCGGTTGCCAGCTCATCGATCACTCGCCTGTCGATGGAGGGCTGCGCGGAAAAATCGAAACCATCGAGATCCTTCAGGTAGGGAAACTTTGCAAACTTGAGGTTGAGTTCCACGGTTCGGCGACGGCGCTCATCGAGCTCGCCATCGAGCAAATATCCGAGAAAGTGACTGTAACTCCAGGCTTCAGCTGCCGCTCGCTGGGCCGTTGAGTCGAGCTGCGCACTGGCCACGTTGAGCCCCAGATGGTCTAGCCCTTCGCGAGCACGCGCTTCATAAGGCACGCTCATGGCACCACCTCGTCGAATTGAGACAGCGGAGCCTGCTGCACAGATTGGGTGAAGGCCACGTGCCACTTTTGCCGCTCCGGATTTCGAGTCTGTTCTTCAGTGAGCTTCCAAAGGTCGCTCAGGTGATCTCGCTCAACAATTGATTGACCTGCCTGAGCTGCTTTGCGGTGCTCAGCCACGATGATGTCTCCCGCACGGACAATGATCTGCCCAGCGTCGCAGGCTACACTCACGGTTTGACCGGCAAAGGCAGGAGGCACCGAATAAGAGCTGCCCTCGAATCGCACCATCGACTCCCAGCTCACCGTGCGCTTGACCGGATCGATGAAGTTATACACGGGCACCGAAGAGAGCGGAGTCAGCCCTTCCTGTTGGAAGAGGTCACAGGGCCTCTGCCCGGTTGTGCCATGCACACGCACGTTAGCCGTGTTATTGAGCCAATGCAGGGACTGCGCGTTGAGGTCGTCGAGACCCTCAAAACTGCGGCCAATTAGGAAACTGTCCTTCACGTATTCCACGGACCTTTCCACTTTGCCCTTGGTCCGTGGCCGATAGGGGCGGCATGTTTTTGGCGTAAACCCATAGTGATTGGCAAAGTCGAGAAATTGCTCATTCCACTTCGCTCCAGAAAGTCTCACCTGTTTCATATTGTCGTAGAGGATTTGAGCCGGCCATCCACCGAAGAATTCGAAGGCAAGCCGATGGCAGCGAAGCAGTTCGGGCATGCGCATCGAAGTCGTGAAGCACACGAAGAGTTGCCGTGAAAACCCCAGCACGATCAGGAATGCGTAGATGCTCAGCGCACCTCCATCAGGTGTTGCAAATTTCCCGCAATATGCCCAGTCGGCCTGCGCCTGTTTCCCAGGCGGCGTCTCAAAACGCACCGTCAGCTTCTGGGCTCTTACTACGTCCTTACGCAGGGTCCGAATATATCGACGCACCGTATCGATTGAGCCATCGTAACCCATGGGTCGAATCTCCCCGACGAGTCGCACCGCCGAAAGCTGGTATTGCTCGTAGCGCTCCCGGACGTACGCTCTGAAAGCGTCCAGCTTCGAGGTCCGGTCCCCTTGCTTGACGCTGCCTGTGTGCTCGCCTTCCAGCACGCGTTTGATCGTGTTTCGCGAATAGCCCGTCATCCGGCTGATCGCTCGCACTGAATGCCCTTCCCCTCGCAATTCCTTGATATCCATCACTTGCTCCACCTTCAGCATGGGCCCAGCCTCCGCCGGACCTCTCCCTTTTTTCGAGCTAGGCGCCCAGAACAAGCCCATTCCTGCTCCAAAAGCCCTTGCCCAGGGGTGGATCAATTCCTGATGCATGTTTTTGGATCAGTTTCTAATGCCTGCTCACACAAAGCCTATCATGTCATCAACCGCAGCGCGAAACCAAGCCCAGAACGAATCGAAGTCCCGCCGCCGCTCGTAACCATCGCCGGCAAAATCATGAACGATGACCACGCGTCCCGGCCGTTCGGGGTCAATGCATGCTATGTCGTCGTTGTCCTGCCTCCGAGCGAAAGGCACGTACTTGACCTTGTACCGCTCTCGCAAGCCACGCAACCGATGCTTCGCAGCCTCCCGGTCCGTCATGTGCCACGGCGTAAGGTCAACCAGCCCCTGCTGGAGCACGCGCTCAAGCCCCTCGGGGTAAGCGATTGGCACGTCCACGTCTTCTGGGCGTAGTAGCAGATTGATGCCGCCTAGTTCACGCGGACGCTTCGATCCGAAATGCCCGACAGATTACCTCGTAGCATGGCCCATCATCGAAATAGATCATGAGGTGCCGCAATGGCACCTCAGCTGCGCCCGGTTTGCGCAAACGCTCGGTGAGGTCCCGTACCCATGCGCTGTGTGTCACTTCAACCAGCCGATCGTAAGCCGACAACATCCATTCCGCGCACGCCTGCCCATACGTGCACTTAAACGACTCCACGCCCTCGAACACGATCGCTTCCGCTTTTGCTTCGCCCGCGGAGCCTTCGACCTCGTATCGAAGAGCGATCTCCCTTCCGAGTCGCTTCTCGAGGGCAACGCCAGTCCCGAGGAGCCCAGTCGACGGCACAGGTAGTCTCCAGATCTCATTCATCATTGGATCTCCTCATCGAGGATCGTTCCAAGAGGGTTTACGGCATCCCCAAACGCTATCATCGTCGGTGAAGCTATTTCAGAGGCACCGTGCGACCCCAGAAGTGGTGTGCTTGCCTCACACTGTCCGCTGCTAATGTTGCAGGTTCCTGTGCCTTCGTAAGGGTTGTATTTTTGCTCATACGTTCCGGGACCGAAGCGCTCAAGCATGGCCACAGTTCGGCCGCGCCCAGACAAGTTCGGCAGGGGACCGGGGGGTGGACCAAATTCCACTCGAATTACCGGGTTGAAATTTGGCCCCGTGACGAAGGGCGTGAACGCTAACTCGCTGCTGGTAGCGTCCGTGTGGCAGTTCCCGATGCACTCCACTGGATCCGAGAGCGCAATGCCACTGCTGGCTCGGTTCGAAGCAGCCGAAAGGCCAAATGGATCCCACAGATCTGCGGGACGGTTTTGGGCGAATGCGAAGAGGTTAAAACCTCCTCCCACTCCCAATGGGTCGGGAGAAATAAAGCGACCTAGGCCGGGCGCGTAATAGCGTGCGCGCATCTGGTACAGGCCTGAATCTGGGTCATAAACGGCACCGTGAAATCCGAACCGATTACCTGTAGGCGCACCTAGGGCTTCGAACTTGGTTTCTCCGAAGGCCGTGTAGCTGTAGCGCTCTCGAATGCTTCCCCCGTCACCAAGCGCAGCACGAACAGAGGATGACTTGTCGGCGACGAGGAATACTGCTTCGTTGCCCCTTAGCCGAACCCGAGGGGAGTTGACGGAGTCTTCGTGAAGCGTCAGCCATGCACCGTCTGGGCTTGTTTCGGCGACTAGGTTGGGCCCGTCATAAACGAACTCCGTCCCGTTTTCGTTGCAGTCCTCGAGGATCCGACGCCCCAGCGCATCATAGTCATAGTTGCAGACGAGGAAGCGCGCCCGCACCTGTGCAAGTTGCCCGAAAACGTCGTACCCAAACGCCTTCTCACCGGCCTGCACTAGGCGCCCATCAACATCATATTTATTGGGGCCGTCGCGAGAGAACTCATAGGTTTGTGCGGCAGTAGGTGATGGCTGGAATGTTGGGCTCGTAGAGCCTATGACCTGTGTCCAGTTGTTAGCAGCGTCGAACTGGTAGGTTCGAACGTCTGTTGCGGTCGCCTTGTACCCGTCGAGCAGTTGATTTGTTATGGTTCCCCTCGGGAGCGAGGCCGTCGAGGCGCTGACGTTCAGAATTTCCGACTGGAGCTGGCCCCCTGGGTAAGTCTGAAATAGAGTGGATTGCGGCGCACCTCCGGCGATGGATGTCTGAATGCGACGCGTGGCCCCGTCGGTGCCATAGCCGTACTGCAGGGAGTAAGCCTCGGCCGATTGGGACAGAAGTCGTCCGCGCGTGTCGAACGAACGAGACTCGGTGACTCCGTTGCCCATTCTCATGGTTTGGGCTTGGCCCGCGCCGGCATAGCTGTACCTGGTCAATTCGCGCGCTGCGGCGATGTCGCTAATCGAAGTAAGCCTTCCATCCGCTCGGCGAGCATATTCAAACGCTCGCCCCCCAATGGTCAGGCGATTCAGAGGCAGGCCGGTACCATAGGCCCGCTCAATGGTCGGCGCGCTGTCGCCCTGTTCTGAAATCCGCCGCCCAATGCCGTCGTAGCGAAGCGTTGTCAGCGACGTAAAAGACCCAAGCGTGATCGTTGGTGTCTCAGGTAACCCCAGCACGCCCGGATGTAGATCAATGGTGCCTTGAGTTGCACCTATGAGGGTGCCCACGCGTGACGCATCCGCCGTGATTCGGCTCAAGGCTCCTGTTGGCGCATAGGTGTACGAGAATGCGCGGCCGCTTGGAAGAGTCTGCGTCGCAGGCTTCGACGTCGCGCCGACGTAAGTTATGTTGCGCGTCACCTCAGCCCCGGGTGTAGCGGGGGATGGACGAATCTCTTCTCTCACTCTGCTGAGAAGGTCGTACCGATACCTGGCGACCTGTTTGCCGCCCGCCTGGGCGCTTCGGATGCGTCCTCGTGGATCGATGTCGAAGCTTTGTTGCTCAAGGATGGGCGTGCCCGGTCCGCCCTCGTGACGGATGACCTCGCGAACGTCGCCGAAAGCGTTTCGGAGGGTTTCTTGAAGGCTTCCCGATTCATCAGTTACCCCAGTCTGACGCCCAGCCTGATCGTACTGGAAACTTTCCACACTCTTGCCAGAGCTGTCTGAAACCGTGAGCGGCTGAAAGGTTTCGTCATACTTCCAGACTGTCTCAATGGTGCCGCCATCTGGGCCTTTTTGCCGAATCCTTTTCGTTAGCGGCGTGGGATAGGAGTAACTTTCAGCGACATCTGCCCCGTCCGTGACGCTCACAACACGGCCGACGGCATCAACCTTGGTTAAAAGCTCCTGCGTCCCCGCGTCCGTGAAGTTCGTTTGCTTGGTGGTTCGCGCCTGCTCGTTGACATCGCTCGTTACTTGTAATGCCCGCGTCCAAATGCTCCCGGACTTTGCATAGCGTTCGTGGCGAGAAACAGCTAGGTTGGCGTCGTAACCGTAGAAATCCGCGCTCAGGCCATCCGCAATTGGCCCTAGTGACTGGAGATTTAGCGACGGATCGGACGCTGCCAAGGCATTAGGTGCGTTGCGGACATTCGCAGTCGAAAGGCTTACGACAGGCAGCCCGAATCGGTTGTAGTACGTTCGAACGCCAACGCCATTCGTCGCCTGGGAGAGGGTGCGCCCAAGGCTGTCATATTCGAAATCGATCGACACGCCCGAGGAATCCGTGCTTCGGATCAGTTGTCCCGCCGAGTTGAAAAGCCGCGAGAGGACGTTGCCCGTAGGAATTCCACCCGCAACGTCGATCTGGGGTGCGGGGCCGTTCGGATCAGTCGCGGGCGCCACGTTCACCGAGTGCATAATGCCCGTAGAACTAAAACTCCTTGTTTCGGTCCACTGTGCACCGAACTGGTCGATTACCCCCTGCAGCGACCCATCCAATCTGCGACGAAAGCAGGTGCTGCGCTGCTGGGTCGGGTCGGCGTTGCTCCCAACGGTCACCTTCGAAACGCGCCCCCCACCATCATAGACATACGAAGTGGTGATCTGCGGGCCAATTACCTTGTCCGTAAGCCCGCTTGCATCGTAGCGATAGCTAGTCGCTGCTTCACCTCCGCTCCAAGACGTGGTGTGTCTGTCAAGGCGATTCTTCCCCAACCAGGACCATGCTTCGTTAATCCCCCAACCGTGACGATCAATACCAGTAGCGTGTCCGAAGCCATCGTAAGTTAACGTTGTTTGGCGCCTTACACCGACGGCATCCTCAGTAACCAAGTTCGGCAACCCTGTAGCGGGATCCGCACCATCGAACCTAGTTAAGGTTCCGTCGGGAGTGGTAAGGCGGCTGAGATTGCCGAGAATAGAATAGACGCGTGCGGTGACATTCCCTTCCGTGTCAACCTCGGTAGTGGGGCGTCCGGCGTAGTCAAAAACCTTCCGAAAGAGCCAGGGTGCCTCGGACCCGGGGAGTTGAGGTGTTGCTTGTCTGGTGTCCGGGATCGAAGCGGCTTTTAACCACGGGCCACGGCTGTCATACGCAAAGCACTGGCGCTGAGTTTGACCGTCCCCCCCGATCCTTGTCACGAGTTCAGGTAGATGACGATCCGAGTACGTAGTGCACTCCCGCGCACCGATGGTGTCAAGATTGGTTGTTAGGTGGCGCAAATAGCCCACGCGATTGTGAGCCTCGTCGAACTCCATGTCCTCGACGATCCGGCGCTTCGTGTCAACGACGCGGAGGTTGTCCCCAACGTCGTTGTAATACGAAATGAGTGCGAGGTCGTCCGGGCCCGCTACCCGAGTCGCCCAGCGTGCTCGACGCAGTGGAACTTCAGTGCTTCGGTCTTGCGGTGGAGCGAAACTGGGGGCAACTTGGCATGCAGCGGGCACGGGCACGAAGGCCGGGTCGGCACTTACGGCGCTGGTTTCCCCTCGTGGCAGGATGCCATTCAGGTGAATCCTTTCTAATATTTGGCGAACGGTGGTCTCATAGATTGGCAGCGACTCAAAGTCGGGGCGAAGCCCCAAGTCAGGAACCTGCAGTCGCAAGTCATTTGAAAGGGCAGCGACTTGCCCTCCGATATCTTCCGGCAAGGCTCGACTGATTCCTACGAATGAATCAAGGGTTTGATCCACTTGCAGGGCATTCCTTGGCAGATTTGGTAAGAATAGCGAGAGCTGAGCCTGGCTCGTGTAGGGCGCAAGCAACAACCCCTGCTGCCCAAGTCGACTTACAACAGCCGACCAGTGTCCGACGTCGAGTCTCACGGAGCCTTGGGATTTCAGATCCCACACAGCGGGAGCAACTTGCGTCATTCTGACGACGGAGTTTCCTCGCGTCACAGCGTCCCAGGAAGTGCTCGAACGCCCAAGGATGGGAAGGACTTCCAAATCGCCTTTGCAAGCGCTTGAAGACGCCGTCAGCCGGCCGGAAGAGTCGACACTACCCATGAACGGGTGATTGCACTCACCCATCGTGAGGCCGGCGATCCCCTCGACAACCCCGATCGGAAGGTATCCGCTGGCACCTTGAGGAACGGCTAACACGAGCTCTCCAGGACTTCCCGGAAGACTTGCCTGAAGGGTTTTGGCTGAGGGGGCGCTTAGCGCAACTTGCGCGTAAGCGATGACGATTCCGGGCGAGGGCTTCGGGGCTCCGGTAAGGATCTGCATGCGCATGCCGGCCGCCTGAATATTCTCTCCTGCCCGCGCACCGTTGCTGCAACGTGCCAGACGATACTCCTGCGTTATTGAGACGGGGTCCGATGGACGTTCGTCATCGTCATCATGGCCAACGGTCTCCACAAACTGTTGCCCCCGGGAAGCGTAGTCATCGTTGTTGTTGGAAGCACATCCTTGGCGGCCCCGCGCCTGGTACGTGCACTCTACGTTTCCGCCCTTAGTACCGCTAAACGTGAGCCTCGCTGCCTCCTCCCCGGCGCTACCTACGATAATGCTCAACGCCTGCGGCACGGCAACGTTCATAGGAATGGGGAAGGACCGCTCCGCATCAATCGATTCGTTTGTGGGCGCGAAAACTCGACCTGCGACCAAGTATTGGGTTGAGACGCCGCTGAGCGGCGTTCCTGAAAGCAAGTCTCCTGACGACGTCCTGAGGGAGATAGGGAGGTCACCCAGGGCCACAGTAACATTGCGAACGTTGCTGGTGCCTGGGAGAACCTGACTTCGAGGGTAGTAACCTGCGGGGGTCCGTTCGAGGAGGATCGGATCGCCCAGGAACTTTTGAGGTAGCGTTAGATTTTGAAACGGTTTGACCATCATCAAGCCGTCCCTGTTCGCGGTCGGGACGAAGTAGCGCTGAATGGATGGCCCCGATGTTGCGGCGCCACACAGCTCCAGGCGCCCGTCTGGGCGATTGGAGGCAACTGAGGAGTCGCCGATCGCGGAGACCGGAAAGAATCTATCCGTTAGTAGAAGCCCGTTGGGCGCGCGCCCGCTCGCGCGATCGAGCGTACCTGGCGCGGGGGGCGCGGCACCTAGCGGGGCGGTGGGAGTCGGCGGATAGAAGTCGAAGTACTCAAACGTCAGGGGCCCGCTATCGCCTTGCCACTGCTTGATCACCGCGTCGAAGGATGGCGTTGCCGGGTCCTGCCCATACTCATTTTTCACCAGCACTCTTCCGGCTCGGTCCGTGATGCTGAGGAGGTCGCTTCGGAGGTCTCCTGGTTTGCCGTAGACGAAGGACTTCGGATCGGTGGCCGTCGTTAGACAGTTGCTCTCGCACGAATGCTGGCAAAGATTGGACAAGAAGCCAGGCCCCTGGCACCGACTAGAGCACTCTGGGGCACAGCTCTCGACACAGGTCCGCTTCCAAAGCTTGGGATCCACCCAATTGGTGAAACACTGGTCGCTCTTGCCGGAGGAGCCAGGCCTCCAGTCGTTAACGCACGGTCGACCATTGTCTGCTTCCCAGACACTGATGAACTCCGACTTGTAGGCGTCGAATCGGGCGTCGCACGTTGTTGCGCACCCCGTCGTGCAACCGGTTGAACAACCCGTTAGGTTGTCGCGCTCATACTGTTGACAGTAGGAGTATGCGCCACAACCTGTAGGCTGGGTCGTCGAGCAAACACCCGTGCAAAAAGGGGCAAGGCCATTTGCGGGCACGCGAGCATCGTCGCCATTGCGCTCGATGTACTTGTAGGTATCTCCTGTGCGAAATGTATCTCGGGCCGACGCAAGGTGGCCGCCTGCGGTGTAACAGTATGCTACTTTGCTCAAAACTCGCCGCGTTAGCCCGTTGTTGTCTACCAACGATTCAAGCGCGGTTGCTCGAATCCACCCGCTTCCGGTTGCTGGGAAAAGGCAAGAATTTTCGTCGTCATCCGATTCGTCGTCAAAATACTCAAATGTTAACCGGTGCGTATTCCTGCCTCCTAGCCACCGGTCGACCCGTTCTAGGCGACGATTGTCTGTGGCATCTTCCCACGTAAACCTAAGTTCTCCGTCACTGCCCGGCGGCTGAAACAGGTTCGCGTATCCGGCGGCGTCGAAGCAATAGAAGCTCAGATCTGGGAGTGTCAGTTTCCATGGGCAGGTCTCAAGCTCTGCGTGGATGAGCTCCATGTTTGCGCCGGCTGCTGACACTGGAAGGTATTGATTCGAAGTCCTGTAGTCGCCGTTGTAATCATCCACAAGCCCGAAGCCATCGATTGGGAGCCCGCCGGGGCGCATCGGTATGGGTTGCAAGTCCCCAAAAGACACCTCAACTTCGTTCTCGCAAACAGCGAGATTCGTCCCGAAATGAAGACGAACGTCGTAATTGTGATCCCAGGCGGACGCAAACGGACCGACAAAGTCGACGCGACTTCGGTAGCTGCGCACGAGACGCAATACTGGAGCGAGGCCGTCCATCTCGTGGTCGGTTGCCGTGTAGCCGAACTCGCCGCGTCGGAGCGACACCGGATCAGTATTCGCTCGATGACTTCCAAGATCAGCGCCTCGAGCTATCGCAGGCGATGATATCTGGCCGTCCGACGCCTCCCCCCCCTGAACCCTAGGTGGGAGCTGAGGCGTCGTGCCTGGAGGAAGAACAGGAGGAGGTGCCGGAAGGGTAACCTGCCCCTGGCCAGCCGTCGTGCCGAAGGATACCTTGGAGCCGAGATCTTGGCCGTTCGCCTGGGCTCCCGGGTTCGATGGTGCCGCTGGCGCTCGTGGCGGCGGCGGTGGAGGTGGAGGTGGAGGTGGAGGCGACTTCGGGCCCAGCCCTAATCCTTTAGCTATGTCGTTCACCAGGTTCTTGAAGAACCTTCCGACCGGCTTACTGTTCTCATCGAGAAAATGTCCCACTGCAATCGCGGTCCCAATGAAGCCCCCGTCGCTTGCACAACCCTGGTCCGTGTCGTCAAGGCACTGGCGGCTACACGAAGGGTCGGAGGAATCGCATTGCGCTGACGCTAGATGTGAAAAACAGCAGAGCAGGACTGTCGCGAATGCGGTGCAAACTGTCCGAACCACCCAACTTTTGTAACGCTTCATACCGTGACTCACCGGTCGAAAGGAACTCTGAACGCTTGCCCCGAGAATTGCGTCGCGACGGCTGACTCCCCGAACATGCGCCACCGGGAATCGCACTGTCAACCCTCATATGCATCTTCGAAAGACGCCTGTGTTCGCCGGTTCGCAACCTTAAAAAGAAGACAGGCTATCTGCGCTTGGCAACCTTGAAGGCGGTGGCGTTGCTAGGGTATCCCTGGATGAAACGCATTGGTGTCAGTGCGTGACGCGCGGGACTTTGTGCAGGCTCGTCCGCAAAGGTCGGGCAGTTGTTACGGGCCGCGCCTGCACTGTGATGAGGTTTGCGATCGGGGCAAGAACCGGGCTCAAGCGTTCAGTTTGAACGGCATCGCTCACACCAGGCGAGGTAGCTCGGAAGGAGCAGGTCTCGCCACCAGCCCTCGAGCGCTTCGGGCCGGCTTGGGTGTGCTCGCCGAGCAGGATACTGTCACGCACTTCGCGCACGACTTTCTGGGGCAGGGCTGCTTCAGGCGAAACGCACAGCTCTGCACGCACCAACCGTAGTGCTTCCAAATTTCTCACTCACTTCTACCTGGAGCGGGGGCATTCCTTGTGCTGACGGTCTACTTTTCATCTCCTCAGATTAACATCTACCAGGCGTCACCCCGTTAGGCCCCCGCCCGTAAATCTCCAATCTTGCAGAGGTGCGGATAGCATAGGCTATGCGGCCACCGAGTAACAGCGAGATCCTTTCCAGGCTAAGAGCGGGCGCGCGCAGTAGCGCAGTAGTCGCTCGCCCCCGGGCCGATCATCGCTGGCAATGACAACGCAAGATTAAAGCCATTCGAGCTGCCGGGGCGTCGGGCTGCCTTCGCTGGGCGCGCCGGGCAATCCTCTGGCAATTGTCCTTCGGCCGAACGAACGGAAACCAGCTCCCCCACTCCGAGCAACGCCACAAGGCAAGCGTGGAGCGCCGAGGGCTGCGCCTCAGCATCGTTGCACTCGCTCTCGCTCTCGTTCTGGAGAAATCCTTTGCGTTTGAGCCACGCACATACACGAGCGTTCACGTTGTGGGTGATCGCGTCGAGGTCCCGTTGTGTCGGTTGAGCGAGTGGATGAAAGTTAGCAGTTGCCGTTTCGTTCCCTGAATTGTTTGCAACCGTGTAAACCCCATCCGGCACGGCGACGCGCCACAACGATCCGATCGTCGAAGGCACGACGCTAGTGGACGCGCTGATCTGGTTGTGGCGCGGTTACCCCGTTGAGTGACGCCCACGGGGCTTTCCACCACCGCTTCACGTTCGATTTAGCGGCCAGCGAGGGTTCTGCGAGCCAGCTCGTGGCGCCGTTCCGCATAGGTAGTTCTGCGAGGGGCTCGTGCGACTGTTTGCTCAAGCGTTGAGCGAGCGTACGCCAACTCACTCTTTGCTTCCTTGAAGTCCATCTCGCTTAGGGCGAGAACTGTGAACCAATATGGAAATGCGCGCCATTCTCCCTCCCCATCGCGCCGGGAGCGAAGATACTTCACGCCTTGGCGCAGCCTTTCTTCTTGATGATCCAAGCCACCCGCTGAGAGATTGCGCCACAGACCAACGGTACATTTACCGCAGCAGTACGTGCCGGGCTTGTCGGAGCTTGGGTCTCGCTCGGCTTGCCAGAGGCGGTTGGCCAAGGCCTCGTCCGCGCGTGCGAGCGCGGCTTGAGCAGTTCGATCTCGCACGTCGAGTAAGCGTAAGGTACGGCACGTTTCCTCACCTAGAATGTGACGGGCAGACGCAGAGGTGATTCGCTCACCAGTGAAGACCACAATCCCCTTGGTTTTTTCGGTGTCAAAGCCCGCAAATGTGCCCGCGTAAGCGCCGGGCAGGCCCTGACGTGTGGCAAGCCACTTGCCCACGGTCTCTCGTTCTCTGGTGGGTAACTTCCGCTGCGCGAAGAGCTCCGCATTAACCGCATCGATTGTCTGTGAAACGCTTGTGGGTTGAATCAGCATCTCGCGCCTCCGCCTGCAATCACCCTAAGCGATGCGACCACCGGTGCCAAGCTCAGCCCGGGGGTGGCGAGCTTTTGGCGGCTGGGAGGGCGTCCGTTTGCGTCGAAGCGTGTGAAGGCGGCAGCACACTCCGAAAGGCGACACCGTAAAGATCCCAGACCGTGATGAACAGCGCTCCCAAGATTGGCCCTATCACGATACCGGCCGCGCCGAACAAAACGATGCCCCCCAAGGTCGAGAGAAAGATCAAAAGATCCGGCAGCTGCGTGTCTTTGCCGACCAACCAAGGGCGCAACACATTATCTACGGAGCCAACCACCAATGCGCACCACAAAAATAACCCCAAGCTAGCCGTGAGCTGGCCCACTGCCACTAAATACACAGCAGCCGGCAACCACACCAAAACCGCTCCAATTCCAGGGATTACAGATAGAATTGCCTTCGCGGTGGCCCACAATGCGAGGAAGCTCTGACCCCTGCAAACCCGGACACCGAGGCCTAAAGAGCGCTGAACACGACGAACATCCGACACTCAATCCCCGCCGGGCATCGGTGCAAATAGATTTCCGCCCAGAGGTACTCGCATTCAACGAAGAAAACGCCCCGTAAGGGCAACCAGCCTAGCGTCAGCCCCTCAACAGAGAACGAAGAAGCTTGCCACTCCGTCGGCAACGGACTTCGTAGCACTGCAGACTTTCCCGGTGCAGAGCACTTGAGCTGCGCTCACAGCTCAAGATGAGAAATGAGCCCCATACTGCAACAAAAGTTGGTCCACAACATCGTTGCCCGTCTTCGTCCTGATGACGTTCAGCTCTGCGCCAGCGCGACACAGTGCCTCGACCACGGGTACGAAAGAGAGCTTGCGGTCGTCGTGGCGAACCGCGTAAAGCACCATGCCAAGCACGGTGCCACCGTATGCGTTCCGTAGCTCAAGGGCCGCGCCGCGTTCGATGAGGGTGGCGAGTGTCTTACCGTTGGCGTTCCAGCTCGCCCAGTGCGCGGCCGTCATGCCTTGCTCATCGCGTGCCCCAATGTCGACACCATGCTCCAGAAGCCACACCCATGTGTGCCAACGCGTCGACCTCTGCCGCGGAATGGCGGGGCTGCGCAACGGAAGGCTCACGGGGCCTGGGAATGGCTCCGAAATGTCGCGCCGGAGGAGGCGACGATTCCGCCATCCCGAGCGATGGTCAGGGCTGTGCGGCGCCCAAGGCAACCTTGTGGGCGCGTTGGTGGGTCTTCGTTTGAACCGTGTTAGACTCACTCGTTACCCACCATGCGGAAACCCACCTTACGTCGAGACGTCGATCGTCAGCTACCTGACTGCCGTGGGCAGTCGGGACTTGTTGCATGCGGCGCATCAGGAGCTCACCCGCAGCTGGTGGGAGTCTCGCGATGATTTCATGTTGGTCGCGTCGCAGGTGGTGATGGATGAAGCGTCGGCCGGTGTCGCTGGAGCAGCGTCCCGGCGACTCGATGCTTTGCAAGGCATTCCGTTGCTGAACCTGTCCGATGATGTGGTGCTGCTGGCCACCAGCCTTATCCGCGATGGCAAGTTACCGCAGAAGGCGCGGATCGACGCGTTCCATGTCGCACTCGCGACCGTGCACGGCGTTGACTACCTCCTGACTTGGAACTGCAAGCACATCGCTAACGCGTCATTGCGTGGAAAGATCGAATCCATCTGCAAGGCTGCGGGCTACCAACCACCAATCATCTGCACCCCATTTGAATTGCCAAAGGAGTAACCAATGGACGCCAAAGATCCGATCATAGATGAGCTTCATGCTATCCGCGAAGCAATTGCCGCTGCCTGTGACGACGACATGAGCAAGATCGTTGAAGCCTTCCGCGCTCACCAGAATAACGGAGATCGTGAAGTCGTTACGTTGCCTCCAAAGCGCGTTGTAGAAAAGAAGGCCTCGTAGCTCGAATCTGCAGCGCTTGCTTGGCCCAACGGGTACGAGTTGTGCCCCGACGCGGTTCGCCAAATGGATTGAGCAAGGCAAACGCCAAGCGGCGTGAGTCAGCGGCAACGTTGCACGGGCAGAGATTCATCGGCTGCACCCTTTGGTATCCTCATTCAGGAAAGCGCGAGCCGCTCGATCAACGCCTTGGGGATTTTTCCGAGATCGGCGATATTGGCCAATGGCTACCAAACACAGCCACAGCTTCCGCGCTTTTCCTCGCCGAAAACGTAAGTGCTAGGCGGTGTAGCCGCGCATGGCACAGAGCAGGCCTGAATCCACAAAATGCAGCTTTGGTGTTTTGATCAGCCGTGACAGCTTGGCGACGGCTGGCTTTGGATTGGCGGCTCCGCTTCATGGCAGCACTAGGTACCCGTTCTGCTTAGGGCGGTCGGGTGCCAGTCTGGAAACGCAACTACCGCGGGGTGCACACACAACGCCGCCGCTAGTTTCTTGGCGCGTTCTATTCCAACCCCCTTAGTTTCAGTCTCGATCGCCGAGATCGCTGCCTGGGGTACGCCCGAAAGTCTTGCTAGCTCCCCTTGCGTGAGCCCCTGAAGATTGCGGAGCATTCGGACTGCTTCACCGGGCGAGACGGTGGCGTATTGTTTCTCTGGTAGGTAATTTTTCTGCTTTGCCAACTTGTTACCTTTTGTAGTCATGAGCACTCACTCTCTCCACGGTGACGTTGAAAACTTCCCCCTTAGCCCAATAAATGACCCGCCATTGCAGGTTCAATCGCGACGCACGGTGCCCTTCCCATTCCCCCTGAAGAGCCTCGTCGTTAAAACCCTTGATATTCAAAATCCCTTGCGGTCCTGAGACCCTCACGATCGCCTTCCATAGCTCGTACTTCTTGCGGACTTGCATTGGGACACGCGGCAAGACCTTCTGAGCTTCACGCGACTCAAGAATGGTCCACATATCCGTTTGATGATATACACTATAAAGTATATAATACCAACCCCAATGTGTGTGAAAGGAGCAGTGCCCAACACTTGGCGCGCGATCACGTATACTTCAAGACGAAAAAGGCCTCTCTATCCGTCCAGAACAACGGGAGCGGGAGCGAGCCCGACCGGAAGGCCGTGGAGGTAGATCGGGTGGTGCCGCGCGTACCCATGCGTCACTGGATTTGCTCCTGCCGGGCTACGAGCTCGAGGTGGGGTTTGCGCTGTGGACCAAGAGAATCGCTACAGGTTATCATCGCCAAACTAACATGCCGTGGATCATCGGCGGCAACGCTCGCAAGTATTTCAAAAACGGCTTCCACATGACGGCAGACGGCGGCCCGCTCGCGCGGCACGCTTTCGCAAATTCTCGCCTGAAACGGTCGGACGTTCTTGGCGCCCAGCGAGGTTCACCTTTCTCATGCAAACAGGTAGTAAGCATGCTTACTATCTGTCGAGATGCACGGAGGGCGTCCGTGCGCGCAACTACGTAGGGTCGCCCCCTATGGCGTCACCGAAACTACATCCATCTTAGTCGGCGAACAGAGCATTTACCGACAACGCAACCGTGCGCAGCTCTTCCTTTTGATCAAGGCGAAGCCTCAGTATCTCTCTGGGGGGCAGATTGTCTCCACGGGATGCGGTTGGGCTCACTCACTGTGAATTCAGAATCGGCGTGCCGCTCACGCTGTAGTGCTTCCAAATTTGTCGCTCACTTCTGCCCGGAACGGGAGCATTCCTTGTGCTGATGGTCTGCCTGTCATCTCCTCAGATTAACATCTACCAGACGTCCCCCGTTAGGCCCCCGCCCGTAAATCTCCAATCGAGCTCGCTTTTGGGATTGGGTATTCACTGCCCTCTCCGCTGCGGCGCGGAGCTGCCACGCACACGCCCCTCCCGTGGCGACCGCTTCGGGAGACGCTTGGCGAGGGGCAAGCTGCCGCTTCATGCGGCAGCGGGGGTGGGCATCCAACCAATTCGGTGGCGCTTCAGACTTGCGCGCGTCGAACGGGATCGTGAATGAGGCGCCGCCAAGCGGCAAGCTGCTGCCGAGCGGGCTCGGGCCACGCGTAACGCGAAAGCCGATTCAGCAAGTGCGGTGTGTGATCTCCGGAGCGCGCCCGCTCACCAAAGACGGCCGAGGCTGCTTCCACCGAGTAAGCTGCACTTTCGATTTCTCCGCGCTGGGCGTCCACCCAGGCCTTGGTTAGCCAATAGTGCTGACGAGGCTCAGCTTCTTGACCCACAAGCTTAGCGCAGCCGTTCAAGAGCTCTACAGCATTCTCGAGATCGCCGGTGGCGAGCGCCACTTGGCTTCGCAACAGCTGCATCTCCAGCATGCCCCAGGGCGTACCCACGGCAAGATAAAGGGCCTGGGCCTTTTCGATGTGACCTTGAGCCAGCTCGAAATCGTCCGTATCGATAGCGACCATACCGAGCAAGCGGTGCGCGGCAGCTTGGTCGCGCGGGGTCCGCAGCGCCTCGAAACCTGTGCAGGCTTCGGTCGCGCCGGCGAACGCAGCTTCGAAATTTTGAAGGCGATGATGCAGCCGCGCCAAGCTCAGATCGGCCTGAAGCAACCCGAGACGAAAACCTGCGCGCTCAAACTCTGCGCGCGCGCGGAGGGCATGCCGGCGTGAGCGCTTGATCAAGCCTTCGGAAAGCTCAATCCAGCTCAACAACAAGAAACACTGCCCACGACCGAGCGGCTGGCTCAGATCCGCAAAGTGCTTTTCGCCACTCTGGATGAACAGGCGCGCGCTCGGATAATTGCCGAGAAAATACTCAATTTCTCCGGCAACTGCCTCACATTGAGCCAGCCCCTCCAGGTTCCCGTTTTTCTGAAAGACGGCATATCCCTGCCGCACCAGGGCACTCCCGCCAACAGCATCACCGCGCTCGCTCGCCAGGTGCCCAAGCAAGCGCAAGCAATGAGCGCGGCTCTCTTCATCACCCAGTTTTTCAAAGTGTGCGAGTGCCTTTTGACCCGCCAGCGTCGACTCCGCATTCTTGCCCACGAGTCGAAGCGCTTCCGCTGTCCAACGGCTGCAAAGAGCCAACCATTGCCCTTGCACGGATTCGAGGAGTTCAAGATCCGACAGCGTGGCCAAGGGCTCTCGCGCCTGCAACCAACTTTCATGAATAAAGCTGAAGAGCAAATGCGCTGCAGCATTGGGCTCGCCTGCCTGCATCAAATTAGAAACTCTGAGTCGAACGATACGCCGTGTGGCCGCCAACGGATGGAGACCGAGTGCCGAGGCCGCAGCGCGCAAGATCAGACGCCGATCGGTGCGTTCGCGGAGCCGGGCGAGGAGGTGCTCCGCGAGGAGCGCATGCGGCCAAGCAAAGCGACCGGCTCCCTTAGGAAGGATCACTTCGGCGTTTTGGAGGCTAATAATAGCCTTCCCAGGCTCGATACCGAGTGAGGTTAGCAGCTCGTCCAACACCTCGCGACGGATATCCGTACCGAGCGCAGCGACGGCCGTTGCTGACATTCGGTGCTCTTCGGGCATCGCCGCTACGCGACTATCCCAAAGCTCTGCGGTCGTCTTCGGTCGCAACGCCAGCACTTCGGGCGAGACGTGGTACTTCCCGCCTCGGAGCTCCATCTTGCCATCCAGGGCCCAGGCGTGAACCTGCTGCAAAGCAAACAACGGATTCCCGCGACTGCGCCGAACGGCTTCCAGGAGGACATCATCGTCGAGCGGCAACGAGCTACGCAGGAGATCGCAAGTGGTTTGTGCGTCGAGCGGTGGCACTTCAATCACCGTGGCGTTGAAGGCATCTTTCAAACGAATGAGGCGTTCGGCAATCGGTGTTCCCTTGTGCACGTCCTCCGAACGCACCGTCGCCACCATCACCGTGGGTTGACCGGGTGAATCTTTGGGGATGCGGGCCAAGCCTTCAAACGTTAGCTCGCCGGCGTGATGCAAATCATCGAGCCAAAACAGGAGCGGACGCCCGCCCGCGAGCCGTTCCAGTGTGTAACGCGATACCATGCGTCGGGTCTCGATCGTGTCCAGCGTGAAGCGGATACCGGTTGGCCCGACAGGCCGATGCCCGCTCGAACTCGGACGCAGCCATTCAACGGCGCCAGCCACCCAAGCTCGGCCATTCTTGTCGTTGGAAACCACCTTCCAACGCTCCAGCAGCGTCGCTTCCATGACGTCGCGCTCCGCGCGCTCAAAATTCAAATATTGCACCACCGCGCCGGCCATACCGTCGAGCGGGCCACGCATCGTCATCGTGCGGTAGCGAGCCCGAAGCGGGAGCATCGAGCCCTCTTCGTGCACGACTTCGCACAACCATTCCGCTATGCGACTCTTGCCGACGCCGGAAGGCCCCACGAGCAAGATAAGGCGATGCTTGGGGCCTTCACCGTCGATCACCTCGTCGCAGATGTCGCGCAGCACCTGACGAATTTCGTTGCGCCCGACAAGCGGGCTCGGACGCAAACTGAGCAGGCCGGGCGCACGCTCTGGCACCGGCTGAAGCGCGGGATTGAGCGCCGGGCTCGCGCTACCGCCGGAAAGCCGCAGCGGAATCTCTTCCACAAGCTTCGAGGCTAACAGACGACGCCACTGACCCTGGTCCTCTTGTGCGGGATCAGGCCGCCACTTAGCCCATTGAGCGCGTGCCTCTGCCGCAAATTCAAAGCGATCCCATGGCTTTTTTGCCAAGAGACGCATCACAAAATCGATCACATCCGGCGGAGCCTCCACGATGAGAACCGGAAGTGGCGGACTTTCAAAGGCGTGCACCCGCAAGAGCTCCCGAGAAGCGCCTAAGAACGGTGGCTTTCCGCTGAGCAAACGGTACAAAATACAGCCGAGCGAATAGAGATCTGAGGCCCCGCAGACATTGTGCTTCTCGTGTTGAATCTGCTCGGGCGCCATGTACCCGGGCGTGCCCGCGCCCGCATGCGGCGCAAACGCGACAGCTTTTTGCCCGTCTAGCCGTTCGTCGTGGTGGTCTTCTTTTAACCAAGCGAGGCCAAAATCCAAAATCCGCACGCGCGGCACATCAGACGCCACGGGCTCAACGAGGATGTTCGAAGGCTTGAGATCCCCATGCACGATTCCACGCGCATGCGCGTGACCCAACGCGGACAGGATCTGATCAACGATCACCCAAATGAGCCCGAAATCGAGGTGAACCGAGCCAAGGTCATGCACCGAGACGCCACGCACCAGCTCCATCGCGAGAAACGGAGAACCATCGGCAAGCTGCCCGTAATCGTGCGCGTGCACGATGCTGGGGTGGTCGAGAGCGGCAAGCGCCCGAGCTTCCTTGTAAAACCAAATCAGATATTCATGCGCCAAACCCCCTGGCGGAACCATGACTCGCTTCACCGCCATTTCCTGAAGCACTGGGCTCCCACGGTCGCGGCAGCGATACACAATGCCCATGCCCCCCTCGCCGAGAACCCCGACGACCTCGTAGCGATTGGCAATCAGCTCGCCGATTCGCGCGGCCGGGCTACTAGTGGCCGTGCGAGCCGGTTCGACTGAACCCAAAAAGGAATCCACGTCCTGATGGGAGAGCGCTGCTGACGGAATGCTCGGAGGCACTGAATCGAGATCTGGAGCATGGGTTGGAGCCGTTTTGTCCGCGGCTTGAGCGTGAACGGACAGGTCCAAACTAGCGGCTGGCGCTCCTGACGCGAGGCCCGGGCCAGATTGTTGAACCTCGTTGCGTGACTTCACTCCAGGCAACCCTCTGCTCCTTTGATCCGACGGAGCGTATCACGATTTCTAGGACTAGCTTGAGCCTCTCGACACGATTAGGCTCCGCGCCATGTCTGCCTCTGCCAATCCCCCCGTGCGAGCGAACCGAGACCCAAGCCTGGCTGAAAAGGACCCAGAACTCGCACAATTGATCCGCGACGAGGAGCGTCGAGAAACCGACAAGCTGCGTCTGATTCCGAGCGAGAACTACGCTTCGCGGGCCGTGCTGGAGGCGACGGGATCGATCCTGACGAATAAGTACTCAGAAGGCTACTCGGGCAAGCGTTACTACGAGGGCCAGCAGATCATCGATCAGGTTGAAGATCTAGCGGTGAACCGACTCAAGTCTTTGTTCGGTGCCGAGCACGTGAACGTGCAGCCTTACAGTGGCAGCCCCGCGAACCTCGCGGTGTACCTCGCATTCTGCCAACCTCACGATCCCGTGATGGGCCTCGCATTGCCGGCCGGTGGCCATCTGACGCACGGCTGGGGTGTTTCTATCACCGGGAAATTCTTCAACAGCGTCGGCTATGGCGTGGGGCGCGAGGATCATCGCATCGACATGGCTGAAGTGCGGCGCTTGGCCAAAGAGCACAAGCCGAAGCTCCTTTGGTGCGGTACGACGGCCTATCCGCGTCAGCTAGATTTCGCACAATTTCGAGAAATTGCCGACGAAGTTGGCGCGATTCTGTGCGCCGATATCGCGCACATCGCGGGCCTCGTGGCCGGAGGCGCTCACCCATCGCCCGTTGGCATTGCGGACATTGTGACCAGCACCACTCACAAGACTCTGCGTGGTCCAAGAGGCGGCATCATCCTGTGCAAGGCTGAGCACGCCAAAGTCATCGATCGCGCCGTGTTCCCCGGCCTGCAGGGCGGCCCTCACAATCACACCACTGCAGGTATCGCGGTCGCTGCTAAGGAAGCTTCGACTCCAGAATTTCGGAAGTACGCCCACGACGTCGTGTCGAATGCTAAAGTGCTGGCTGAAGCACTCCTCGGCCGAGGCTTCGATCTGGTGACCGGCGGTACGGATAACCATCTCATTCTGATCGATCTCACGCGAAAGAACGTGACCGGCAAAGTCGCCGCTCAGGCGCTGGATCGCGCTGGCATCGTCGGCAACTACAACTCCATTCCGTTCGACCCACGCAAGCCCTTTGATCCCTCGGGCCTGCGCATCGGCACTCCATCATTGACGAGCCGAGGCATGGGGCCCGATGAAATGAAGAAGCTAGCGGCCTGGATGGACGCGGTGGTGAGCGCTCCGGGCGACGAAGCTCTCATCTCGCGCACGGCCGGAGAGATCCGCGAACTCTGCAAGTCCTTCCCGCCCCCCGGCATCTCCGCCTAGCGGGCAACAGGCGACGCGGCGCGAGCCGAGAGCGCGATGCCCGAAAAAAATCAAATCTGGGATGCCACGTTCCTGAAAGAGAGCCCGTCGCTCCGGGGGATCGCGATGGTGGTCGATCATTTTGCAGGGTTTTCCCGCTGGCCGACACTCGATGAGTACACGGCGTATGTGGAAGAGCGACGTCAACGCTTTGCACCTGAGTGTGCGCCGATTCGGTTCGTTGAGGCGAAGCCTAAGCGTCACCGGGCTCCGAAGACTCAGCCCATCTCGCTCACGAGTCTCTACGACGGCAGCATCTCCCTCTGCTCGGAGGTTCCGTGTTTTCACCAAAGCTATCACGACCTATTCAACGTCTTGATTTGGGCGGCTTTCCCCCAATCCAAGCGAGCGCTGCATGCGCGCCAGTTCCGTGCGCTCAGCGAATGGGTTCCCAAAGGCGCCACGCGTTTGCCCGGAGCCCGCACCCGTGAACAGGATGCGCTCACCGTCTTCGATGAAGGCGGAAGTGTCGTGATCGTCTCGGATGATCCGAACATTTCGCCACAGATTTTTTTGTTTGGGCATGCACTCTTGGAGCATGCGCTCTACCACCGACCCAAGGTTCGTTCCTCAGCCTTGATCCTGAAAGGTTGCGAGCCATCGTTGGATGCTGAAGAGAAGTTAGCTTGGTTGGATGCGCGCGTGGGCGAACGGCTGAATTCCCCGGCTTCGTTTCAGGCACCGGGTGTCGACGGTGTGCTGGAGATTGCCGAAGACGGCTCGACTCAACTTTTTCCTCATCCTCAACTTTGAAACGGATAAATTGGCCCAATTTTCAGGATCTGGGTGAGCTCATCCAGCGCCACCTGCCCTTCGTCAGCGAGCTTCGGATCGGCAAGATCGGAAAGCTCCAAACGGTCGCGGTAGTGACGTAGGATCCACTGCTCAAGGCTCGCGGCGAGAGCCTCATCGAGAAAAACCCGACCGTTCACGCGCGCCACCTCGGCATCCGTCAAGGACACGCGCAGCCGCAAGCAGGCAGGACCGCCGCCATTCTTCATGGAAGCATTCACCTCAACTTCAACGACTTGATTGAGAGGATTCGCCTCACCCAACAACCGCTGAAGGAGGGCCTCAGCACTCGGATTTTGTCTCGCCTCTTGGGGCACCACGATCGCCATTCCGCCCTCGGGCAAGCTCACCAATTGGCTGTTGAAGAGGTAGGATTGCACTGCATCGGTCACGCTGAGCTCTGCGTCAGTCACGCGACGCAGCTGCAGGCTTCCTGAAAAACGCCGTTGCAGCTCTGCTTCGAACGCATCCGGATCGCAAAATGCCGCAGCATGATACAAAAAGAAATGTTCGTGCCCAACGGCGAGCACATCGCTGTGGAACGCTCCACGTTCGATACCGAGAGGATCCTGTTGCCACAGCAAAACGCCGTCCTCGTTCAAGCAGTTCAGCCGCGCCACGGCCTCACTCGCTTCAAAGGTTTGCCGGGCTGGGAAATGGTGGGTTGTTTCCCCGAACGCACGGCGCCCCCAGCCAAAAATATGAAGCGCGGGTGAACCCTCCACCGTCAGCCGCGTGTGATTGGCTGCACCTTCGTCCGAGAAATGCAATCCTGCGGGCAGCTCATCGTGCACTTCGAAGGCTGAGCTATCGGCGAAAATCGCGCGCAAGGTTGCCCGTGTTTGCTGCGCCTCCAAGCTTCTATGAAACATCGAGGCTAGGTTCGCCACTGTAAAGTGCGCTTTGGCGTCGCTGGTATCTGAGCTAGGCGCATAGCTGGCCGCGTTGGCTGCCCACATCGAAGACGCACTGGAACAGGCAGCCAGGAGCTCCGGTGCTCGCCGCAACACGGCGTCGAGAACCTGCGCGTCACTGCCCGTGAAGCCCAAGCGCCGCAGAGTTTGCAAACAGGGCCGCGGCTGAGGAGGTAAGACTGCCTGGCCTACCCCAAGCGCCGCGAGCGTCCGCATTTTAGCCAGCCCTTGCAAGGCGGCGGCCCTCGGATCACCGCGTTTTCCTCGATGTGCAGCACTGGCGAGATTGCCCAGACTCAAACCAGAATATTGGTGGGTCAGGCCAACGATGCCGTCGAAGTTGTACTCGCGTGCCAAGTTCTTGGCCTTACAGCGTTTTCGTTTTTTCGGTGGCCAGCAATGCCTGATCGATAGCGCCAGCGCTGAAACCAACTAACAAACGACCGTGAACATCAATGATCGGAATCGAAGCGTTCGGAAGATGCGAACGGGCGAGCTTGTCCCGCATTTCCTCATTCGCCAAAGGATCCTCTTCGATGTCTTTCTTGACTACTTTGACGCCCTTGGAGCGCAAATAGTTCTCGGCATCGTGGCAGGGCTTGCACCAGGATGCGCCATAAATAATCACCGGCCCCTCCGCCACAGTGGCGGCCGCTTGCTCAGCCTTTTCGGTCCCCGGCGCTAACTGCTCCAAGCGCGCCTTGCGCTTGGTGGCACCGATTTCATCCCACGCTGCGCGAGTTTTAGCCTGAACGGCGTAATGCCCAGAGCCATCTTTCTGGCTGAGATCGGCGACGTACACGAGATCAGCCGTGCCTGGCTCTTGCCCGGCAATCACCACTCGCACCTGGGCGCGGCTTTTGGCTGGAACATCAGCGATCTTCTCAACCACTTTAAAATCGCCGCTCTCATCCACCCAAGTTAACATCAAATTTTTGGTCTCATCGGAGAGCAATAATTTGGGCAGGCCCCCCGCGGCAGCACTCTTATTGTCCGCCCCGAGCTGGGCTGAGGGCGCAGGTTTTGAGCAACCGGCGAGCAGCAAAAGGCCAAGGAAGAGGTAAAAAGAGTACCGGCGAAGCTTACTTTGCATGACAACTAAGAGCCCGTTGGCTCACCCCGTTACGGGAGGGGGAACCGAGTCGCGCGGGGGGAGACTAGAATCCTTGAGCTTCACGAAGAAACTACGAACCGTCTCGATCAATCCGATCGCAACATAGGCCCCGAGCAGCCAAACCAACACAAACTGCGGATTGTAGCGCTGCCAAATGAAGACACTCGACCCGATGGTCAGCAGCAACAGCGAAACGGTGCCGACGTTAAGACGCAAATCCTTGAATGAGCGGAACCGAACGTTGGAAACCATCAGCAAGGAGAGCAAAATGGTGACCCCGAAAAGGAGCACCGTGTAGCGTTCGTGGCCCAGCGCGCCACCCACGGCGTGGTTGGCCACCAACAGCGAAATTAAAATCCCCGAAGCCGGTGGGGTTGGCAACCCAATGATGTACTTACCTGGCTTGGCCGGTGAGCCGCTTACATCCGAAGCTAAAACGTTAAAGCGGGCTAACCGAACTGCCGCACTGCCGACAAACAGAAAGCCGACAAACATTCCGACATCGGGGTGCCGAAAAAGCACCCATTTGTAGACCAGGAGCGCTGGCGCAACCCCAAAGGAAATCACGTCGGCGAGTGAATCCAGTTGGAGCCCAAAGGCGCTTTGAGTCTTGGTCAGGCGAGCCACCCGCCCGTCGATCAGATCAAAAAACATCGCATAAATGAGCACAATTGCGGCTCGATACAGATCATCAACGGTGGTAGAATCGCGCGACACGATAAGGATGGCGTTAAATCCGCAGAACACGCTGCACAGCGTGAGCAAATTCGGAACGACAAACAGAGTCTTCCGCAAATCTAGGCGCCGAGGACGGCGTCGACGAAGGTTGGGACGGCCCACGAGCGCAAAGCTATTCTCCCTAGAGGCCTCCGTCCAGTTTCCGAACCGGTGCCATGCCCAGCGGTTGGCAGGGGGCTCAGGCGGGCGCTGCCCCCCGCACGAATTCCACCTGGAGAAGAATTGTGCTTGGCTGGGCGCGGGCACCGCGCTCACTTCGGCGCGATGGATTTGGCCCAACCGAGCCTGTTACCTACGATCAGGAGACAATGCCCTTTGCCTTTCGTTCTCAGCCCATTTGCGGAGTTCGCCCCCGTGCGAGCTTGGCACTCCTCGTAGCCCTCGCGTGCGCGACCGCGTGTGCGGCAAATCCGAACCGAGAAGACAAGACCAACAAGGCGTTACACGAACAAGTCGAGCAGCTTCAACGCGACTACGACAGACTCGCTGAGCGCGTTAGCTTGATGGAAGCTGAAGCAACCCCCGCCGCTCGTCAAACTGCAGCAACCCCCGCTGGCCTGCCGGTGGTGAGACTTCAACCGGGCGATTCGTCCGCCGCATCGCCGATCGAGCCGGATAGTCCTGGCCCAGCAGCAACGCTCGGACGAGCCGAGGGCGCTGACACCGGACGCCTGATGATCAGCGGCACCGGTGCCGATCTAAAAGCCACTGAACCTAAACCGAAGAGCTCGACCCGACCAGGCACGCCATGAAGTTCCAACGATTACTCGCCGTCCTCATTGTTTTGGCTGGGGGCGCACGCGCGGGTTCCGCGCGGGCGGACGATTCTATCACCATCAACAGCGGCGCCGAAGGGAGTGTCACCGCCGGTAGCGCAGGTGGCACCGCGAAAACGACGACCACGACCACGACCTACGCACCGCCGCCTGGTCTTCCGCAGCCAGGAGTCGATATTAACGCCGGGTTACCGTCTTCATCACGGCCCCGATCGGGCGATTCGCAAGATACTTTTGATCTCGGGCGTTCGGCTGGCCCCGCTGTGGTCATGGGCGGCAAGGGAGCAACTGGGATTTTGCGCTCAGAAGGCCTCCCCCCCCACACTCCTGAACTCCATGTCGTGAGAAAAGGTGACACGCTCTGGGATCTTTGTGCGCACTATTATGACAATCCTTGGGAGTGGCCTAAGGTCTGGAGCTTCAACCCACAGATCCAGAATCCGCACTGGATTTATCCGGGCGATCAACTCCGCATTTCGGACCCCAGCACAGCTCGCTTTCCCTCAGAGCTGACGCGTAGCATCGGCGGCGGACCGGGCGCTAGACGCACCGGCACGGGAGGGGCGCCTGCGCCCGATACGTCAACCGTATTCTTACGCGACTTTGGATACATCGGAGACCCCGATCGCGACGTTTGGGGAGAAGTGATTGGTGCCGTTGAAGATGCGCTTCTGCTATCGCAAGGGGATCGCCTGTACCTCGAGATTCGACCCGGCAAGGACGTGCAAGTGGGCGACAAGCTCACGGTCTTCCGGGAGCAGCACAAGGCCACCAATGTGCCAGGCTCACGGCAACCGCCCGGAGAAGTCGTCGCCATCCAAGGGACTCTGGTGGTGGACCACTACAATCCGGACACTCACATCGCGCGTGCCACTGTGGCAGAAGCTTCGGATGTGATCGAGCGTGGTGCCAAGATCACCGGCGTGAGCCAGCGCTTGGATCGAATCGCCAAGAAACCGAACAGCGTTGACCTTTGGACGCACGTGATAGCGAGCCCCTATCCGCTCGTGTTCGTTGGACAATATCAGCTCGTATTCCTGGACAAAGGCAGCGATGATGGCCTGGAGCCTGGCAACACCGTCGTCATTGTGCGCAAGGGCGACACTTGGCGCAGAAGCCTAGGAACGACATCCCAGTTTGGTCGTGCGCGCGTTAAAATGACCGCTCCTGAGCCCGTGGTGAGCGAAGACACGCCCACCCATGGCGACGAGAGCCATTTTCCTTCAGAGGCCATCGCGGAACTGCGTATTCTTCGCGCTGAGAAACTGAGCTCTGTAGCCATTGTGCTCGAAACTCAGCAAGAAATCGTCGCTGGCGACCGCGCCCTCGCGCGCAAAGGTTACTGATCCCCGGACCAGCCCTTGCGACGCGTCGCAAAGCAGACAAGCTTACGCACCGAACCACATGGAGCAGCTGGCTAAGGTAGCATTCCTCTTCGGCGTCATTGGCTATTCTGCCGCCGCGACGCTGTTTTTCGTCGACCTAGCTCGCAAAGAAGGCGCGCAGAAGTGGGTCCGTTTGGCGCCCTGGCTGCTTGCCGCCGGCGCTACGAGCCACCTGGTGCACTTGGTGAGCGCGAGCTTTTTCAGCCACATCTGTCCTGTCGAGTCGATGCATTTCGGTCTCAGCTTCACCGCTTTGATCGCCACCTGGATTTTTTTGGCAATCCGACGAAAGTATAAATTCAACGCCCTGGGAGCGGTGGTAGCACCCGGCGCCCTCACCTTTCTGATCAGTGCCCAGTTTGTCGGACGCCAAACCATCAGCAGTGATATTCCCCGAGGGTTGTTAGCGCTCCACGTCGCGAGCAACCTCACCGGAGTTGCGCTGTTCATCTTAGCTGGAGCTGGCTCCGTCTTTTATTTGGTCGAAGAGCGACGCCTCAAACAACGACGTGTTTCTTGGATCATGAACAAGCTTCCTCCGCTCAGCGCCCTCGATCGCACCGCGCATCGTTTGCTGCTGGCCGGTTTCCCTCTCCTCACGTTGGGTGTGGTGAGCGGTGCAGTTTTCGCCGGCAATCTCGCAGATGCTTCTGGTGCGGCGCTCCTGCGCGCCGGGCTCGCCTACGGCACTTGGCTGATTGTTGCGGCAGTGCTGCTGTTGAGAGCACTTGCCGGCTTTAGTGGGCGCCGCGCGGCGTACGGCACCGTCGCGGGGGCGACGTGCATTTTGCTAGTGATCCTGTTGTACATTTTGAAGCCAGGCTTGGGCGGTTCACTGTGATCGTTGTCGTGGGCCTTTCCCACAAGACAGCTCCCATCGCTGTGCGCGAACGGCTCGCGTTTGACAAAGACCGGGCAGCACGGCTGTTGCAGCAAGCGACTGGTTCGGGAGCTTTGGGCGAAGCGCTTCTGTTGTCCACCTGCAACCGCGTCGAGCTGTTCGTTGCTGGGAAAGATGGAAGCGCCACGAGTGCTGTTGAGGTAGCCCAAGCCGCTATGAGCCTTCTGACCCAAGAGGCCCCTGAGCTTGCCCCGCATCTGTATAGCCACAGCGGGAATCTTGCTGTTCAGCACCTATTTCGCGTGGCTTCGTCGCTCGACTCCATGGTGCTTGGAGAACCACAGATCCTGGGGCAATTGAAGCAAGCTTACGAAGACGCGCGCGCCTGTGGCAGCGTCGGTGCGTCGTTGCACCGTGCCGTAACGCGCGCGCTCCGCACCGCCAAACGCGTGCGAACCGAAACCAGCATTGGCGCTGGGCTTGTGTCAGTTCCGAGCGTGGCCGTCGATCTCGCAAAGCAGATCTTTGGAGATCTTTCCGGAAAAGTGGCATTGCTCATTGGATCGGGAGAGATGGCCGAGGCCGTCGCACGCCTGCTCCAAGCCGCCGGCGCACGCTTAAATGTGCTCGGCCGGAACCGAGAAAGCGTTGCCAAGCTGGCTCAAAGCGTCGCCGGCCAACCCCGGAGCTGGGATGAACTCCCCGAGGCACTCAAAGAAGCGGACATGGTGGTCAGCAGCACGAGTGCTCCACATTACGTGGTGACACGCGAGCTCCTAAAGGATGCTTTCCGCTCCCGCCGCGCACGCAGCCTCTTCTTGATCGATCTCGCCGTGCCCCGCGATATTGACCCCGAAACGAACGACTTTGACGGCGTCTTCCTGTATAATATCGATGATCTTTCGAAAGTTGTTTCCGATTCGCTCGACGCACGCAAACAGGAAGCTGAACGTGCCGAACGCATCATCGCAAACGAAGCCGCCGAGTTCGAGCGCTGGGTGGATACTCTGCAGGTCACGCCTACAATCGTCGCGTTACGGGAACGCTTCAGGCTAGTCCTGGAGGGCGAGCTGGAGCGGAGCCTGCGCGGACGCCTTAAGCACCTCGGCGCTGTGGAGAAGGAGGCCCTAGGACGCATGGTTGAGGGCTCACTCAATAAGCTGATGCACGCACCCTCCACGTTTCTGAAGAGAGCGGCAGCCGAGCCATCCTTGGATGAGGCGCCGTTGGAACTCGTGGTGAGCCACTTGAGCGCCGCCTTCGCTCTCGATGACGAAAACGAATTAGCTAGCCTGCGCGCACCCGCTGTTGATCTCGATTCGAACCCTTCCAATCCGTCGGTCGCACCGCGACCCGCAGCTCACACCGGCACAGGAAACCAATGAACATCACCGTAGCAACCCGCAAAAGCGCCTTGGCACTCGCCCAATGCCGCGCCTGGATTCGCAGTTTGACCGACCTGCATCCTGAGCTCTCAGTCAGCGAGCTGCACGTCACGACGCAGGGCGACAGAATTGTGGATCGCTCGCTCAGTGAAATCGGTGGCAAAGGCTTGTTTGTGAAGGAGATTGAGCAAGCCATTTTGGATGGGTCAGCCGACGTCGCCGTACATTCCATGAAAGATCTACCCACCCAGCTGCTTTCCGGCCTCGTGATTGCGAGTGTCCCGAAGCGCGAAGACCCGCGCGACGCTGTGATCACACGGCGCGGCGTTCAACTCCGAGATTTGCCCGCTCAAAGTGTCGTGGGAAGTTCCTCGCTGCGTAGAAAGGCGCAGCTGCTGAGCCTCTTTCCTGAGCTTCAGGTGGTGCCGCTCCGCGGCAACGTGGACACACGAATTAGCAAGTGTGAATCGGGGATTGTGGATGCCGTGCTGTTGGCGCAAGCGGGACTCAACCGTTTAGATAAGGGCCAGCTCACGACTGAGCTGCTCCAACCCGATTCCTTTGTGCCCGCCATTGGCCAAGGGGCGTTAGCTATTGAGTGCCGAGCGGACAACACAAAGCTGCGCGAGCTTTTGGCCAGTACAGAAGATCGAGAGACGCTGTTGTGCACGGCCTCGGAGCGAGCCGTCATGGCCTTCGTTTCAGGTGATTGCACAACGCCCGTCGCCGCCTACGCCGAGCGGCAGCAGGATCGCTTGTGGTTGCGGGGCTTTCTCGCCGAGGAGGACTGCTCCCGAGGCAGACGGTGCGAACTCTGGACATCCTGGCCAAGCTCCCGGGAAGCCGCCATCGAGGCCGGCACGCGCCTCGGCCAGATGCTCCAAGACGCGTGACTTCGCGGCCACTTTGCCGAATTTTTCGATCCTGCTGCCATTTTCAGAGAGCACGCTCACTGGTTTCGGTGGCCGGCTTTCTCTAGCAAAAGGCCGGGACCCGAGGGCAGAAGAACACACCCGACCGCGGCCCTGCGAAACGACGACTATCCGGAACGGTGGGTCGTGTTAGAGTCTGCGCCATGTCGCCCTCCCCACTCTTCGCGCGCCTCTTCGCGCGCCTCCTCTCCGTCCTACTCCTCGCAGCATTCGCGATCCTCCCAACCGCTTGCGGCGGCCAAGCAGGGGCCAAACACGCGACCGCGCAGCCCGGTCCAATGCCGGAAGGCGGCAATTGGACGGGCGTGTATTACTCGACGACCTACGGGAATCTGCACCTCATCGCCGATGGCGATAACGCCAGCGGTGCATGGCGAACCACCGCCGGGGATAAATGGGGGGAGCTGCACGGCAAGCTTCAGGGGAACCTGATGCGCTACGAGTGGACCGAGCACACCATCGGCATGATCGGCCCTTCGGCAACGCGCAAAGGCAAAGGCTACTTTCAGTACATTGAGGTCAAGAAGGGTGAGGCCCACGAACTCCGCGGCCAATGGGGGCTCGACGAAGATGAGGCCGGCAACACGTGGGACGCCCTGAAGCAACGCAATATGGTGCCCAATCTGAAGGACGTGCGTCCTGATGAGATCGAAGGCCGTGTTACGGGCGGTGGTTGGGATGCTCAGGGCTCCGCACCGAGCGGTGATTCCGGTGGCAGCACAGAACCAGAAAGCTCGGGCGATTCATCGACAGATATGCAATAACGACATTCTGGACTGCAGAAAAGAAGGATCGGTGTCGAGTGCCAGGTGAAGTCAGTCGCGGTCTGCAGTTTGATGAGGCTCCCATTTTTGAGCGAGGGTCGCCCGGGCGTAGCGGCGCCTCGCTCGGAGCCTTAGATGTTCCCGAAGTAAAACCCCAAGCGATCTTTGGCAAGCTCACGCGCAAAGTTGCGGCCGGTTTGCCCGAGGTGAGCGAGCCCGAAGCCTTCCGGCACTTCGTGCGTTTGAGTCAGTGGAATTTCAGCATCGATACGCAATTTTATCCGCTCGGCTCGTGCACCATGAAGCACAACCCGAAGGTCAATGAATGGGCCGCGCGTTTGCCTGGTTTCGCCAATCTGCATCCACTCACGCCGCCGCATCTCGCCCAGGGCGCACTCGAATTGATGGTGCGTCTGGCAGATTTGCTCGCCGAAATCGTGGGCATGGATCACGTTAATCTGCAGCCGGCTGCCGGTGCCCAAGGTGAGCTCACGGGCCTGATGATGATTCAGGCGCACCATCGCGCCCGGGGCCGCGCGCCGCGCAAAGTGTTTGTGCCCGATAGCGCGCACGGCACCAACCCGGCGAGTTGCGCTTTGAATGGCTTCGAGGCCGTGGGATTTCCCGCCGGAAGTGCCGGCATCGTTGACCCGGAAACACTCATCCGCGCTCTTGAGGCAGCCCCGGATGATGTTGCGGGCCTGATGCTCACTAATCCTAACACGCTCGGCCTCTTCGAAAGCGCGATCGCAAAGCTCGCCCACGCTGTGCACGAACGGGGTGGGCTTGTTTACGGTGATGGCGCCAACATGAACGCCGTCTTGGGGCGAGCGCGTCCCGGCGATGTCGGCGTGGACGTGATGCAGTTCAATCTGCACAAAACCTTCACCACGCCCCACGGTGGTGGTGGTCCAGGTTCCGGGCCCGTGGCGTTCAAGAAACTGCTCGAACCGTATCAGCCCACTCCCGTCGTGCGACGGGAGGCGAATCGCTTCATCATCGACGAAAATCGGCCCAAGAGCATCGGGCGTGTTCGCTCTTTTCTAGGCAATTTTGGCATGATGGTCCGCGCGTACACCTACATTCGGGAGCTTGGCCCGGAGGGCTTGAAGCGCGTGAGTGAGCTGGCCGTATTGAATGCCAACTATATCGCAGCTCGACTCAAGGACGACTATTCGATCGCATTCTCAACGCCTTCCCTGCATGAAGTGGTGTTCTCCGATAGGGAGCTTGAAGCTCAAACTGGTGTGAAGACGCTCGATGTCGCCAAGCGGCTGATCGATTTCGGCATGCATCCTCCAACCGTTTATTTCCCGCTCGTAGTGCGCGGAGCGCTCATGGTGGAGCCCACAGAAACCGAAACCAAACAAACACTGGATGCGTTCGTCGATGCGATGCTGGCCATCAAGCAGGAAGCCATCGAAACACCCGAGCTGGTGAAGAACGCACCGCACCTCACACGCCTGGGTCGCCTCGACGAAGCCCAGGCAGCTAGAAAGCCACAGCTTCGCTGGCTCCCCAACTGACTACACGTTCATTCGAACTTTTTTAGAAGTAAATCAGCGACCGCGCCAGAAAGCTGCGGTCGTCTGGGCTGAGTTCGGAAGCCAGATCGAGCGCAAAATTGCGTCGATATTGCCAGCGCAGGCTGGCCTGGCCAGTCCCTGTGGTTTTCGGGTCCTGCCCGGGCAGAGCGTGCAACTTCCCCGAGACCAAACCCACGAGCTCGTCGCTCAAGCGCCACCGCAACCCCGCGATGCCACCAAGGCCGAAGCGAAGCACACCGGCAAGCCCCGTTCTTACCGGAACCTGGAGCTCGGTGTGGGGCATGAGCCACATCAAGAGCGCGTTGTCCGCAAAGGATAGACTCGCACCGGCACCCAGTTCTCCGCTGGCCGCCAAGCAATCCCGGCATCCCACATCACGAATTCGACCAACACCCGTCCCGACCGTCCACGACCAGCGCTTCTCAAACGCCGATATCGGATTCAACGAAAAGATATGAACCAGCTGGATGTTTTCCAACGTGAGCTGGTGGCGTTCGGCTCGATACCTCAACTCGATTGGTAAAAATTCGATCTGCGCCGTCTCTGGATAACCACGCGGTGGATCGGCCAAGTCGTGTAACGCCAGCCGAACACTGAGCGACTGGAAGGCTCCATCGGCCTTTGACCAGCCGGAACCCAAGCCTAGTCGCCCGGAATCGTGACCCGTGTGCGGCATTTCTCGAAAAGGCGGCAACGCTTGGCCTTCTTTGCTCACCACCGAGAGTGCTGCGCGCCGTTCCAGCAACGTCTGGGCCGTCTGACTTTCCTCGCTACCGCCAGAATCATCCCTGAGCAGCTGACGCACGTGGCGATAATCAATGAGGTCTAAAGCGCCGTCGAGCGCACGCGCCTCCTTCTGTTCCGAAAACCCCGCAGGGAATGGCAATCCTGGGTTATCTGCGAGGGCTAAAACCAGCTCGCGTTCACCAGGCTCCAAGTGCTTAACTCGCTGCTCAAACGCCGTGCGATTCGAGGGGCGATAGCTCACACGCGCGACTAAGCCTGGATTTTTGTAGAGAGCTTTCACGGTGTCAGCCGGCAGCACTGGCCAACCCAAGTGTTCCAACAAACGGAACTCTGGATTGGCGACCTCCAGCACGCTCAGGATGTGATAGGAGCAATTTTCGCCCATGTAGAAGTAGTCGAAATAGGTCGAGCCCACTTCCCAAATATGGGCCACCAGCATCGCCAGCTCGATGGGCTTTAGCTTGAGCTCATACTCCCAAATATCCCGAGATTCGTAGTCGTTGTACTCGCGAACCTTGTAGTAAAAAGGCAGCCTACGGAAGGTTCCTGGGAACAGCCCCGTGAGGCCCTTCAACGCGTAGAGCAGGGGGTTTTTGGTATCGACATTGGCGGCATAGTCCACGCCGTAATCCAATAAATCTTGATGCTCACTGCCCGCAGCATTGCTTTTCTTAATGCGCAAGAACGTGTGACCGAACGCAGATGCTGGATTATTCAGATAGTATGAAGAGAAGACGAGTGTGATGGCTGCTGGGCGTGTCTCGCGCAAGAATGTTTCAAATTCCGGACAAGCGCGCGTCGTGAGCTTCCGCCAATCAATATGCAGTTGCTCACTGAGCCACAAGCGGCGCGCTGGAAAGCGACAGAACGGGTGCTGCAAGCTTGCCGGGCCACTCCAAGCTTCCACAAAGCCACGCAGCGTTGCTTCCAACTCTTGAATGGGATCGTGCTTGCCATCTGGCGCTACGAAAAAGCCTGGGCCATCCGCCTCGCTGCTGTAACCGCCTAAGAAATTGTGACGATAGTGGCCAAGGCGCAGCCATTCTGGCTCAGAGGCAAGCTGCTTGGCTCTTGCCCCCACGATCAAGCTATTGAGATAGACACGCTCAGCCGGGGCGCTCGGCGGAGGGGAAGCCTCCGCCGAAACGCTCACTGCTAGAAATGCCCACCCAATTGTGCTCCGGAATCGTAGCAAGCGCTTAGCCGACGCTAGAACAAGCCAGCGTCTTGTCGGTACGCAGGATCGAGATCACCGAAGCACCCACCTGGGAGCTGGCCACGCCGGCGTTCGGGAAAACGCGCTTGAAGTTCTTCTGGAGTGAACGCCCCACCGCTTGCGCATCCGCACAACCCGCCAATTGACTCAAGCTGGCAATCGTTTCGCCACGGCCACGCGCCATGTCTCGGGAAAGCGCCACACGATTGGTTTCCACGAAAGATTTTGCGCTCGTTTTGCCACTCGCCGTGTCATCACAATTGCTAGTTCCAGACGTGATACCGAACGTTTGGTTTCCGGAAGTTGCGTTCGTGGTTGCGGCAAAAATCTGCACGATACCCGGATCGTCTCCAATGATAATGGAGCCCAAGCCACAGCCTGCCGTCCCGTATTTTTCTTTAGCGTTAGCTGGAAGCGAAAGTGCAAGTGCAAACGCCCCCGTGAGCGCAATCTTGGTAAAGTTCATCGTTCAATCCTTTCGTTTGAGCCGGATTTTAAGCCTTACTTCGGCCGCAGAGTAGGTTTTCGCTGAACGATCTGTCAACGCACGTCGCTCGCCCCGCTCAAAGTCGAACACCAGATAGTAAGCATGCTTACTATCTTCAACGAACGAAAAGGCAGGTCAGCTGGCGCCTGCCGGGCCGCCCACTGGCTTTAAGCAACGACTAAGCGGTCGCGACCGCCTTGCTTCGCAGCATAAAGGGCCTTGTCTGCCCGTTCCAGCCAGCACGCTGCCGATTCACCGGGTTCAAGCACAGCCATCCCTGCGGAGACGGTGATGCCAATCGCATGGCCAGCGTGAACGATCTCGGCCTTTCGGATGGCGTCTAACATTCGCTGTCCCAGCATTTCGCTGCTTTTGCGATCGGTTTCAACCAGCACAATTCCAAACTCTTCGCCGCCATAACGGCAAACGAGATCTTGCTTGCGCACGAAGGTGCGAACCAAGGTATCTGCCAACCGTTTCAACGCTTCGTCGCCGGCCGGGTGCCCATGAGTATCGTTGATTGTCTTAAAATGATCTGCGTCCACCAACAGCAAGCTTGGAGGCCGTTCGAAAAGGGAACCCAGCTCAGCCAGCCTGGCAATGCGTGCGTCAAAAACAGCTCGATTGAGGAGCTGCGTGAGCGGATCCAGATCCGCTTTTTTCTGGGCGTGGTCGAGCTCAGAGTGCAATTCCTTCAGCTGTTGCCCGAGTTCGCGCACCTGCTCCGCGTGGCGCTGATTGTGGGCCTCCAAAGACTCCCCCACGACTCGAATCACACCCTGTGCTGCCGAGCGGATCTTCGCCGTATCGCTCGAATCGATCGCCGCTGCGAGGTCACGCAAGTGTTCGCGGACGTTCGCATCAAGTAGCCGATCTTGGTTGACCGCTGCGCTCACATGGCGCGCAAACGTACGCACCGCATCCCGCAAATCTTCGAGGCTCTGGCCAACGTACGAAGATTCCTCTTTGCGCAACGCGGTGAAGAACTGAAAGAGTCCCGGCCAGTCACGGCGCAAGTGCGCCGGAGCTCCTTCTTCGCCCTCCGTGTGGGCCGCGCCAATCACGATCTTGGAGGCCCAAGCTTCGCAATCTTTGCGGATGTCTGAGCTGGAGAGCGTGGCCAAGTCGAAGGCATAACGGCCGTAGTCCCGCAGCAAACGTGAAACTGCGTCCAAGGCTTTCTCCGAGCCATCGTCGCCGCCGCCTTTCGGCGGAACCCCAGCAGCGTCACCGCTCTTCGTTTCTATTGCCTTTTTCGCCTTCCAAAGCATCCTCAATCTCCTGCCCGGAGGGCCTCCCCCTTTGAACGGCTGTACCGGACGCTCGCTTTACCTTGGCCGAAAATTGCGACGTTTCCTGCCGACTTTGGCGCACCGTGACCTCCCCTCGCACTCGGCCCTGGGAACGTACTAGGTTCCCCTGCATGTCCGGTTTTGATGATTTTAAGGCACTCTTCGAAGCACCTGGTGCAAAGCAAAGCCCCTCACGCGCGCAACTCAAAGTCGGGGCGCCCAAAGAGGGCATCGTTGTGCATATCAGCACCGACTCGGTGTTCGTGGACATTGGCACTCCCGTGGAAGCCCGCGTGCTCAAGGAAGAGTTCCTCGAAAAGAACGGTCATCTCACAGTAACTCTCGGCGACCGAGTGCGTGGCACGATCACGAACGCCGATCCAGACGCTCCAATGCTCACGACGGTGCTCGGGCGCGGCGGTCACCTCGAATCGTCTCAACTCACACTGGCCTTTGAGTCTAAGATCCCGATCAGCGGTCAGGTGTCCAAAGTGGTCAAAGGCGGCGTCGAGGTCGATCTCTCTGGAACTCGCGCCTTCTGCCCAGCTTCCCAACTCGATGTGAGCCGCATTTCTGCGCTCGAACCTTTTGTGGGGCAGAAGTTCGATTTCCTAATTATTGAATACCGGGATAACGGCCGTTCGATTGTCGTCTCACGTCGAAGCCTGTTGGAAGTTGAGCTGAAGAAGAACCAGTCCACTTTGCTGGCGTCGCTCAGCGTAGGCTCGGAAGTCTCCGGCGTGGTCTCGAGCACCAACAAGCACGGCGCGCTCATCGAGCTCGAAGGTTCACTCGTTGCTTTCGCCCACATCTCGGAGCTCGCAAGCCGGCGCATCGAACGCGCAGAAGACGCGGTAACCGTCGGCGATCGCGTGACTGCCAGAATCCTCTCCGTCGAACAGACGCCACGCGGCCCCAACGTTCGGGTGAGCCTCAAAGACGACAAAACCCCTGCAGGGACGCCCGAAACGAAGGAAGACGCTCATGAGGTTCTCAAAGGCAAAGTGGTGCGAGCCATCGCCGGAGGCATACTCGTGGAAACGAGCCGGGGCGAAGGCTTCGTCCCACTGCGCGAACTCGAATTGCCTCCAGGTGCGGATCATCGCCGTACCTACGCCGTAGGTCGCGAAATGGACGTTGTCATGGTGCGGCGCGATGGCGGTGGCCGCATCTCATACAGCGCACGTGCCGTCGCCGGAGTGGAGGAAACGAACAACTATCGCGCGTTTTCAGCGTCGCAAACCACGCCCGTCACCAAAGAAACGCTGGGCACTTTCGGGGCCCTCTTGAGGCAAAAATTTGACCTCCCCGAACCAACCCCTGAACCAGTTGTTGTGCCAATCCAGAAACAGGAACCTGTGGTTCAAGCACCGCAGATCGAGCGCCCGCTCCCCGCCATTCAGGCTCGGCCAGTCGCCAACGCACAGGCGGCCGCTGCGGAGGCTCGCCCAACCATTGCTAAGCCACAGCCGCGAGTGGAAAGCGAAGCAGATCGCGCAGCGCTAGAAGCGCGCGGGGTGGTGCGGCGCAAGCAATAGGCGAGGCGAGGCGAGGCGAGGCGAGGCGAGGCGAGGGGAAGTTTTTGGCACGAAGGGTTTGAAATCAAGCAACTGCTCCGCGAGGCGCACGACTAGGTGGTCAGAGTGATTCCCAAGACGTTCTGCAGATTCCAGCAAATAGTGCCATTCAACGCAACAGTCGCGTTTTTGTTGTTGGGCGCTTGCGATCACAAGCTCGATTGCTTTGAAACTAAAACCTGCGCTCGTCTAGTTGGAACGGGTGGGCAGGCCACTGCCGGCCAAAGTAGTGGTGGCGCAGGTGGGGCAGGTGGAAGCCCGGCCTTGCACATCGCGAGCGGCGGCTCCCTCCCGGCCACCGAAGGCGCGGGAGCTAGTGGTGTTGTCGGTTCTGGCGGCTGCACGAAAGCTCTGGACTGTTCCGACGGAAAGTTCTGCACCGGTGAGGAGAAATGCGACCAAGGCAAGTGTGTCGCTGGCAGCGATCCTTGTTCCAATCCAGACGCAGCCCACTGCGCCGTTGCGTGTGACGAAGCTTCAGCCAAGTGCATCGTAACCGCCAACGACGCCGACGGCGACAAGCATCTCACCAGCCTGTGCGCCGCCGCCCCTGGTGACGACTGCGACGACACCAAGAATACCGTCTACCCAGGCAATACGGAAATCTGTGATGGCCTGGATAACGACTGTGACGGCAAGTACGACTTCGCCGAAGGCTTCGCTTTGGGGGGCACCGAATTTGTACTCGAAGCGAACGCGCAGTCACTTGGCGGACTCGTCTGGCTTCCTCAACGGAAGAGCTATGCGGCAGTATGGTGGAGCGCCAGCGATTCACGAGTGTATGTGACCGAATTCGATCTTTCGGGGAATAAGGTCGGCGTGCCTGTCTACGTGGATTCCGTCGACCCAAGCACGTATTTTGCTCCGAAATTGTACGGTGTCGCGTGGGGCAACGACCACTTTGGAGTACTCTACTCAACGCAGCCCAAGGACCCGTTGAAGCCGACTGAGACCTATTGGAGTCAGATCTACCCACCAACCCGCCAGGGTCCAAGGTATCCCGTCAGCGCAACTATTGCTGCCCGAAGCATTCCGCTCATGGCACGCGAGTGGAATGGGCCTTGGGACGTGCTTTGGAATGAAGGCACCGATACCATGGTGCAAGGCATTGCGCCCGCTGATATGTTCGGCACACCCTCAAGCGGGGGACCCACGGGGACACCGAGGGCGCTCTTTCACAACTCGCAACTACTGGGTGTGGGAACTAGTGAAGGTTCCGTCGACGTCGTTCATGCTTCGCCAGATGGCAAGCTCAATTGGGATCGGATGGTAGGAAATATCGGCGGCTGTTCCACTCGATTGATTTTAGACCAGGTGGACCCAACTACCACAATCTTCCTGGGTCAAGTGCGCCTATCAGATGCCGCAAACGCCCTAACGGCGACCTGGGCAACGAATACGGTGATACCGGCTCAAGGAACGGAGTCTGTACTACGCTTGAAGAGCTTCGGAGCCAAAACCTGCACAAACAACGCAGTATGGAAGGGATCCGACGAGGGCATTGAATCGACAGGCCTAGACCGGATCCCTTCGGGCTGGGCGACATCCCTGTTGCTGGGAGCCGATCTGCCCGGACAGAGGCCCACCTCTCAGAGGTTGCTACTCACCGCGGTCGCAGAGTCTTGCGACGCTGACATCCCGCAGCAGATTGCGGCAGGCCGCTTTGACCGTAGTGTTGCACAAGCCGCCGGCCCGGACAGCTTGGCGATCGCTTGGGTCTCCTCCGACACGCTGCGGGTCCGAATCTTCGGGTCGTTGCTTTGTTCCCCGTGAGGTACAGCACCACAGCTAACGGCGTGCAGCTCGAAAGCAATCATCACAAGCAGGTGGCACTCGACACCGTAACATCATCGATGTTCCAGCCGCTCATGAGCCAGGGAAAGTAGACCTGAGGATCTGGCGCCTGGGCAACTGCGTGTAGCTCGAACCCAAATCGAACGCGAAACGCTGGATTGCTCTGCGCCTTTACGTCTAACTCAATGCGTTGCCATGCGGCATCCGAAACGAGGATGTCGTTCTCCCACTTCAGAAGCCAACTGCTCCCATTCCAAACCTCAACGGTCATGTGGGTCCAAGGCTTCGCATCGGCGTTCAGCCAGCTCTGAAAGGTCAAGAACATGGCGGTAGGGTTGCTGGGCAACGCCATAATTGGGCTTGTGAGATACTCGAGACCATGTTCACGTTTGTACAGGTAGTTCTTTCCGAGGCCGAGAGCTGCAACGCCATTGTCCGTCGACGCGCTGTGATCCATGGCTGGATCTCGGTTGCCATACTCCCAAGCCTTCACAAGCACTGGGCTCTCGAACGTCGGCCCGATTTCCCATTCTTGCTCGAGCGCCCACGCGCGACTGTTGTCCGAAAAATCTTCGGAAAAATAGACGGTGCCGCCGCTGCACACACTTGTGCCACAGCCGCACGTTCCGTCAGAGCCGCAGCTTTGACCGCAAGCTCCGCACTGCAGCGGACTCTGTATCGTCTCGCAGCCATCCGTGCCTTTGTTGCAATCGAGCGTGCCCGCCGGACATGCGAAGCACGAGCCCAAGCAAAGCTCGTTGCTCTGACAGCTGATGCCACAGTCGCCGCAATTCGAGCTGTCTGCAGCAAGGTTCGTTTCGCAACCGTTAGCGACGTCACCGTCGCAATCTTTCTTAAAAGCACTGCCACATAGTGCCGCCTTCTTGCAGACGTTCGCTTCGCAAAGCTCGTCGGCGAGGCACGCGACGCCGCAAGCGCCACAATGAGCGGGGTTGGCCGTGAGCGAGGTTTCGCAGCCATTATTAGGGTCCGCGTCGCAATCGCCCCAATCGGCTGAGCATGTGGGCACGCACGCGCCGTTGGTACAAGCCGCACTGCCATTAGCATTTTGACAGACGCGGCCGCACACGCCGCAATCCGTCACCGTCGTGAGGGACTTCTCGCATCCGTTAACAGCACTCTGATCGCAATCTCCCCAACCTGGCAGGCATGCGCCCAACGCGCAGGCGCCTTTGCCACATACCGCTGTTGCGTTCGTCGATGCGCAGACCGTGGCGCACACGCCACAATGATTGGGATCCATCTCAACGTTGGATTCGCAGCCGTTGCCCTTGTCACCGTCACAGTCTAACCACCCCATATCGCAGGTGAGCACGCAAACGCCAGCGGGACATTCCGCCGTGCCGTGGGAAATGGCGCAAGGCATGGCACACGTTATCTGGACAGGCCCGCCACCTGCTGAACTGCCACCTGCCGCAGTGCTGCCCCCTGAACTGCCCCCCGCTGCAGTCGTTGCACCACCGCTAGCTGCAGCACCACCCGTGCCACCCGCGGAGGCTGGCTTGCCGCCGGACGTGCTGCCTCCGGATGCTATTACGCTGCCCGTTCCACCCGTCGCGCCAACACTTCCATCCACTTGGAAGTCGTTACCAAGCAGACTCGTACACGCGACACTCCCCATGAGGAGACCAAGAACCACCAGAAGCCAGCGTAAGCGCATGAAGCAACCTGGAACGTTACCATGGAGCTTTCGGGCATGGAATGCTCTTCCCCGCCTTCTGGTTATTGACCTTTAAGCGGAGGGCTTTCTTGCGTGTCTTTCCTCCCCCGCGCGCTCCCCCCTGCGCGGGCATATTCTTGGCTATTCGTCGCGACCGCGAATAATCTCACACGCATCCCCTCTACGTGTCCTGATGTCTCCCGTCGTTGCTGTTCTGTTACTAGTGCTCTTCTTGCTGCCGGTGGTGCGGGGTGCCTGGCTCTGGTCGGAGCTATTTCGAATCACCGCCAGCGCGGGCAAGCTCACACTCACGCGCGGTCGATTGCCACAGGCACTCTTTGCTGAACTCTCGGACATTGCGGAGCAGCACACGCTCGATCACTTGATGATCCGTGCGGTGGTCGAAGGCGGGCAGCCGCGTCTGGTGCTCAAGGGCAATCAGGCTAACGCCGTTGCTCAGCCGATGCGCAACGTGCTCGGGCGCTTCACGCTCGTCCAGCTGCGGTCCGGGAAACTCCGCAGCTAGCGCCATCGCTCAACGAAGGACTTCCACCCTGCAACCAGGCGAGCAACCGTCACCGCTCTTCTTGTTGCCATCGTCGCAGGCTTCGCCTTCCTCAACCACGCCATTGCCGCAACGGGTCGTCAGCTGGCACATCGGAGCGCACTCTCCGTAGCCGCCATCATTCTTGCCGTCGTCGCAAAACTCACCGAACAAGCTATCAACCTGCGCGTCACCGCAGAAATGCGGCAACTTACAGCCTGGTGCACAGCCCGTGCCGCCGCTTGTGGCCGAGTACGAAGTCAGGTTCGCGCCATCATCGCAGGCTTCTCCCGAAGCACTCTGGACAACTCCGTCGCCACAGCGTGGTGGCAACGTGCAATTGGCATTGCAGGTGTTGTACGCCCCCGTGTTCAGGCTTTGCCCCTCCTTGGAGCCCAGATCGCAGGCCTCCTCTTTGGTGAGCACGCCATCGCCACACACGTTGACGCATTGGCTCTTGGCCGTCACAAAGCCTCCCAACGTCAGGTTGAAATTCGAGGCGTTCGTATGGCGCTCCGCGTGAAACAGAGAAATCTTGTACACGCTGCCAACCACCAAACCCAGCGTCGTGGCGGTCGCAGGGTCCAAGGTCACGCTGCCCGACGTGGCGCCGTGCAGGCCTCCAAGGTCAACGGCCAGTTTGCCGTTCACGAACACCCAAACGTCGTCATCGCCTGAGAAGCTGAGGACTTCGCCGCCCTTGTATTCGAACCAATACAGCACTTCACTGGTGAAGCCGAAATTGTGAGGCCCACTCGGATTCTCTTTCCCAGCCTGGACCCAACCGAGACCATCCAGCGGAAAAAACGCCGAATTCTGCAGAGAATAGGTGCCATTCGGTTGGCGCGCCAAGGTCAGCTTGGTCACGTACGTCATGTTAACCGTCGGATTGTCGCGGTACCATTGGTCGAAGTTGGCTTTACTGGTGGTCTGGCTGCCGTTGGGGCAGGGGCCTATCTGATTATTCTTTTCGCAGATCCCGGTGTACACAGGCTTCCCAGCCATATCTAGGCTGGGCGCGACCATGTTGAGAGTGGCTCCACTTCCGCTGAACGCTTCAAAGTCCGGGTGCTTAGTACCGCCGTTCACCGGGCTCCGATTGAAGTCACGATAGGTGACGGGGACCTCAAGCGTCGCAGGCAGCTCGCTGACGACGTCGGTGCAGGTGTAGCCCACCTCGACTTTGCAGTCCGACGAGCAGCCGTCCCCGTTGAGAGTATTGCCGTCATCGCACTCGTCCGTGTCGTTTGGAAGCTTAATTCCATCTCCACAGCTGGATTTGCACGTGCCACTCGAACAATCCGGCTCCAGTTGACAGAAGGGATTGCAGCCATCGCCCACCACGTTATTTCCATCGTCGCAAAGCTCAGTGCCCTCTTTTTTTCCATCATTGCAGACCGTGGCCACGCAATCGTGGCCGGGTTGCTCGCACTTGAAGCCGCTCTCTAGCTGACACACAGGAGAGCAGCCGTCCCCGCCTGTCGCATTCCCATCATCGCAGGTTTCAAACCCCGCCACGATACCATCCCCACACTTCGCGGCTACGCACTGAGCGCCCATCGTTGGACAAGCCCAGCCTGCCTCGAGCGCGCACAGAGCACTGCAACCGTCACCAGCAACAACGTTTCTATCGTCACAAGTTTCAGAACCTGTGATAAAACCATCACCACACTTGACCGTCGAAACGCAGGCAGCTCCCGGCGTCGGGCAAGCGAAATTCTGCTCCACGGCATCACAGTTCGCGCTGCAACCATCCGCCGAGTTGCCGTTGCCATCGTCACAGGCTTCACCGCTATCGCGCACGCCGTCTCCGCAGACCGCCACTTTGGTCTGCGGCACCCCTCCAGCACCGCCCTGCTCCTCAGGGGGACCAAAATCAAAGGAGAAGCCGGAGCCGCCCGTTCCAGGACCTCCGGCGCCAGCGCCAGCGCCCCCAACGTACGGACCTGGCTTTCCTGAATCGCCACACGCCTGGAGGGCTAAGACGACGAAAAATGGGGCAATACCTGCTGTAAAGTATAGGGGTCGGTGTCGCATGATTTCTGCTTAGCCTCAAAAAATCCGGTACAGATCAAGCTTACACGGCGACGGTTGCATCGCTACCTTGAACTCCTGGGGGGCCAATGTGTGCGTGCAGATAGGGCGGAGAGTGTGCGAGGTCTGCCTTCAGTGACCTTCAGAGCAACTCTCAGCCCGGATACCAAATCTTTCGAAGCTCATTCGACGCACGAACGTAGCTGTACGCCTCATCGATCAGCCGTGCGAGGTCGTAGCGCGGGCGCCAATTGAGCAAAAATTTGGCCTTGGCGTTGTCCAACCAGGTGGAGTGAAACGGCGTTTCAATGTTCACTGAATCAAGCCCCCGCGTCGCTTTGAGATGCGCTGCCACCTGCCCATAGTGAACCGGCTCATCCATTGCGATGTTAAAACACTGCTGTCGAGCTTGTGGCTGATCTAGGCTCAAGAGGATGGCTTCCACCAAGTCACTCACGTGCACGAAGTTGCGTTGGACGGGCGATCCCGCGCGATCCAACATTACCGGCACCAAGCTCCGGCGCTGATAATCCTCTGCCCGCTCCCGGCCCACGAGCTCCCGCCACACGGGCCCCCCAAACACGTCTTCCCCGAAGGAAAGCGTGTGTTTGAAGTCATCCTTCTCCATGATCCAGGGCGCCCGCAGGCAGCACCCATTGAGATCGTACTGCACGTAGTATTGCTCCAGCATGCACTCTTCTAGAACCTTGGAGAGCGCGTAGCAGCCCGGATAAGCGCTCCACTTCTGAGCCTCTGTCACAGGCACCGGATGCGGATAGACGAAATGCCCAAGCG
>JBBRRP010000040.1:0-47912 GCA_038246305.1 Polyangiales bacterium | reverse complement strand
CCATTTGTAGCTAACACGCCTGCACACGGGCAAGCACAAGTCGAAGCTCGGCCCCCGGTGGCTCCGGCGCCTTTTGCAGCTCCCGTCGCAGCTCCAGCGGCGCCTGTTGCTCAACCGCCCAGGCCAGCGTCTGCCGCCGCTGCAGTTCCACGCCCCGGCAGCTATGCCTCGGCACCTCCCGCTGCCAGCGGGACCATCGATTGTCCTCAGTGTGGACACACCAATCCAACGGGAAATCGTTTCTGTGCTTCTTGCGGCTATAATTTGGCGGCCCTCGTGGCGGCACAATCGATACCCGCTGCGGCGCCCGTTGGCTCAGCTGTCCAGCATACTGGACTCACGCTTGTCGCTCTACGCGCTGATGGGAGCGAGGCAGGTCGTTATTCCTTGCCAGATGCTCCTTCGGTCACCTTAGGCCGCGATACGGGCAGTATCTTCGCGGGTGATAGCTACCTTTCTCCGCGGCACTCAACCCTCTCGCAGCGTGCCGGTCAGCTGTTCATCAAGGACGAAGGCTCGCTGAATGGCGTGTATCTAAAGTTGCGTCCCAATGAGCCGTGGCCGCTTGATTTCAACGACATATTTCGCATCGGCCAAGAAATTGTGCGGTATGAGCCGCTCCAGTCACAAGCGCCCACGCCGGATAATGTCACCCGCTTCGGGAGCCCTTCGTCAGGTTATATTGGGCGTCTGGCGCTGGTGATCGGCCGCGACACCACGGGCAACGCTTTTCCCATCCCCGAACGCGGTGTGCACTGCGGGCGCGAGCGTGGCGATATTCTTTTCTCGGAGGACGGCTACGTTTCAGGCCTCCACTGTCGTGTTGGGCCTGCCGAAGATGGGCGAGTGTACCTCACCGACGTGGGCAGCTCTAACGGCACGTTTGTGCGCTTGCAGCGTGAGCAGCAGGTGAGCGTGGGCGATGTGCTCCTCATGGGGCAGCAGCTATTTCGGATTGACGCCTGAAGACTTGGAGACGGGTTCTCCGATGAGCGTGCCCGTTAGCCAACCCACCATTCGAGTGGCCGCCGCGGTAGTGGAGCGTGAGCTCTGCTACCTCATCACGCAACGTCGCCCCTCGGCCGTCCTGCCCTTGCTGTGGGAGTTTCCGGGAGGCCGCGTGGAGCTCGGAGAAAGTGATGCGGATGCGCTCAAGCGGGAGCTCCGCTTTCGTCTGGGTGTTGAGGTCGAGCCTGGGCGGCTCATGAGCTTTGTGACCCACGCGTACGAGCGTTACACGGTGGAGCTGTACCTCTACGAATGTGAGCTCGGCCAAGGCACCCCACAAGAACTCAACGTGAACGCGTACCGTTGGGTGAAGAGTACTGATTTTGAAAAGTACCCGTTCACGCCCGCGGATGAAGCGTCGATGACCCAACTCTTGGGGCTCTAGCTGGTTCGCCCCCACCGCTTTTGGCTTTCTAGCTTGTCCTTGACGAACACATCTGGCTCTCTGCAAGGCCCCGCAAATAAACCGCACAACCGCCCGAGAGATTGTGCCGAGTGTGCGCCATGTTTCCGGGCGCTCGTTCTCTTCTGCTCGGCTTGGGCCGAGCGCTGCTCCACCTCGTTGCACCTTCTGAGTGTGTGGGCTGTGGAAAAGCGCTAAGAGGAGCTTTGTGCCGCGAGTGTGCCCGCAACTCGCTGTCTGTGAGCGAACGCCGCGTCGGCGGCGTGCGCGTGTTGTCCGCAGGGGTGTACGGCGGGCCGCTGGCGCGGTCGATCCAAGCCTTCAAGTATCATGAGCGCACAGAGCTCGTAAAGCCGCTCGCGAGCCTGCTCGGGCCCTTGGCTGATACGCTGGGCAGAGGAGCTGTATTGGTTCCGGTGCCGATGCATCCTGAGCGGTTAGCTGAGAGAGGCTATAATCAGGCGGCGTTGCTGGCGGGTGCGCTCGGGCGAGCAAACTCGATAGCGGTCGACTATCGATTGCTACAACGCGTCCGTCAGACCGGACAGCAAGCGGGGCTGGGTGCGGCTGAACGACGAACGAATGTCCAGGGTAGCTTTTCGGTGCGTCAGCGGCGCCCGCGGCGACGAGATCCTGTCATTCTTGTGGATGATGTGGTCACGACGGGAGCAACGCTGCTCGGCTGCGTCGAGGCGCTCAATCTGGCAGGCTATCCTGTTAAGGGCTGCATCGCCTTGGCGCGCCCGAAGGATTAGCGCACGCGGGTGAGCGCGGCTAAGAATTCTTCGGCTGCCACGAAGTCGCGGTAGCGGAGCGCTTCGTGGCCTCGCGAATCGAAAAGAATGACGGTGGGCAGGCCGACAACCTTTAGTGAGCCGAGTGTTTGCTCCACTTTTGGATCGTCGTCGTGGGTGGCGTCCACGCGCACTGCCAAGAAGCGTGCGGCTTCTTGGGCCACTTGGGGATTGGAAAAAGTGTGTTTTTCGAGCTCTTTGCAGGCGCCGCACCAGGCTGCGGTGAAATCGACGAGCAACGGACGGTTCTCGGCGAGTGCGCGCGCGCGCGTCGCTTCGAGCGTGGCGGTTTGCCAGGCCAGCGTTTCGCTGGTCTTGGTGGTGCCGGCGATCACGAAGAAGAGGCCAAGGCTGGCGAGAGCCACACCGCTTCCCTTTAGCAGCTTGGATGCCCAATCTGGGTCGGCGAAATCCCGGTGTATCGCGCCGAGCGCGATTCCGACCCCAGTTGCCACGAGCGCTCCCAGCAAGAACGTCCGCGAAGGCCGAGCCAGCGAGCTCAAAACCGGAAACGCCGTACTCAAGAAATACAAAGCCACGACGATGAGCACGATGCCCAGTACTGACTTCACGTACACCATCCACTGCCCACTCTTAGGCAGCTGAACAGCGAAGGTCCCCACCACGAAGAAAGGCGCTCCCAGGCCCAAAGAAAAAGCCGTCATCGCAGCTGCCCCGAGCGTTGCGCTCTTGGTTTGCGCGATCCACGTCAAAATGCCAGTTAACACCGGGCCCGTGCAAGGCGCCGCGATGAGCCCACAAACCAGCCCGAGCGTGAACGCGCCGCGATAACCGAGGCCGCCCATTTGAGCGAGACGGTTCGTCAACGCGGAGGGCAGCCCGAATTCAAAAAGGCCAAACATTGCCGCAGCCATGATGAGGAAGAGCGTCGCGATCCCAGCTACCACCCACTGGTTCTGCAACACCGAGCCAAACATCGTTCCCGAAAGGCCGGCCACGACACCGAGCGGCACGAACATCGCCGTGATCCCCAGCACGAACATCAACGAGAGCAACGCTCCCTCACTACGGCTTTTGGTTTGCCTCGCCCCAAAGACACTCACCGTGACCGCGATCATCGGATACACACACGGCGTCAGGCTAACCAGAAATCCGCCCGCTAGAGCAGCGAGTGCTGCGTACACCGGGCCTCTGGCGAGTGCGGACGTAAACGCGTCGGGTGCGCTAGATTGGCAATAGGCGCTGCCTGGAAAAAGCAACCAGCTGAGCGCCAAGCCGAACGAAACGATGCTGGAGCGCGACACGCCTCTCTTCTTAGCTAATCGTCCCGCTCGGGTCGAAGAAATTCTCCTTAAGCTAGGCGGCGTTTTTCTGCCATCCTGCCGAGCAAATCTCGCGCCCGGCGCAATTCCCCTTCTAAAGCCACCTGTTGCGCCACTCGCCCGCGCCCGGTGCGCTCCACGAAAGCGCTCAAGTAATCCTCGCTGGCCGCGAAATCGCCCTCGCAAAACGCTAATTCTCCGAGCACAAACTGACCATAGCCTCTGCCGCACGCTGAATCCGCCAGGCGCTCACGCACCTCGGAAACGTTGGTGACCGTCTCGCCGCACGCCAGCAGAGCGAGCACCACTTGGGCCTGATAGAGAGGTTTGTCGTGGGTGCCCCAGCGAACAGCACGGCTGAGCGGACCGAGCGAATGGCGCTCTTGGCCAGCCAAGTACAGCACGCTACCGAGCGTCCACAGGTGAAATGCACGCCGGGATGGCGGACTCACGCGACTCGCAATTCGCAGGTGCTCAATCGCTTCTTGCCGTTTCTCCAGTCCGAGCCAAGCGCGGGCTGCATCTTGGTGAGCCACATCGGGCATCACTCCGGTGCCGACCATTTCTAACGCGACGCTGAGCGCAACGTCGAAACGCCGGCTTTCGATGTGCGACAGATACAGTTGACGAAGCAGCATCGCGCGTGTGGTGGGGTCGAGCCCACCCCTCAGGCCCAGACCCCGCCGTGCATACTTGGCCCGCCCCTCCGAATCTCGCGCCAACGTAGCCTTCTCGAGCATCAGCTCGGGAGTGCCATCAGCTTCGGATCGGATTCTCGCCATGGGTGCTTCAGTGAGTACTGCCCTTTGCATATTGCCGCAAAACTCCTGTTCCTGAGAACTCTTGCACCTGGTCAATCTAGCAGCACCTGCACACGCGTCCAGTTTTCGGCTAGTTTCCCCGGCTCTTTCATAAGCCTGGGAGTGGTAAGGGAAAAATCATGTTTCGAAGGTGGCAGTACTCAGGGTTGGCGTTGTGGGCGATCGGCTGCGGGAGACCTGCAACGGTGGAGGACTGCGAAGTGATCGTGGAGCGCGTGGCTCGGCTCCAGATACTTGAGTCACGCCCGATGAGTAGTAAGGAGACGCTCGATCGTGAGGTTCAAACGGAGAAGACGCTGTTGAGGCAACGCATGCAGGAGCGTTGCGTGGGGAAGCGCATCAATGAGAGCACGCTAAAGTGCGTGCAAGCTGCCAAAACATCGAACGATGCGGTTGAGAAGTGCTTTGACTAGCGCGAAGAGAGCTGTGTGTTGGGGTTTGGTTTTGGTTGCGGGCGCCGCGGAAGCCGGATGCGAAAAGAAGCTGACTCAAGGGCAATGTGAGCTCCTGTTGGATCGCTACGTTGAATTTTTGGTCCGCGCTGAAGTGCCAAAAATGTCAGCCAGCAAGTTGCTCGAACGCAAGCGCGAAGCGCGCGAATTGGCCAGAAAATCCGCTTCGTTCGGCGAATGCCCGAGTGCCGTCTCGGTACACGCGTTCGAGTGTGCGATGAGCGCGCCAGGCACCGACGAGCTGGAGAAATGTTTGCTTTAGGCGCCGCGTAGCTTCTGTTCCATTCGACTGAGAGCAGAGCCCAAATCAGGCGAAGTTTCAAAGAATCGCTCGAACGGATCTCCCAATTCGGCAAGCCGTACTGGGACCGAAGCCAGGTTGAAAGCCCGCGGATCCAGCGCCAGGTGGACTTCATCCCAATTGAGAGGCGTCGATACTGTTGCGCCCGGATAGGCTCTCACCGAATAGGGGGCCACGATGGTTCGCGAGCGACCCGTCTGCCCGACATCAAGCAGGACTTTTGCGCCGCGTTTGGAAATCCGCCGCTCCATCGTGGAGATGTCCGGATGACGCAAAAGGAGCCAGCGGCCGAGGAGCTCAACCAACAGCTTAGCGGCGCCAAACGGCACACCCGGGCCGAGCGGGACCAACACATGCAGCCCTTTTTGCCCGGATGTTTTGGGGAAACCGACGAGCCCGATCTCGTCGAGGAGCCCTCGCAACGTGAGCGCCAGGCGCACAGCATCTTCAAAGGGTCGCTCGCCGACATCAAAATCGACCGTCAAAAAATCACACGCCTCTCGCGTGTGCTCTCGACAGGCCAGAACATGAAGCGGAATGCAGCCGAGGTTCGCAATGTGAGCCAGCGCCTCCGGATCATCCAGCAGAAATACTGTCTTCCGCCCCTCCGACTCATCGCTCCGCTCCTCGCGTGTGAGCTCAAGGCTGCGAAGCCAAGCAGGTGTGCCTTGGGGCACATTCCATTGGTAAAAGCTCTTGCCGAGAATGCCGTCCGGATAGCGCACCAGCACCACCGGGCGCCCCTTCAAAAATCGTAGCATTATCGGAGCGACAGACGCGTAGTAATCGCACAGGTCTCCCTTGGTGTAGCCTTCTTCAGGCCAGAAGATCTTTCCGCGGTTGGTGACGACAACACGGCGCTCCTGCGCGCCTGTCTCCACAGGTTCACTCTCCGCAACCTCACTCACGGCCGCATCGAGCCAGGCTTCCGGCGGCTCCGCCCTACACTCACTTGGATCGCGATCAGCGCGGATCCCAAGAAAAACAGGCGCTCTCAAGCGCCCTTCGTCCGTCCAACTGTTGTACCGAACTTGGACGACGATGAGAGGCCGTGTGAAGGTTGCGCCCTTCACGTCTTCCGGGATCTCACCGTGGGCCGGATAATCAGCGGTTTCCAATTCCTTCAGCCTTGGCAACAGCTGCTTCATCGCTTCATTGTCCATCCCACTGCCCACTCTGCCCGAGAACGTGAGGCGCTCTCCCTGGTAGCTTGCAATGCAAAGCGAGCCCAATTCGCCGCGGTTGCCCTTGCCCGCGAGCCAGCCGATCACGACGAAATCATCGTCGCGTTCACATTTGATCTTGACCCAGTCCTCGGTTCGGCGCGGCCCGGGACGATACAGGGAGTTGGCTTTCTTGGCGACGACGCCTTCCAAGTGCTGCAGCTTGCAAAAGTCGAAAAGCTGTTGCCCTTGACCCAGAAAATAGTCGACAGCGCGTAACACTCCATTCCCCGGCAGCAGTGCTTGGAGCAATTGTTTTCTTTGGCTAAGCGGGACGCCCATCAGACTATGGGCTCCGATCGCCACGATGTCGAAGACGAGATAGTAAACTGGGATCTCAAGACTGAGGCGCAGCACATCGAGCGGCTTCCGCGCGTGGATGCGGGGCCCTATTCGCTGAAAATTGGGGCGGCCAGCTTCGTCCAAGGCCACGATCTCGCCGTCCAACACGACATGCTCAGGCGCCAAGGAGCGAACGGCGCGCGCCACCTCCGGGTAACTTCCCGTGGCGCCTCGGCCGTTGCGATAGCGGAGCGTCACCGTGTCGTGTTCCTTGGTGGCGACGATGCGCACGCCGTCCAGCTTGAGCTCATAGATCCTGTCCGTTTCGTCCAGAGTGGCCCCGCTCAAGGCACACAGCATGGGCTCCATCACTTTGAAGTCTGGCAAACCCGGCGCGGCGCCGAGCGACAGCGCCCGCGCTTTAAGCGCCTCTCCCAACTCGGGCTTCCGAGTGAGCTCAACCACGCTGAGGCTGGATAAAACGCTATAGATCTGTTCGGTAATGTCTGCTGATCCGCTGAAAGAATCTTCCTTCTTGATCAGCAACCACTGGTTCGCCTCTTCGGCGCCCTTGCGGCGGCCGGTGTGGACGAGAGCAAAGCGCCCCTTGAGCTTGAAACCCCAGAGCTCGAAATCGAGCTTCCCAATTTTCAGCCCCTCTTCGGCTGTGGTTTCCAGGTAGCGAATCGCTCCTCGGTCCCAGACGATCATCGCGCCAGCGCCGTAGTTGCCGGCGGGGATCACGGCTTCGAAATCCAGGTATTCGAGCGGATGGTCCTCTGTGTGCACGGCCAAGTGCTTCACGTTGGGATCGAGGCTGGGCCCTTTGGGCACGGCAAAGCTGCGCAAGGTTCCACCGATCTGGACGCGGAGATCGTAGTGGGTGCGGCTTGCCGCATGCAGGTGAACGACGAATCGGCCGTGCTTGGTCTCCCGTGTACTGTCCTTACGTTCAGCGGCAAACGGTTCATTGGTACGAGCTGGGTCGCGTTTGTTTCGATAAGTTGTGAGTTCTGCTGCGCTGGTCGGCGAAGGCGACGCATCCGGCGTGTTGAGCTTCTGCGACATACTTTTGTCTGCTGAAGTTTTCGTCACTCGGGCCATGTCGGGCTAGCATATTGCCACGATGGCGGCGCGTGCGATCAGCTCAGGTACAATTTCCTTTGGACTCGTTTCTATTCCGGTCAAGCTGTACACTGCTGCCTCTTCCGAGCAGGTTAGCTTCAATATGCTGCACGCAAAGTGCGGAGGCCGGATTAAGCAGCAGTTGTTCTGCCCAACGGACAATGAAGTCATTGGGCGCAATGACACCATCAAGGGTTATGAGTACGCGCGCGGCCAGTTCGTGAAGTTTACCGATGACGAAATCAAGGGCTTGGAGGCTGAGCGCAGCAATAGCATCGAGATTGTCGAATTCGTTCCGCTCTCGGGCGTCGATTTCCTTCAGGTGGAACGTTCGTATTACCTCGGCCCGGACAAAGGTGGGGACAAGGCGTATCGCTTGTTGAGCGAATCGATGCGGGTCACGGATCGAGTTGCGGTGGGGCGCTGGTCAACACGCGGCAAGGAGCAGCTGATCTTGATCCGTCCGTATGGGAAGGACGGGCTGGTCTTTCATCAGCTGTACTACCAAAACGAGCTTCGGGCTTTCGATGAAATCGACACGGGCGCTACCTTCACGTTCTCCGAAAAAGAACAGGATCTCGCCAAAAAGCTGATTGAGCAGCTGAGTGTCGACAAGTTTGACGCCACTCCCTATCGTGATTCATTCAGCGATCGAGTGCGGGCGGCGGTTGAACAAAAAGTCGCGGGCCAAGAGTTGACGGTGGAAGCCTCTGAACCGAAGGCGCAAATCATTGACCTCTTTGAAGCGTTGAAGCGCAGCCTCAAGGGCGCGGAAGCTCCGGCCAAAGGTGCCGAGCCTGCGCCCCTCAAAAAGGCCGGTCCGAACAAGCGCCTCTCCGAGAAAAAATCCCAATCCGGCTCAGGATAAGCGCACCCGAGTCTCCTGATTCTTGGCCCAGCTTTCCGTTTGCCGGCACAAGAGGAGTGCTTCCGAACAGAGGAGAACACCCATGGATCAGGTTCATGACGCAACCTTGGTAGTGATCGAATACGGAGGTAGTTGGCCACGCTGGCTGCATCCTTCGCAATCGGGCGATATGGCCGTTGTGGCTCAGCATTATCCTGGTGCGCCTTCTTCATTGGTCACGCAGGTTGCGAACCGGGTCACTCGCCTTGAGAATATGGGATGGCACCTGAGACAGATGGTCGTCGTTGCTAACGGGAAGACGGACCGAGATATGAGCGCAGCGCGCAGCATTCTCGCACGCGGGCTGATCGCACACCTGCGTGATATTCGGTGTGGTGAGCTGATCCTGACGTGCGTCGAGCCAGCGTCGACGCGCGCGCCGAGGGAGTTGATTGCCTTGGCGTCTGCGCTCGAAGGCACGGCGTTAGGGACGGGCGTGTCGCTATCCGTTCGGGGCTGGGATGGCTCCGTGCTTCTGTCGACAGCTGGGCCTCGGGTTGATCACGCGCCGCTAGCACAGGCTTCCTAGCGGGGATCCGCCGCCTAGTCTTGGGGTGGCCCGGGGAGGTATACCGAGAATCGGGATGGCATCGACTCGGCCTGAATTCAGCGAATTGGATCCGGCGCGCTTACTGGATGGGCTGGCCGCGGCAGCGGATCAGGCTGGGCTCGGATTTGCGGTGACGGAAATGAGTGTGGACCCGCCACGTGTTGTGTACGCGAGTTCAGGGACCGCACGCATTTCAGGAAGGTCCGTCGAGGCGATACTTTCCGGTTCAATTTTCGAAAGCATCCCTTCCGACGAACAGGTGCGCGTGCGCGAGCTGGTGCAGCTCCGGAGAGAATCTAACGCCGAAATGTTGCTTGAAACGGTGCTTGTCACACCCGAGGGCGCTCGGGTTCCGATTGAACTCGGAACGACCGGCATGAGTGTCGGCGAGCGTCAGTTTGCGGTCACCCTGATCCGAGACATCAGCGAGCAACGTCAGACTCAGCAAGCGCTTCAGCAATCCGAGCAGCGTTTTCGGTTTCTCATCGAGCATGGGCCCGATGGTGTGGTGATTCTGCGCGGGATCACCGTGGTCTACATGAGCCCGCGCGCGGCCAAGCTGTTGGAGCTTGAGCGCCCGGAGGATGCGATCGGCAGGCCTATTGTTCAGTTTTTGTCTCCTGAGGAAGGTGCGCGCACTCAATCCAGGCTCGCTGAGATCGACGCGCGCAAGAGCCCGCTGGACCCCACGGAATACCGCTTTCATGCCTCGGATGGCAGCACGCGCTTTGTCGAAGTCTCCTCGGTGCCGGTGGAATACGAAGGGTCCCCCGCCGTGCTGGCGTTTACCCGAGACGTGACAGAGCGCAAGCAGCTAGACGCTCAGCTGGTGAAGGCCGATCGGATGGCGGCTCTTGGGTTGCTTTCAGCAACGGTTGCCCATGAAATCAACAACCCCCTCACCTATGTGCAACTTGGCTTAGAGGTGCTGCGGGATAGTCTTTCAGTGGAGCTCAAGCCAGGTGCAGACGCCGCGCCGCTTTTTGGCCAAATTGCAGAGCTTGAAGCCGGGGTCCGGCGTGCGACTTCAATTGTCAAAGATCTGCGCATTTTTGCCCGCGCCGAGGAATTGCAGCTCGGGTCAGTGAACGTGGAGCAGGTCCTCGAGCAAGCTGTTCGCATAGCTGAAAATGAGATTCGGCATCGCGCTCGGTTAATCCGTGACTTCGCGTGTGTTCCACCGGCTCACGGGAACGCGGCCAGCCTCGAACAGGTCTTTTTGAATATTTTGGTGAATGCCGCCCAGGCCATCACGCTCGGAGCTCCCGCGGAAAACAGCATCACACTTTCCCTCGCCAAACACGGCGCGCATCAGATCCGCGTCGTGATCAGCGATACCGGATGCGGGATCCCCGAGCCGGTGAAAGCTCGCATTTTTGAGCCCCTTTTTACAACTAAGCCCGCTGGGGTGGGGACGGGCCTGGGGCTCAGTATCACGCGGAATTTACTCTTAGCCCAAGGGGCTGAGATTTCGGTCGAGAGCGAAGTTGGACGCGGTACAACCGTGACGGTGTTACTCCCTTGCTTTCAGGGAGCTCAGGTTTCTGCCGAGAACCTGCAGGTTACGCCATCAGTGCGTCCGGGAGCGGTGTCCGTCTGGGTGGTCGATGATGAGCCCATGATCGGCAAACTGATCGCACAGCTTTTGGCAGACGAGCATCACGTCCGAGCGACCACGAGCGTAACGGAAGTTTTGAAGTGGCTCGCTCAGGGTGACCGCTGCGACGTGATCCTGTGCGATCTGATGATGCCCGGCCTCGGCGGCAGCGAGCTTTACAGCATCCTTAAGGAGGAGTGGCCGGGTTTGGAAAAACGCATGCTGATCATGACGGGTGGCGCTTTTAGTACGGAGCACACTGATTTCTTGGCTGGGCTCGATGTGCCTGCCTTGACGAAGCCTTTCGATCTCGCCGAGCTGCGCCGACTTATCGTCTCGATGGCGGCGTTGCCTCCAGGTGCTGAGGCGTTACCCCGCCATCAATAGTTGGTCGAGCTTCTGAGCCAAGAGTGGGCCTTCCGTCTCGTGCTTGAAGAAGGCGAATGCTGAGTGCCAAGCTTGGCTTCCAATGCGCTCTGCCCAATCTTCTAAGTCTTTGGCAGAGTAGCTCGTCTTTCGCAATCTCAGGTAACCAAAGTTGGCAGTTGGAACGAGAGGTGGGCTCTTTTCCGTCGCATCCAGATCGCCGCCACACAGCGCCGCGTTGTTCGCTCGGAGAACGGAGTAGACATCATCCGAGAACCAGCTTGGATGTCGAAACTCAAAGGCCGCCTGCTGCTCGTTCGGCAACCAGCCGAGGAAACGCGTGAGCACGGATAGATCCTTCTGCAACGTTGGAGGCAACTGGAAGAGAATTGGCCCCAAGCTTCTGCCCAGCACTCGTGCGGTGGCAATCAGCTGAGCCAAACTTGCTTCAGAGGTGCCGAGCTTCTCCGAATGCGTGATGCGGCGCGGGGCTTTGAGAATAAAACGGAATCCGTCCGGCACTTGAGCTTTCCAGCCTTCGAGGAAGCTGGGTTGGGGCATTCGGTAAAATGTGTTGTTGATCTCCACGGAGTGCAGGCACCCCGCATAGTAGGCCAGCATGTCCTTCGCCTTGGTTGCGGTCGGGTAGAAGATCCCCTTCCATTCCGAATAACTGAATCCGCTGGTGCCCGCAGAAAACCGCATCGTTTTTCCTTACACCACGATTCGAGTTCAGCCACGAAAGGTGCGCGAAACGCCCAAAATTAGACACTGGGCAATGGGCCGGTTGCGCAGTCACGCGGAGGCCCGAAGGTCCCCTAGACGGTTTCTGGCTGGGGTGCGATCCTTTGAAGCGATCCCTTGTCTCCTGAAAACGACCCTTTGCCAACGTCAACCAGCTTAACGCCCGGGCTAACGCTCGCTTCTCGGTATCGCATCGACGAGGTTGTCGTCCGCGAGGGCTTGCGTTCAAGCTACCGGGGTGTCGATCTCCAGACCAATAGCCAATTTTGCGCCATCGAATTGAGCCTGGCGGAGCAGGGCGTGGCCGCGAAGCTCAAAGAGCTGCAGCACGCAAACATCGTAAAAATTCTTGACGTCATCACACAGGTTGATGGTTCGTGCGTCTTGATTTCAGAGAGGGTGTTGGGTCAAACGGTTAGCGCTTATGTGCGTCAGCACATCGAGGAGCACGAGCGTGCGCCCGTGGATGGAGTCCGCCTGGTGTTGCGCTTGGCGGATGCGCTCTCCCATGCCCATGCGCTGGGCGCGTGCCATGGGTCGATTGGTCCCGAGAGTGTGCTGGCCGTTCCCGAAGGGCGCCCCGGTCCCGTTCTCACGCTCGAGGGATGGGCGCGCTCCGAATCTCCTTTTTTCGTTGGTGGGAAGCGTGGCGATGAGGCACCAAGTGAAGCCGGGGATACGTGGGCGGTGGCGGGGCTGCTCCACTACGTCCTATCGGGAGTGGAGCCGAGTGCTGCGGGCGTGCACTCCGCCGAGGAGTTGCATCGGCTTGGGATTTTGGACCCTCCGCTCACGGATGCTTTGCTCGTCGGGCTCAACACGAACAAGGCCCTGCGTGCGGTAGCGCTGAAGCCGATTAAGCGCGATCTGGCGCGTTGGTTCGTGGATCACGCCGCAGACGAACCGGTCTCTTCGGGGGTGCATTCCTCAAACCCACCGCCCCTGCCGTCGCCGTCGCCGTTGCCATCGTCACCGTCGATTGTCACCGTCCCGCTGAAGAGCGAACATCCGCGAGAATCCCGCATCAGTTTATCCCCTGCGCCGAGGACTGCGAAAGGTCTGGTCGCTTGGGGTGCGGGTGCGCTGGCAGTGGGCATTCTAGGCGCTTTTGTTGTCTCAATGCTGCGGCAGCCCAAAGCGCCGACCGCACCGACACCCGCGCCCAAAGTTGTCGCGGTGCCAACCCAAAAAGCCCTCGACCTCACCGAAGTGCCGGTAATGGGTGCCGAGCAAGCTCAGAGTGGTAACCAAACAGCCAGTTGCGTCGCAGGTTATCTTCCTAAGGGTGCATTTAGTAAAGCACCTAACCTTGAGTGGCTGTGCACGGAGCCAGATCCTCGCCAGGGCGCGGACAGGCTTCGCTCGGCGATTGTGGCTGGTGCTCCCGCGACCGCGAGTGATGCCATGCGCCTTTTCGGGCGGCTGGGTTGGTACGATATGGCGGCGTATGCCGTGGTGCGCGCTGGCTGCTGCGGCGAAGGTAAAACCCTGGAGTTGCCTAAACCAAGCAAAAACTGCGGGGATATGGGGCAAGCACTGGCTGACCTCGGCCACAGCATCATGGCCAACGGCGAAGTTGATCATGCTTTGGAAGCGTACGCATCGAGCGTGAGTTGCGAGATCTCGGCCGGCCGAGCCAAAGAATTCAAGCACGAGCCCAAGGTGGATGGCGGCGAAAGCTCGACGTTCCGCGAACTCATCCGCGGCGTGCTTCAACCCTGATCCCCATGAGCCATCCGCTTCGAAGGCTATTTTCGCACGCGCAGTCTTATCGACGCGACGTTTGGTTCGCTTCGATTTTCTCCGTTCTGAATAAGCTGTTTGACGTCTTGCCCGAAGTGCTGATTGGCGTGGCAGTCGACGTCATTGCGAACCGAAAGCAATCTTTTCTATCGCGCTACGGTATCGTCGACCCTGGCCAGCAGCTTTGGCTCTTGGCGGCGCTGACTGTTTTGATTTGGGTTTTGGAATCCAGCTTCGAATACCTGTATGCAGTTCGCTGGCGAAATCTCGCTCAAAATCTTCAACACGATCTGCGGATGGAGGCCTACACGCACGTGCAGCGCTTGGAGCTTGCCTGGTTTGAACGCAGAAAAACCGGGAATTTGATGTCGATTCTCAACGACGACATCAACCAGATGGAGCGCTTTCTAAACGGTGGCGCCAATGATCTGATCCAGATTGTCACGGGGTCGTTCCTGGTGGGAGCGGTATTCTTCACGCTCACCACGAAGATCGCAGGCCTAGCGCTGTTGCCAATTCCCGCGATCATCTACGGTGCTTTTTGGTTTCAGGCGCGCTTAGCCTCGCGCTACACACTCGTTCGCGAAACGGCTGGGAACCTCAATTCCCGATTGAACAACAATCTGCTTGGGATCGCGACGATCAAGGCGTACGCGGCTGAGAACTACGAAGCGGCACGCATCCGAGAAGATTCCGAGGCGTACCGCGCAGCCAACGCCGCCGCGATTCGGTTCTCAGCCGGGATCACGCCGATCATACGCATGGCCGTGTTAGCTGGCTTCACCGTGACACTGCTCTATGGTGGCTTCCTCGCATTGCGTGGCGAGATCGGAGTCGGCAGCTACTCAGTCTTGGTGTATCTCACGCAGCGGTTGCTCTGGCCGATGACGCGTCTGGCGGACATGACGGATCTTTATCAACGCTCGATGGCTTCGGTCGAACGTGTGATGAATCTGGTCGAAACCCCGGTGAAAATTGATTATTCGGGACGAGCCCTGAAGCCCCGAGAGGTAGTGGGTGAGCTTCGCTTCGAAGCGGTGAATTTTGGGTACGCTGAGGAGGCGACGCTTTCCAATGTTTCGTTGACGATTCCTGCCGGGAAGAGCGTCGCGTTTGTGGGCACCACGGGCAGCGGCAAGAGCACGCTCGTGAAGCTCTTGCTACGATTTTACGAGCCTAATTCGGGGGCCATCCTGTTGGATGGGGTGCCCATCGGTGAGGTTGCGCTTCAGGATCTGCGCCGCTGTATTGGCTATGTTTCTCAGGATAGCTTTTTGGCAGACGCCAGTGTGCTCTTGAATATCGCGTACGGCTTGCCCGACGCGGCTCGAGAAGACGTCATTCTTGCAGCCAAGGCTGCCGAAGCCCATGAGTTCATCGCCGCGTTACCTGCAGGCTACGACACGGAAGTGGGAGAGCGCGGTCAGAAGCTTTCGGGTGGCCAACGGCAACGCATCGCGCTGGCTCGCGCCATCCTGAAGAATCCGCCGATCCTTGTCCTCGACGAAGCGACCAGCGCGGTAGACAACGAAACAGAGGCCGCGATTCAGCGCTCTCTCAGTAAGCTGGTGGTGGGGCGCACCAGTCTGATCATTGCGCATCGCCTCTCCACCGTGCGCCATGCGGATTGTATCCATGTGATTGAACAGGGGCGAATCATTGAATCCGGAACTCACTCCGAGCTCATCGCTCAAGGCGGCCAGTATGCAATGCTCTGGCGGCTACAAACGGGTGAGCTACCTTCTTCGTAGCTTCTCTCTTCGCTCGTGAGGTCGTACGCTGACACGGCAAGATTACAACCAAGCGTCCTAATATGTGATGGTGACAACGGAATGAGCAACCGCAAGCTTGCCAATTTGTGCGACCCTGTCGGGCGCAACGGAGGCACGCGATGGAATCTCAGTCTACCCAATATAATTCAGAGGTGCAGGTCGGAGATCCGATGGACGAGCAACGCTGGCTGGTCTGGGTGGACGGTAGCGACACCGTTGGGCCAGTCTCAGTGCGTCAGATTGCGCTCGGTATTCGTGCTGGCAAGGTGCCGACGGATGCTCGCGTGCAGCAGACGGGCGACGTTTGGTGGTCAGGCGTTCTGGATGAACCAAGAGTCGTTCAGGCGCTGAAAGTTGGCGAGTAGAGCGACGCCGCTGAGTGCACGACGTCGCTTCTCTCTCAACGTTGAGAACCTGAATTTAGAAGCAGTACCACTTTTGGTTCTGCGGTGAACAACCGCACGCCAACGGCGTACTGGATCCTGCCGCTCCAGCTGTGTTCCCAGCACCGCCGGTTGCAGTCGATGCGCCGCCACTCGCCGCGCCGCCACTCACAGTGGGCGCTCCGGCGACCCCTGCTGCTCCGGCTGCGTTTCCAGCGCCCGCCGCGCCCGCACTGCCCACGTCCAAACTAGACATGAGAAGTTCGTAATCGCAGAACGTCCCGCCAAGTGTAGGACAAGGCGTGCCGTTAGCTGGAGGCTTGGGTGGGCAGTTCTGAGATTGAGTTTGAAAGCACTTCCAAGCTCCAGCTTTGCAATCGCAAACGTTCCTGTTGCGGTACCTGCAGTTGGCGTTTTCGAGGCCAATGCAAGCTTCACCGGCCGTAGGTTGGGCGACGGGGCAGAGTGGATTCTGGCACGCCCAAACATTGCGTGTACACGTGCACACGTCCACCGCATACGGGCACGAGGTCCCCGAAGCTGTGCCAGTGCAATTCAACAAGTTGCCCGTGGGCTCTGTTGCTGGGCAGGTTGTCGATAGCATGCCGCCGTTTCCGCCGCTTCCGCCGCTGCTGAGCGCGCCGCCGGCTGCTGGCGCTGCGCCGCCCGATTTGGCCGCTGCGCCGCCCGATTTGGCCGCTGCGCCGCCTGTTCCACCTGCAAGAACTTTCGTGTCGCTGCCGCTGCAACCCCAGAACGACAAGACGACCGATAGACTCAATGCGCCCCAAATACCTGTTTTCATATCAAAGCCTCCAAACGCGAGAGCTTGCCCGCGGTGGGCAGACTCTCGTCGTTGAAGGGCGCTCGGTCAAGCGCGAAAGCTAACCACGAACTGGGGCAAAAATCGCGCTGCGAGTCACGGGCATATCCACATCGATTGGGAGCAACCACATCCGCGGATGCCATACAGGCAAATCGCATTCGGCGCGGTGCAGGGGGCACCATTTGTAGGTTGTGTCGCCGGGCAATCCGCTGAACCCGTGCATGACCAGGCGGCGTTGTCGCAAACACAAATGTCAGTTCCAAACGGGCAAATGTCGGCGCCGGTGCAAGTTGCGGCGTTAGCAGGCTTCTGTGCTGGACAATTGGCACCGAAGCTCAACCCTCCGGTGTTCGCGGAGGCGCCACCGCTTCCCTGATTTGCGCCGCCTGAGCTGTTGCCGACGCCGCCTGAGCTGTTGCCATTGCTAGCTCCGCCTGTCGCTTTGGAGCCCCCGGAGTTGCCATTGCTAGCTCCGCCCGTGCCCGTCGCTTTGGAGCCCCCGGAGTTGCCATTGCTAGCTCCGCCCGTCGCTTTGGCCCCGCCTGTGGTTTGACCTGAGCCGCCGCTATTCGGCGAACCGCCCGTTCCCGAGCCGTTAGTGGTTGTATCGTCGCCGCATCCGACGGCGGCGAACAATGCCAGTGCGCCTACGGAGCCCCAGGTAAGGATCTTTTGCATTTGTTCCTCCAAGTGAAAGACAGCCAAAGTGGTGGGGTGCGAGTGTCGCTCTTTCGCTAAAGCAGCTCAAGTCTTCGCAGATTTTCCGTATTCCCCGGAATAGTACGGCTGGGCGGATTGTCTGAGCGGGCGCGGTTCGCTATAGCCGCACAGCAAAAAGCCTCAAAAAACGCTTCGGGAGTTTCGCGTGATGCAGGATGTCAGGGCATTGAATGAGATGGTGGCCGCCCAAAGCGCCATGGTGGATGACCTCATGGCTGAGGTTGGCAAAGTCATCGTGGGGCAAACCCAGATGGTGGAGCGACTTCTGATTGGCCTGCTCGCCGGCGGTCATGTGCTTTTGGAAGGAGTACCGGGGCTCGCCAAGACGCTAACAGTTCGCACGCTCTGCGACGTGATTGCGGCGAAGTTCGCCCGAGTTCAGTTCACTCCCGATCTTTTGCCAGCCGACCTGATCGGCACCACGATCTATGAGCAGCGCACGGGCGAATTTCGCAGCAAGCTCGGGCCGATCTTTGCCAATCTGGTGTTGGCCGATGAAATCAATCGGGCACCCGCCAAGGTGCAGAGCGCGCTGCTCGAAGCGATGCAGGAAGGTCAGGTCACGATCGGTGATCAAACGTATCCACTTCCGAATCCGTTCGTGGTGATGGCAACCCAAAACCCCATCGAACAGGAAGGCACTTATCCGCTGCCAGAGGCGCAGGTCGATCGCTTCATGTTGATGGTTAAAGTCGGCTACCCAACGCGGGACGAAGAGCGGCTGGTGATGGATCGAATGACGGGCACTGTTCCTAAGGTTGCCAGCGCGAAAACAACGCCAGAACAGCTGCTGGAAGCGCGCAAGATCGTCAAGGAAGTGTACGTCGATGAGCGCGTTAAGAATTATATTCTGGATGTTGTATTCGCCACACGTGAGCCGGCGCGCAAGGGCCTTCAGGACCTCGCACCGCTCATCCAATATGGAGCCAGTCCGCGTGCTAGCATCGCACTTAGCTTGGCTGCGCGCGCGCATGCTTTCCTCAGGCACCGCGGGTACGTGACTCCCGAAGATGTTAAGGCGATTGGCCCAGATGTGCTCAGGCATCGTGTGGTCGTTTCGTATGAGGCAGAGGCCGAACAGGTGAGCGCTGAGGACATCGTGCGCCGTGTGTTTGAGGTGGTTGAGGTCCCGTAAATTGTGGGCATGCGCAATCTTTGAGGACGTCTCGTGATTGAAAAAGAGCTCCTTAGAGCACTGAAGAAAATCGAGATCACGACCAATCGGCTCGCGACGGAGCAGCTTTCCGGCAACTACACCTCCGTTTTCAAAGGCCAAGGGCTCGCCTTTCGCGAAGTGCGTCAGTATCAGCCCGGCGACGACGTTCGCACGATCGATTGGAACGTGAGTGCTCGCATGAACGAGCCTTACGTCAAAGTTTTCGTGGAAGAGCGAGAGATGACGATGATGTTGGTCGTCGACATCTCGGCAAGCGAGCAGTTTGGTTCGCAGGCGCTGGATAAATCTCGGGTCGCCGCTGAAGTTGGGGCGTTGTGTGCCTTCAGTGCCATCAAGCACAATGATCGAGTCGGCTTGATTTTAGCGACTGACCGGGTGGAAAAAATTGTGCCGCCGAAGAAAGGGCCCAAACACGTGATGCGCGTGGTGCGGGAAATCCTCGGCGCTACTCCAGAACATCGAGGCACGGATCTCAAGATCGCTCTCGAGACCTTGTATCGCGTGGCGCGTCGCCGAAGCGTGGCATTTGTGCTGAGTGATTTTTACACGAGCGGCTACGAGCGTGCGCTTTCCTTGGCAGCCGCGCGACACGATGTGATCCCCATTTTGCTTTTGGATCCTCGGGATGAAGAGTTGGCGGATGTGGGGCTCACCACCTTTGAGGATTTTGAAACGGGCGAGAGTGTCCTGGTGGATACTTCCGATCGGAAAGTGCGGGAGCATTACCGCCAAGCCATGCTGAAGCTCAGAACTGGGCAGATCCGGCTCTTCCGCAAGCTCGGTCTGGATCACTGCGTGGTTCGGACCGATCAGCCCTATATCAGGCCGATCCGGGATCTCTTCAACCGGCGCGCAAAAAGGGTGCGCAGGTCATGAGGCGGTGCGCACCAGCAGCTCATGGGATCCTCGCTTTATGGGCATTTTTACTGTTCCCTGAGGGAGTCTTTGCGCGATCCGCCACGACGGTCGGAGCCGCTGGCAGTGGCGCCGCTGGCAGCGGCACCGTTGCAGTGCAGAAGCCTGGTGTTGCCAGTGCCACGCCTGTGACGGTCGGCGGGAGTTGCGTGGAAACGGTAGAGGCCGCGACTCGGCCACGCGTGAGTGAGCGTTTTCCGGCACGCGGCTTAAGCGGCCATCAAGCGATCTTGGAAGTGGAAATCACCCACGGCAAAGGCCAAAGCGTTTTGCCAAGTGGTTTTCGAGTGCAGCACGAGGGGCCGGCGGCGGATGCGCTCAAGCAAGCGGGGTTTGTGCTTCCGGACGCCGATGGGCCCGCTGTTCCAAGTCTGGCTTCCAAGCCTGCAGGGGAGCTGATCACCACGCGTGTCTTGCTTCCATTTTTGGTGCTCCCCGAAAAGCCGGGTCGCCAAAGCTTAACGCTGCCCTCGGTTCCGATCGCGCTGGCTCGTGCCAGCGGTGAAGTCGTGACACTGTGCACGTCCCCGCATTCGATCGCCGTTGAAGATCCAACCGCCAACACACCCAATCCAAAGCCCAAAACGAATCCGGGCGCCCGCCGCCAGCGGGAGGAGTGGACGGCGCTCAAATACGCTGTTTTTGGCCTTATGGGGGCCCTCGCGTTGGCCGCACTCACCGCCTTCCTCGTGAGCCGCTGGTTACGTCGCCCCAAGCGCGCGGCGTCACCGATCAAGGCGCGCCCACCCTGGGAAGTGGCGCGGGAGAGTTTGTTTGATTTGCGCCACGCGGGGCTGGTATCCGATGGGCGCACGGCCGAGCACTACGAACGCGCAGCTAACATCATTCGTCAGTATCTCGGAGATCGTTTTGGCTTCGATGGCTTGGAGTGCACCACGCGCGAGACGGTACATTTGATTCGCGATAGCCTGATCGATCATGCCACGGGGCTTCAGATTCGGAATTTTTTGATCGACGCCGATCTGGTCAAGTTTGCCAAAGTTTCTCCTTCGGATGAACAGTGCACCGCAGTCCTCGCGGAAGCTGAGGCCATCGTGCAAAAGACTGTTCCCGCAGCCTTGCCGGCACCTGTGGCCGCGCGTGCCGACGCTGCATCGGGAGCGAACGGGGGATCCGTATGAAAAGCGCTACGCGGGCTTGGGTGCTGGGGCTGCTCTTCGTGGGTGCGTTGTTGCTCCTGGCTCTTTATCCGCTGCTGAGCCGCGGTGAGGAGTGGTTGGCGGCTGATTGGCAGCAGCCGTGGTTTTTACTGGGTTTGGCGGCTTTGCCGCTAGTTTTAGGGTTCAGCACGTTGGGGCGGGATGCTCGTGTGCCGCGCCTGCGCCTCGGCACGGTCGCGGCATTTGGTTCGGGTCCGCGCGGGGTGCGCGTTTGGTTCCGTGATTTGCCGGGGGTGCTTCGGACGGTGGGCTTAGCAGGCATGGTGTTGGCGCTGGCGCGCCCTGTGAACACACTCCGCCCAGCCGAAAGTGAAGAAGAAGGCATTGATATCGTGGTGGCCTTGGATCTTTCAGGCTCGATGGCGGCATCGATCTCCAACCTCCCCAATAATCTCGTGCCTTACATGCCGGAAAGGCCGCGCGGCGTGCTGCCGACGCGTGTGGATGTGGCGCGGGCCGTTCTTCGTGATTTCATTGCACGCCGTAAGACGGACCGCATCGGGGTGGTGGTGTTTGCGGCTGATGCCTTTGTGCTCTCGCCGCCGACACTTGATTATCATCTGTTGGATTCGTTGGTTGCGAAGATGGATCTCAATTTGATTTCCGCTGATGGCACGGCGATCGGGGACGCTCTGGGTGTTTCAGTGGCACGTCTGCGGCGCAGCACGGCCACCACGAAAGTCGTGCTCTTGCTGACGGATGGGGACAACAAGGGAGGCAAGCTAGCCCCCGAATTTGGCGCAGATCTAGCCAAGCAAGTGGGAGTGAAGGTGTTCACGATTCAGATTGGTCAGGGCGATATGGCGCAGTTCCAGAAAGGCTTCGATCTCTTTGGGCAGCCCCAGTACGTGAATGTGCCCGCGCCCACCAATCCCTCGCTCTTGCGTGATTTGGCCAAACGCACCGGGGGTCAGGCTTATGTGGCGAGCGACGCCAAAGGCCTTCAAGATAGCGTCCACGAGGTGCTGAACACTCTAGAGCGTACGAAGTTTGATTCGAATACGGCGAGCTACGAAGAGTTGTATCGGTATCTCCTCTTGCCCAGCGTCGTTTTGATCGCGCTTGAAGCCTTGCTCAGCGCCATTTGGCTCCGGAGGTTTCCGTAAATGAAATTCGCGGAGCCCATGTGGTTGTTTGGAACAGGCATTGGCCTCTTGGTGGCGCTGTTCCTCGTTGGGGGTGGGTTGCTGAACGCGCAGCGCATCCGACGTTTCGGTAAGGCGGAGCAGGTGCAAAGGCTCTTTACGGCAACAGCAAGCTCCCGGCGTGCCGTGAAGGGTGTCTTACTCGTGCTCGCCGTAGCCATTTCGTTCGTGGCTTTGGCGCAGCCTGAGTACGGGCGCGGCACGCGCGTGATTCCGGCGACGAACCTCGATGTCGTGATCACGCTGGATTATTCGAAGAGCATGTTCGCCCAGGACATTCCGCCGTTTCGCATTGAGCGAGCCAAGGCGGAAGTGGCCCAGCTGATCCAATCCTTGCCGGGCGCACGCTTCGCCGCTGTTGCCTTCGCGGGTGAGCCCATGAGCTTTCCGTTGACGAGTGATAGCGGGGCAATCAAACAATTCTTAAATCAGCTATCGCCCAACGATATGCCGGTTGGCGGCACGGCCATCGCCCGGGCCTTAGAATCCGCTCGTGATCTCTTAGCTCGCGATCCGCGCTCTAAGAACCACAAGCGCATTATCATTTTGATCACCGACGGTGAAGATCTGGAAGGAGATCCTGTGCAGGTTGCGCAGTCGGCCGTCAATGAGGGCATCACCATCCACGTGGTGCAGATCGGTGGTCGGACTGCAGAGCCGCTGCCGGAGATCGACGCAGCAGGTCGCGTCAAAGGCTTTCGCAAAGACGAGTCTGGTGCTCCCATCACCACCGCGCTTTCAGCCGAGGGTGAGGCTGCGCTGGCAAAAATTGCGGAGACGGCCGGGGGCACGATCGTGCGCAGCCAACGCGGCAAAATGGGCATTGATGAGATCAGCATGCGCTTGAGAAAGCTCATGACCGAAGAGCTGAGCGAGAAGGTGGAAACAGTCTACGCGGATGTAACAGTCTATCCGCTGAGTTGTGCCGCTTTCTTACTGCTGGTTGAGGCCTTGATTGCGGAGGCCAGGCGGCGTCGCCGAGCGGCACCCGAACTGGCCAATTCCGAAGGGGATGTGCACAGCACGCGACGACGCGAGAGCAAGCTGACGCAGCGTCTGGGGCGCGCGACGCTGGGCGGAGGATTATTGATCTTGGTGGCGCTGGCGCCTTCGTGCGATGTCAGCCCTTCTAAATGGTTTGATCGATTCTCGCCCGCAGTGGATGACGCCATTGAAAAGCTCGACGCTGGTGATTCGTTGGCGGCGCAGCAAAGCCTGGTGGAGTACCTGAAGACGGGCAAGTGCGAGGCTGGCAAGATTGGAACGCCCGACAGCGTGAAACAGCGGCCGTTTGCCGGCTTCGACCTCGGGTTAGCGCTGTTTAAGCTCGCCGAGAAGTTCGGAAAAAAATTCGGTGAAGAGGGCTTGGCCAGAGGCGCTGAGGACGCGGGAACGAGCCCTGCTGAGCAGAAAGCGGCGGAAGATCGGATTGCCCAGGTGGAGTGTGCGCTCAGGATCGCACAGGCCATTGCGCTCGATCCACAAACTCCAGCGGAGCTGCGCGCCAGGGCCCACTATCTTTCTGGAAACTTAGAATTCTTGCGGGGAAATTATCGCGGCGCTGTGCACCACTACGATAAGGCGCTCGCCATTGTGCCAGGCGTGCAGTCAGACGCAGGTGATCTGCTCGGCCAGGACGCCGCCTTCAATCGCGCGATGGCGCTCCGAAGAATCGAAGAGCAACAGCCGCCGGATGCTTCACCGGACGCAGGCTCCGACGGTGGCAGCGATGGCGGAGACGATGCCGGGGACGCCGGAAAAGATGCGGGAGATTCCGGTAGCCAACCGCCAGATGCTGGCGATTCCGGGCCAGATGCGGGCAACGACGCGGGACGGGATAGTGGGCCGCCCGACGCCGGCGACGCCGGCCAAGATTCAGCCAAAAATGAGCCAAAAGACGCGAGTACCGAGCCGCAACCTCAGCCCTCCCAACAACCCGACGAGGCCAAGAACGATCGCGTTTTGGACATGCTGGAAAGGGCTCCCACGCTCCAACAAGAAGTGGCCAAGCGAACCCGAGTGCGCCGGACGTTGAGCGCAGCGGAGGATCGGTGAGTCCAAGCGCCCACAAAATCTGGCGGCTCATCTGGAATGTTCTGCTCGCACAGGCAGCGTGCCTGCTTGTGTCAAATGTGGCTTTGGCACAACGCCTGAGTACCGAGTTGAGCGCTCGCCAGGTCGAAGTGGGCGAAACATTCGTCGTTCAGCTGACAGCGCTGGTGGACGACGATTCGGCGCAACCCCAAAATCCTGCTTTGAAGCTACCACCCGGAATTGTAGCAACCGGCCCGAATCTGAGCACGCAACAACAAGTCTCGATCGTCAACGGGCACCTGAGTCGCAGCTACGGCGTTACGGCAACCTGGAGCGTCACCCCCACCAAAGCCGGCCGTTACCCGATTGGGCCCGCTAGCATTCTGATTCAAGGGCGGCGGCTATCTGACGACCCACAGAGCATTGAAGTAGTGGCAGCCGGGACAGCTCGCCAGCAGCCTCAGCGTGGACCGCGGGGCCTCCCTTTCGGATTTGACCCCTTTGATCCGTTTGGTTCGGGACCTCTATCCAATCGTCTTCGCGGTTTGCCGACTCCCGACCCCGACGCTGAGGAACCAACGCTCGATCCGAGTTCCGTGCCTGAAGAATGGCGCGTCGCGAGAGCTCCCGATCCCGCGGCTTTCTTGATTGCTAAGGTCTCGCCGCACAAAGTGGTGGTGGGTCAGGCGCTATCCCTCAAGGTTTTTGCGTACACGTCGTACCCAGGGTTTGATGATGTGAGCGCCAGCGACGTCACGCGCAAGGATTTCCTCGCGTTCGATCTCGCCACCAAGGAGCAGTCGGTGATTCGTCGGGTGCCGATCGGGAATCAGCTGTTCAACGCCGCTCAGATCCGAGATCTGCTGTTGGTGCCGTTAGCTCCCGGACGCTTCAAGGTGGGCGAGATGACTATGAAGCTCGCCCTCATCTCCCGCCGTGGCCAGGAGGTTGTCGAACGGCAGAGTGTGCCCGCTGAGATCGAAGTGGTGGAGCCGCCCAAAAAGGGTAGGCCACCAGGTTATCGGTTGGGCGACGTGGGGCATTTTCAGCTGAAGGTCGAGGTAGCGCCCCGTGAAGTGCCCGTAGGTGGCGCGGTGTCGGTCACGGCCTGGCTCGAAGGGCAGGGGAATTTCCCTTCAGAACTACGATTGCCTGAGCAAAAGGGAGTGGAATTTTCTCAACCAACGATTAAGGAAGAGATCGCTCCCAAGGACGGCGCCCTCACAGGTTACCGGAAATTTAGCTATGTGGTGCGGCTCAATGAGGCAGGTGAGTTGGATCTCGGTGCTCTTTCACACCCGTATTTCAATCCCTCCGCAGGTTACGAAACGGCGAACGCACCGTTAGGTGTTGTGAAGGCCGTAGCAGCAGTCGCTCGCCCGGGAACGCCCGAGCCCGCGTCTCCTGAAGCTGCACCGCCCGCGCCCTTACAGAGGATTGCGGACCTCATGAAGCCGCGCGCGGACATGTCGGGTCAGAGCGCGATCCGAGGAACCGGCGCCCCCTCGGATCGGCGTTGGTTCTATCCGTTGCTCTTGCTGGGGCCTGCCCTGGTGATTTTAGGACAATTCATGGGCAAGCTCGGCTCTCTGGTGTCAACGCGTCAGAGCGCCCGGAAGGGTACGCTCGCGTACCAGGCGCGGGCAGCTTTGGAGGAAGCGAGGGAGCTCGCTAAAAATAGCTCAATGAGCGCCGTTTCAGCGTTGGAACGAGTTGTCTTCATGGCGCTTGAAGATCGAACGGGGTTGAAGGCTCGGGCCGTGCTGCGCGGAGAGCTAGCCGCCAAGCTCATTTCGCAAGGCTTCCCTTCAGAGCTTGCGCTGCGCGCCGTTGAGCTGCTCGAGCAGGGCGACACGGTGCGTTTTGGTAAGCTGGAAGCGGAACTCCAACAGCTGGTAGCCGACACTGGTGAATGGATGGAACGCGCGCTTGAAGTTCGAAGGAGCGCCAGTTGAACATGGCTAATCTTTCGCGTTCGTCGCAATCGCAAGCCGGGTTGATGTCGAGAAGATGGTTGCGCTGCCTGCTGGGGCTCGCTCTAGCTTTGAACACGATCTTTGTCGGACCGAAACTTGCGCTGGCGTCCGGAGATAAGGCCACCGATCTTGCGAGCGCTGGTTTGCAGGCCCTTCGGGCGAGCGCTCCGAGCCGTGCGTTGGAGCAGTTCGAGCTAGCCGGTGATCGCGGGCTGATCGACCCCAATCTAAGCTACAACCGAGCGCTCGCTTACCTGTTGCGCGCGAAATCCCCGCAAGCGGTGCCGGGTGATCTGGGGCAGGTGGCGGCGGGCTTGGAAGAGGCGCTGCTGCTGAATCCTGACGACGTTGAGTCCGAGCAGGTGCTGGATGCGGTGCGGGCAGAGCTGGCGCGCGTTCGTGCTAAGCCCCAGGGAGAGGCTGTTTCGGCTCGCCCCAGCCTGGGTCGTGCGCTCGTTGGCTTGGCCCCGCGCGCGGTTTGGGATTGGCTGGCGGTTTCGGCATCACTCCTGCTCAGCGCCGGATTGCTGGGTCGTGCGCTGTTGAAGCGTGCGGAATTACTCCTAGCCAGCGGGCTTGGTATTGGCATTGGCCTCGGGCTGCTCGCGTTGGCTGCGCCGCTCTCGTTCGCGGCGGGATGGTTGAACGAGAGAACGGAACCTGCAGTGGTGATCACCGCCGAAGCTCACTGGTTGGATGCAGTAGGGGTTCCCGCGAGAGCTCTCCCCGCTTCAGCTCACGGGGCAGGTATCCCGGAGGGTGCGCTCGTGTACATTCACCAAAAAGCCGGAAATTTGGCGGAGGTTGAATGGGGGGCCACGCTCGGTTGGGTTTCCGCGGGGCAGCTGCGCGGCCTCCGCCAGCGTTGAGCTAAGAGTTAGTGCTTTCTCACGCAGCGCTTGATCACTGCGAGGGCGTGCGCGCGTCGTTCTGTTCCGCGTCGGGGAGGGGGCAGGGCTCTCCTGTGTAGCCAGGCTCGCCTTTCGGGATCCGACACGGGTGCACGGCGAGAATTCTCGACTCTGCTTTGTAGATCACTTTGCGGCGCTCATCTTTTGCGGTGCCGTCGGCGAAGTCCACGTGGCGGATTGCGTCGACAGCCCAGCCAATTTTGCCACCCTGCCGCACTTCTTCTCGGTCAATACTCACGCTCGGATCGGCCAAAAGCTGAATATCCGGTGGTTTAATATCGCGCCGCTCGGTGGTCTTGACGGTGACCCGTCGGCCCTCGGTATCTCCGAACAGCATCACACTAACACTGGTCTTGGTGACAGTCGTCAGGATCAGTAGCCCTGCGTGCGTATCATTGCGAAACACGAGATCAGGTTTGGGCCAAGAGAGTGTTGCTTCGTGGCCCATCGGATAGCGTGCGAAGTAGTAGCTATGTGGCTGATGCGCCAGAACATCATAGCCGCCTCGAAAGAGTGAGTTATAGAGCGTGGTGGCAAACTGGCTCACGCCCCCGCCTACCGTGTCTACCATTTCGCCGTCTTCGATACTGGGCGCCGGCACAAATCCCGCAGCCAGGGTTCGCGGCCCCACGGCGGTGTTCACAGAAAAGGTAGCGCCGGGTTCCACGAGAGTATTGTTGAGCAGTTGTGCGATGCGCTCGATGTTCCTCACGCGAGCCGGGCAGCACGGGAAGAACGTGGTGAAATGCCCAACGATCCGACGAATGTTGAACGCGCGTGCTTGCTCGGTCGTGAGCTTGGGGGGCGTGTTTTGGATGATGGGGAGCTCCCCCGCGCGGTCATCTCGTTCGGCCGCGCTGAGGGCTGCCGCGAGCAGGTTTTCGGTGTCGATTCGGGTGCCTGTTTGGCTGGGCAGGATCTCCACGGCGTCGGCATTCTTGACGACAAATTGCGCGTCTTGTGGGGCCTTTTCTAAAAACGCTCGGGCTTCGCGCAGCTTTTCGTTCAGGGGGTTTTCGTCCAGCGTGAGATGTAACTCGCGAGCGTTGGGCGCCTCCGCCGTGCGCAGTGCGGCGCCAAAGAACGCAGCATCCAAGTTGAGTTCAATAGACTTCGGAGCCTCGCGAGCGGCCATGCTGGGAAGGTAGGCGCGGAGCTTGATCGGCGAAGAGAGCAAGCGTTCCGCCAGGGATACCAACGCGTCGATCTGGGAGTGCGTGATGGACGATTCGATTGGCTTGAACGGGAGCGTGACGGCTTGATCCTCAGAATTTGTCGCCGCATGCGCTAACAGCTGGAGAGTAGAACTCCGATCTAGAATCATGCCCGGGTGCCCATAAACAGGCAGGGCCCGTTTACCGTCAATAATGATACCGCCTGGCCGCGGGTGGCTTCCCAGCGCGAGCGCCTCAATTTGTGCGAGCTCTTGTTCCGCCATTTTGCGATCAAAGGTTATTTCCAAGGCAATGCTCTCCCTCAGCCACCAGCTTCTCAACCACCAGGCGAACTGGTTCCCGAGGTGTCCCGCTCGGCCTTCTGCGTAAGCACGTTGAAGTGAGCTCGCCATTGCGGAACGCCCTCCAAGCTCAGCCAGTGAGCGCACCAACACGCGATCTTGGACGCGGAGCAGCAGCTGACGTTGCGCTATTTGGGTCGCATATTCTTTGAGTGGCGTCGCTGCCTCCTTCGGCGTGAGTCCTGCCAGCACCACAGGGCCCAGGCGCACACCTCGCAAAATGCGTCCGTTGTGCAGTGCGCGGTCCAATGCGAAAAGGCTGGGCAGCAGCAGCACCGGGAGAACGATCCAGAGCCAGCGTCTTACCTGCGCGACCAGCCAGTGCGGCGGGGTAACGGCAGATTGCATGAGGCGGCTCAGTGGCATTTTTCCTTCAAATCCTAAACGGCGTCGTGGAGCGCCCCAACTAGATCTCGTCGTTCCCTCGGCCGGGAACCAACCTTGGCTTTTTTGCACGGCATTTAACGCTTCCCCCGGAGGCTTTGCCCCGTGCTAGCCTTACTTCAGTGTGGGTCCGTCGCTCAGCTATCCGTCCCGTTCCTGGCTACGCCAAGGTGCAAGCGTACTGCTTGGAGTCTGTCCGCGAAAGCCTCAGCGAAGACGATGAGGATGCACGTACCCAGCTTGATGATGCCTTTGAGCGTTTTGAGCGCACGCAGCCAGCCTTAGCCAACCGTGTTGCTGAAGGCCTCAATAAGCCACTCGACGAAACGGCCTTGGCTCTGGGCTATTTCTTAACGCTCGCCGTGTGGCTGGCTTTCGAACAGGCCCATTCGCATCACATCGATGAAGTGAAGGCCCAGGAGATCGACGCCACCGAGCAGCTCCTAGCGCTCGATGAGGAGTTGCGTCGTGCGGATCCTGCCGAAGCTCTCGATAGTGACGACATTATCGCGATGGAGCAGCCCCATCTGCTGGAGTTCGTGCACGAACACATTGATTCCACCTTGGAAGCGCACGCTCACGACATCGACGTGGACGATGTTCATGCTGTTTATCGAGTGGTGTTGGTGGAGATTCTGGCGCTTTCCTACGCGGTGCAGCGACCAGCTGGGTATCCGATGGCCAAAGTTGAGCTGCTGGCTTAGCTCGTTCCATCAGGCGTCGCGATGCAGTTGTCTGTGCTCTATTTTGCGGCCCTTCGGGATCTGATGGGGAAAAGCGAAGAGGTGGTGGAACTGCCCGCGGGCGCCTCAGTGGGAAGCCTGAGCGAGCTGCTTCAAGCAAGGTTGCCAGAACTCACAGGATTCATGAGCAGCGTGCGCTTTGCACTGAATGAGGAGTTCACAAGTTCCGAGGCCAAGCTCAAGGACGGCGACGTGGTGGCCTTGATTCCGCCCGTTCAGGGTGGTTGATCCCCCGTGGAATGCCAAAGTGACCTTTAAATATAGGATAGGCGTGGATGAGAATGGGTTGGGCGCGCGCATCGGTCCGATGCTCGTGAGCGCCGCATTAGCGGAGGTAGACCCGATTCGGGGCGCGGATACCTTGAAACGCAAGCTTCCCAAAGTGCTGCGAGCAGATTTGGATGATTCAAAACGACTCGTCTCCCACGGCAACATCACCCTCGCCGAAGCCTGGGCGCGTGCGCTCGCACCCGCTCACGTCAGTTCCCCCTCAGAGCTTTTAGCGAGTGTTTCACTCGAAGGCATCCAGGCGTTGCAGGAGCCGTGCCCCAAGACCAGCCGGGCACAGTGTTGGGCCACGGAGCACGAAAGCTTCGGTGCGGAGCCTGCGTTGGTGGCTCGCTTGCGTCGGCATTTGCTCACGCTTGAAGCGCGCGGTGTGCGCGTGCTTGGGGTCAAGAGCAGTGTGGTGTGTTCTAAAGTCTTAAACGAGGGCTGGAGCGCGGGGCAGAATCGGTTCGTGATGGATCTGCACGCGATGGAGCGTTTGGTCATCAGGTTCAGAGAGCAGGCGGGCTCCGACGTGCTCGCGATTTGCGGAAAAGTGGGCGGGATAGCGGATTATGATCGCTTTTTCGGCCCACTCTCTGGGCGATTGCACAACGTGCTCGAGCAGTCGCGCGCGCACAGCGCTTACCGCTTCCCGGGCCTGGGCGAGCTGCACTTTATTCAAGATGCCGACGCCAAAGATCCACTCGTGATGCTGGCTTCACTAGTTGGAAAATACTTACGTGAGCTGTTGATGGCTCGCATCTCCGCGTATTACCTGCCAAAGTCTGAGGAAGCCGACTGGCCGAGCGGTTACCACGATCCCGTGAGTGCCCGCTTCTTCGATTCCACGGCGACAGTACGGGCTAAAAAGCGTATCCCGTTGACGTGTTTTGAGAGGCTGTGATCAGAGCCCGTGCCCAGGCCCAATGATGTGTGGCCATGCCTGCTCGACGGTCCATTCGCGGCCCACGTGCGGAGGATGATGGCAGGTTGGCCCGCACAGGTTCACTGAAGGTGCACTCTGGATGAATTGGGGTGAGCCAGTTTCTGCGTGTCGCGATCCGGGTCCGTGGCACGTCTCGCACTGAACATTTTGCAATGGCTCACCGTGCGTGACGGTCGAGCCACCTGGCTTTTCGTAGCCGGTGACGTGGCAGCCAACGCAGTCGAGGTTAAACTCTTTGCTTTGGACTGAAAGCGTTTCGTACGCCGAGGCATGCTGCGTGGTCTTCCAGAAGGCGTATTCTGTCTTGTGGCAGGAAGCGCAGGCTGCCACACCCACGTAGTGGCTCTGATCGCCGGAGACGGGCATGGGGAGCCGATCTTTGAAGGCTTCTCGGTTATAGGTGTTGACTCGCCGGTAATAGCCGTCGATCTCGCTCTTCACGCCTGGATGTTGTCCAGCAGCTTCGCCGACGTCGTAGGTTTGATAATAGAAGAAGCTTCCGGAGGCAGGAGGGACGGGCGCGCGGTACTGGCGAAGCTGGGCTTCCAGCTTAGTGAGCGCTTGGCGGCGCTGGGATAGCGCAGGAGATTTCGGTTCACGCATTTCCAAATCATGGACTCGTTGTTTTTCAACTTCGAAGTCTTCTCGCAGGTTGAGCCCAGAAGCATCCACAAACTCGTAACTGTCGCCACGCACGTACAGATCAACGCTGGCGACGGATTGTAAGTGATTCTGCGGCGCGATGACCAACGTCTTTCCGACGAGGACGGCGGGCGACGGAGCATCATTGAGCTCCCCCTCATCATACGCTTTGCCCACCAGCATCAGCTGAAAGCCCTCGACTTTTTCGGCCAATCTGAGGGCTTCGCCACGCGGCATTGAAAGAAGCGCAATGCGGATCTGGGCACCTTGAGCGTTCAAGCTCTGAAGGGCTTGGCTGAGCGCACGCGTCGCGTCTCCCACCTGCACGCCGCCTGGTCCGATTCCATTCTGAAGCGGCAACGAAATGCCAACCACGCCAACCCTGGTTTTTCCAACCTCTGTCATCCAGAGCGGCGTCACGCCAGTCAGATTCGCAGCCAGCGCTTTGGCTCCGGAAAGCTCCGTGTATTTCTTGAAAACCTCGGGACCTGCAGCCCAATCGTTGAGCCCCGGCGCCCAGGCGCGGAGCTTCATCGTTCCGAGAGCTTTGGCAACCACTTCACCCTTCCACAAATCTTGGGTGCGCGACTTTTCGGAGAGCAATGGGTTCAAGAAGAAGAGAGGCCCAGCCGCCAGCAGTAGCTCACTTTCTACTTCACCTTGCTTCTTGCGGAGGAGATCTGCAGCGTGATCGACGCCGCCCAACATGCTCTTGACGCAACCGCAGGGTTCCATCGCACCGGCGAGCGTTCCGAGAGCGTAGATACGCAAGGTGGGCGTCTTCTGTGGCACGGACTCTGCATCGCGGTTCTTGCCGCACTGCGTGAGGATGGGCGCCAGGGAGGCACACAGGACAAGCACTGCCAGACGCCAGCGAAAAAGCATATGGTGCACGGCGAACTCAAGGCGCCTTCGCAAAAGGCAAAACACTCTTCAGATCTTGATCGTTGAAGAGCAACTGCATGCCGACGAAATAGTCCCGCCGATCCGGGCTCAGCATGTCATCCACGCCTGCCATCAGCCACAGGCGGTTCACGAATTCGTAACCCAACGACACCCGCCAGCGCGGCAACACCACTTCGCCAAACCCGAACAGATCCTGCCGCAGCTCGAAGCGATCGTGGAAAAGATGCAGATCCAGACCGGTGCCGCCCGTGGATTCCTTAATCCCAAAACGCCCGGTAAAGGGCCCAAACTTTTGGGCGAATTGGAGTGAGAAGCGGAAGGCGTTGGTGGTGACAGTTCGCACCTCGCGGTACGCAGCGGGGTCGTTCGGGTTAGTGGTGCGCACATCCACTTGCTCAAAGCGCGTGAGGCCGCGCGGATCGTTGACGATCTCGATCAGGTAGTACTTATCTTCGCGAGGCTGGAGTCGAAGCTCGACGTAACTTTTTACCGAGCCGGTGAGAAAGAGGTAATCCGAGCGCAACCCCACATACGTTTGTAGGCGATCGAGGCCGCCCACGAAATCGCCCACCGTTTCGGCGACGCCTTCCACCTCATTGATCAGGTGCTCATCTTTGGTGAGCCTGCCGAGCGTGCCTTCTCCGCGATCCAGCCGCCCGGTCACATTGTCGATATTTTTGAGTGCATTTTCGAGGCTCTCGCTCGCGCTGTTCACCCGGCTCACGATCTCACGCACGTCGCCTGGCCGCTGCCCTTCAACGTCGGGCTTTCCCAGCATTTCGCGGACATCGCCGGTGAGCACCCGGACATTTTCCAAGATCTTTTGCAGTTCAGGCTGGGAATGGTTGGTGATGTTCTGAATATTGTTGAGTGTGCTGCGGATGGTATCGCGGTTCTCGCGCACCGTTTGGTTCAACGATTCGGTCACCTGCGCCAAGTTTCCGAGGATAGATTTGATATCATCGCGGCCCTGATTCGTGCCCATGGAGTCGGCGAGTGAGCGCGACACTTTTTGGACATCTTTGGCGATGTTAGAAACCTCCTCAAGGATTTGGGCGGTGGTCGGAGAATCAACGACCAGGTGGACCTGATCGCCATCGTGCAGCTTAGGCTTACCTTGGGTGCCCGGGGCCAACGTGATAATGTACTCCCCCAGCAGACTCGACATCACTTTGGCCAGCGCGGCATCGTCGTAAAGCGGAACATCCGGATTCATACGGATATCCACACGCGCCCGGTTACCCTGCAACCGCACATTTTGGATGGTGCCGACTGGGATGCCGGCCATGCGGACCTGGCTGCTTTTGGCAATGCCCATCGCATCGGTGAGCAACGCATACACAACGTAGCCGTCTTTGCTGCTCGATGATTTATCGACGAAGCGGTAAATCATCGCGCCGGCAACCGTGGTCACGGTGGCGAAGAGTCCAACCTTCGCCGCTGTCGAGAAATTCCGCATCCGCAAGAGTGCAAGAACTTACCAAGCCTTGCTTCCGCGGTCGACCATCGCTTCGTCGGTCCGGGCACTCTGCCTTTTCGCCACAGCCCGTGCTGGTACACGAAGGCGCGCTCCGCTACGCTGATTGTCGGTGCTAGGCCGGTTTCTTCTTGTGTTGACGACTCTCGCCTGTGCTGCTTGCGGACCGAGTGTCGGGACTCAGCCTAAGCTTCCAGCGGCCGATCACCGTCGGAGCGTCGCTCCGGCCGTCAGCTGGGCCCAAGAAACCTGGTCGCCGCAGCCCTTGAACGCAGCCCCGCCACCTGGGCTTGAAGCTATCTACGCGGCCTGTGGCGTGGCGGATCAAGCCCTCGCGCGGGTAGCCGCCCGCGTTTTGGAACTTGACCGAGCCGGCGTGAAGTTGGACGACACAAGTCTCAAGCTAGCGTTGCGAGTGGAGGGAGTCCCCTATGTTTGGCCACGCCGATGGCAAACAGAACTGCCGAATCCCAAGGCTGCACAGGGCGTGCAAGCTTGGCAAGCTCGGTATTCCAAAGCGGGTGTTTCTCGCTGTGGCGTGGCACTCTTTCAAGAAGGTGCCGGTCACCCGCGCTTAAGCGTTGTGGCCGCGGATTCCGAAGTGAATCTTGAGCCCTTGCCGATCCGTGTGCGGGTTGGGCAATGGCTCACATTTGCGGCGCGCGTTCACGGAGCCAGCGAGCCCGCGCTTTTTTTGCAGGGGCCGCGGGGGCGCCCGCGCCAGGCTCTGGTTGCCTTGCATGGAGAGGATCTGAAAGCGCGGTTCGCGCTCTCCGAGCCGGGACTCTGGACCCTTCAGTTGATTGCGAACGCACCAACAGGCCCGCTCCCACTAGCAGAGGCCCTGATTTTTGCTGATATCGAACCGAGCCAGGACCTGCAGTGGCCCGCGGCACCCGGTGAAGCCGAGGACAATGAAGCTTTATCAGACAACCAGCGCCTGCTGGCGATGTTAAACAGTGCTCGTGCCTCTGAGAAACTGTTAGCGCTCAAGCAACGCTCGGATTTGTCGGCTATCGCCCAAGCCCACGCCGAAGCTATGCGCGATGCGGAAACGCTCGCCCACGATCTCGGGCAGGGTGGCGCGGCCGAACGCATCGTCGCCGCCGGAATCTCGGAGCAGTTCAGCTTGATTGGTGAAAATGTGGCTGCAGCGCTCTCTACTCCGAGGGCGCACCGCCTGCTGTGGTCCAGCCCCGCGCATCGTTTCACGCTGTTGCGGCCAGACTTCGACAGTGTGGGGATCGGGACCGCGCGTGGCGGGGACGGCAGGATCTGGGTCTGCCAACTCTTCGCGCGAACAAAATAGCAAAAGCCGGCGCTCGGATGAGCAACCGGCTGAGCATTAGATTAGAAAAGATGGAACGCCAGGCTCACTTGCTGTGAGGCGGCATCTTCGCTTCTTTGAAAACCACGTGCTGGCGCACTACGGGATCATACTTCTTGAACTCCAGCTTGTTGGTCTGCGTCCGCTTATTCTTATTGGTGTAATAGGTAAAGCCGGTGCCGGCCGACGAAACCAATCGTACGTTGTCGCGCATGATAGAGGCTGGCTAGCATACGGCATCGGCTCTGGGCAAGCAGCCCATGTGATCTGAAACTCGTCGTCGGCGGCTATCGCAAAGTCGAAAAGAGATAGTAAGCATGCTTACTATCTTCCGCCGGAACAAAAGGCAGCCCGCCTGGCGACCCTACAGCGCCTGCCTGAGCAGGGGTTCAGGGTTTCGAATTGCTTGACTCCCAGAAAAGGACATGGCTATCTCCCGGCCCCCTAGCGAAAGTCCCCTAACATGAAGCGCACTTATCAGCCTCACACTCTCAGCCGCTTGCGCACTCATGGTTTTCGCAAGCGCCTGAAGACCAGCGGTGGTCAAAAAATTCTTAAGAATCGTCGACGCAAGGGACGCTGGCGTCTGGCCGTCACCGCGTACGAGAAGTGAGCGCTGCGGCCGAAGGCCGCTTCTCGCCTCGTTCGAGGGTCCGCAAGCGATCCGAGTTCCTTTTCATCCAGGCAACGGCAAGTCGCGTTGTCACGCCACACCTGGTTTTATTGGTGAGCGTTCGCGCGCCCGCCCGGAGTGCGCGCCTAGGGGGGCCCGCTTTTGATCGCACGCGGCTTGGGATCACCGTGCCAAAGAAGGTGGGGTCTTCGCCGGAGCGGAGCCGCGCTAAACGCTTGATTCGCGAAGCATTTCGTCGGCTACGAGGTTCGCTCGCGGTGGACGTGGATTTGGTGGTGATCGTCAGAAAACCGCTTGGGGAAGCTAAGCTTGGGGGCATCGTCGAAGAGTGGGAACGCGCAGAGCGACAAATCCAAAAAAGGATTGTTGAGGCTCGCGCGATGGCGAAAAGCGGCTAAGGCTTGAGCAAGCACATGCTGGCCAGGCTGATAGTTTTACTGATCCGTTTGTACCAACGGACCTTGGCTCCCCTGCTCGGTCCAAGTTGTCGTTTTGAGCCTTCCTGCTCCAGCTACACTATCGCCTGCGTTGAGCTGCATGGCCCGTTACGCGGATCATGGTTTGGCATCCGCCGCATCTGTCGCTGCCACCCATTTAACGCTGGGGGGTACGATCCACCCCCGCCGCTTTCAGGTCCCCCGGCCGATAAACTCTGAAAACTTCGTGGGAAGTTTCTTGGGCTTCCGGCAGAGCGTGCTAAAGGGGGCCTCTCGTCGAAGGCCGCCGAGTTTAACACGTCTCTTTAGCGCAAGATATTATTCAAGATGGAACGCGACAGCGTCCTACGTTTTCTCTTCATCGGTGGACTCATCCTCCTCCTTTTTACCCTGGGGCCTAAGCTCTTCGGGGGTGGCTCGACCGCGTCCCAGCCGCTCCGTCCTGAGACGAGTGCGATCTCTGCTGGCCCCGACACCGAGCAGCTCTGCCACCTTCGGAATCCCGCCTTTCATGCCGCGATTTCGAGTCGCGGTGCGTCCGTTAAGCACTTTGAGCTAACGACCCCGAAGTACATCAAGTTCGGGAAGACTCAAGATCTGTCGACGACGCCGGATCAGCCGTTTCGGCAGCAGCTCGCTTTTCTGTGGCGCAACGAAGCCGCAAAGCGGAAAGATATCCCTTGGCAGCTAGATTTTGATCTGGTGCGCTACGAGCTGGTGCGTGCGAGCGATCAGGAGTGTGTCTTTCATTACCGCGACGCGAATGTCGACCTCACAAGGGTCGTTGCATCCACATCCAATCCGTATGAATTGCTGGCTACCGCCACGATCAAGAATCTGGCACCGGAGAAGCGTTTGCATGCGCTGACCATCCACACGGTCGCATGGCGAACCAAGCAAGAAGTGACCGGGCACATGTTTCGCGTGAGCCCCTTCGTCACGCACGTGGAGTGCATCGACAAGAGCGGCCATGCGACGCGACTGCGCGAGCCTGATTTCGAGGCTGGGAAGTTCAGTGGCGAAGGCTTTCAGCCGACGGCGCTCAATCTCGGTGATTGGCATAAGATCCCCGGCGAGCCCGATATTGTCGCCGTTTCGAACGCCTACTTTTCACATGCGCTCATCCCTCAGTCAGCGCCAAGTACGCCTGAGTGTCAGCTTCAAATTGAAGAGCGCTGGGATAATGCGCGCCATGAGAAGTCCAGCGAAGATCCCAATGCCGGAGCGATGTATCGCGCACGCCTCGCGTACCCAGCGCAAGTGCTCGATCCTGGGCAGGAGCAAACCTACAGCGTGCTCAGCTACGCGGGGCCGAAGGAGCGGGATGCGCTCGGTCGTGCAGGCGGTGGCCAGCACCACGTTGATGAGCTCATCGATCTAGGATTCTTTTCGATCATCGCCAAAGTGCTGGTCGCGTTCCTCTTAAAGGTTCACAGCATCATTCCCAATTGGGGCATTGCGATCATTGTCCTCACGATCACTGCGCGAACGCTGCTCTTCCCGCTCACGCTGCCGTCGATCAAGAGCATGATGAAGATGCGCGAGCTCAAGCCCGAGCTCGATGAGCTGAACATCAAGTACAAAGATGACGCGCAGGCTAAGGGCTTGGCGCAGATGGAGCTGTGGCGGAAGCACAAGGTCAATCCGCTCAAGGGTTGCTTGCCTCAACTCGCCAGTATGCCGGTATGGTTTGCTCTCTACACAACTCTGCAGACCGCCGTTGAGCTCTATAATATTCCGTTCCTGTGGTTCCCCGATCTTTCGCAACCGGATCCGTATTTCATTCTCCCGTTCATCATCGGCTCCACCTCGTTTGTGCAGCAAAAATTGATGCCGCCGCAGGGTGATCCGGCGCAGCAGAAGATGATGATGTATTTCATGCCGGCGATGTTTACCGTGTTTATGCTGTTCCTCCCCGCTGGACTCGGCGTCTATATGTTCACCAACAGTTTGCTCGGAATCTTGCAACAGCAGGGCGTGGAGGCCAATGTGAGGCGCAGCCAGCGAATCGCAACTTCGCGCGCGATTGAGGTCAAGGTTAAGGGGTGAGGGTTTAGGATTTAAGAAAGGCAAGACCATGAGCGACAACACAGAAGTAGATCAAGCTTGGGGCGCCGAGAGCGCCGACGTGAAAGATGCATTTGCGGAGGACGGCGACAATCGGCTCGACGACGCCGCGCGTGCCGCGGCCGAAGAGGTGACCGATCCTGATGAGCGCGCCCAGGTGGCGCTCGACTTCGTCGCAGACGTGCTGCGCGAGATGGAAATGGACTGTCGGGTGCGGCTCCTGAAGCCGAGGGTCGGATCTGAAGGCGAAATTTACCTCGAGATCACCGGCAAGGATTCCGGGCGGATCATTGGCAAGAAGGGCCAGGTGCTGCAGGCGCTTCAGTTCCTCACGCATCGGGTCATCAATCGCCCTGGCGAAGAGCGCCGCCACGTGCTCGTGGATGCAGAGGGCTACCGATCGCGAAGAGATGATTCGCTGGCCACGATGGCGCAACGCCTAGGGGGCCAAGCCGTCAAGGAAGGCAAGATCATCACCTTCGAGCCGATGAATCCCCGCGATCGCCGCGTCGTCCATCTGGCGCTTGCCAAATTCGAAGGCGTTATCACCAAGAGTGATGGCGAAGGCGACGATCGACGCGTGCAAATTATTCCGGTTCGTCGCGAACCCGCACGCGCTTAGCCCTAACACGCCGTACGCTCTTCGGGGTCGGCCTTCCCGCCTATCCTGCGCTGCTGCATCGAGCCTCGGTCGGCAGGGGCCGGGATCTTCGACCAAAACGGCATTCCTCCCACAATTCCACGCTGATTGCGACCCATCGCGCCTTTGGACAGGATGCACCGCTTCTTTTGGCTCGTCTGTTGCGGAGGCGCGTCTAATGCTAATAAACCCCATCGTCCACGGCGGGTAAGCCTTCGCCTCCGACTTTGGGAACTTGAACGAAGAGGAAGAACACATGCAGACGCTTGGTAGTACGCCTTCAAGGCTCTTAGGTTCGTTGCTCTTAGCTTCCGCGCTTTTCGGCACCGGTTGCGGTCCCAAAGCGGTACGCGGAGAGAACGTCGCTGGCTTGGATGATCAGGCCATGGGCACCGGTCTCGACCGTCGGGACCTTGAGCGCATGCTGCACGAGAACATGCAGGCGTTGCAGAGCGCAGCGGTAATTAAGCGTTGGGAGGGCGAAAATCGGCCAGCAGTCGCAGTGCTGCCGCTTCGGAACGAAACCTCCGAACACATCGATAGCTCGCTCGACGCTCTCATCAGCGATATCGAGACAACGTTGGTGAACGCAGGCCACGTGCGCGTGATCAGCCTGGAGCAGCAGCCGGCACTGATGCAGCAGGCCAAGCAGCAAAATTCTCAGGGGTTTGACGCTCGGAATGCCACCCAATTAGGCAAGCAAATCGGTGCGCGTTACATCGTGACCGGTAAAGTCTTCAACAACGACGAACGCCAAGATGGCGAGCGCCGCGTTCAGTACTTCATGTTCATTCAGGTTTTGGAGGTAGAAACGGCTGATATTCTGTTCCAAAACAAAACGACGGTTACCAAGGCGATTCTCTAAGCGTTTCCGTCCAGCGGGTTGAGCTATGGCCGAAAGCCAGATCGGTCAGCACGGGGGGAGCGAGCGCTCTCAAGGTGCGCCGTCGCAGCTGTCATTTGTAGCAAGCTTGGCGGTGCGCTTGGCGTTGCGGTTCGCGTTTACGTTATTTTTCTTAACCTGTGTGGGTTGCGCCGATCACGCCTCGCGCATGGCTAAGGTGCGAACTGCCCTGGATGCCAGCCAGCCGAAGCAGGCGCTCGTCGCGTTGAACAGCGCGTTGGATGTGGATAAAGCGGCCGAGCTCCCGAAAGATTTGGGTGGGGAGAAGAGCCTTTTGGTTTTGGATCGCGCCATGGTGCTTCAGCAGTTGAAGGACTACGGGCTTTCGAGTCGCGATCTTGAGATTGCCGATAAACAGATCCAGACGATGGATTTCTCGCGCAATGCCCTGGATGACATCGGCAAATACGCGTTCTCGGACGATACCGGGCCCTACAAAGCGCCCGCTTACGAGAAGCTACTGATCAACACCATCAACATGCAAAATTACCTGCTGCAGGGTGATTTGAATGGTGGGCGCATCGAAGCGCGACGCCTGGCAGTGATGCAGAAATATCTGAGCCAGAGCGCAGATCCCGCTCAAGCTTTGCTCGGTCCCGGTAGCTACTTCGCAGGTTTCATTTTTGAGAAAAGCGGAAAGCCCGATGAAGCACTGCGCTATTACGACGAAGCGTTAAGCTACGCTTCGTATCCGAGCCTTGAGCAGCCCATCCTGCAGTTGAGTACGCAGAGCGGCTATCGCAGCCCCAGGTTGCGCCAAGCGCTCGAAGAGGCCGGCAAGGATGCGGCGAGCGTGGAAGCTCCTGAGGCAAGCCAAGCCAGCGAATCCGCTGAGCTTCTGGTGATCCTCAATTACGGGCGCGTTCCGCCCAAGATTGCGCGCAGAGTTCCGATCGGGTTGGCGCTCACTTACGCGAGCGGAGCGCTCAGCCCCACCGATCAGGGCAAGGCCAACGCTTTGGCGGCCCAAGGCTTGGTGACCTGGGTGAATTATCCCGAGCTCGGCGCGGCACACGGTCAGTACGACACACCCGAGGTAACGCTGGATGGCCAAACGCTGCCGACTGAGCAGCTTGCCGCCATCGATTTTGAGGTGCGGCGGGCTTGGGATCGCGTGAAGGGTGCTGTGGTCGCTTCCGCGATCACGCGCATGATCGCGCGGGTGGTGGTGGGGGAGGGGATCCGAAGAACGTCCTCAGATAAGAATCTCTTGGCGCTGCTCTTGAGCTTTGGCGCCCAAGCGGCCCTCACCGCGGCCGATACGCCGGATACACGCAGCTGGTCCACGTTGCCCGCCAGAATGAGCGTGGCCCGCCTCCGGCTCGCGCCTGGCAAGCACGTGATCAGCATGCTGGTTCGTGGGCGGCGTGAGACACGGACGATCGTGGTCGCACCTGGCGGCTGGGTGGCTGTGGGCGTCACGGCGCTCAATTGATTCAGCCCAAAGCCTGAAGCTTGCAGCGGCTGGCAAGCTCTGAAAAGCTCGGCCGCATGCAAACGAGAGCTGCTGTCGCCTACGCTGCCGGGAAACCTTTGTCTGTAGAAACGGTGTCGCTTGCGGGGCCCAAGGCGGGCGAGGTGCTCGTGGAGATCAAGGCAACGGGCATTTGCCACACCGATGCCTTCACGCTCTCGGGTGACGATCCCGAAGGCCTCTTTCCCGCAATCCTAGGCCATGAAGGCGCGGGTATTGTCGTTGAGGTCGGGCCCGGCGTCACGTCCCTTTCCCCAGGCGATCACGTGATTCCACTGTACGTGCCTGAGTGTCGCCAATGCGACTACTGCGTCAGCGGCAAGACCAATCTTTGCCAAGCCATTCGCCTCACTCAAGGGCGCGGCGTGATGCCCGATGGTACGAGCCGTTTCTCGCTGGGCGATAAAACACTGCTCCACTACATGGGCACTTCGACCTTTTCAAATTTCACTGTCGTCCCAGAAATTGCGCTCGCCAAGATCCGCAAGGATGCTCCCTTCGATAAAGTTTGCTACATCGGCTGCGGGGTAACGACTGGTGTCGGCGCTGTTATCAATACGGCGAAGGTTCAGGCTGGGGATAATGTGGTCGTATTTGGCCTCGGTGGCATTGGGCTCAACGTGGTTCAAGCCTGCCGCATGGTGGGAGCGGATCGAATCATTGGTGTTGATTTGAACGCCGCCCGGCGACCACTTGCCGAGAAATTTGGCATGACGCACTTCGTGAATCCCTTGGAAGTTGAGGGCGAGCTGGTGCCGTATCTGGTGGAGCTCACGCGCGGCGGCGCAGATTTTAGTTTCGAGTGCATCGGGAATGTGAAGACGATGCGTCAAGCGCTCGAGTGCTGCCATAAGGGTTGGGGAACCAGCGTTATCATTGGCGTCGCCGGTGCAGGCCAAGAAATAGCCACTCGCCCGTTTCAATTAGTGACAGGGCGCGTTTGGAAAGGCTCGGCCTTTGGAGGGGCCAAGGGCCGCAGCGATGTCCCGAAAATTGTGGATTGGTACATGGATGGCAAGCTGGACATCGACAGCCTGATCACCCACACGCTACCGCTCTCAGATATCAACCGCGCTTTTGACCTCATGCACGCAGGCACATCCATCCGCTCGGTGGTCACCTTCGACTGAGCGACGACTTCTCGCTTGAACAGTTGCAGCGTGAGATTTTGGTGTGCAGGCTTGGAGCGTTTCTGCAGAACAGCGGCGGACAGCGCACAGCGCACAGCGCACAGCGAAACACGACGTTCAATCAATCAATCAATCAATCAATCAATCAATCAATCAATCAATCAATCAATCAATCAATCAATCAATCAATCAATCAATCAATCAATCAATCAATTGAGCGTGAAACGTTCGCCGTCAAACACGTAGCGCTGAGCGCCGCGATCGCTCCACGGTAGAACCAAGGGCTCCAGGCCTCCCGCGGGGCCGCGATCTTCGGGGAAAGGATAGGTTTTCTCGGTCCACCCGACGGCACGCCCAGCCTTCAGCTCGATCACACCACTCTTCCCTTGTTGAGCGAAAGCGACGTTGCCTACGATGCGATCCTTCCCAAGCGAGCGCGCCATTTCAGCACCAAAGATCCGAGCGAGCTTGCCGCCGGTGATCCTATACACAAACATGACTTCGCGCGTGATGGAGTCACCGCCGAGAGCCTTGCTCGTTTTCGCTTGGAGTTGCGCCCGAACGACGATCTCCGAAACTCGATCACCGGTGACATCTCGTGCGGTGACAGAAAGAATATCCTTCGGATCGGCGACACCAATGGTGATGTATGCGTAGCTCTTCCCCTCCAAAAATCCCTTACCGAACACCACGAGGTCGGAGCCGTGCACGAGAACCCGCTCAGGGCGCGCGTCGCCCACGACGTTGCTGACAAAATCGAAACTGGGCTTCTTTCGCCCTACTTTCCGGTCGCTTCGATAGAGCGCGTAGACTCGGTCGAGCATCTCATCTGCACTGGGGGGACGGGGTGCCGCTTCCGCGGGTGGAGGCGCTGAAGTTTCTGAAGTGGCCGCTAATTCTGTCGGCTTCGAAGCGCTCGCCGGAGCCTTCACGCTGGGCTTCCAGGCTTCCGATCCGACCTCCGCGAATTTTCCGTCTCTCACGCCAAAAGTGCGGCTCTTGACCTTATCCCAGGGGAGCAGAGCTGAATACTCGGTGCTCGGTGCTTGGTTCCAAGTTTCCGGATCCACATTCTTGGCGATTCCTTGCGAGAATCGGATCTGACGCGCGCCGGGGCGACCGATCATGCGTACCTCATTTTCAAGCTCAATCTCGTCAACATGGATCCCAAGCTCGTACTCGAACTTCACGACTGGGGCGTCGTTTTCACTGATGGTGAGCACCTGCAAGGCTTCCCGATACTTAGTTGCGCTGCCTACCCGACGTTGAATCACGATCTCGCTCCGCCCATCCCCGTCAAAATCCTGCAGCTCAAGCCGAGTCACGCGACCTTTGCTCCCAAGCCCCAGATCAGCGAAGTAAAATTGCTTGCCGAGGCGATAATCGGGCCCAACAATGCTCAGAAAATTCCCAAACAGCGCCACCTGTTCGAGCGCTGGGCCACCAGAAATATTGCCGTAAGCGGTACGTGACGGCGTGGGATTGAGCCCCTTGCCCCGCACCAGCGTATCCAACAGCGCCTGTTCGCTTTCAAGCGGGAGCGCCGGGAGAGCCGCTCCAGATTTCGCCGCACTCGCGCCAACGACCGAGTGGATGTGTCCCGGCGTGTCAGCATCTGTGTAGGTGATGGTGGCCCGCAATCCAACTCGAACATCCTTGGCTTCCGGAAACTGCTCCCAAGGGATCTGGGCTTCGAACGTGAAGCCCTCATCATGCGCAGCTTCGACCAGCTTGGCCCCAGGGACCGCCAGGCTGCCTTCCTTCACAAGACCGGCGGTGGCGCCCGCCTTCCCAGGATAAAGAGTGAGCTTGTGAGTGCTAAAGCCGCCGCTCGGTGAGGGGAATGCAAGATAGAGCGTCGCGTGATCTTCTGCTTCCCCCGCAGCGGAAGTGCGCACCAGGTTCGCGTCTTCAGCATCCAGCGTTACGTAGAGGTAGCTTTTGTCGTAACCAATCTTGGCGGAGACAGCACGACCTTGCGCATCGCCCACGAGCTTCTTGTCGAGGAGCACATTTTTCCCCGGCCATTCTTGGGGCAGGCCATCCAGACGCAGCTTCTTGCCGATAAAGGGCTCCGCGTTAAAGCGCGCGTCCGCAAAAGCCGGGGCAGCCAAGAGCAGACTGCTCGAACAGAGGAGGCAAGAAATAAGCGTCTTTTTCATGAACTCGTGACGATCTCCCGCGGACACAACGCCCATCCAGCGCGCAGCTTTAGTTAACCCACGAAGTGAGTCGGGTCCAGCGATAGCCCGCGTTAGCGTGCTCCAGTCTTTGAGTGGTAACCGCAAAGAACTGAAAGTTTGAAGGCTTAACAGAATAGCCTGGCTAGGGTTTGAGCGGTTGGCCATCTCGACTCGCTCGCACGAGAACCAACTGATTCGGCGGCGGGGCTTCCGGCTGCACCGTCACGTGGTCGAGCCCAAACTCGCGCTTCAAATGAGCACACACGCTGCGGCACACATCAGTGCCGTGGGCACCCTGAGCGAGCGTCACATGCACGGTGACCGCGTCGAAGCTGTCTGAGATGCGCCACACGTGCAAGTCGTGCACTTCCCCGACACCTGAGCATTCCAAGATGGCACGGCCGATGCGCTGAACATCCAAGTGCGGCGGCGCTCCCTCCAGCAGGATGCCCGTGGTTTCACGGAGCACGCGCCAGCCGCTATACGCAACGAGTCCGGCGATGAGGACGCTAAGAACTGGATCGGCCCGATAAATCCCAAAAAATACCACGCAAACACCCGCGACCATGGCACCCACCGAACCCACCGCGTCTGTGATCACGTGCGCGAAGGCAGCACGCACGTTGAGGCTATCTTTCTGGGCCCTCATTAGGATAAATGCCGCTAGCAGGTTCACGAACAGTCCCAACGTGGCGGTGATCAGCATCGCTGAGCCGTGGATCGGATGTGGACTGAGCCAGCGCTCCACCGCCTCTTTCACAATCCCGAGCGATGTGATCGCCAGAAGGATACCGTTGATGAAGGCCGCCAACACCTCGGCACGGTGAAAACCAAATGTTGACTTTGAAGTGCGAGGCTTGCCCGCCCAATGTTGCGCCAAGAGTGCGAGCCCGAGCGCGCCCGTGTCAGCGAGCATGTGCACAGCATCCGCGAGCAGCGCCAGGCTCCCCGACCACCAACCGACTCCCATTTCGGCCAGCATGAAGGCGGCGGTAAGAACAAACGCTTGAGCCAACGCGCGACGCGGAGCTGCTCGATGGTCGTGATGATGATCGTCGTGATGATGATCGTCGTGATGATGATCGTCGTGCGTGGCCGCCGTTTCGGGAGCGTGCGAATGCCCGCTGGCCAAGTCCTGTCCGGAGCTGGGGAGCGGGCGAGTGGGCGGGGCAGTCATGGTTGGGGGGCACCCTGGCAGCGCCTCAGGCCTTTTTACAGGCTTGTTCCCCGCGGGGCCACTGCTTCGGTTGGCGGTGCTTCAGGTCGAGCTTGATTGCGCGCCCAGTTTTTGTGTAGCTTCGCCCATGTTTGAACGTAATTTGCGTGAATGCTTGACGTTTGACGACGTCTTGTTGGTCCCCGCATACAGTGAAGTGCTGCCCGCTGAGGTCGATGTTCGAACGCGGCTGACGAAGGACATCGAACTCAACATCCCGATCATCAGCGCTGCGATGGACTCAGTCACCGAGGCGCGCACGGCGATTGCCATGGCTCGCCAGGGAGGTTTGGGCATTATCCACAAGAATCTCTCGCCCGCTGCTCAAGCGCACGAGGTGGATCGCGTGAAGCGAGCTGAAAGTGGCATCATTCTGAATCCGGTGACGGTGGGCCCGACCCAATCGTTGCGCGAAGCGCTGCAAGTGATGCGGCGTAACGATATTTCTGGTGTTCCGGTGGTGCAGGGTCAAACGGCCGTTGGGATCCTCACCTCGCGCGATATTCGTTTTGAGAAAAATCTTGATCAGCCTGTCAGCGCACTGATGACAACCCAGTTGGTCACGGTTTCGCCAGGTTGCGCACCGGAAGAAGCGCGCGAATTGCTTCACCGCCACAGGATCGAGAAGCTGCTCGTCGTCGAGAACAATCAGCTCGTCGGCTTGATCACGATCAAGGATCTGCTCCAAGCTGAACGCAATCCGCTCGCCAGCAAGGATGATCGAGGTCGGCTACGCGTGGGTGCGGCGATTGGGCCGAGCGCCGACAGGTTAGAACGAACCGAAGCGCTGCTTCTCGCGGGTGTCGACGTGATCGTGATCGATACCGCCCATGGCCATTCTCGGGGCGTGCTCGAAGCAGTCCGGGACACGCGCGCACGGTATCCAAAATTGCCCCTGATTGCCGGCAATGTGGCCACCGCCGACGCCACACGCGCGCTCATCGAAGCCGGCGTGGACGCGGTAAAAGTAGGAATTGGCCCGGGCAGCATCTGCACCACACGCGTGGTGGCGGGGGTTGGCGTTCCTCAGATCACGGCGATCGCTGATTGTGCCGAAGAAGGCGATCGGCATGGGATACCTGTGATTGCGGATGGCGGCATCAAATATTCTGGTGAAGTGACCAAGGCTTTGGCGGCGGGCGCTTCCTGCGTGATGATTGGCTCACTCTTGGCAGGTACCGATGAATCCCCAGGAGAGCTCGTGCTCTACCAAGGTCGCAGCTACAAGGTTTATCGCGGTATGGGTTCGCTCGGTGCCATGAAGCAGGGGAGCAAAGATCGCTACGGTCAGAGCGGCACCGCCGACGAGAAGCTGGTGCCGGAGGGGATTGAGGGGCGAGTTCCACATCGCGGTTCGTTGGCCTCGATCTTGACGCAGCTCGTGGGTGGCTTGTGTTCGGGCATGGGCTACACCGGTTCACGCTCGATTGCAGATCTGCGCCGAGATTCGCGATTTGTCCGGGTCACCAGTCAGGGCCTGCGTGAGAGCCACGTTCACGACGTGATCATCACGGAGGAAGCTCCGAACTATCGAGTGTGAGCTAACGCCGCGCGCTGTTGCGAGCCGGCTCTTGGTCGATGAACGAATCGGTCGCATCAAATTTATAAGCGAAGCCGAGGCGCGCCACAGCGTTCAACACCGAACCACCCGCGACCGCACAATCACCCACCACATCGCCCGTGATAGGTTGGGCGGCCGCTTCCACTTGGAACAAGAACGCCAAGTGCCGTTCCAGATCGACATCTACACCCGCCGCAGCACCTAACGAAACGGTGGGGTTCGAAACGGTGCTGCATGCAAAAACCCGTGGCGGCACGTTGAAAGGCATCGAGCTCTCATGCGTCCCATTGGCGCGCACCTCCTCAATGGAGAGCCCTAAACCCAGCCCGGCATAGCCGCGATACTTGGGTTCGCGCACAGCGAAATAGCGTGCTTTAGCCCAGAGCGTGTTCAAATCATATGCCACGGTAACGGTGTCGGGATTCGGTTGTGTGCGTGCGCCGCCGAGGCCTGTACGTGCGTATTCCAGGCCATAAGCCCAGGTTCGGTCCGGCTCAGCCCAAGCTCCGAGACTCAGCGCCATATCGAAACGTTGCTTATCGGCAAACCCCGAAGGCCCACCATCAATTCGCGCGTTCGCGCCCAGGCCGCCCTCAATTCCGAAGGCGAGTCTAAAGGGCCGGAAATCTTTCTTCTCCGGAGTGTTGCTCTCAGTGTCTGTTGCTTTGGGTGGTGGTGAATCTGAAGCGGCGTGGACGCTGGTTGGGGCAACGCCAGCTATTGCTTTGTCGCCTGTAGTGGGAGCGGGGGTGCTTGGGGGGGTGGGCGCCGGAGGTGGAGCGACGGGTGGCGGGGGTGGCGGCGGTGCCGGGGGTG
>JBBRRP010000039.1:0-49075 GCA_038246305.1 Polyangiales bacterium | reverse complement strand
CGGCGGCCACATCAAATACAGTCGCGATCCAGGTTGGATCACCCTCGCCCGTGGTCTCGAGAGGCTCGACGCCATGACGGAAGGTTGGGTCGCTGCTAAATTACAGTTACGCAGTGATCAACGATGAGAGCATGCTTACTACATTTCAAGGAACGAAAAGGCAACTCTCCCGGCGCTGCCGAAAGTGCGTTCCCGCGGGCGCCAGAATCAGCTGCCCTTCAGTACACCGTAGCGTCGGCCGACCTTCTCAAACGCTTCAAGGGCCCGATCCAGATGGTGGCGTTCGTGCGTTGCCATGTAGCTCGTCCGCAGCATCTGATTTTTGGGGGCCACACCGGGAGTGATGAAAGGATTGGTGTAGACGCTATGGTCTTCCAGCAAATCCCGCCACATCATGATGGTCCGTAAATCCTGCCGCACATAGATCGGGATCACCGCCGTTTCGGTGTGCCCGATGTCGAAACCGATGCGCTTCAGTTCATGGCGCATGTACGTGTAGTTGTCCCGCAACTTGTCGATGCGCCAGGGCTCCTCTTGAAGGACATCGAAGGCGGCCATCGCGGCTGCGACCTGTGGCGGTGCGGCACTGGCTGCAAACATGAAGGAAGGTGCAAAATGACGGATATAATCCAACACCTTGCGATCGCCTGCCAGATAGCCACCGATACTGGCGAACGACTTCGAGAACGTGCCCCCAATCAGATCCACCTGATCGGCTAGCCCAAAATGGTAGGCCGTTCCGCGGCCCCCTGGACCAATCACACCCAAAGCGTGGGCATCATCAACGAAGATGCGCGCCTTATACTTTTTAGCGATCGGCACGATCTGATCGAGCTTCGCTATTTCGCCTTCAGCGCTGAAAACGCCATCTGTCACGACGAGCGCGCCTTCGTCGGATTCGAGCTTCGCCAAAACGCGTTCAAGCGACTCGGGATCTGAATGGTGGTAACGCACCATGCGCGCCCCGGAGGCCTGCCCAAGCCGAACGCCGTCGTACAATGACGCATGCACATTGCGGTCGATAACGGCGACGGTTCGCTTATTTGAAAGCAATGCGCACAGGGTGGCCAGGTTGACTTGATACCCGGTGGTGAAAACCAACGCTGATTCTTTTCCAAACCAAGCCGCCAGCTTCTCCTCGAATTCTTCGTGAAGCTTCATGGAGCCGTTCACGAGCCGAGAGCCTGTCATGCTTGTGCCAAAGCGATCGATTGCTTCCTTAGCTGCCTGGCGCACTTTGGGATGGGTGGTGAGGCCCAAATAGTTGTTCGACCCGAACATGGCCACGCGACGCCCATCCACGACGGCTTCGGGCCCATCGTTGAGATCCAGCGGACGGAAGAAAGGATAGATCCCCATCTTGCGTGCGTTGTCCGCAGCCATGAACTTGAAACACTTTTCGAATACGTCCTTGCCTGAGATGTTGGCGAGGCCGGCTCGCTCTTTGAGCGAATCATCCATTTCACGCGAACTCGGCGTGGCACCCGAGTCGTGCGCACTTCCGTTCACACCTGTCACACCTGTCACGCCGGGAGCGTGAGCGACTGCCCCATTCGTGTGCTTCCCGTTGGTGACCGGCGGCTCGCTCTCTCTACGAGCCGGCCTGAAGCTATCCGATTCGCCAATATGGTCGTCCAGAGCCGGGTCAATCGACGGAAGCTCATGGCCGCTCAATAGAATATTCCACGCGGCTTTTACGCGCAGGCGGGCATCCATCACGCCCTGCGCCGCTTTCATCACACGATCGTCCGAAGCGATGCGCATCACGGACGGACGCAAGATGGCTTTCTTCCCCTGATCTAGAATTCTGTTTCTGAGACTCATCGAAGTTAGTCTTCCTAAAATAAGCCAAGTGTTGCCAGCGAGGCTTTGCAAGCTCGATGCCCAAATCACTATCGGACTTGGTCGAGCGCGGCCGGACGCTACGCGACGAGCGGTGGTGAGTCAATCAATGGATGAGATGTGCGGCCAGACGTCATTACCGAGTCGGTCCAACTCAACGTCCTGGAGATAGAGCCCATCAGGTGGAGCCGTAATCCCCAAATCGGTGCGAAGACCACTTCTTAGTGCACGCGCAAAGGCGTCTGCTTGTAAACGCCCGCGTGCGATGTCGACCAAGGTGCCCACAATGATTCGCACCATCCGGTACATGAAGCGATTTCCCTGCAAAACCACCAGAATACCGCGCGGATCTGCGGGATCTTGCTCTACACTTACCCGGTAAATCTGCCGAATCGTATCGCGCCTGCTATCCGCTGCCGCACGGAATGCGCGAAAATCATGCTCACCCAAAATGGTTCCGAGCGCAGTCTGCATTGCGATCTGGTTTAACCTGTTGGGCACACGCCAGACTCGTCCGTCGAGAAACGGATCACGCACTCTGCATTGTAGGAGCCGATACACGTACGTTTTTTTGAGCGCATCGCGATGCGGTAAGTAGCCAGTCGGCACCTGTGCCGCTTGAACCACACTGATCTGTTCCGGCAGGTGAGGTGCCAAACCAAGCACCCAACCGCGGGAGGGGATATTGAGTTTTGTCTCGAAGGCGACGAACTGCGAATAGGCGTGCACACCTCGATCGGTCCGACTCACACCCCGGACGAACGAGGCCGCTGGGTCGAGGCAACGGATGGCCCCGTCGAGCTCGCCGGCGATCGTTCGGCCATTGTCCTGCCGCGCGAACCCGGAAAACAGCCGACCATCATAGGCCACTTTTAAGCGAACGCCGGAGTACCCCCCGGTTCGCTGCGCCTCGTTCTCAGCAAACGCTGGACCGCGCTCTGCCATTCTAGTTGTTTGGAGCGCCCGCCTGAGCGCCTGGAGCCTGCGCCTGCCTCGCGGAACCTAGCGGTGTGGCGCACCCCGCGGCAACGGCTTGTGCGCGCTTATCAAGCACCTCTTGAGTCTCAGCTTTGGCTTGATCCCGAATGTCGTAGCTCGCTGGCTCCGGAGGGCAAGTGGGTGTGATGCCGTCGGAGCCACACGCGGAAGCCCCAAGGCCTGCCACGAGCGGCCCTGATAGCCACAGGCCTCGCGCGACGAACTGGAGAACCATCACAGCTTTCATCGTTTCGCTTTGAAGTTAATTGGAACTTGCGCATCCATGCAACCACCCTTCGGAGCGGGGAACGAAGACGCCCGAAAGCGTTGCAGAATGCAGCCCCCAACGGAGGGATCGCCGAGCTGATCGGAAACGATATTCGCGCTGCAAACCGCACCGCCCGGAGCGATCCGCACGGACACACGGATTTGACCCTCCAACATCGCGTTCTGACGTAGAGCCCGTTCGTAGCAGCCCTGCGCTTGGCGCGCTCGCGCACCCAGCGCTCCCTGGACCTCAGCGCTATCACCCGAGCACGGGCCTGCGCAGCCCACGGGCCCTGTCGCATGTTGAGCTTTCTTGGGCGCCTCTGGTTCACTTCCGGCGTCCACTGTCTCCTCTGGGGGAGGGGGAGGAGGCGCGGCCTCCGCAACTTTCGGCAGCACCTTCGGCACGGGCACAGGCGCCGCTGGCTGAACTTCCGCAGCTCCCGAATTCAGCTTCCAATAAAGCAAACCTGAGATGAGGGCGATCATGACCAGAGCTGTGGCCACAAGAGGACCTGTGCCGCTCCCTTTGACAGGGGGCGGAGTCGTACTAACCATTAGTGCACTCCATCCATCGGTGTGAAAACTCAGACATGTTGCCTCTGGCCATCGGACGTGGCCAAGGTTCTTACGGAACCTCTGGCGCGCTCTCAAGAGCGGACGCGAAGCAAAACCCAATAAGGCCCTCAGCCAAAGATACTGATCGCAGTATCACCCCAGTTCCTCTGGTCAATTAGCTGTAGCTCCAGGCCCCCAATCCGATCTATCGGCTTTCGGGCTGAATGTTCCAAGACGATCCGCGCACCCTCCTTGAGGAGGGCCGAACCTCTTTCTGCAGTCGGAAGCGGGCCGAGCACTTTCCCGAGAACGCTCTTCGCCACGTGGTCAGCGGTGTCCCACGGTGGATCGCACAACACCAGATCGTAGGGGCCTTTCTCCCGAAGCCTCTTCTGCGAGCGCTCCACCTGGAGCGCAAGAACAGAACTCACCCTCAACAGATTGAGCTTCTCGAGGTTCGCGCGGATAGCCTGCAGCGCGTGCGCGTCCTCTTCAACCAATACGGCACGTGCGGCACCTCTCGACAACGCTTCAATTCCCAACGCGCCCGTCCCTGCGTACAGATCCAGAACTATGGCGTCCGCGAGCAGTGGCGAAAGCACATCAAAGAGCGCCTGCCGCACCCGATCTGCGGTGGGCCGTGTCGCCGTGTTCTTGGGCGAAACCAGCTGTTGGCCTCGGTATTTTCCAGCAATCACCCGCACGCTCAGGTTTCAATCTTGGTCCACATTTGGCGTCGTAGCTTCTGCCGCGAACGATCTTTGTGAGTGATGATTCGGGCGACACTCTGAGCTGCTAACAGCTGCCCCTCTTGGCCGAGCCCCGGCAAGACGGTCGTGCCCACCAGATAAGTGCCTGGGATTGGGCCCCGCACCGGTTCTCCTCCCAACCCGAGATAGCCTGACGGCTCCACCACCCACTGCCAGAGCATCGGCTCAGGTTCGGGCGACGTTCCTCGCACGTGCACCCGATCGATCAGCCGCCTTTTGCCATTTTCATACAAGTAGAGAGGCAGGCCATCATGCGCGGAATCTACCATTACCAAGTGTTCGTCGAGGAAGGGCAAATGCTCACGAAGCGTCTCCAAAACAGCCTCGCGCGCCTCCAGCAACGTGAGCGATCCGTTCCGCACGAGCAGCATCTCTGCTACCAAGAGCTTTTCGCCTTCGACGCCTGCGTTGGGAATCAGCGCCTCGGGGCTGAGAACCTGAAGACGGATGGGCGGCCTACGCTGCGAGCCTGCCGTTTCTGCAACGGGGAGAATAAACGCGTGGTGGCCGAGGGGCTCCGGAATCAGCTTCTCCTTGACCACCAAGCTCACCACAAACCGCCCGACTCGCGCCGCCAACCTTGGCCATTGCCGCTGTGCGCCCTGCGTAATACCGTCTCCAGCAGCCAGCTCAGCCAACGCTTCGCCCGGGAGATCACAAACGATCGCTCCCGCACCTGTTGATTCTTCTTCACCTTCGAGCCGCACGCCGACGGCGCGGCCACGCTGCACCACGATCTCCCGAGCGCGCACCTCCAAGAGGCACTCGCCCCCGTGCGCCTTGATGCGGTCCACCAAGAATCTTACGAACTCCTCCTCCCCGCCTGGAAGCTCTTGAACCCCCCGCGTCCAAGATCCGTGGAGGCGAGCCAAGGCGAAAGGCGGCAGCTCATCGGAGGTGAGAGCCAGATCGCTGGCGGAGGCCGCAGGGAGGCCCACCAGCTTGCTGAAAACGTGCCCCGGCGGAAATTTACCCAGCAACTCTCGGGAACCTTCGAGAGAGACAAGCGGCAACGAAGCGGCCAGGCGATTGGTCTCAAAACGTTCCCAGAAGGAACCCGGCGGCCAGACAGCGTCACGTTCAAAGATCGTATCAGCCACCGCATTGACAGAGGCGAACGTCGAATACAGCTCCTCCACCAATTGGCGTACTTCAGGAAACTCGCGCTCAACTTCGCGCCCGAAAAGCTGCATATCGGGAGGAACTTGTACGCGCCTTCCCATCCCAAGAAAACAGAACATGGGATCGAGATCGCGCACTCTTTGGCGCAAACGCTGGGTCTGCGCTAACTCCTGCAGCAGCCGCTTGAACACCGGAGAGGAAGCAAACAACATAGAGAAAGTGCGCCGACAGAGCACTCGCTGCTCGAAGGTGTAGGTCTGGGGTCGCTGTGCTTGCCCCAACAGCAACACCCGAAAATCACGGCGGGCCAAAAGCGCTGCCGTGGCTAAGGAGCCGAGCGAGCGGCCCAGCACGACCACATCAAAGTGGCGGGTCAGACCGCCCCCTTTGCCCAACGCATGGGGCTCACGACCACTCCACGCTCACGCGCCGTCGCCCATTCTCGCCTGGATGCAGGCACACCTTGCCAAGCGCAACTTCCTGCAATACCTCCACCAAGAGGCCGTGCTCTAGGGTGAGTAAGCGGCGCGACAGCGACGCTTCATCGTCTGCTGGCAGCACTTCCAGGCTTCGCTGCGCGATGATGGGCCCCGACTCCACGCCTGACTCCACGAAATGAACCGTGCACCCGGTGATCTTGACGCCGTAGTCCAGGGCCTGCTTCTGTGCCTGCACCCCTGGAAACGCTGGTAAAAGTGCGGGATGAATGTTCACGACGCGATCGGGAAATGCTTCGAGCAGCACGTTCGTCACGATGCGCATAAAACCCGCTAAGACCACCCACTCCACCTCGTGGCGGCAGAGCTCAGCAACCAGAGCGACATCGAAGGCTTCGCGACTCAGGTAGTCGCGATGGGAAATGGCGACCGCTGGTATCCCAGCCGCGCGCGCCCGCTCGAGCCCCAAGGCCTCCGCCTGATTAGAAACGACAACACAAACCTCAGCGTTGAGTGTTCCCGCCTGGATCGCTTCGAGGATCGCTTGCAGATTCGTGCCAGTTCCAGAAATTAGAACTCCAATTTTCAACTTGTCCATCGCAAAGCCACCTTCTTTGAGACGTGCGTTAGGACAACTCTACGTAGGCCGACCCGAGAGCGTCACCGGCTCTCAATTCTCCCAGCTCAAAGGCACGTTCGCCCGAGTCCTCCAACGCTCTCAAGGCCTGCGACTGCGAGCCTGGATCGACGACGCAAATCAGGCCGACGCCCCCATTGAAAGTGCGCGCCATCTCGCCGGCATCAATGGGGCCCGTCCGCGCCAACCAATCAAATACCGGCGGGCGTTCGTGAGGCAGCTTCACCTGCGCCACCATTCCTTTTGGCAGGATACGCGGGAGATTGCCCACAATACCCCCACCCGTCACGTGGCAAAGCGCGTGCACGTTCGGCCCAAGCTGGGCCAGCAACGCCTTCACAGCTTTCACGTAAATGCGCGTGGGCGTCAGATACACGTCCCCGAGCGTTCCTCCAAGCTCTGGAACGTAGTCGTCAAACTTAAGCCCTGCGCGCTCCGCAACGGTTCGCGCTAAGGAATAGCCATTCGAGTGCAGCCCGGAAGCGGCCACACCGATCAAGGCATCGCCGAGTGCAACGCGTTTCGGTCCTAAGATCTGGGACCGCGCGACAACGCCCACCGAAAACCCAGCGAGATCGTACTCGCCATCGGCGTACATGCCTGGGAGCTCTGCCGTTTCCCCGCCGAGCAGCGCGCACTCGGCCAACTCGCAACCCCGAGCAATCGATGCAATCACAGCTTCCGCGACCCCAAGGTCCAGCTTCCCACACCCGAAATAATCCAGAAAGAATAGCGGCTGTGCACCGGTGGTGATGATATCGTTCACGCACATCGCAACGAGATCCTGGCCGATCGTGTCATGCCTACCGGTCGCGAAAGCCACCTTCAGCTTGGTGCCGACGCCATCCGTGCCGCTCACGAGGACCGGATCGACAACATCACTCGGAATGTTGCAAAGGCCGGCAAAGCCTCCGATCCCTTCGAGCACGTGGCGAGTTGTTGTCCTCTGCGCGTGCGGCTTAATTCGCTCGATCAACTCATCGCCTCGATCGATGTCGACTCCCGCATCTCGATAGCTGACTGCCATGGGGCTGCCTTATAACAAGCGGGGCCCCGAAGCAATCAGTGGCCGGGGGCTTTCACTGAGACGCAACGGCGTTGGTCGGGGTGATCCTGCCGGGCGCATTGTTAGCGCCCGTTTTCGTGTGGCAGCTGTTGCAGGAGAGCTCGGTCTGTGGGGTGATCATCTTCGTTTCCTGGCCGTTGTACAGGATGGCGACGGTGTAAGGCAGGCTGATTTCGCCGCCAGGCCCCGCGTAGAAGTTGCCGGCGCCGTTGGTCCCTAATTCAGTGACGGTGCCATCCGCGCCGGTTATCCGCACACTGGCTCCTTCGAGCCCAAAGCAGTCATCGGACTGGTGCGCGTCACCGTACACCGTACCGGCAACCGCGAACCTTGGCCCTCCCGTCTGAGCATGGCAACTCAAGCAATCATGCCCGGGGCGCATTTCCGCACTGCCCTCGTTGTCACCCGTCCAACGCGTTTCGGAGACACAAACTGACTTCTTCACGCTCTCAGTGTTGGAACCACAAGCTAGAAGGACCAACCCAAAACCAACTAACCATCGTGACATGCGACAGAGCTTAGCCTCAAGGTCGCATCGGCACCAATGCCAGCCGCTCCTGCGCGGGCAACGGTCGACAAAGCCCGATCAGGCAAGGCTTCGACCCGGATCGTAAGCATCAAGCGCGATCGGTGTCTTCCTCCCCAAGGTTAACGCCAGCACTGTCTCTGCGCTGACCGGCGCGAGCAATATACCATTCCGATAATGCCCCGAAGCGAAAAGCAGCCCCTCACTTTTACCTTTGCCGAGCAGGGGCAATTCATCGTGAGTGAATGGCCTAAAATTGGACCACGTCTTTGAGAGCGTGGCTGTTTTCAGTTCAGGAACCACCGCTAAAGCAGACGTGAGCAACTGCGCCACGGCTCCCGCCGTCACAGCTTTCTGATAGCCGGCAAATTCCACCGTGGAGCCGATAATAATGCGCCCGTCATCGCGTGGCACCAGGTAGCAGTTGGGCGCAAACACGCTTCGATTGAGCAAACGCTCGGGGTGCGAAAGCTCGATGATCTGTCCGCGCGCTGGACGAATCGCATCCAGCGCTAAGGCGAGGCCGCCAATCTGTGTGGTCCAACTTCCCGCCGCCACCACGATCGTTTCTGCACGGATGATCTCCCCTCCTTCCAGAGCCACGCCGAGCACGCGCCCAGCCTCACTCTGAACGGCTAACACAGGTGCTGAGGTGATAAACTGAGCCCCCTTTTGACGTGCCGCCACATGCAACGCCTTCGAAAACAGCACTGGATCGATGCGTGCATCGCCTTCGTAGTGGAGGCCTGAAAGCAGCTCCTCTGAAACCTGTGGCTCCAGCGCGCGAATCCCACGCTGATTCAGGCTGGTCACAGGCAAGCCGCGTCGACGCTGCCAAACCGCCTCCTGACAAGCTTTTTGCAGGTCTCCGCGCACGAATCCAACCCGGAGCACGCCACCCTCTCGGTACCCAATATCAATCCCGGTTTCGCGCTTCAGCAACTTCGACCAGCTGCCAAAGTAACCTCGACTCTTCAAAGCGAGCTCAAGCATGGGCCCCGGCTGGTGACTTTCCACCTGGGCACCCAAAATCCCTGCGGCGGCGGAGCTGGCCTCGGCTCCAGGTACACTTCGCTCAAGCACCGTCACCTTGATCCCGTGCGCTGCCAGGCGCCACGCGGACGCACAACCCATCACACCTCCACCGATGATTAGAACTTCACGCTGCTTGAGGTTTGGTTTCCGCATGCGACGGTCGCAGCCTAGGCCAAAACAATGTCACGAGTCCAAGCGCGCTGAAGACGGAAAATCCAAGACAGAGCACGGCGAAGCCCAGCGCCCAACGATTCGTGACCGGCGCTTCTCCGTCCAATAAGACCCACGCACCGCTGGCGCCACTGCCAAAGCGCGCTTCCAGCGCCGACTTCAAGCCCAAGTGGTTAACGCCAAGCTGCGTGAGAGGGAGCAGCCGTCCGACGAAAGACGACGGCATAATGAATTTTTCCGCCTCCGGTAGGACTTCAACTTGGACAAAAATCTGCGCATCTCCCGCGACCGGGATCAGTCGAAAGGTGGAATCCTCGAATGGGCGACGGTAATCGAGCGATACATCCGCCAGCACCGTTTGGGCCCGCACCCACTGGTTCGCCAGCTCGGAAGAAGGCCGAACCTTACCGAGCTCCCCCAGGTCACGCGGTGCTCCCGCGGTCAGCGCAAAGGCGGCATCGTGACGCAAACCCAACGCCATCGCGGCGCTTGCCAACAGTGTCAGGCCCAAGAGAAAGGCGGTCAGCCAACGCAAAAGGCTATTTGAGCGGGGGAGCGTCGCAAGATCCCGGGTTGCTTCAGCTGCTGAGGTAGGAGGAGAGGAGATATCCGAGCAGACACTGGAACCCTGCAGAGGTTCCATCGGCCCTTGAGCCAGCACACTGAAGAGGCGCTCCGAACCCTGACCCCTGTACGGCAGTGCTTCGACTGGTATCCTTTTTAACTTGAGGTTTCATGGCACAGGCAAAACAAATTATCTGCCCCTTCTGCGGTTTCAAGAATCAAGCTCCCCTAGCGAATGACCGCTGCGTCTCGTGTGGCGCAAAGATCGAAGATCTGAAGCGGGTGATGTCCCGCCAAGAGGAGCTGGAGCGCCGCTACCAGCAAGAGGGCTTCAGCGTGAAGTGGTTTGGCGTGTCCCTGGCCATCATGGTGGTGGTCACCATCGCCCTGCTCATGGGCTTGCCCATGATGCTCCGCTTCTTGGATTTCGAAGGCTACGTGGGAATGGTGATTTCAATTCCCACCTGGTTCTTGGGAGGGCTTTTGATTGGCCTCGTGAGCCCCGGAAAAACCTTTGTGGAGCCCGTGGCCGCGGTATTTCTTGTGGCGATGCCCACTTCCTTCCTGCTGCACATGTTCCAGACCGTGAAAACGATGCCTGGCTTCATGTACATTCTGCTTGGGTTCTTGGGGGTCATGTTCACCCTGATCGGTTCGTACATCGGTGAAAGAGTCCAGATGGGCCCTGCCCCGCGAAGTGAGTAGCTTCTCCGCTAAAAGCTTCGCTAGCGCCTTTTCGGGTTTTGTTCTGGCTTTGAGCCTGGCGGCTTCGGGTTGCTCGCGCCGAGCCGAGGGCAACGCCTTGGAGCGTACCCAAACGGCGCAAGTTTCGTTCGCGATCGATCAGCTGAGGAACGCCTCCAATTCGAACAAACAGCTGCTACTGAAGACGCTCCGCCAAGTGCCGTGCAGTGTCGAACCAGCTTGTGCATTGAAGCGCCTCTGCCTGGAGGCGTACACGACTTACGTCGAGAGCCTGAACGAAACGGCCGCTGTCAGGGTGGCACTCAGAACCAGTTCGGACCCAACAGCAACCACGAAGCCTCAAGCGATCTTAGAAAATTTGATGAACGCCGAGTCGAAGCTCCGTGCCAGCCGCGCCGCGTTGGCGCACTGTGAACAATCCCAGAGCTCGGCGAAAATCCGATACGGATTCTAAAGTAAGGTGCGCCACCGAATGGATTGGATGCCCTCCCCCGCGGCCGCGGAGCGCGGCCGCTTGCCCCTCGCCAAGCGTCTAGGGCGATATCCGGCAAATGGGCTAGCTCAGGGGTGGCCGAACTTGGCCGTCGAGGGATTCGACATCGCCACAGCGAAGGACGCCGATCTTTACCTCGCTGTCGCACCTCCGCCAGGTAGCGGTGCCCTCCGCGGGGACCTTGAAAGTGCCAGGGCCACGAAGTCCACGGTTTTTCCCGGCCCAGCGCTCGTTCAGGACGCCGTGGCGGGCAGGTGATAAGGTTGGGCATGGAACTGGTCGGCGTGGTCAAGGACGGCAAGGTTGAGCTTCCGGCGTCCGTGCACCTTCCGGACGGCGCCGAGGTCCGAGTGATTGTCACCTCCGAGGCGCTGGCGGCCACGCAGCCGTTCGAGAGCGAGCCGATCACTGAGACGAACTTGCTCGCCGACATTGCCTGGGCCACGGGGCATCGATTCGATTCGTGATCGTCGTCGCCGACGCCGGCCCGATCCTCCACCTTCACTGGATCGGGTGTCTGTCGTGGGGCTTACCGCCGACGCCCATTCACGTGGTCGAGCAAGTCTGGACTGAGATCACTCAGCATGCGCCACAGGCGCTCGCCGACCCGCGCCTAGAGAGAGAACCCGTGGTCGATATAGATCCGGACCTTCAAGCCAAATTCTCGCTGCAATTGGGCGAGACGGCAGCGATCGCGTTCGCCCTGAAGCACCCAGGCTCGCTGTTGCTGACGGACGACGCTGCGGCGCGCCGAGCGTGCTTGTCGGTGGGAGTCGTGGCTGTTGGAACGATTGGCCTGATTCTCGAGGCGGCGCGAAGCAAACGTGTTTCAGTCGACGAAGCCCTCCGCGCGCTCGAACATCTGCCTAACAAGGGCCGGCTTTATGTGACGCCTGAGTTGATTGCACGGGCCGTCGCTGCGCTGTTGACCGTGCGCTAGGAAGGTGTGTGAACCGAACCGCGGTGGTTGAACCGACTGGGCCCAGATCTGAGGAAATATCCGCTTGGCGGGCCCTTTATATGGATGGCCAGCTGGCACCCGCGGGTGCGCCCGAGCTGCTCCCCGTTATGCCGATTCACTTCTCAGAGTTGGAGCAACGTTCACCGGACGGTGATTGAGCGCACAACCCGAGTTGCCCAAGCGTAGTCGATTCACGTCGACTCACGGGGACCAGCGGAGAGGGCCTGCTACTCGATTTCGCCCTATTATATCCGGGCATTGGCCGCAAGGTCGTGTGCCGCTTGAAGGTTTTGCCAATGCCGTTCCGAGGGTTCGAATCCCGCTCGGCGTGCATTCGGCCACCAACTCCGGCAGATCGCGCGTCGTCCGAATCCCATCCTAGATGACTCAGGTAGTCGAGGTCTAGCGCTGTCAGTTCTCTGCACGGCGGCGATGGCGCCCGTGTGGGCATCGGCAACGCTTGGGAGGTCGAGCATGGCTTTGGCTCTTTTGCAGAGCGAACGGTCGAGCTCGTGCGCGAAGGCACTCACGACAAGCGCGGCGAGGACGCGGTCATAGCCTAGCAACGCACGCAAGCCCCAGGGCAAGGAGCAAATCCAGTGACGCACGGGGACGCGGGGCAACACCTGCTGCTCCATGTGAACCGCGGTGTCCGCCATGCGGCGACCGAGGCAAGAAGGGCAAAATCCGCGGCGTTTGCAGGAGAGAGCTACAAGTTGCGAGTGACCGCAGCTGCGACACACGAGGTGCAGGCAGCCTGCGGACAAGAGCCCGCAGCGCAAGTACTCCTCGAACTCGCGCACCACAAACTTCGGGAGGCCACCCTGCTCGGCGAGGTCTTCCAGCACCTCAGGCCAAAGTGCTTGCACGGCCTGGTAGAGCACGCCTTCTTCGGGCCTTCGGCGCGCATAGCTGTCCCGGCGAACGGTAGGGTGTAGAGCTGCATGGGCGTGCGCTGGGTGGGCCACCGCAGCCCAAGAAGCTATGGCAATCAATCGACTGGTCGCCTTCAGGGGCAGCCAGCAGATTTTTTTTCACCCGGACTCGGACCCAATCGCAGGTCTGGAAATACCGGTTAGCCCTAAGCACCCGCAGCCTAACACCCGCGTTTGATCCGATGCCGATCCCAATTTTTCCAGAAGTCACCGCAACGAATTCTCGCATCATTTAGGGCAAGAATTGCTTTGCCGCCTGCGCGGGAATGATGGTCAGCGCTGCGCAACGTCGCGCATCCCATCTGTCGGCCACGCCGCACCGGCGAGCCACTCGATCACCTGCCCCGCCTTGCCGTAGATGCGCACGCCGATTTTGGGCGCCAGGCGGAAACGAAACTCCACGAAATCCATGAAAAGCGATCTGCCCCGACCGACCGTAATTTCGGCCCACGGCACGAACAGTTCAGGGTGGTGAGCATAAGACAATCGACCTGGCGAAATGAGATAGAAAGAAGGCCAGGCCAGCTAGCCGAGGAGGGTCCGATCCCTGCAAACCAGGACACCGCTGGCCCAAGAGCCCTGAACACCCCCGACTTGCTGAGCTCAAGAGCCAGCAGGATACCCGCGCAAATAGATCTCCGCCCTTGGGTGCTCACTTCCAGCAAAGGGAGCGGCACCCCCAAGAGCAACCAGAGCCCGGCTTCAGCCCCTCAACAGAACCCAAACCTCAGCTGCCCGACCAAAACCCGCGGTGGCGTCGGAGGAGGTTGAGGAGCGAGACCCAGCTTGGCGAGCAGCGAGGCAGCAGCCTGCTCGGTGGTGGCGGCTTCGAGCCAGCGCATGGGCCCGCCGCAGTGCACACAAGTATCAAGGTCAGCCCGGAACACATGAGCGAGCAGCCAGGCCCAGCGTTTGAGGGAAGGGCGAGCGTCCGTGTGGGCGTTGAGCTTGGGGAACTCGAGCTGGTCGCCGGAAGCCGGGGGCGGCTTGAAAGCGGCAGAATCCTGTGGCGGCTCAGGGACTACCTCTGAGCGAAACTTGGAGTGGCTTGAAAGCACTCCAAAATACCGCACCAGATGAAAGCGCGGAGGTGGGATAGCTGCGATGAGGCGGATGATGAGGTCGCGGGGGTTGAGGAGGATGGCGCGGGTGCCGTCTTTCCAGATGTTTTTGAGAGTGAGCTCAAGCTTGCCATCGGGACGGAGCTCCAGGCGCTCCTAAGCGAGAGGCGGGCGGGTAATATACCTGCAGAGGCGCTCGAGCTGGGGACGGTCACGGCCGTCGACGCATTGGCGAGCGTGGAGGTTAACACCGCGGACTTCAGCGGAGATTAGCTCCGCAGCTTTCGATAAAACTCCTGCGGCTCAATCTCAAAGTGACGGCAGAGAGCCCGAATGTACTCGTCTCCTATTTCGCTCTTGCGGCCATTGTAGGCCGGAACAGGAAAGACATTGGCGGAGAGGCGCGCCGGCATGGCTCAGCAATGCGAAGGTTGCTGAGTTGAACCCCGCACTTTGGCAATCACCCATGGGTCCGGAAGTGTCTCAAAGAACTCAGCATCGAGCGCTGGGTGTAACGGTCGCGAAATTCTCAGCTGGGTAACAACTGCGGACACGCTAGCCATATCTGCCGCGGCAATCGAATCAAAGGGAGCGCCGTGTTTCACCACCTCGGAAAACTGCGACCAATATTCTTCTGGCGCGCTGGGTCGAGTGAGTGGATCACGACCTTCGGAGAGGTCAACGTCTAGGACCAACTGAACGGCCTCCCGAATGGCAGCCATCGCCCCGATAAACCCCTCGCCTTGAGTTACCAAGTCGAGGTGCAGGCAGTGAGCCGTCCAAACGCCGGGCAAGTCGGCAGCAGGCTTCAAGAGCACGGTGACGTTGCAGAACTTCTCCATGTTAGACCTTCCCACTGTTTCGCTCGGGCGTGCCAAGGCCGCTCTCCTACCCAACAGGTAAGCACTATTCTAGCGACCGGACACGGTTTCCGGTGATCCTGGCGCGAGTAGCCTCTGAAATGCCGGGGCGATCGTGCAGCGCGCGATCCACCGTGGCGATGGAGACGCCGCACAGCCTTGCGATTTCGGGAATTCCGATGCCCACCTCGTCTCCATGCCACGTCCCACCGTTGCCGGAAACTGGCACCCCAGGTTGGGGAAACCCATCCGTAGCGCGGCGAAGACCGCCTTATCCCCCGCGCATCGCGACATCAACAATGCGCTCATTGTCATCGGCGAACTGATCTTGGCGCAAGATGCCCAATCGCACCTGCTTGCCGTACATGATGACGCCATCACTCGAGCTCTCCCCCGAATGTGCTGAAAGAACTCACCCAGCGCCTTTGCCTTGTGCTTGAGAAAAGCCTCCGTTGACCCGTACCGTTCAAGCAGCATCAACTCGCCGTTAACCTATTCGGCCTCGAAGCGATCCGCCAGGAGCTCGCCGAAGTGGCTCTTACCCACGCCGGGGGGCCCCATCAGCACGATAAAATCGGGTGGAAGGCTCGTCGCGCGTGCCTCGCTCAAGGTCTCGCGCCTCCCGGACGGCGGCAATGTAAATTCGCTCACCGCCTGCTCACACCCGCTGCCCTGCAGCTAACTCGAAAACTCCCTCGTAAATCGAGCTCAGCATGATTGGAGTTCCGCAAGAGAGTTGAAGTGCCCCGTCCCCTTCGATCAAACGATAGCTCCAAGCTCCATCCGGCATCCGCCGGTAATGCTCCAAGCGTTGCTCATCTTGAGAAACCAACACAAAATCCTTTACCGACGCGAGGCGCTGATAGCTATCCCATTTGATTCCGCGATCATATTCGGCGGTGCTAGGCGAAAGAACTTCAATCAGCATACTCGGATTCGTGATCACATCCGGACTACCTGCTAACAATTCAAGCTCTCCGCACACCGCGCTTGCGTCGGCGTAAACGAAGTGGCTCGCTTCCTTTGCCGAAATGCGCTGATCGGAGGAAAGCACGGTGCATCCGGAACCACGAAGCGCAGTTCGGAGCTCTCCCAGAATCGCGGCCGAGAGCGCGTTGTGGCGCGGGCTGCCGCCGGCCATCGCAAACACCTCACCGCCATAATATTCATGGCGTTCCGTCTGGCTCCTCTCCCAGTCAAGGAATGCACGGGCATTCATTCTGGGGGCCGCAGATGCGCTCAGCATGCTCGTACTTTACGCTCAGGCTCGTCGAAACGCACGCGGGTCGACGCACGACCGGTTGAAATGCACGCCCTTTCACGCCTCCCAGGGGTCGAGCATAAGACAAGATCTCCGCCCCGAAGAAGCCGCCTCCGGCTTCCGGTGACCAGCTTCTGTTCCGCAAGCTCAATGCCCACACTGACGACGCTCGCCCTTCCCGCAACGAGATGAAAGCGCCCTCCCACCTGAACTCAAGGAGCCTGACGACGCAGCTCCAAAGCCCGTTGCAAACGATCTTGAAGTGGCTCAGCCGAGCGGAGCCGTTCGAAAACCTTTTCGCGATCGTTCCGCAGCGGAAAAACCCCAGGTGCGCTCGCACTCGCCGCTGCTGGCGCAACCCCTTCTGAACCCTGCGCAGCTTCACTCCACACAATTCTGCCAAAGCGGGAAGCCTTGTGAAAATTGCCCTGCCCAAGAATAGGCGACCAAGCAACCGCTGCACCCTGGGTCAGCGCATACACGTTCATCCGCCACGAATCGCCTGGAAGCGGAGGCCGACGCTGAGCGAGGGTCAGAGATTTCCAAGGAATGAACAGCTCAACGCTATAGCCCTGATCTTTATCCGCGGGATTGTTCAGCGTGCCCTCTAGCCGCACGCCACTCTTGAGGTGGGATTGCCATCCTTGATGGCCGAAGGTCTGCGCTTTTTCGTCGTGCGGGAGATTGTAAGCATCAAATTGCGAGTCAAAGACGAGATTTTGTGGGTTGACCTCTATCTCGTAATAATCTCGGTTGTCCCCATCACCCTCCGGATCGATCATGATCTCGACGGTGTCTTTGGTCCAGAGCTTCTGATCGGAATGGCCCGGCTTGAACGTGCCCACGATGTCAGCATCGCGCACCACGCACCCGACATAGAACCCCTCCGCATCCCACAACAGCTTGGCGCGCGCCGCGATTGGCGCTTCCGGATTAACTTCTCCCGTTCCTGAATCGACAAAGCCACCCGTCGCTCCCGCCGTTTGCCAAGCGGGCTCATCCAAGATCCCGTCGATCTTCAGTGCTACGCCTTCAGGCAACTTTGGGACACGCAAGAGCGGAAGCACGCTGGAAAGCTTCGGTTGAGGGGGCGAAGCAGGTTTCCCCAGATCCACGGCGAGGGTGGCGACGATGCCGCGCTGTTGTCGATCGTGAGGGCCAGAGACTGGGACTAAACGTTGTTCACCTCTGAAAATGCCGGCCACCAACTGGACACTACTTGTCTTGGTTTCAAGCGGCAGCGTGAACTCAGTCTCGTCCACGTAAACTCGACCGGGATCCCAATCTGCTGGGCCGAGCATTTGCGTTTCACCCGGCGTGACCCACTGCCGTAGGGGACCATTACCATCCAGATTGGCGATGCGGTCGCCAGATGCGTCCAAGAGGTGGGTGAACACGCTCCAACCGTTCTCCATGTCTTGCTCAGCTCGCCAGTACAGCGTCAGTTTTACTGCCGCTCCAGGTTTCAGGGTCCCCCCTGGCTGAATCCTGTAACCGAGCAGCTTGGCTTTACCTTCGAAATCGATGTCCAAGCGATTCAGTGCCGCGGGGGCAGAAGCGAGAATGTACTCTGAAAGCCGGGCCTTCTCTCGCTTGGCCCGCGCAGCTTCTCCGCTGCAACTGAGGAGCACTCCGCACACCAAGCCCGGCGCCCAACGCTGGCGAATTAGCGAGAAAAGCGCGCTATTTCTTCGATTTCTTGCGGGCATCGCGTTCGCGCTTGCGTTGATTCTTCTTCGCGTTGCGCTCCACGCGTGAGAGCGTTTTCATGCGCGGTGCGGGCGGAGCCTGTCCACCCATGCCTGGCATGCCACCAAACAGGGAGGCCAGGTCGCCCATCCCAGGCAGACCGCCCATGCCGCCCATCCCCGGCATCCCCATGCCGGGCATACCAGGAAAGCCTGGCATATTGGGCATGCCGCCCTTCATGGCCTTCTTCATATTGCGTACTTGGGCCAGCTGCTTCATGCCCGGGATGTTGCCCATCATGCCCAGATTGCCGCTCATGCCGCCCATCATCTGCTTCATGAACATGAATTTTTGGACCAACTCGCCGACGCCGGCTTCAGGCTGCCCGGAGCCGCGCGAAATACGCTTCACGCGCGAGGGCTCTCGGATCAAAGCCTGCGGATCCCGCCGCTCATTCTTCGTCATCGACTGGATCATGGCCTCGATGCGCGTGAGTTCCTTATCGTCCAAATTGACGCCAGTGGGCAGCATGCCGCCCATACCCGGGATTTTATCCACGAGATCCTTGAGCGAGCCCATCTTCTGAATCATTTTTACTTGGCTCAAGAAATCTTCAAGCGAGAACTGCCCGCTCAACATGCGCATGGCGTCTTCTTCCGCCTGCTTCTTATCGATCACCTCCTCAAAATCCTGCATCAAGCCGACAACATCGCCCATGCCGAGCACGCGGCTCGCCATCCCCTCCGGACGAAACGGCTCAAGCTTATCGGTGGTTTCGCCCATGCCCACGAACAGCACTGGCGCACCTGTCACTTCTTTCACGCTGAGGGCCGCACCACCGCGCGCATCACCATCGAGCTTGGTGAGCACCACACCGGTGAGCTTCAGACGATCGTGAAAGCCGCGCGCCGTCTGAACCGCATCTTGGCCAATCATCGCGTCGACGACTAACAGAATATTGTCGGGCCGAATGGCAGCCTTGATCTCTTCGAGCTCTTGCATCAGAGCGCTATCGATCGCGAGCCGACCGGCGGTGTCGTAAATGATCACATCGCAGCCAAGCTTCTTAGCCTCGGCTTCTGCAGCGCGGCAGATATTCACCGGCGATTCACCCGGAATATTGAAAACTGGAACGCTGATCTTTTCGCCGAGAACCTTGAGTTGCTCTACCGCAGCCGGGCGTTGCATGTCGGCAGCCACCAGGAGCGGCTTCTTTTTTTCACGCGTCAGGTAAAATGCGAGCTTCGCGGAAGACGTCGTCTTGCCGGAACCTTGCAGGCCCACCATCATCAACTTCGTGCGCCCGCCTTCAGCAAAAACAAGCCCGGCGCCGGGATCGCTCATGAGCTCAACCAGCTCATCGTGGCAAATCTTGACGAAGGCCTCAGCCGCCGAGACGCTGCGCGTTTCCCCTGCGTGCTTCACTCGGGTGCGGAGCGTTTGCCCGATGGCTTTTTCCTCCACGTTCGCGAGGAAGCGCTTCACAACGCCTAATTCGACGTCGGCTTCGAGCAGCGACTGCCGAACCTCTTTCAAAGCCGGCTTGATGTTCTTCTCGTCGAGCTCAGTGAGCCCGGCGAGCCGGTTCTGAGCCTCACGGAAACCTTTACTTATAGCGTCAAACACGATGCGCCCCCAATACCACAGACTTGGACGGGGGCCGAGCCCGCGCTGTGCTGACGAAAGCTAGCCTTATTCGTCTTCGTCCGCCCCGCCGCCTGCCCGCGCACCGCGCAGGTCCAAAACACGTTCATAAATGTCGCGGCGCGGCAGACCCAAGCTCTGCCCGAGCTCCCGAGCAATGTCCCGGGCGGCATGCCCTGCTTGAATCTTCCCGGAAATCGCCGCCAACAGCTCCGATTCGTCGATGGGGGCGGAGGCGGCCGGCGCCATCGAGCCGAGGACCAGCGTGATTTCACCGCGCCACTCCGTGCGCTCCGCCAGCTCCGCCAAGCTGCCTCGGACCAGTTCCTCGTGCTGCTTGGTCAGCTCACGGCCCACCATCGCTGGGCGATCGGGTGTGCGCTCGGCAAGCTCGGCCAGCGTGGCCCTCAACCGGTGCGGTGATTCGAACAGAACCACTTGCTCCGGTATGGTAGAGATCCGATCGAGCTCGCGGCGTCGTTCTTTCCCTTTGCGCGCCAAAAAACCCATAAAAAAGAACGCTCCCCCCGTGAAACCTGAGACGGCCACCGCGGCCGTGACCGCACTCGGGCCGGGCACCGACACCACCTTCACCCCGGCAGCATCAGCCATTGCGACGAGCAATGCTCCTGGGTCGCTCACCGCAGGCACACCAGCGTCAGTCACCAGCGCCGCCGAACGACCCTCGACGATCCGCTCCACGACGGACTGCAAGGCCGAAGGGCTCGAATGAGCATCGACGCGGGTTACCTGCTTGGAGATCCCCAAGTGTGAAAGGAGCGCCCGAGTCCGGCGTGTGTCCTCAGCCAAAACCCAGTCAACTCGGCGCAACGTCTCGATCGCGCGCGCTGTAATATCCCCGAGATTCCCGATAGGAGTCGCGACGATGTAGAGCTCGGGCGCCATGGCGCCTCAACCCTGGACTCGAACGGCGTCGCCCAGCTTCTCTTCGAGAAAAACTCGCAGCTTGCCCGTCAAGCGCGCTTCCAGCTGGCGCACGCGTTCGCGCGAAACACCAAATCGATCGCCTAATTCTTGCAGCGTGAGCGGCTCATCGGAGACCAAACGGTCATCAAAAATTTCAATATCTTTGCCTTTGAGCGTACCCCGAAAAGTGTCCAAATGAACACGCACGAGCTCCTGCAGCTCGGCCCCTGCCGCAGCTTCATCGGGTGCCGTTCCGTCGCCCGGCAAGAGATCCATGCGGGTCGTCTGCTTGCCATCTGGATCACCAACGGTGGCATCCAGGGAGGCATCCCCCCGAGCCAGACGGCGATCCATCTCGACCACATCCCGCTCATCCACATTCAAGCGCTTCGCGATTTCGCCGTGCGTGGGCACGATACCCATCGCGAGCAATTTTTCTTTTTCTTTGTTGAGATTGAAAAAGAGCTTTCGCTGGGCCTGCGTGGTGCCGATTTTCACCATGCGCCAGTTATTCAGGATGAATCGCAGCATGTACGCCCGAATCCACCAGGCTGAGTAACTGGAAAGCTTCACACCTCGATAGGGGTCGTACTTCTTGACCGCCTGCATCAGGCCGATGTTCCCCTCTTGCACGAGGTCCATCATGTTGCGGTAGGCGCGACGGTACTCGTACGCAATCTTGACCACGAGGCGCAAATTGGCGGTCACCAGCTGCGCGGCAGCATCCACATCGCCCGTCTTGGTGTACCTTACGGCCAGCTCGTGTTGCTCCTCGGCGGTGAGCAAGCGATGCCGTTGCACCTCACGCATGTAGACGGCCAGCGCGTCCGTTTTGGCGAGCGCGCTGCGCCTTTCAGCCGGCAAAATGGCTCGCACAGGCACATCATCCGAAAACACGGCTTCTGCCTCGACCGACAGATCGTCAAGGTTGTCGAGATCGGACTCCCCGCCCTCAGGCTCCACTTCTGGATCGGGCTCCGAAGCGCGCTCGGACTTGCGGGATCTCTTGGGTTCTGAGGTGGTCACACGCAAGGCTCTTCTGGTGGCTCGGGCGAAGCAGCGTGGCTTCTGGGGCCTCAGGCGTCAAGCGCTCGGAGCGGGCTCACAAAGCGAACTGGCCTCTGCCCGTACCGCCTGCGCCGCCCGTAGCGACCTTGCTGCCTGTTCCGATTCTTGTTCCGCTGCCTCCGCTGCCCCCGCTCCCGCCAGTGGGCGTGCCACCCTGCGCCGTGGCCTTTCCAGCCGCACCCGCCTGGCCAAATTCAAAGCTTTCAAAATTCTGTGTGCAAGCTCCCGCACAGACGAGCCCAATGAAACCGAGCGCAGCTAAAATCCAAGGTCTACTCATTAGAAGCTCCCGTTCAAAACCACTGAATTTAGCCCGACGCCAATATTCGTGACGCGCGCAACCGGGGCCGCGCTGGCGGGCAAAGGATCCGCGGAGAGATAGAAGAACGCCGCCGAGCTAGCGCCAAAAATGCCCAGCACTAACCCAATATTCGCAATCGCCTGAGCTTGCTTGCCTTCATCGCGGGTGGTCGCCAGGCTTGCCGGGCACAGCATCTCGCCCGGACAGGCACGCTCAAGCTCGTTGTATTTCGAACGGCTGCGGGCACCAAAATACGCAAACGTAGCCACCCCAGCCACTCCAACTCCGCCGCTCACATAAAAGAGGGTTTTCGACGCGGAAGCTTCGGGGGCTTTGGCTTCAAGCATTAGCTTGGAATTTGGCTCAGCTGGGGGCGATGCTTTGGGCTCCGTGGCGTTGATTTCGAGGGTTGCGCTGCCACCAGCTTGCACTTCAACGCTCTTCTTCTGCTGTGTCTCGCCGCGTTGAAAGACGGCCTCCACCACTCCAGGCATCACGGGGACTGGCTCCTTCCAATCATCGGCTCCAAGCTCTCTTCCCTCAAGCAGCACTTTATCGCCGGGCAACGTGCCCTGCAGCTTGAGCGTCAGCATGCCCAGCTTCTTTCCTAGCTCTAGGCGCGCCTCACGCGCCGCCACTTCGGTGGCTTCGTACTTGCTGGAAGTCTTTTTCGCCTCCGCGGCCTCAAGCTCCGTTTGCAGAAGGCGACGATATCCTTCCGAAAGCTGACCGAGCTCGATCAACGAGCGCGCCACCATGAGCAGCGCATTCGGGCTCTTCACAGCGCCGTACGATCCTTCAAAATCGGCCATTGCCAGGCCAAAGTCTTTCTTCTGAAACTTGAGCATGCCCGCCGTGTAGTTATCGGTGGCTGTCTTTTTTTGTTGGGGGGTAGCAGCCAAAATGTCGGCACCTTCGGCCAACGCTGGGGTACAAAATCCTAAAACACAGCCCAAAACACAGTACAGAGCGGTCAGGGCGAGGAAGCTGCGGGGAGCGATCATTTTCAAAGTTTCCGTTCGTGTCCAGCCATGGGTCTAATAGGGATCCGCGTGTCAAATGCCTGATGGCGTGAAATCAGTCTTGGGGGCAGGAGTGCGAGGCTGCGAAGCGCGTTTGGGCAGGACGGGGCGAGCAGCCTTAGGGGGCGCCACGGTCGGGGGCGACGGCTTCGGGAGCGCCACTCTCGGCGGCGACAGCTTCGGGGGCGCTTTAGACTTGGCCTCAGGGATCGGTGGCGCAACGGGCACTGAGCGTTTCGGAGGCGCCACAACCACCGGTTTCATCGTTGATGTACGCGCTGCATCTTCCGGAACAGGAACCACAGGTTCACTTTTCTCAACCGGCGGGCTAACTGCGGGCACTGCCTGTGCCTTCGGGACGCTCGCCACCGAGGCTTCTGCCTGACTCGGCTTCGCACCAACAACTAAACGCCAACCCAACCACAACGCTAAGCACGCGATCAACGCGGCCGCTATCCAAAGCAAGCTCTTGGTCTTCGGCCGGGCCGGACCTGGAACTATTCCGATGCTCAGCTTCGTCTGCTCGGTGTGTCCGTCCTCGTTTGGCAGGGTATTTAGCACCTCGCGCACGAGGGAGCCCAATAGCTGATGCTCGCTCGGGCGACGATCGACATCCGTCGTTTCGCCATCCATCCCGCCAAGCTCCGGACCTTTGATCGCCGTGAGGATCTCGTCGAGCCGCACCGGGCTGATCGGTAGGGTCTGCTCCTCTTCGGTGGTCGACCGGGTTGCGCTGACTGGCCGCGTGGGAAAGCGCTCGGCCTGTGGCGGGAAGGGCTCAGCGGATGCGGTCGAGGAGGAAGGCTCCCTTTCCAAAGCCTCAAGCAGCTCGCTGGCCATTTCGCCTTCGGAGGCTGGCTCAGGCGCACGCTGTATCGGAGGCCCAGCGGCAATCGACGGCTCGATCGCTTCGACCTCGGAATGGGAAACCATCTGGGAAGCACGCAACACATCCGCAGGCTTCGGTGGTGCCATCCCGAGAATCGTGCGCCTCGCGGGCTTCCCAGCAGCAGCTGCGTCTCGAACCGGCGGTGGCGGCGGCGCGGGAGGAGTAACAAGCGCTTTGTCGAGTTGCCCTGTTGCCAAGGGGACTGCGGCTGGCGGCGCGGGAGATTGGCCCTCGGCACCGCGACGCCCAATCAACTTCTCCCGAGCCTGAATCGCGTTGCCAGCCAACTCCTTCAAAAAGGCCTGCACCTCACCCACCCCAATCGGCACCTCGGTTGCGTCGAGTGCAGCGCTCATTTCCGCGAAACTGCCAAAACGTTTCTCAGGTTCCCGACTGAGGGCGCGTGAAACTACCGCAGAAACCTGGGGAGAAATCCGCTTCCCACCCGGGAGCTTAAAGCCACTTAACTCGACTATTTCAAGGGTTTCGAGCCGAGCCAGAACCGTTAGCCGGGTTGCACCTGTGAATAACCTGCGTCCACCAGTTAACATCTCCCACAAAAGCACGCCCACGCTAAAGATATCCGCAGCTCGACTCAAGCCGCCAGCAATCGACTCAGGCGCTTGGTACGCGACGGCATCCACAGCTTCCGCGGCCAATCCCTCCACCTGCATTTGCCCCGACAAACAAGGATCGATGAACAAAGCCAGGCCACTCTGTTCCACCAACACGCTATCCGGGCTGATCCCCCCTGAGATGCTAATACCTTGCACCTCGGCGTGGCTCAGAGCACCCAGCAAATCCTTGGCTATCTTGAGCGCCACCGCAGCCGGGAAAGGTTTACGCAAGAAATTTGAGAGCCGCAGCAGTGATCGCAGCAACTCACCTTGAGCAAAGTCACTCGCGACGACAAGCTCTGTTCCAACCTGAACCACTTCCCGAACTCGGCCGATGTTTGGGTGCACCAGCCGTGTTGCGCGGCTTGCGGCATCGACCAAGCGCTGAAGCTGAACAGACTCCATTCCTGCTGTTGGCAGTCGCCTGAGACAGAAGAGCGCGTCGTCAGGCCCTCGGACTGCCCACAAGCTACCCAAGTGCGACTTCCCCAGCTCAACAACGAGCTGATAACGCCCTAAAGAGCGTGCAGTGGAAGCACCTGGGGCAGCCATGGGGAACGCCTAGGTTAGCCGAATTGTTAGCGAATTGTTGGCCGAGACGAACTCGCCCGCACCGAGTGGCTGGTTTTTGGGGTTGCCTTCGGCCGGGCCTGGGTGGAAAAGAGTCCGCGTCCGGTGGGTTCAGAAGCCGGACGTGTAGGCTTGAGGAGAGGGCCACCACGACGTGGAAGAAGAGCGGGAACGAGTATTACTCGAGTTGCTAGGCTTAGCGGCGCTAACAGCCGACAGCGATGGACAGATCTGTTACGTCAATCGCGCGGCAGAAAGGGCCTTGGGCAAGGACGCTACCGAACTCCTCGGAGCTTCGCTGGGCGAGTCAATTTTGGCGGCCGAAAGCACAGAACCAGTGGCCGCTCGCTTAAAGCTCGCAGCCAGCTCCGGCCAGTCGCTCATTGGGAAAGCTGCATCCGGTGCTAAGCTGCTCTTTCGAGCAGTCCAATTTGGCAATCCGGAGCGCTACGTGCTCCTAGGCACAGAAGATTCCTCGCGTGCCGGATCCCGTTCGACAGAATTCGGCGGGCCAACACCAAGTTTCGTCGCAAGCCTCCTTCACGAACTTTCCAACCCGCTGACCTACACCTTCGCGAGTCTGGAAGTTGCGCTGCGAAAAATCGAAGAGTTGCCCGAAGACACACTTACCCCTCCCTTCCCGACCATTTTTGGCTATATTCGAAGTGCCCACGAGGGGGCAGGTCGCATGCAAAGCATCGTCAAGAAAGTCACCGCGGCGGGGAGCTCTGCAGCATCCTGGCCCGAAGAATCCGAGTTGACCGTGGTGTTGGATCACGCGCTGCTGCTCGCATGGAACGAACTGCGTCATGCTGTCACCGTGATCAAACGCTACACTGCTTTGCCTCGTGTGATGGGTGATCAACATGCGCTCACCCGCGCCGTCGCTGAACTTTTGGCGATCGCAGGCGAGGAGTATCGACAAGCCGGCTCCCCCGAACTTTCGCTTTCGGTGAAGCGGCACGGCGAGACGGCAAGCGTGGAAATCGTCAACGAGAGGCCCGTTTCGGGTGCTCACGTTTGGGGCCCCATTGACGAAGGGCGGCTGCAATTTGCACGCGACGCCATTTCGGCGACCGGGGGCAATTTGCGGCTAACGCAACGCGCTTCGGGCGGTCAACGCTGTTACGAATTGGATCTGCCGCTAGCCGAAGCGGGTCGCCGCTCAAGCCCCGCCAGTGCATCGGCGGTGCGCACACTCTCAGCCCGAGTGCTGTTCATTGATGATGAAGCACTGCTGGCGGAAACGCTCCAGTTGGCCTTCGGGAGCGACCACGATGTCCAAGCGGTAACGAGTGCCAAGGGAGCGATTGCCTTACTCGAACGCGACCGCGACTTCGATCTCATTCTGTGCGACTTGATGATGCCTGAACAAACCGGCGCAGCGGTTTTCGCGCGCATCAAAGAGCTGGCCCCCGAGCTCGCTCCACGCTTCGTGCTGATGACGGGTGGCGCGTTCACGCCAGCTACTCAGAAGTTCCTGGATGAATTTCAGGGTCTCACCCTGGAAAAGCCCTTCCAAGTTCAAGACGTTGAGGCGCTCATTGTGCAGTTTTTGGCGCTTCGCAAGCGCCATTAGCCCCCTGCGCTGAGAATCTAGCGCGATTCTTTACTGAGGCTTGATTCCCTAAAGGTCAACCTTGTGCCCAGGCACCGGAAGCTGCTCCAGGAGGATAGTCGCGTCTGGTTTCACGTTGATTAGCGTCTGCGCGGAAGCTGCCAGATCAAACAAGAGGCCCCAGCCAAGCCCCTCGGGAGCAGCAATATACAAGCGCTTGTCTTCCTTGCACCCTTTGAGAAAGCGTTCGAGCGTCTCGCTCGTCATGCTGAGATCAGGCCCACCTAAGCCGTGGGTGCGTTTGCTGGCAACGCCTCCCGAAAGCTTCCAAACGGCCGTGCCACGATCCTCCAGAATCATCGCGACAGGCGTGCAAGCGGTCGGTTGCGCTGCGCGTTTTTGCGGGACAAATCGGAGCTCTGAGGGATACTCCTTGCGCGTCTCGGTGCGGATCAGCACAGATGACACCCCGAGCTCACCGAGCTCAGCGAGGTAATACGTGACCAGCCGGATGCTCGCTTTTCTATCTACTAAGAGCGGGACATCCTTGCCGCTCAGATATTCCTTGTATTCGGCGAGCTCGGTACGCAGATTCGCGCGGTCTCGCTCCTCTTTGATCACGACCCGCGAGTAACCAACGCGCGGACTAATGTCGTCGAGCCCGAGCTCAGGCGGGCCCTTCACCTTCGCCGCTACTGGCTCGGCTTCCTCGATCTTCGGTGCTTTTTCCAAAGGCGATGGCTTCGGCTGTTGGTCGGATTTCGATTCCTCACAGCTAAGGCAAAGCCCAAGAGCGCACACCCAAAAAAGCCAGTTATTCCGCCTCACGGGCAGCATCATGACGCGACGGGCAGGGAGATCAAGCCAAGTGCCGAAAGGCGCTCGCGCTCAGCCCCATTCTTAGCTAGGAGCCGCAAGACTTGTGAGCAGCAGCCAGCCCCGATGACCCCGCCCTTCTCCCAGTCGCTGCCGCCGCGAGCTTGGGCCATCATCGTTTGGCTTTCCGCCATCTTCATCAATGTGAATGTCTCTGGGGTAGTGGTTCTCCTGGAGCAGCAGTGGCTCACCGTGCACGGCGTGAGCGTTCGAGTGTTGAAAGACCTTGAAAATTCACCACTCACCACCGATCCCAAGTGGCTCATTGTCAACGCTACTGCCGTTCAACTGGCGCTCTTGCTCTGTGGGATTGGCTGGTTGTGGTACTTCCGCCTGCCGGGTTCTTTACCCTTCAAAAAACGCGTAGCCGCCCGCGCTTGGGTTGGCACCTTTCTCGTGTCACTTGGGGCTCTCCCGATCGGAGGCGCCGCAGAGGAGCTGGTACGGCGCGCCCTGGGCCAAGAACTCACGACGGGGATCCTGATTGCAAAGATCGCGCACAAGAGCTCCATGCCGGAGCTTCTAAGCTTGCTGATTTCTGTCGCCGTGTTGCCCGGCATTGCCGAAGAAATATTGTTCCGCGGCGTCATCACTCACCAACTCTCGCGGTATTCGAAGCTGGAGGTGCTCGTGCTGCCGAGCGTGCTCTTCGGCTTGGCGCACATCGAGCCCGCGCAAGCGGCGGGCACCGTGTTTTTGGGTCTGGCATTCGGCTTCGCGCGCCTCGCCACGGGCTCGATTCTGCCAGCAATGGCCGCACATATTCTGAATAATGGCCTAGTACTCAGCTTGGCCTTCCTGAGCCACGACGAACCCACCCAACAGACGGGTATCGAATGGCCCATGCTGCTGATTGCCGCAAGCCTCGTCGCGAGTGGTGTCAGCTTCCTAAGGCGACCCCCACTTCACCCATGACCCTTCACACATGAGACTTTGTACATGAGAACAGCTGCGTGCGCCGAATTCTAAAGGGGTTGACCCGTCGCCTGATCCACGCTGCCGCGAGCGCGGTGGATGAGGCGGCCACCGTTGCCGTTAGCCGAGATACGCTACGGGTTCGCGCCCGAAGCTCAACGGGGGCGCGCCTAACCGAGATTTTTGACTTCGCGGACGAATGGCAACGCGTTGAAAGCACGTTTGATTTTGCGCCGTTTGCGGAAATATCGCCGATTCTGACGCAGACGGCGGCGGGCCAATTGGACGCAGCTTGGCCGAGCGACTACTCGCCGTTCTTCAAAGACCTTGCGCCCGCACCTCGACCTTCCCAGAACCAAACGGCGGCCGCTCGCTTCATGGCGTTTGATCCAGCGCGCCCGACGGTCGTGATCGTTCATGGCTATTTAGCAGGGCAATACGCTCTGGAACAAAAGATTTGGCCACTCGCGTGGCTCAGCGAGCTTGGGCTCAATGTCGTGCTGTTCACGTTGCCCTTTCATGGAGTACGCCTCGGCAAGGGTGAACGCCGCGGGTTTCCAACGAAAATGCCCCGAGAAAATATCGAAGGGCTCAGGCAAGCGGTCTTCGATCTCGGCAATTTAGTGCGTTGGCTACGTGCCTCCAGCTCCGCAAAAGTCGGCGTTGCCGGCATGAGCCTTGGTTCCTATGTGAGCGCACTCTTGGCAACCATTTCCGGTGAGCTCGACTTCCTCGTCCCTTGGGTGCCGCTGGCCTCCTTTGCTGATTTTGCACTGGAGCAGCATCAGCTCGGCGATGATTTCCAAACGCGCTCCCGTGCGCACCAAACGCTCACTCAGATCTATTCCAAAGTCTCTCCGCTAGTGCGCCCACCGTTACTCGAACGAGGACGCACGCTGGTGATTGGCGCCCGGGCGGATCGCATCACGCCCATCACCCACGCCCAACGCTTAGCGCGGCATTTTCAGGCGCCATTGCACAGTGTTCCCGGCGGACACCTACTGCAAATTGGCCGGAGCGAAGGCTTTCGCGTGATGCAAGATTTCCTGAAACAAGCCGGTGTGCTTTGAAGGAAAGCGCTGGCGCTCAGGGTTGGCTCGCTTCAGCCGAAACCGATGCCCTAGCGCAACGCGGACTATCGAGCACCAGGGTAACACCCTGGTTACTCGGCACAAGCGCGTTGTAAAGCTTGGTGAGCGCGGGCTCACCCATGAAAATGTCCACGTGATTGCCCACCACTCGAACGCCGCGGTCTTGCGCGATGAAGCAGCCGTCGTGTTTGGCTTGCCCTTCGAGACCGCGCGGGGCTCCATCGAATTCGGGAATGTAGATGGCCGTGTCTAGAGGAATAATGCTGGTATCCACCGCTACTGTGAGAAGCGGTGTGATCGACCGACCCGTGGCACCTCTGCCCCAAGGGAAGGCTTCAGGCCGAAGCGCTTCGTAACAAATCCGTTGCCCGCTCTTTGGACATACTTCTGCGCATGCGCAATCGCGCTTGGCAAAACTCACCGTCTGACCAGAGGCCAACCTCCCGCTACCCTGCACACACAACGTGTCGTGAAAGGCTTTGCTCACTTCGGCGATCGGCTTGCACGCGGCGTCTTTCAGGACCGAACGCAGAGTGCCCGGAGCCTCAAACTGCCGCTCGCTTGGAAAGTCGTAATAGGTGTTGCGAAAGGTGCCGAGCACGCGCCCGTCCAAATGGCGCGCAGACAGCCTCGGCAGCCCACCTCCGGGCAATCCCGCCATTTCAGCAGGGCCATCATCGCCGCCGATTGAGCGGACGCGATACTGCTGAGCGCGCCGAGGCGTACGCTGAGCGTTGGTCACCAGGTCCACCTGTTGGGCAGAAGCCGCCACACCGTCCGCATCCACGTCCACGGCGTTGGGCTCCATGGTCCACGCTGCCCCGCCACTGTGGCAGCCCATAGCCAACGAGCATCCAAAGCCGATCCACCAACGCCCGGCCCCCTGTGGCCTCATCCTCATGTCCGCTTCCTTTGCAGCTTCAGGCTCTCGCTAGGAGAAATACATTCCGAAGCCAGATTGCCGGTAATCTGCGGCATCAGCTTCAAGGTGTGCTCAATAAAATGCTCTCGAATCGGGTCGGCAACTTGAAACTCCGCCAACGTTTCCTTAAGGATTTGCAGCCTGCGCATGAACTGGCCACCCATGATCCGGTGCGGCGCATGCGCCTCGGTCAATGCCCTGCCCGTGTACGCGATGTCCGCCCCCAAATGCCGGGCGGCAAACTCGACTTCGCGTTGAATCAGCCGTTCGCGGTCCACATCACGAAAGAAAAACCCGATCATCACGTCATCCACAACGCGCTCAACGAATCGGGTCATGATCCGCCTGAGCACTGGCTCGCCACCCAACTGCAAAAAGAGAGAAAGCTCCGGCTCCGCCACCCGTGGAACCTACCACTTTCTTCAAAGGAAGCTCAAATCCCAACTCCTAGGGGATGCGGCTAGAGAGGCAAGCTACCAAATCCGCTCCTACCAAACCCCCGCCTAGTACTACCAAACAACTCCTACCAAACGACGCTCGCAACCAGCGGAAGCCGCCGACTGCTCGTTCCCACATGGATCCGAAACTCGCCGGGCTCCACCATCCAGCCCGGAACGGAGTCATCCCAGAACGCGAAGGCTCGCTTTGGGAGCAGAAAGCTGATCCTCTGGCTCTGCCCCGCTTGAAGGAGCACTTTCTCAAACCCTTTGAGTTCGCGCGGCGGACGAATCACAGAAGCTTCCACATCTTCCACGTATAACTGCACCACCTCGGCGCCCGACCTGGTGCCGGTATTTGTCAGAGTGACACTGACGCTGAGCGTGTGTTCGCCGCTATTCTGAAGCTCAAGCTGCGTGAGCTCGAACGACGTGTAACTCTCGCCGTGACCGAACGGGAAGAGCGGTTCGATCCCCTTTGCGTCGTGCCAGCGATAGCCCACCAAAACGCCTTCCGAATAGTCACACACCTCACTGTGATAATCATCGAGCGCGACCACTGAATTGTCAGCCAGGCGTCGGGGAATTGAAAACGGCAGCTTGCCTGAAGGATTGACGTCACCGAACAACACGTCCGCCAGCACATTCCCGATCTCCATGCCGCCATACCAGCCCCACACCACACTCGGCGCGCGCTCCAACCATGGCATCGCTACCGGTGAACCGGCGATCTGGACCACGGCGGTATTGGGATTGCAGGCGAGAACTTGCTCGATCAGTTCATCTTGGCCACCCGGCAAACCATACGCATTGCGGTCCTTGCCCTCCGTGTCGTGAAAATGGTTGAGCCCGCCAAAAATCACCACAGCGTCAGCACGTTGGGCCAACGCCACCGCAGCTTCCAGCCCCTGGCTTTCGGACCGCCCCGGATCCCCCGGGGTTCGCCACCCGAAGCGAACCTGTTCACCAGCAACGCTGTTCAGGCACTCCAGGCGCAGGCGATAAGGCACCCCGGGAGACAACTGCAATTTCACTTCTACAACTCGCTCTTCAGCCTCCCGCTCGCCCTCAAACTTCAACTCTTCGTTGATCAGAAAACGCAGCGCACCCGCGCTGGAAGCCGCGAAGCTGTACTCGCCCGCTTCGCGCACGCTTATTTCCCCCGTAAAAAGCAGGCTTTTCGGACTCTCAGCCATGGCGGGCACGTCTTGATCACCTGGTAGGCGCACTTCCTCCACAAACATCTCGTGCGTCGGCGACCCTTCGAGGTTTGCAGTCGCGTAGCCGAATTTCTTCCAGCCTTTGACGCCCGAACCGGGATCTGCCGACACTAGGGCCGAGCCCGGAATGCTCTCAAACGCGAAGCGGGTGTCCGGGTAGCCGCGCAGATGCACAATCTCCACCGAGGCTCCCAACCTGTTCTTCAGACCCGCAAGCGGGCTCACCTCGTACACCGGCCGCACCCCGGAACTGTTCCCGCCCTCTGCATGCAGCCGATCCGCATTGTCGCCGAGCACGGCGAGGGTCTTAATCGACTTCTTGAAGGGCAACAGCTGCCCTTCATTTTTCAGGAGCACCACACCTTCCGCGGCAACATCGTAGGCTGCCTGCTGATGGGCACGTGTGTTTCGCGCGCCAAGCTTGCGCTGGCTGTCAAAGATGCCCACCGCAAACATCACGCGTAACACCCGGCTCACTTTGTCGTTGAGCTCGAGAGTGCCGTACGTACCCTCCAAGATCGCTTCCCGATACGGCTTGGCCAAATAGTAGTCATCAAAGTCGGTGTTGGTGCCCATCTCGATATCCAGCCCAAACCGCACCGATTCATGAGTGCTGGTGGCGCCCGCCCAATCCGAGATGAAAGCGCCAGAAAAGCCCCATTCCCGCTTCAACACATCGCACACCAAATATTTCTGGTGGCACGCCTGCTGACCACGCACCTGGTTGTAAGCACCCATCACCGTTAAGCTGGCGCCAACTTGTGTCGCCGCCTCGAAGGCCGGCAGATAGATCTCACGCAGGGCGCGCTCATCCAAACGCGCGTCAACGCGCATGCGATTGAGCTCTTGGCTGTTGCAGGCAAAGTGCTTGATGCAAGCGGCGGTATCTTCCGCTTGAATCGCCTGCACAGCTGGCACCGCGATCTCCGCGGCCAAGAACGGATCCTCGGTGTAATATTCGAAGTTTCTGCCGCAGAGTGGATAACGAATGATGTTGAAGCCGGGCCCGAGAATCACGTCCTTGCCGCGCGCGCGAGCCTCGGCGCCGAGAACGCTTCCGGCCTGCTTGGCGCAGTTTCGATTCCAGGTGGCGGCTTGGGCCGTTCCCGTGGGTAGGTAAGTGCAAAGATCATCGCAGCCCTCTAAGAATGCCCAACTATCGCGGGCAATCTCTCGCCGCACGCCGTGTGGCCCATCTGACATCGTGAATTCTGGAATGCCCAAGCGCGGCACGGGCGCGATCGTGAATTTGGAATTCGCGTGGACGAACCCGATTTTTTCTTCGAGCGTGAGCTCGGTCAGCAAAAAGGCGATCTTCTTTTCAACGAGCTCCCCAGAGCGTTCAGAGGTTCTCAGGTGTGCCGCAGGTTCGTGACTCATGCGCGCGTCTTACTTCAGTTTGCGTGACAGGCAAAACCACCCTGGCCAGTAGGCGACTTCCGTTCTGAGTCCGCCACAATGTGGCCTCCCTAAACAGGTGCGATCAGGCAGCTCCGGGCGCGATCGGCTAACTCGCGGTGCTTGAGAGCGTTGAGCCGCGCGCTCCCAGCATTTCTTCTATTGTTCCAACCGAATTTTCGCCTCACCGCTGCGTGGATCGAGCCTAAAGGCCTCTTGCCATTCCCGCGCTGCCGCCTTGCGATCTCCAGTGCGCATGAGAGCGTCACCGTACACGAGGCGCGCCCGGGCATCTTCGGGTGCAATCTGCGTGGCGCGTTGCGCCCATACTGCGGCGAGCGCGTTGTTGCCTCGATAAAGGTGCGCTCGGGCCATGCCCAGGTTGGCCTCGAAATCCTGCTCAAAGAACGCCAGTGTTCGCCAGAAGAACCTCTCGGCTCGGAAATAGTCTTTATTGCGCACGGAGGCCGTGCCCTCGCTCACCGCTCGGCTAGTTAGCGTCGCAATCCCAACTGAATCGTGATCGGTGATTCCGGCCGCATCCAACCATCCCTGGCGAGCGCCCGCCACGTCACCACTCGTGATGAGCGCGTCTCCGAGCAGCCCCTTCGCACGCGCGGGATCAGCGTTCAATTCAAGCGCACGCCGGGCAACGCTCGCGGCAAACTTGCCATCTCCTCGCAACACCAGCAGCTGCGCGAGCGCAAGCGCCGCCTTAGGATTTTCGGAATCGAAGGCAATCGCCTGACAAAAGGCGGCTTGAGCGTCCTCCACATTGCCAAAAACCAAAAGCTTATGACCCAGACGGAGCGCGTCGGCGGCATCCAAGGGAGCGGCGCCATGCCAAGGCTTCGCGGATTTTTGCAGCTCTTCACAGCTCGGCGCGGAGCTGGGCTTTGGAAGGGGTAGCGGACCTAGGATTGCCTCGGGCTCTGTGGCGGCGGGCTCCGTATCAGCCGCGGCGTTCGAGGGCCGGGCAACCGCAGCTCTTTCAGATCTCGCTGCCAGCGAAGGCGGCTGACGTTTCTGATTAACATCTCCTGCCGGGAGGCGCTCGGGGGCGCGTATTTCGCCCATGTTAGCGGGCGGACGACTCAAGTGCTTCGCCACCACCACACCGATTCCGACAAGCAGTGCCAGCTGAACGCAAGCGAGAGCCGAGAGCATGACCCAAGCCCGCCACCCGAGCGCGGTCTCTTTCGCCGCTTTTGGCCGCAAAGTGACAGCCCGCAGCAGATCTTGCTCGGAAAGAGCATCGGAGCGCACCGTACTCGGCACACTAACGGGAGGGTTGGCTGCTTGAACCGAACTCGGCGGACCAAGAACCTGGAAGTCCGGCAGCTTTGCCGGCCCTGGGAGCGAGGGGAGCGCTGGCTCAACCGAACGCGAGGGGGCTGGAATCGATGGCGCAATCGGCGGAGGCTCCGCTTCCGCGAGATTGATCGCCACGTCAACGGTTGCCATGAGGTTAGCTTGAGACGCTGCGTCGGTCGGCACCACATGCACGCGTCCCGAACTCAGAACCAAAAAAGCCGCGAGAGCCATCGGCCCTGACAGCTCCTTAGCCACAGGACTCACTACCTGAGCCGTAGCACCGACGACCAAGCCCTGGGCCAGATCAATGCTGACGTTAAGGCGTGGATTGTAGACACTGAGTCGAAGCGCGTGCGGGCAACTGGCTAAGGCCTTGAGCAAGCGGGCCGGGCCCGTCGTTTCAAGTCGGGTGTCGAACCCTCTACCGCCCGTGGCGCGTTCCAAGAGCGAACGCTCGGGCTCCACGAGGGCCCCGAGCGTGCCAGAAAGCTGCTCAACGATGGGGGAATCGTTCTGATCTTCAAAGAGCTCCTCCCACCGCATCACCAACAAAGACGCCCAACGTAGCCGAGTGTCTCGTCGCATTCGACGAATCAGCTCGTAGCCAGCACCCTTCAACTGTGTCTCACCGATCAAGAGCACGGCGGGATCGAGCTGCCTGAGTTTAGCAAGCCTTTTTTCCGTCGGGGCGAGGTCCGTCACGAAGACTTTAGCTCCGTGGCTTCGGAGTTCCTGGGCCACCGCATCAGTACGTGCAGCGTCATCATCCGCCAAGGCCAAACGCAACCCCCGCACGTCGGCGGCAACGCGTGGCGAATCTCCGCCGAGCAATTCCAAGGTTCCGCCAGCACGCTCATCAAATTCGTACGTCAACGGCTCCGCTGATACGACATGTGTGCGCACGCGCCGCACGAAATCATCCACAAAATCCGCCAGCAGCTTACCGCCACCTAACATCAGCCGAATCGCTTGTTCAGGGGGAGCCTTAGCAGCTTGCACACTCAAGATCCCAGTTCGGAGTTCCGACCTCAAGGCATCCACGAACTCCTCAAGTGTGGCCTCGCCGACCATGTGCGGACTGTCCGTGCCACGATCCGGGATTTCTTTTGCGAGACGCGCCACTTTCTCCGCTATCGCATCGATGCTGGCCGAGCGCGGGATAACGGCCGTGGCCCCATGGCGAAACGCTTGGAGTCGCGCGTTGAGCGCCATATTGTCGTCAATGAGCGCCACTGGCACCACCGAGCTCTGCGGAGAAGCCGCCAGTTTTTCAAGGGTGACACGGCCCCAGTCTTTCGCGGCTTCGCCGAGCAAGAGGATCAGATCAGGCGCTGCCGCCACCACCGCATCCACTACCGAGGGCGCGTCTGCCGACTCGACAAACACCCCATGTCGAGCGAGCGCAATTTTTAGACCGGGCAGGATGGCGTCATCGGTACCAATTGCCAGCACTGCAGGTTCCACTTGAGCGCGGGGTGTTAGGCGCTGAGCGGTTGCCAGAGTGCTTTGGGGCAGCGCAGGCGCTAGCGAGGCGCGCAGCGGTTTAGTGAGGGGCTGCGTGGTTCCGATTGGCTTGGCTGCTAAGGGCCGTGGCGCGGTCTCTGGTCCGGTATTGCTGCGGAGCGTCGAGGCCCTCCCGGCTGCTGTCAAAAGTCCGCTACCCTTTGCCGTTTGGGTGTTAGCCTGAGGTGCCGGCATTCTCCCCGCTCCGGGCATCGAGGCCGCCGGCTCGGGCGGGATGCCGAGCCCAACGCGTGTCTTGCCTGCCACGCGCCCATCGGAGCTCGCACCCGGAGGTGATGGGGGCAAGGCCGCTTTCTTTGACTGCCCGGGTTCGTCCATGGCTCACTTCAAAGATCCCTACGGACCGCCAGCGGGCCGGATTAGAGCGGACAGCCCTGGGACAATCAGCTACCGACTAAAAAAGTAGAGCAGCAGCTGAACAGTCCAGGTGAGCGCGATCGCAATCAACATCGCGTTCACCAGGGCATCGAACCAGACCCGCAGCTGCTTCATTTGCGGCTTAAAAAATAGCTTTCCGACGAAAAGTACCCCAAATAAGAGCCCGAGCAGCTTTCCAAGCACCTGCGCAGTCTACTGCCTCAACTGACGAAAAGGCGATTCTGCTGTCAGCACGCCCAGGATACCCCAAGAGCCGCTTACTCCGGTTGCCAACTGCCCAGCCAGGCTGCAGGCTTGACCCCGCGTGCACAGGGGAACAATCGCCATCTTTCTCAGTTTTACCGCGTCCCTCGCTCTCGCTGGGTGCGCGACTCAGAGCGTGGGAAATACCGCACCGATCCCGGGAACGGCCACCACCAACGCAACTGCTCCGATCCGATTCGACTCGAACACGCTCAGACTAACGCACTCAGAGCGCATCTTGGCTCGGTTTGACCTTTTAGGAATTACTGCCGGGCAGGTCGAAGCCGTGACAATACGAGACTGCCCCGTCGGCGAAAACTCACTCAAGCTTACCACGAGTATTCGGACGAGTGGGCTGGCTCGCCTCGTGCGCAGCGTGCAGGCAGAAGCTCACACGACGGTGCAGGCAGCTGACGCATCACCCATCAAGAGCCTGTTCGAGATCGTCGATGGCGAATCCCGCGTCACCTACGACGTGGACTTTTCGCGCGGGGGTTTCCACTATTTTCGCAAGAAGCAAACGGGGGAAACCCGCGAGGAGACAATTTCAGTCCCCGACGGCTTGCCGGCACATGACCTCCAGACTGCCATTCTGTTACTTCGATCGTGGCACCCAAAAGTTGGGGACGAGGGATATTTTTACGTCGTTTCCGGGCGTTTCCTGCTGAAAGTGGACATGATCTACCACGGGCTCGACGTGGTCACGATCGATGGCGCATCTCGGCCTGCCGTGCGCGTGGAAGGTCAAGCTGTCAGGATCAGCGCGCTCACGGATGGGAAGCGCGACAACGAGAAACGGAAGGTTCAAATCTGGTTTTCAGACGACGCGCGCCACGTACCGTTACGCGTCGCTGCTGAATCTACGTTTGGACCCATCGTCTTCGATTTGCTGGAATACGATCCGCACGCGAACGCTGCCTGCTCTCCAGATAGTTCAGCCGTCGTGCCGGTGAGCCCGCCAAAATCAGCAGAAAACTTGTAGGTCTCACCATCCTCAGGCCTAGGATGACGGACTCCCATGCCCAGTCCTTTGCGAGCCCGAAAAGCGCGCTCTACCCATCGGTTGCAGTGGGTGTCGAAGCTCGTGACGCTGAGTTGTGCTCTGTTGTTGGGAGTGCTCGCGTGCAACTCAGTCGACGGCGACGGGCCAAGCCTATCCCGAAATCGCGAGCAGCTGCGGCAGTTGCTACCTGGGCAATTCTTCCCTGCGATCTCCGAAAAGCAGGCCTCGGGGGTGCTGGGCGAGCCTATTTCCAGAAACTCAGAAGCGTTCAAGCGACTAGTCCGCGGTGATCCGAGCCAGCTGGTCTTCAAGGACGAAGAAGGCACCGGCGCGGACCTGGTGATGTCTCCGCGTCTACGCGATCGGCTCATGCGTCTTGCCGACCTGGTCGAAACGGAGTGGCCGGGCTCCCGAGTGCGGATCACCGAGGCCTGGGATGAACAGAACGAACATGGCCCAGGGAGCTTGCACTACGCGGGGCGCGCTGCCGACATCACGACAACCGATCCAGGCAACAGCAGGCTTTCACGACTCGCGGGCTTGGCAATCACGGCGGGTTTTGATTGGGTCTACTACGAAGGTTCGCATGTGCATGTTTCGGTGAAGTGAGCGCTTGAGCCACGCCGCTCCGATCACCCAGGTGATCGTCAGCACGTGCCAGGGTCGAATGCCACTCTCTTCGTCAGCATAGACGGGGCGCACTGGCACCTCGATCACCCTCGCACCCACCGCCGCCAGCATTGCAAGCAGATCATTGGGGTAGCCGAAACTTGCCCAGAGTTGATCGAGAGGAAGACGTTTGAGTGTCTTCGCCGTGAGCGCGGTATAGCCGCACTGGGTGTCGTCCACGCGCAGGCCCGTTGTAAAACGCGTGAGCGCCGATAAGTAGCGGCCTCCAACCCGCCGCAAGAAGGGCATCTCGCGAAAGGCTGTGTGCATGAAGCGATTGCCTTTCACATAGTCCGCGCACCCCTCCAGAATCGGTTGCAGGAGCGGAGCGAGATCCGAAGGATCCATCTGATTATCGCCCGCCATCACCACCAGAACGTCTGCCTCAGCTTTGAGCGCTGCGCGGTAGCCTGTTGCGATCGCACCCCCCACCCCAATATTCCAGGGATGCGTCAACAACTGAACGCGTGGATCGGCGACACCCAGCACGCGTTCTCGCGTCGCGTCTCGGCTAGCATCATCGACGACACAGATCGTATCCACCCACTCGGGTAGGCTCGACAAGGTGCGGACGATCAGCGCTTGCTCGTTAAAAGCGGGGATAATGACTGCGATTTTTGCGCCCATCCGCATAGTTCCACGTTCTTAACTCTGCCCATGATTCAAAGGCAAGCCGGGCTAACGCAGCCCGTAACCCACTCCACATGGCCGCGTTGGCGCTCACGAGGCAGAATGCTAGCGTCGCCGCGTGAAGCAGAAGCTTAGATGGTTGATTGCGGGAGCCGTGGTGCTCGGAGTCGCTCTTCTCGGGAGCTATGAGGTACTGAGTTATCCGAGCGATCACACTCCAACCGGTGCTTATCTTCGAATCGTGAAGGCCGTCAACACTGGCCGCCCTGAGGATTTTTTTGCGTACATCGAGACGAACGCACAGCACGCCTGTTACACGATTCTGAGCTACCGTAAAAAGTCGTGGCAGCGGATTCAAGCCACGTTCCCTGACGCTGAGCGTGCCCGCCTCGCGCCTGAGTATGCCCCATTTTCGGAAGCTCCCGATGGCGCAGATGTCTTCGCTCTCTACGCGCACCGCGAAGGTTGGCTCAATCGTTTGCGGCGCGATCTCTCGGGTGTCGCGCGCGTGGAACAAACGGGTGATCGTGCCAGCGTCGAGACAGCGCGAGGAACTCGCTACCCCTTTCGAGTCAGAAGTGAGAACGGCATCTGGGGCCTCACTCTTTACACCGCAACTCTCGTGGCCGAAGCCGAGCGTGCCGCACGAGACGCACTCCTGATCGAACACGCGGCTTCCGACTATGCGCGCGTCGCCGGAGCCCGTAAGCGCTGAGCGCCCATCTCCGTTGGCAGCCCGCACTTGACCCAGCCTGGGCTCAGCCTCCCAAAGGCATCCCGACTGCCACTATAGCCTGCTGCCATTTCCACAACCTCCGCAAACCCAGCCGCTAAAAGCAACTCCAGCGCCAGCTTCGAGCGAACCCCAGACTGACACCCCACCACGATCCGTTCGGCTTTTGACAAGTAGGCGCACACTTTTTCAACGAAGTGCTCATCCACCTTGCCACCGAATTTATCCTCGCCCAACAGCGAAACATTGACGGCTCCGGGAACATGCCCGTCGACGAACTCCATGTCCGAACGCACATCAAGATAAACGTAGCCATCTTTGAGAAGAGCCCACACAGCCTCTGGAGAATGCACTGGTGTCACGAGATGCCTCCCTGCCGAAGGATTATTGCAGAACTACCGACAAGTATACTCGTCCTAGACGATCTCTGCTAAGGCTTCGCCCCGCACCGCCTCGGTTGCACCGTCTCCCCCCGCTCAGCTCCCGTAATATGCCTCGTTCGCTTGATTCCAAGTCCATTCGAATAGTGCCTTTGGGAGGCCTCGGCGAGATTGGCATGAATTGCCTCGCTCTCGAACACGAACGAGGGATCTTGATCGTCGATTGCGGCTGCACGTTCCCCGCGGATGATCATGGCATTGATCTGTTTCGCCCTGATTTCAGTTGGCTCGCGGCACGTGCCGATCGGATCTGCGGTGTGTTTCTCACACACGGGCATGAAGACCATATCGGTGCCTTGCCTTACCTGATGGATGAGTTGCGAGTACCCGTCTGGGGCCTACCGCACACGCTGGGCCTCGTCCGAAAACGTCTCACCGAATTCGATTTCGACGACGAGGATATTGAGCTCATCGAAGTTCGCCCCGGCAAAGTGTACTCGACGGGTCCATTTTCTGTTGAGCCAGTGGAGGTGGCGCACTCGATCATTGATGCCTGTGCGCTCGCGATCCGTTCGTCGCAGGGCATGATCTTTCATACGGGGGATTTCAGCTTCGACGAAGCTCCACCTGCCGGGCCGCCCTCCAATGCGGATCGCATGCGAGAGCTGGGGCGAGAGGGAGTCAGCCTCCTCTTGAGCGACAGTACAAATGTTGATGTGGAGGATCGGCGTGGTTCGGAAAAGATGGTGGGGGAAGCTCTGGAGCGCATCGTCGAAGCGGCTCCGACGCGCGTCTTTGTGGCGCTTTTTGCGAGCAATATCCATCGGCTGCTGATGTTGGGCGATATCGCCCTGCGCACGGGCCGCAAGCTTTTCCTGATGGGGCGCAGCCTGAGCACGCAGGCAGAGCTGGCTCGGCGCCTGGGCGTCCTCAAGTGGCCGAGTGATCTCGTGTTGGGGCCGGATGCTGCCGCGGGTTGGCCACGTGAGAAATTATTGGTGTTGGCGGGAGGCACACAGGCTGAGCGCTTTTCCGCGATGCAACGCCTCTCTCAAGGGCAGCACCCAGCAATGAAAATTGCGGAAGGCGATACCATCGTTTTTTCAAGCCGTGTGATCCCCGGCAACGAGCGTGCTGTCGCCACGCTGATGAATGATCTGACGCGGCTCGGCGCAACACTCAGAACCCCGCTCAGCGATCCCGATGTGCACACGAGCGGGCACGCGAGCCGCCGTGAACAGCGTGAGATGATCGACCTCATCGAGCCTGAACATTTCCTGCCGGTGCACGGCACGCTCCGGCACATGAATCGCCACGCTGAAACTGCCCTAGATAGGGGCGTTCCGAGCGCCGTGGTGGTCGAAAATGGTACGCCCGTTGTGCTCAACGGAGCAGGCTTTTCAAAAGAATCACTCGTCTCTTATGGCAAGGTGGCCATCTCGCACCGGGGTGATGTGCTGGAGCGCGAGATCTTAGGGCGCCGCGAGGAGCTTGGCCGCGCTGGTGTCGCCTGCGTGGCGATCGCGCTCGACGCCGCCGGGCGCATCGTTTCGGGACCGGACGTGACGAGCTTGGGAGTGCCGTTAGTCGACGATGATGCAGCTGCTTTGCGCTCAGTTGCCCGGGACATCGCACTCAAGCTGAAGCCCAGCTACAAATCGAAATCCGAACTCGAAGAGACTGTGCGGCGGACGGCTCGCCAGTCGCTCTCCAAGATCAGTGGGTATCGCCCAGAAGTGCAAGTGCAAGTGCTTTCGCTTCGGAACTAATCCAGCGGCATAGGTGGAGGCTTATTGGAGATCAGCGCCCACCAGAAGTCCTCCCAAACTTTTCAGCGACCCCTCAAAGTCGAACACAGATAGTAAGCATGCTTACTATCTCTAACTCACGAAAAGGGCTGTTGGCGACGCACCTCCTGCGGCGTTCAGCAGCGGGGTGGTAAGCAACACCAACCCGCGCCAGCAGAGCGAAAATCCCTGAAATCACGCCGTCGGTGGAGTTTCGCTTCGGAAGAGCTCCACGCGCTCAATCAGCTGATCTTCCTTCGGATCGTCGCGCGGGCCACGCGGAACATTCGCGATTTTGCCGACGACCGAAAGGCCCGCCACCACGGCACCAAATACGGCATGCTTGCCATTGAGGTGCGGCGTTGCTCCTTCGGTGATGAAGAACTGCGAACCGTTGGTGCCAGGGCCAGCATTGGCCATTGAAAGCATACCGGCACGGTCGTGCTTTAGCTCGGGGTGGATCTCATCGGCAAAGTTGTAACCTGGGCCACCGGTGCCCCAACGGCTCTTGGCAGATGGCTCAGTGCTGCGGCTGAGTGGATCGCCCACCTGAACCATGAAGCCAGGGATCACTCGGTGGAAGCGTACGCCATCGTACATCGGCGTGCCGAGCATGCTCTTACTCGTGAGCGGATCCTTCCAGTCGATGGTGCCCGTAGCGAGGCCAACAAAATTGGCCACTGTCTGTGGTGCGCGCTGTTCTTCCAGCTTAATAACAACTGCGCCCTGGGTGGTGTGCAGGCGGGCGTACAATTGCCCCTGCCCTTCAACTGAAATGGGCGGAAACTGAGCCATAAACGATGCGTCCTTTCTATATCTTTAGTTTAATAATAGTCCGTCAATAAACCTAACACTCCCGGGCGCCTAGGCAGATACAGCGAACGCCTTTTCCCCAAGCGATTGTTGGCAGGTCACGCACTCCGCAGGCACCTGCTCACGGTGGTAGACCTGACCGCAATTCGGGCACACCCGAGCATCGCGCTCAAAGGCGATAGCTTTGCCACTCTTCGCGCAACGCCTGCCCGCAATCTGCACGGGCATGGGCGCCACTTTCTCACCTTGGGTATCTTCTGGCTTGGGCAATTTATCGACGGCGTCGCGTTTCATGTCGACCGCATCAGGCACACGCCGCGTGGCCTCAACGATGATCCAAGCGCAAGCCTCGGGCTGCATCGGAATCGGGATGCGGAGTGTCTGCTCGACTCCCTGAATCACGAGCGCATCCTTCTCAGCAGAGAGGCGCTTAATGTCACACCAGGCTATCTGCAAAAATTCACTCCCCTTCTCAACGCCCACTCCCGCGTCCCCAATGCGCACCGGGATGGCATCTGCATCCCCAAACGCCAAGGCACCCACCAACAACATCAAACCAACGGCTAACAGATAAGGAGCAACACTCAGACCACTCTTGCTCACCCACAGGCCATAAACGCCAGTGCCCAAAGCCACCCCGCCCAGCATGCCGACCACCGAGGCCACGAGCGACATGTGCATCTGACCCGGTCCAAACCTGCGTTCGGTGCGCCCGTCCATCTGGCCAGACTTCTTTTTTGCCTTCTTCTTCGTCTCCGACATCGCGGAGCGACGCTAGCAGCTCTTCGGGGGTGCGAGCTACGGGCTATGCTCCGGCGCCTGTGGCCCTTTCCCCAAAAAGCCTATTGATCGCGCTGCCAGCCATCACGGTTCTGTTCGTCGCCTTCGCCTTATTGATGGTGGGGCCAGGAGGCCGAGTGCCGGCTGCGCGCATCTATGGCGGACCGACGGAACGAGCCGAGCTTCTGGCGTGGCGAGTATTGGTGTTTGAGCGCGCAGGAGGGGTGGATCATGTCATCCCCAACGCTCGCTTGCACGTGGAAGTGGAGCTGCCATCGGGACGCGTGATCGGTTGGGGTGGCACCACAGCGGCAGACGGTCTAGCTGACGTAGAGCTTTCCGTCGGCACACACGGAGAGAACGAAAAACTCCTTGCCACGGTCACCTGGCAAAGCCCGAAGGGGCCGCGAATGTTGCTCCAAGCTCCGCTCAACCTGAGCGTCAGTACCTGGCGGCGCACCCAGCGTCTGCGGGGCGGAGCCTCGACGCAAACGCACGGAGACTTCTCGATTTCAGTGGCGCCGCGCGACGGAGTGTTAGCGGTGCCGTTTGAAACTGAGCTACTGCTCTCCATCGATCAAGCGGGTGTTGCAGCGAGTGGTGTGAACTTACATTTGTCCGGAGAAGGGCTCACCTTTCCGAAGGGCGCGACGTTGATCTCCGATGAGCGAGGCCACGCGCGCGTGCTGGTTCGCCCTACATTCCACCAGATCTCGCTCAACATTGAGGCCGACAAGGCCCCCGAGCTAAAGGGCCATTACAACGGAGTTTTGCCCGTTGTTCCAGGGGCTATTTCGGTCAGCTGGCGCCGACAGGGCGGCGAGCAAGAGCTCACATTTCGTTCGCCCGTGCCACGCGATCGTGTCTATTATAGCGTTGTTAGCCGGGATCTGCGTTTGCTGGGTGGCAGCGTTGCGCTGAAGTCTGCTCCCGATGGTTCAGCCTTGGGAACGGTGCGAAGTCGCATTCCAGATGTGGCCCCACTATGGGTGGTGGCTTCAGGTGATTTTGACTTACAGAGCTTTGCGACCGTGGGTTGGCCGATGTACCCAATCGCAGACGCACCAGGCCTCGTTCCTCTGGCAACGCTCGACACACCCGATCTTCCACTGGCCGACGGGTTACCTGCGGCGCTTCGTTTGGAAGAAAAACGCCAACGTCACGCGCATCTGGTTGCCGCGCTGGCGGCGCTCTTCGGGCTCGGCGTTTCAGCTTGGCTCTTAGTGTATGTGTATCGGGGCTCGCGCTCCCCTGCCTTCGATCTCGCCATGCAGCGTCTGTCCGAAGCACCTCCTGGCAGCCAGGCACCCGCCTTCGGTGGCGGCGCGCTCTGGGCGACGGTGGGTGTTTTTCTGGCAGCGTTGGGTTTCGCTCTTTTGGCACTATTCGCGCTGCTTCAGCGCTAACTTTGGGGCTTGCCCCTCAAGTGCTGGGAAGCAACTTGGGCGGATTCTGAAAGAGCGCCGTCAGCGTTTGGATCATGGGGCCCACATCTCTGGCACTGGCCATTTCACGACACGAATGCATGCTCAACATCGGACTGCCGACATCCAGTGTACGAATGCCGGTGCGCGCCGCGGAGATCGGACCGATCGTGCTGCCGCACGGCAAATCGTTACGGGTGGTGAAGTACTGGAAAGCCGTGCCAACACTCTGGCACGCTTCAACGAAGACGGCCGCGCCGACCGAATCCGTTGCGTACGATTGGTTCGCATTGCTCTTGATCACGGGCCCGAAGCCCAACCGTGGCTTGTGTTGCTTGTCGTGGCGCTCCGCATAATTCGGGTGCACGGCGTGCGCCATATCCGCGGAAACTAAGAGCGACTGCGCCAGTGCGCGACGTGCGGCACCTGGCCCTTGGCCCTCATACTCCTCAGCAAGCCTGTCGAGCACTCCACTCAGAAAGAGTGAACGCGCGCCCGCCACGCTCTGGCTCCCCACCTCTTCATGGTCATAAAGCACGATGATTTTAGTGGCATTTGTTGGTTTTTGGCTCGAAAGAAACGACGCCAGCGCCGCGTGACACGATGCCAGATTGTCCAGGCGAGAGGCCATCACGAAATCTTGATGGGCGCCACCCAGCGCAGCTTTCTGGCAATCGTACAGGCACAGATCGTAGCTCAAAATAGCGTTCGGATCTTCAGTCTGAAGCAGCGTGCTGAATTCTGTCACCAGCAGGTCTTTCAGCGATAGCTTCACGCCCTCATCTTCTAGAAAGACCACTGGCGGCAGGTGAGTCTGCGGATTAGCAATGAACCCGCGGGTATTGACCTCACGATCCAAATGAATTGCCAGATTGGGGATCCGAGCCAAGGAGCGAGAGAAATCGACACACACACTCCGGCCGCCCGCGAGGCTCACCCTCCCCGCAACCGATAAGTCCCTGTCAAACCAAGTGTGCAAAAGAACGCCCCCGTACACCTCGACGTTGAACTGACCGATGCCTTGGCAAGCCAGATCAGCTTGGGGCTTGAGCCGCAAGTTCGGTGAATCGGTGTGCGCCCCCACGATCAGAAAGCCTGCCTCTGCGGGCGGGAGTGAGCCAGCCTCGAAAGCCAGGATCGTTCCCCCAGCACACACGACAAACCCTCGCGTCTGTGGCCGAATCTGCCAGACTTCGCGCAGATCATGCTCAACGAAACCGGCTCTCGCTAGCCGCGCCCTGACCTCTAGCACCGCGTGGTACGGGGACGGACAGGCATTGATGAAGGCGAGTAGATCTGCGACCCCGGCGTCCATAGCTTGCGACATATCGGCAGGCACTATACTCCGAAGGCTCCGAAATGTTTGCACCCGACGTCCGTTTTGAGGGATTCAGCGCCGAGGACTGGTCTCTGCTCGGAGCGCTCTTTCAGCCCAACGCAAGCGGAGCCGGCTGCGCGGAGCCGAGCCCGAGCGGGGGGGTGATTGCCGTCACCCAGGGCAGCCGTCTGAGCAAGCTCCTGCACAGCCAACGCGGACGGATCCCGCTCACCGAGTACGCTTGGCGCGGAGATCTTGAAGGGCTTGCCAAAGAGCATCAGGCTAACTGGGTGCTGGCGATTCATGGAGGCGCTTTAAGCGAAGTTGCTGATCGTTTTGCCACCAAGCTTCGCCGCGAAGACCACTTGATGCGCCAGCTGCTTGTCCTGCTCGGCGTACTCAAAGAACTGGAAGCCGAAGGGGCCTTCGAGCTTTGGCCAAAACGAGTGGCTGAGTGGCCCGTTCCCACAGAATCCATCGTGCAGAGAGCGCTGAATGCGTTGTGCGCCAACGGCAAAGTTGCGGCCGTGGGCGTCTTTCACGACGGGAACTTGGAAACTTGCGTTGCCGCGCGCCGCAGCACCACAGGCTTCGACTGGATATGCGGGCCCGCACTGCTCCGCGAAGAAATGGGGCTGCTGTCCGGGGATTTCCGACGCGATTATCAGCACCTGGTCGGTGCCATTGAAAACAAGCTGGGCCCGTTGGGTGTCGGTTGCTTCGGTGAAAAGAGCGTCTTGCGAACTCTTATCCAACATCCAACTCCCGGAGCATGGGCAAGTGCGGTGGCCTCGCGGGATATCATCGTTTCGCCGCTGGCACCTGCGATTGCATTGCCGCTCGGCGTGGATGTTGGGCGAGGGGCCCTCACGTTGGTGCGTGCGCTTGCAGGACAGTTCGAAAAGAGTGAATGGTTTGGGATGCGCTCGCAGCTGGCCCCGACGGTCGAGAAGCTTTCTGACTTCGCGTCCTCTCAATTTGACCTAGGCGCTCTCATTGGATTTGATCCGATCGCGTTCATCAAGGCACTGCTAGGTGGTGGCCGCGCGAGCCGCCCGCGAGACAGCAACGAACCCAAGAGCTTCCCTGACCGTGAAATTTAAGGCTATTTCGAGTATCGCCCGGATCCGTTACCGGCTCGCGCTCGCTCTGGTGCTCGCCGCGCTCTTGCCCGTGCTGGTCGCCATTGGTCTAGTGGAAACAACGGTGCGCCAAACCTCGGCGCGCTTCTTTGTACCCGAGGTTGGAGAACACCTCGATCAATCTCTGAGCGTCTACCAGGAACTCGCCCGCTCGACCAAAGAGAGCATGCAATACGCTGCCACCGCCGTTGCCAACAACGATCAGCTGCGCCGAGCGGCGACGCAAGAGGACCGCGAAGCCCTCAAGAGTTTGCTTCGTGCACAGTTCGCAGCTTTCCCCCGCCTAGCCCAGCTTTCTGTGTTGGACGCCAACGATCAGGTCCTGGCAGAAGCAAAACGGAGTGCTCCACTCGATCCCCGCCACGAGAACGTGCTCAAGCTCACGCGATTGCTCGAAGACACACCGCCCCAAGCAGGCCCTCAACCCAAGGAATCAGACAACGATTCTCTGAACGACGTCGACGCGGAGGACGGAAACCCACCGCTCGATGAGCTCAAAGACACGCCAGAGCCGCCAAGCAAAGGCTTGCGCCTGGTGGCGACTTTCGCAGCAGATAAGGCCCAATTCGATGCATTTCAAGGGATGGGACGCTTCGTTCAAACATACCACAAGCTGGAGCACCGCCGAGAGCAGGATGACCAAAGCTACGTCTACGCATTCGCCACGTTGCTGGGTCTCACCATTCTAGCGGCGGTGGGTGTGGGCATTTTGCTGGCACGCGGGGTAACAGGCAGGGTTTCGGCACTGGCCCAAGCGACCTCGGCTGCCGCAGCAGGTGATCTCAGCGTGCGCGTCCGCGAAACTGGCGAAGATGAAATCACCGATCTGGCGAAGGGCTTCAATCGCATGTTAGCGGAGCTTGAGACGAACCGCGCGCGCATCGAGTACCTGCAACGAATGGCAGCTTGGCAAGAAATGGCCAGACGCCTCGCGCATGAAATCAAAAATCCTCTCACTCCCATCCAGCTCGCCGTCCAAGACATCCATCGTCGGTACTCAGGCGCCGATCCTGCCTACCAACTACTCCTCGATACGTCGCTTGAGATCGTTGAAGATGAAGTTGGCACTTTACGACGTCTCGTCACTGAATTTTCGAACTTTGCCCGCCTGCCTGAGCCCGATCTCGAACCGGCAGATCTGCGAGCCTTTATCCAAGATCAGTCACAAAAGCTGGCCCACGAAACGCTGCCAGACAGCGAATCAGCTCACGATACACCGCAAAATTCAGCTGAAATCCGCTTTGACCTGCCCGCGGAGGCAGCACCCGTCTGGCTGGATCGCCAGATGTTTCGGCGCGCATTCCTGAACCTGATCGAGAATGCCCGGCATGCACTGACGATGGTTTCCTCGCCCCCACAGCTATTGGTGAGCCTCGAACGCGACGCTGATTTTTGGCGACTAACCGTGGAAGACAGTGGCCCCGGTATCCCCGAAGCGCTGAGCACGAGCCTGTTCGATCCTTACGTGACCACCAAATCCGATGGCGCAGGGCTTGGCCTCGCGATCGTCAAAAAGATCGTGATTGATCATGGCGGCCGCATTG
>JBBRRP010000038.1:0-49824 GCA_038246305.1 Polyangiales bacterium | reverse complement strand
CCCCTTCGCCCCCCGCCCCGGCCAAATTGGCACCGCGGCCTCCGCTCGCTCCGGCAAATATGGCCATGCCGCCGCCAAATATCCGACCCGGAGCGGCGCCCGTGCCCGTCGCAACACCTTCGCCCGCAGCCACCGCGCCAGCACCCAAGCTGCCTCCGCCGCGACCGTCTGTACAGGCATCCCTACCTGCTGCAGCTGAAATTGCCCGGCCACGGCCAAACCCGGCGTCCCCGAGTGAATTGCTCAGCGAGAATCGAATCCAACAACTTCACGAACGCTTGATCTCCGCGCGACGGGAAGCGGGCGATGCGACGGAAACCAGCCTTCCGGGTCTCGCCCGATCTTTGCGTGCGACAGAGGCCAAGCTCCGAGCGCAGCACCAGGGTCGCGAGGTCGATTTTGATGTGGCGGTTAGGGACGGCAAGGCCGTGCTCCGACCGATCCTAAAGAAAACCAAGCCTGAGTAGGTTAGTGCTGCGCGCGGCGCTCAGAAAGAGGCGGGTCGGTCATCCGACTCGACTCCACGAGAACATCATCTTCGCAAAAGAGGATCGCACACGAGCAGTGACCTGCCTCGCGCATGCGAGCGCACAGTGTCGAAAGCTCCTCGTCCGAATCAACCACATCGCCCTCAATGGGCTGCCGTGTTTCTTGATCGTAGCGACACTTATCGAGCGCTACCCAAAGCCCTTTAAACTGCCCTGAGCGGCAAAGCTCAGGCCACGTCATCCTGGTTTTCATCGACATCCTTTGGGACATGCTTTTCGAAACGGAGGCCTGCTGAGCGCCAAGAGAGAATGTGAGAACTAGCGGGGTCTCGTTTGCTGTTGGCCAAACTCTAGTGAGCCTTGGGTGAGAGCGTCAAGCGAGCTTTTGCGTCTGCCAGCTATTGTTTTGCCAATGGAATGTCGTGGCTTCTTCTTGGCTTCTTCTTGACATGAACGATCCGCAGCAGGTTTCTAATGTTTCCGACGCGTACCAATCTGACGGATAGCGAAGCAGCATTCAGATCTGCAATGCGAATCAATTTATGGACAGGCGGTGGCAGCCTTCGCGAACACGGGACTTTGCACGCCCATGGCGGCGAACGCGGCCATCAGCGACTTAGCTTTCACACAGTCTCCCGAAGTGGCCGCGGTCTGCACCGCGCGCAGCTGTGTTTTCGCCGCGGTTTGACAGGCGGCTTTCTTGCCTGCGTCACCGCAACGCCCAAAGCTAGCCGCTGCCGCTTGCAGGTTACCGGCTCCTGCAGCCAGAATACACGCATCGCACGCATCTGGCGTGGCAGCGGGCGGTGTAGCTGTAGCTGTAACTGTTGGAGTGGTTGCGGTGGCTGAAGCTGTCGGCGTCCCCGTGGGCTTGGGTGCCGTCGAGCTGGCGCTGCCTGTTGGCTTTCCGGTTGGCGGTGGGGAGCTGTGAACGGTGTTGGTAACCGGCATGGAAGGCGGCGTAACAACGGGCGCGGGGGACCCCTCCAAGATCGGAGCGATCTCGGCCGTTCCAGCCCTCGTGGCTGAAGCGGCGCCCAGGGCAAGCGGCAGATCGTCGGTGGGCTTGGAGGACTTTGCGACCACCACAACGATGGTAAGGAGCAGGACCGCGCCGAGCCCGACCAGCCCGAAAATGAGTCCCTTGCCACCCCCTGCACGCGCTCCGTGAGAAGGCGTGCCAGGTTGAGTGTGCGCCACCGCTGGTGGTGTTGCGGCAGCCACGCGCGGAGCAGGAAGGCCAGCGCCTTGTGGGAAACTCGGCACCGCATCCATCTGCGCCGTGCCCCCATGAGCTAGCGCTGCCACTGCCGGATCCACAACTGTCATGCGTTCGCCGCCTGAAAGCTCAGCAAAAAATTGGCGGGCCGTGTCGGGGCGCATCGCAGGATCTTTAGAGAGGGCTCGCATGATCGCATGCCGGATATTCTCGGGGAGGTGTTGGGCAGAGGGTGTGGCCTCGAGCGGACGCGGTTGCGCGGTCATGTGCTGGGTCGCCCACTCCCAGGGCGTGGTCGCGTCGAAGGGCAAACGCCCCGTGAGCATTTCGTACGTCATGATGCCCAGCGAATAGATATCGCTGCGTGCATCCAACGCCTTACCCGTGAATTGCTCCGGGCTCATGTAGGGCGGAGTCCCGAGCACCATCCCCTGCTGCGTGAGCTTCTGCTCTTTCGCGGCATCTGCCGATTCCGTGCGGCCCGCAATTCCGAAGTCGAGAACTTTGACAAAATCGATTTGACCCGCGCGATTGGTAAGAACGATGTTTTCAGGCTTCAAGTCGCGATGAATGATGCCCTGCTGGTGCGCCTCATCGAGCGCTCCGCACACTTGACGCATGATGTTGATGACGCGATCGGGAGCTAGCGGGCCCTCCTTTTCAATGACCTCGCTCAAAGGCTTGCCATCCACGAACTCCATCGCGATGTAGAGCGCGCCATCATCTGTGGTCCCAAAATCGTAGAACTTGATGGTGTTGGGATGTTCCAGCTGAGCCACGGTGCCGCATTCGCGATGGAAGCGGGCCATGATCGAAGGATCCTTAGAAAGGTGGAGGTGCAGCGTCTTGATGGCCACCTTCCGCACGGTGGAGCCCATCTGCTGCTCACCTTCGTAGACAATTCCCATACCCCCTTCTCCGAGCACGCGGCGCACGCGAAATCTTCCGCCCAAGAGCTTTCCGATCAAGGGGTCATCACCCTGAGTCGTTTCAATCGGAAGCAGGGCACCACAGGTTGCACAGTACCGAGCTCCGGGAACATTGTCGTTGTTACACGATTCACACTTCATCGTGCGTGAGAGGGTCGCACACTCCGCACCCGCCGCGCTAGATCGCGCATTCTCCCAGCCCCAAGGCTCGGGCTAAGGCTCCTTACTTAACACTCGAACGACGGTTTCTGGGCGATCCTGGGGCCAGGGCAACCGCCAGCGGCTCCCGGCTCGATCAACCAGAACAGCCCGCGTGGCGCGCTCACTCCGCGGCACCAAAACGATGTGGTCGACCGTCGCACCGCGTTCGAACAGCGCCGGAGCATCCGCACTTGGGTCCTCGACCAGCAGCGGAAAATCGAACCGAATCCGCTCAACCAACTCCTGACCGATCCACAACTCAACCGCAAAGCGCCCCAATTGACGCACACTCTCAACCGGTTCCTTTAACTCGAACGGTTCTGCTGAAAGCAACGACAACACGCGCTTCTTGTATCGAAACTGATACCGAATATAGTGTTCGGTGACCAAAGGCTTAGGATCGGGTGGGCCGCCGTGATCTTTCAGCGCCGAGGCAGGTTCGCTCGCCGCGACGCTCGGTGAGGCGACAGGCTTCGCTTCTTCATTCTTGCCTTCAGCAAACGAAACAGGCAGTGAAAATCCCGCACCTTTCGGAGACACCTGGCTGCCGCAGGCAGCAACAGGGACGCTGAGCAACATGGCGAGGCGCATGGGGTGACGAAAGAACATCATGGCTGAGGCCCGCGCTCTGCCAGAAAATCCTGATCCCGACCACCGAGCGCGCGCCAAACACGCTGCATTTCCGGCGGAACGGGCGCAGCAGCGGAGAATGCCTCCCCGGGTCGAAACAGCAGGGAAACCGCTCTGGCGTGAAGCATCAGGCGTGCAACCTCTTCGACTTCACCATTCGGCTGGGTGAAGCGTCGCACACCTCCGTTGCGCGCATCGCCTAAAATCGGAGCTCCAGCCGCGGCCGAATGTATTCGAAGCTGGTGCATGCGGCCGGTCACCGGCGTCAATCTCGCAAGCGAAACGCCTGTATGGGGAAACGAGGGGTGCGGATACGAACAGAGCAAATTAAAGTGAGACTCCGCGGGCTTGTTGTGAACCTGCAGACGCCAGACGCCCACCTCGGCCACAGGCTTACCACCCAAGAGCGCCAAGTACGAGCGCGTCAAACGGCCCGCTCGCTTCGCCTCGCTCAGGAACTTGATAGCCTTGGGCTCCACCGCCAACAGCAACACACCACTCACCGGGGAATCCAGGCGTGAGCCCGCAAAGACTTCGGTGCGAGAGATGCCACGCTTTTCCGCAACCCAAGTCACCACACTGCTTTCACCAGCACGATCGGGCTCCGTGCTCCAGCCGACCGGCTTATTCACCGCGAGGATACCCGCCCTCTCTGCCAAAATTTCGGGCTCTTCGGGGTGAGGCATGGCTCTGTAAACCTCGACAACCTGGCCGGGCCTGAGCGACAATCTGCTGCTGATTCGCAAGTTATCCACGAACGTTCGCCCCTCCACGAGCGCCGCCAAGTGCCCCGAGCGCTCAAGCAGCGCATCGAGAGAGCTTTCACCCGCTTGAACTTGCCAGCGAAAAATCGGCTGCCTCACCACAGGCGCACCCTACCTTGACGCGGATCCACTTCAATCTCCGTGCAATCAAGAAGCTTGCTGGTGTCCACAAAAGGAAGCGCGACGAGCGGGCATCCCAGCTGCTGCGCGCTCAGCCAAGCGCTAGAAAACTCCGCGGATTGGCCGACGACCCAACCCGCACAATAGGGAAGCGCGAGCGAGAGCCAGGGCGCAAACTCTGACAGCACCCCAATCATTTCGTGAGATACCTCACGGAAATTATGCTGAGTGACCAGCACAGGACGGCCACGAACAGAAGGTGCAGCCGTGCCCGTCCCTGAAAAAAATGCTGGGGCTCTTGGCGCGCCGTGGATCGAAACGGTCAGCGCAGAGCTTCTCAGTCTTGGGAACCAACTCGACCGTTCCCGACTATCCCGCAGGGCCCGAGCGCTCCGCATACTGACAATTTCCGAAAAATCCGTTCGCGAATGCGACATCGCCGACTCTAACTCGCGAAACGTGCAATAAAAGGCGGCGCCCTTGCGGAGTCGCGAATCAAGCCGACACAACCTTCGATCGACCTCCAGCACCGTCCTACGGAGCATCCACGACGCCTTAGCGACCTGGGTTCCCAAATCCGCCATCAAGCTAACTGCACAGCGTAACGAGTGGACAGAACGGCCAAAAACCCACCGATTTGCGCGACTCAGCGCCCGTTCGATATCCGCGACTTCTCGATCCCGGAGCAACCTGGCTGCCACAAGGAGCTGAGCTGTCGTCGCCTCGGGACGTAGCTTCTCACCCCGCACACTCGGAGGTGGTGGCTCGGCGCTAGAGGAAGATTGGGCCCACAACTCATCCCAGCGCGGCAGAGCGAGTTCAAGCGACTGGACGGGCAGATATCCCCAACGATCAGTCCAATCTGGGAGCAACAGGCGCCCATCCAGACACGCCTGCGTGAAAGGCATGGCGGTCGCTGGCGTACAGGCAGCGCGGAGTGCAGCCGACGCCGCCTCCTCCGGCAAAACCGTGCGCAACCAAGAATCGAACGCTGCGCTACCAAGCCGTACGGTGGCCTCTGCAAAAGTGGAGAGCCTGAGCGCAGAGAGCAAATGATAGCGTGTTTCGTGCAGAGTCGTAGTTGCCGCGTCCGTGGGCAAGATCCCCAAGTCAAGCTCACGGAATGCAGCGAAGTAAGGACCTGCTTCCTCCATGAACCGTCCGTACTCAGCTTCCAGCCAGAGCAACTGTTTCTGAAAACGGCCGGCTTGGAGCGTCAGGGTGGAGCTGCGCGCTGTAGGCTTAATATTCGCGGTTTTGACCGCCTGAAGGAGCGACGCGCTGAGCGGAGTTGGGCTCTCTCCAAAATCCCCAAAGCCGCCACGCGGCCCGAGTTCACGGCGCTCGGAGGCCGTGGGACGGGGCTCAGAGCTATTCGCCAACTGCAGCTCACATCCGATCACCAAACCTTCTCCCGGATTCTTACCGAAACAGCTGAGCGCGAACATGAACTGAACGCCGCCCTCGCTCGGTGCTAACCAACTACAGGTTTCTGCTGCGATCGCGTCTGGCAACGCACGCGCGAGTTCCGTTGGTTCCCGCAACCCCTCCTCACCGACCCTGAACAGCGTGCCGCGTGGAACCAGTCGAGGGTCCCCATTCTCCCTACGTCGAAGCGCGTCCGGCTCCGACGCGACCCGTCCAGTAAAGTGGGTCGTGCAGGCTGCGTGTTCGAGCCGAACCACCAGCACCGCCATCTCGAGTTCCCTCACGCCCTCTGCATGTAAAGTTCTCAGTGCCACATCATCACAGGCCAACGCCCAGGCATTCATCAGGGCGAGTTCGCGACTCTCGACCACGGGTTCTGCGGACGTTTTCACCCCCCAAAACCAGGTCTTCAGGAGGCCTGCCTCTTCGGCAACACGAGCGCCGGAAAAGCACGGGCTCGACACGAAGCCGAGCGCTTCGGCGTCCCGGAACTCCGTGGGCAACGCTTTCACAACTGAGTTGGCCCAAGTAAATCCCTCGGTGAGCAGCCGGTCGCGCGCGCGGGCCGCGCGCTCCACAGCGCGCGTATCGCCCCATTTCTGCAACAACGCTCCAGGTGAGTGGCCCTTTGGCAAGAGCTCGAAAATGGCAAGGCGAAACACTTGGGAGGTCACCACACAGGCCGGCGGTAACGCGAGACCGATACGGTCGAGCGAGAACAAACCACCCGCTCGCTGACCAACGACCTTCAGCGAAGCATTGCGTACGCTTTCAAGGCGAACAACGGAATCAGAAACTGAAGCTGCGGCACGCACCACGCTTGGGCGAACCTACTTCAGCTCAGCGGCAAGTCCGCCGGTGACACGCTTCACAAGCTCCATCAACACCGGGTCTGTCTCAAGTGAGGCGCGCAGGCTCTCTTTGACAAATGTCAGCTGCTCTGCGGACAATCGGCCCTCAAGATGCTGAGCTGCATTCGCCACCTGCTGATCCAAGTATTGATCTACGGACAGCTCTCCACGCCCGAGGGCAGAGACCTCCGGATTCTCAACGTGGCCACGCTCAAGCTTCTCAAGGCTTGAAGCGTCCTTCCCGAGTTCCGAGCCCGGTGCCTCCGAGGCCGCCGGGGACGGGAGATCGCCGATCCTGGGGCGTCCAATTCCGTCGATAGCCATGCCGTTACGATACCCCAAGAATGCTCGATCGGAAATGCCGGTTGGCTCCCCGCCCTAGGCGTGGATTTTACCGAATTTGCCGAACTAGAGCCCTTTCGTCCCGCGAAGGTTGCAGTTGCGAGGATTCGACACGGCCCGCTAAAAGCGTTGACGAAGGCTCACCGCGTAGCCGTTTTTCCCCGCTCGTCGCACCGAAAGGCTCGCCACATCATTTCTGACGAGCAGCGTATCGCGATCCAACACGCCTGCGAGGAGGAGGGTGGCTCCAATCGTTTGGATGAGTCCATCCACCGCCAAAATGGCCACAGCTTCCACCTCCCCCATCGCGTCGTCCATGCACTGGTTGGCGACATCGAGGCTGGGAGTGTTTACTTTGCAGCCGAAATCGCGCTTGCCTATCGCAAAGAAGGGACCGGCAACCGGCAAGGTGTTCCATCTTAGGCCATTTTTCCAGTCCTGGTTGGCGCCGTAGCCAACGGCGGCGCCGTACGAGGCCAAGAAAGTGAGGGTGCCGCCAACAATCAGTCCTGTGTTGCCGCTACTCTCCTTGCGATACATCGGATCCACGGGCTGCCCGTCGCGATAGGGCAGGACCGGCGGCATCATTTGAAAAGAAGGGACGCCTCCCGAATTCTGGGCGGGCAGATAACCACCACTGTACGCAGCCGTGTAGCCCGGCGCGGCTCGGTAGCTGGGCATGCTTGAACTTTGCCAGGGGGCAGGGCTCGAAGAACTTAGCTCAGGGTTAACCTGAGGCGTTCCGGTCCACTGGTACTGAGTCGGAGGCGGCGCTTGCGGGGGCGTGTAGGCCAGGACTGGCGCCACTACTGGTTTCTGGACAAATGGCGGAGCAATTGGCGGAGCGGCGTGCACTGGCGCGACTGGCGGTGGCTGAGGCGCCACGCGCTTGATGGCAGGAGTTTTGTCGGCCTTTTGTGGCACGCTCGGGAACTGAGCCGTCGGGGGTGGCGGCTGGGAGCGCTCGCGAGAAAAACCGCGCTTTTGCTTGGCGCTTTGGCCGAACGCGCTCGTTGTTGCCGACAGCGTCAACAGTGCGAAGAGTGCAACGCGAGATCTCGGCGATTTGAGTAGGGCCATGAAGCGCAGATTCCGGGGCGGGCACGGGAATGTTGCCGATGCCTCGAATCAGAGAAACGGCAAGATCTTTGGCAAGCTGGACCCGATTGTCGTCTCGCCCTCAAACTAGCTCCTACCTGCCAGTACGTTGACCACGCATGTGCCGCGCAGCAGCAACTCACCATTCTGCTTTTACGGTTGGCGTTCGGAGCGCTTCGCCTCAAATCCCGAACCATCTTGCGGGATCGAGGTCCACTCCTTCACGGCGGAGCTCGAAATAGAGCAGGGCTCCGCGCTCAGAAGCACCCACAGCGCCGAGGCGGGTGCCCGTGGATACCTGCTCACCCACGCGCACATCCAGCTGTCCCAAATTGGCACTCACCGTGAAGTAGCCGGCTCCGTGATCCACGATCACCGTGCGGCCGTAATCAGCATAGCTATCGGCAAAAACGATTCGGCCCGGGTACACCGCGCGCACCGTCGCCCCAAGACGCGCGCTCATCTCCAGCCCCTTGCGTGCGCCCTGCTCTCGATGGGCAGCCACAATCTCACTGCGCCCACCGATCGGGAACGGCAGCCGCCCCTGCATCACCTCAAAACCGCGGCTCAGGTCGGAGGGATCGAGAGGTTCCGAATTCGGCGCCCCATACACCGTCGTTCCGCCCTCGGATCCCGGGCCAAACGCGCGCTGAAACGAACTTTCTCGATCCCGCTCCGCAGAGAGTGCCAGCTCGGCTGCTCGGAGGGCGCTCTCTTGACCCGCGTACTTTGAACGCTCGGTCGTGATGACTCCCAGCCGCTGACGAATCGCCACGCGCTCTCGCACGCTGTCTTTTTCGAGGCTGAGGTCCCGCTCAATGGAATGCCGAAGGCGTTCTAGATTTTGCGCATGATGCAGCAGCTTGTCGAAGCCTCCGCCCATCGGCAACAGCCCGACGCGCACCAAACGAACGTAGATCTTGGCCTGCAACGTGATGCGTGCGTGCGCCTCATTTTCGATGATGGTCAGCTCTTTCAGTCTCTCAAGCCCACGCTCTTGATTGAGTTGGAGTGCTGTGAGATCCCGTACGACCTCCGCCACATCGGGCGGAGCTGCATCTCCCGCCGAGGCCCGCGCGCTGAGGAGCGCGACGGCTAAGAGCAGCTTCACGCGACGCTGTGCCATTAAATAACCGAGAGCTTGCGGAGGCTTCCGACCGCAGCCAGAGCGCCCAGCACAGCGCCGCCCACCACCATCGCGAGGATCGACCATCCTGGCAAAAACGCCGGAGAAATCCCAAGCAAAGTCCCAAGCTCAGCCGCGAAGTGCTGGGACACCACGCCAAATAGACACGCCAATAACACGATCGCCGCCGCCGCACCGAGCGCCCCCAAGGCTGCGCCCTCAATCACGAATGGTTGGCGAACATAGGCGCCCGTGGCCCCCACCAAACGCAACGCATCGATCTCCATGCGCCGCCGCTCCAAGCTAAGCCGCACTGTCGAAGAAACCACTGCGATCACGGCTCCAAAAATCACAATCGAGAGTAGGGCTGTCGCGGTGATGCCACCAGCGATCAACTCCCCCAAACGACCCGCCCAACTCGTGTAAGTCTCGACGGACTCCACCGCCGGCAGAGCGCTCAGCTGCAACGCCACCTTCTCAACCCGCGTCGGCCCATCCGCAAGCGCCACCTCCAACGAATCTGGAAAAGCCTCATCCGCAAGCGAATCAAACAGCGGATCGCGTGTCGTTTCCGAAAGCTCCGTGCGCGCTTCTTTAGCAGTGACGTAACGGATGCTGGCGACACCTGTGGTTCGAGTGAGCGCCTCTTTGATGCTCTGAATCTCTTCAGGCAAGCTGCCCGTCTTCAGGTAGACGGACAAACGCCCGGTATTTTCCCAGCGGTTCTTCAGCGCTTGCACGTTGAAAACGGTGAGCAACGAGGCGCCCAAGCAGATGAACGCCACAGCTACTGAGAAGACGCTGAGCAAATAGAGGCGCACGTCATTGCGCGCTCCGCGCCAGGCACGTTGAAGAAGAGTCATGTCAAGCTACCTGCCGCCCCATCAGCCCATCGGCGTCAGTGAGCCCATGCGGCACGTCCGTCATCCGCCCCTCATCCAGAACGACAACGCGCCGTGGCCGCACATCTAAGAGCGAACGGTCATGAGTTGCGAACAGTACTGTGACGCCCGTTTCGTTGATATCTCCGAGCAAGCCAAGAATATCTAAGGCCAGCTGCGGATCGAGATTCCCCGTGGGTTCATCGGCCAGAAGGAGCGCGGGCTCAGACACGATAGCGCGGGCAATCGCCACTCGTTGTTGCTCGCCACCGGACAGAGACTCAACTCGGTCGGCACCGCGCCCAGCCAGGCCCACGCGCTCCAGCGCCTCGCCCACGCGCTGCCGAATCAAACGTGCTGGCAACCCCACCACTTCGAGCGACAGCGCTACGTTGTCGATGACGTTCCAATTCTTAACGAGCTTGAAGTCTTGAAAGATGATGCCGAGATTGCGCCGCAAGTACGGAATTGAGCTGGAAGAGAGGCGGCCGATATCGCGACCCATGAACAGAATGCGACCCGAATCCGGCGTCTCGGCGCCGTAGAGCAAGCGCAACAGCGTGCTCTTGCCCGCGCCCGAAGGACCCGTCACAAATGCGAATTCGCCTCGCGCCACCGACAGCGAAAGCCCCCGCAACACCGGTGCATCGGCACGGTACGCCTTGTGGACGTCTTCGAACACGAGGATCGGGCGATCCCGTGCCGCGTCGTCGAAACGATGCCCCTGGCGGAGCTTGGGTTCGAAGGCGCGCAAATCCGAGCCTGGTTGCATGCCAAACGAGGTATCAGCCCAACGCGCAAACCGACAAGTTTTCGGCTAAAATCCGCCGGAACCTCCGAGCGCGTCGCGAGTTTTTGTAAGCTGTGGCAAACCGGAAGCCTGTGCAAGGGCGCTTGGGATTTTTTGGGTTGCCGCTGGGTGCTCTCACCTTGCTCGGGGAGGGGCACGAGCTCGCGTTTGCTGTGCTTTCACCGGTTCCGCACGTGGGTCGCCGGCGGCTGATTGCCAAGCTCGGGAAAGCGCGAGTTATCGAAGTGGCGGAGTGCTTGGGCGATTTCGAAGCGGTGGTCGAGGCGCAACTCAATGAGCAGCCCATTGATTTGTTGGTGAGTTGGTTTTGGACGCGGCGCATTCCCGCAACCTGGATAGCAAAGGCACGTTTGGGAGCGATCGGCGTGCACCCTTCCCTTTTGCCCAAACATCGGGGACCCAACCCCTTCTTCGCCGCGATCGATGCCGGCGATACGCTGACTGGTGTTACCGCTCACGAGTTAACTTCGGATTACGACACCGGAAGAGTGCTCCTGCAAAACTCACTCCCCGTCGAGGACCGCGATGCCTGGCAGCTGGCTCGCGCCTTGGACCGCCCTTCGCTCAGCGCACTCAAACTGGCCACCTCGGGCGTGCTTCAAGGCACGCTCGAAGCACACGACCAAGATCCCAACTTGGCCACGTGGGCTCCTGAGCCAACTGGGAATGCGCTCCGCGTTGACTGGAATTGGCCCACTGAGCGCATCCTGCGCCGAATCCGTGCCCTCGGGCCGACACCTGGACTCGCACTTAAACTCAAGCAGCAAGCGTTCTTTTTGACGAAGGCGAGTCGGGTCGCGCGGCCTAACTTAGAACTCCGTGCAGGAGAGGCGGTGATTTGGGGGGAGCCGAAAGAAGTTGTGATTGCAACTGTAGACGGCGCGATTCGTCTGGATGCCTGCGTACTGAGCGTCAGGGCAGGAGATAGCGTCGGGGGGAGTGACGGTGGCGACGATGGCGACGACGTAGGCGAGCTACTTCACGGCCCGGCGTTCGCGCGGCACGTTGGACCCCTTTAGCCTTTTACATCGCCAGCCGCTTCGGTGTTAGACTTCCTCTTTATCGCACGTGCACGAAGGATAACTCTCGATGAACAACCTCGTTAGCGCCGCGCAATTTGCAAGGCAGAATCTCGCGCAAGGCTTGAGCGCCTTGCAACAACAAGGAGCGCCCCCAGCATTAATGCAAGCAGCGCAGCCGATCGCTGAAGCGATGTCGGCACTCCACAGTATTGAAGCTTCGCAGGGCACAGCCACCGGCCAATTTGCGCCCGTTGCGCTGGACGCTGCGCGTCGCGCCCTCGCCGCACTGCAAACACATGAGCACCCTGCCGCGGCTCAAGCCGTCAACGCCGTCGCAAGTTCGCTCAACTTGATTCACCAGCTTTCTCAGGCCCCCAAGGCCCAAGCAGCTCCACCCGTGATGCCTCAGCGACAAGCAGCTCCGCCCGTGATGCATCAGCCCCAAGCAGCTCCACCCGTGATGCCTCAGCGACAAGCAGCTTCGCTCGTGATGCCTCAGCCCCAAGCAGCTCCACCCGTGATGCCTCAAGCTGCGCGGCCAGCAGCGGCGCCGGCACAGCAGGCGGCGCCGGCACAGCAGGCGGCGCCAGTAGCTCCAGTTCCTGGGCAAGCTCTCCCTCCGGTAAATGGGCCTCCGGGCACGCCGCGCGTCAACGTGGAACTCGGAGCCCACAGCGCAACCAACTTCTACAAAGGCCTGGCTGGCAACGACATCATGGATGCCGGGGGGATCTTCGTCGCAACTTATCAGATCCCGGACGTGGGTCAGACGCTCGTGCTTCACCTCTCCATGCCCGGTGGCTATGAGTTTCAAGCGCTCGGTGTGGTGCGCTGGACACGCGAAGCTCCGCTTTCAAGCACTGGATCCAGTGAATCCCCGCCTGGCTTCGGTGCTCAATTCACGGACATCTCGGCTGAAGCGAAACACCTCGTTTATCGCTACGTGCGGAATCGTGAGCCGCTCTTCTACGACGACTTTTAGCCGATCCTCCAAAACAGAGCGCGTGTTGCTCTTCACCTACCGAACCTGTTATCGACAGTTCGGTATGGCGACCAAACATCTGGCTCTCGCTCTGGGCCTAGCCCTGTTGGGCTGCATCACTCCGCCTCCTGCTTCCGAGCGCGCGACCAGCGCTGCGCGTGAGCTGAACGTTGCGGCGCGCTTCGGCCGGATGGATATTGCGCTCGAAGGTACCGCGCCGGGCTTTCGCTCTGATTTTAGTCAGCGCCACGCTCAATGGGGCGAGGGGATCCGTGTGCTCGACTTGGAACTCGCGGGTCTTCAAATGAAGGATTCACGCAACGCCGCGGTCAACGTGGATGTGAGCTGGTCGCCGGTGAATAGCAGCCTATTACAGCGAACACGTCTGGAGCAGACGTGGAGTGACCAAGGTCACGGCTTCGTACTCGTCCGCGAACGGCGGATCGCCGGAGATATTGGTCTCTTTGGGGAAGCCTCTGCTCGCTCGCCGGAGCCTCACCCCGACATGCACTTCCCGACCAAGACTATCCACTAACCGTGGGTTATTTGGTTTTTTTTGCCTTCGTGGTCCGTACGGGCCGAGCCTTTTGAGCCGCGGCGATCTGACGCTTAGCGCGGTCTTTCTTCTTCTTTTGGGCCTTGCGGCGCCGGCTCAACTTGGTGCTGCGATTGTCGAACTTTCCCATACTGAAGCATTCCCGGTGAGTTTTGCTGCGGACTTTCTAAACCTCCGCGGCGAGGGCCGACACGCTTAGCGTGAATGCCTACGGATTACCAGGCCCACTTTTAGGAAGTCAGCCGCTCGAAGCGCCTTCGAGTTCGCGCTCGCGGTCCCGAACTTCAAGCCTGTAACGGCTATTGGCGGTCTCGATGTAGAAGACGCCCTTTTGTGCCAAGCGAAGCACGCGCTTCACAGGAGTTGTCACGTATTCGTGCATCCCATCGGAAAATTCGATGACGACCACGGAACCCCGGCGCGGTGCACGCACCAACCGGCCACTCACGGACCGGGAACCATGCCCCAATTTGCGCAGAACAACTTCCACAAGTTTCACTGTATCAGCCCAGCGGCCCTCGTCCACCACGGATTCGCAACGCACGAAAACTATTTGCGCACTTTCACCGGACTTTTCGGCCAACTGCCCACCTGAACATCCGCTGAACATCCGCTGTCCCCCGCTGTCCCCCCCCCGGCACCCTCCAACTCGCCCTGTATGTTCGCAAAACTTGGCCTCGAAAGGGTTGAGAATCAGAGCGGTTGTGTCACGCCGCGCGCCCCATGCTGCGCGAAGTAGGCGCGGAGCACATCTCGAGCCAGCTGAGGGCCTTTGAGTCGCCAGATGGGTGTGTTGACCACCAGTGAGGCAATTGCGACTTCAGGCTTGTCCGCTGGCGCGAAACCGATGAACCAAGTGTAAAAACGGTTGGCTTCATCACGCGTGAGGGTTCCGGTCTTGCCGGCCACTTTGATTCCCGGCAGAAACGGCGTTCCTTTGGGGTCATGAAAAGCGGCAAACGCCGACCCACCCTCCACCGTTTCGAGCATCATGCGCGTCAATTCACCGGCGGTGTCCGCCTTGATTGCGCGCCGCAACACTTTAGGTTTTCCGTCGCTCTCCCAGAGCTTCTTTTTTCCCTCGAACACGGAATCGACAATTTGTGGAGCGAACGCCACGCCGCCGTTAGCTACCGTTTGTGCTAACACAGCCGCAGCCAGCGGAGAAAGGCTCGAGTGCCAGAAGCCCGCAGCAGAACGCGCGAATTCAAGTGGCTCCACGGGGATGTCCAGCTTGAGCGTCTCATTCGGAACAGCAAACGGAACCTGGGCTCCAAACCCAAGCGCCCCGGCGGTGGCGGTGAGCGATTCAGGGGTCAGGTGCTTCTGGGCGAGACGTCCAAATACTACGTTCAAGCTACGCCCGAGCGCCGCTCCCATCGTGACACACCATTTATCCCGCACGGGATCATCGCGCAGCTCCTCAGCCGAAATCGCGCTTTTTCCCCCATGATAACACTGCTCGGTAGTGGCATTCAGTCCGGCCTTTTCAATTAAGGCCGCGGCCGTTACCACTTTGAAGACACTCGCCGCCGGCGGCTCGGCACGCGCATTCACGTCGAAGTTCTCGCCGTCGTTCACATGGCTTGCGTAGACCAGGAGCTTGCCGGAGCGGATGTCCATCAGCACGACGCCGGCCTCGGGCACTCGGTACTGTTTCATCACCGCCGTCGCGGTTCGCTGCAGCGTCGCGTCCAAAGTGAGCTCGGCGCTCCGCCCGTTCGGGAGCGGTGCCACCACGCGGCTGGGACGAAGATCAAGGCGCAGCAGATCGAGCCCCGCGAGATCGGGCGGCTTATCCGAAGAGTTCGCCGAGATGCTGGCGCGAAGCTTCACGAGCTGCTCTTCCACCGGCACCTTGCCCCGAACGATTGGCCAGAGCGCGAGGCCAATGCCGAGCGCCGCCCCGATCCCAAACCACTTGCTGAGGCGAGCCATGCCGATGCCAAGTAGCGGATGCTGCGGGGGAGGCCAAAATTCCTGCCGTCTGTGCCAAAGAGTTGGCCGCCCCAGCGGTTCTTGGTGCGCCCACCAAGCGCGCAGAGTATGCTGACGCTGGATGATCAGAGCGGCATTGATTGGGCAAGGTGTGGTCCCCCACCCATGAGCCCAAGTGCCGTCACGGCCGAGTTCGAGGTTCCTGACACGAGCATTCTGGTGCTCCTTTTGGGCCCGCAAAGCCAGCTGCTGGGCGAAGTGGCTCGCCACAGCGGTGCCGAGATTAGCTTGCGTGGCAACACGATTTATCTGGCGGGCGCGGCCGCGGACGTGAGCGTCGCCCACCGCTTTTTTTCCGATGCGAAGGAGCTTGTCAGCCACGGCCAGAAGATTGGGCCCGAGGATGTCGCGCGCTTGTTGCGGGGGCTGCGCGGCGATCCGCAGCGCTCGCTCGTCGAATTGCTGAGTGAAACGGTGCTCATCAAAGCCAACAAGCGCACGATCGCGGCTAAGAGCCCTGCGCAACGGCAGTATTTGGCGTCCATTCGCACCCACGATCTCACGTTTGGCATCGGGCCTGCCGGCACCGGCAAGACGTACCTGGCGATGGCGATGGCCGCGAATGATCTGATCAACAAGCGAGTGAAACGAATTGTGCTCACGCGGCCTGCCGTGGAAGCTGGTGAGAAATTGGGGTTTTTGCCGGGTGATTTGGTTGAAAAAATCAATCCCTACCTTCGCCCGCTGTACGACGCCCTACACGACATGTTGGATTTCGAACGCGTCGCGCAGCTGCAGGAGCGTGCCCAGATCGAAGTTGCGCCACTCGCTTTCATGCGTGGCCGCACCTTGAATGATTCGTTCGTGATCTTGGATGAAGCGCAGAATGCAACCCCGGAACAGATGCGAATGTTTCTCACGCGTCTGGGTTTCGGCTCGAAAGCTGTAGTGACAGGCGATGTCACCCAGACGGATCTCCCGCGGGGTGCCAGGAGTGGCCTGCGGGAGGCGCGCGAGCTGTTGAGCGGCGTCGAAGGAATCGCCTTCTGCGAATTTACGGACGTGGACGTGGTTCGCCACCCTTTGGTGCAGAGGATCGTCGTTGCCTACGAAAAACGCGATCAGGAGCGTGATCGGGCACACGGCGCCGTGATCGACGGCACGAAACCCAGCTGAAGCTGGAAGGCGGTGCACGCGCACCCGCGGCCTCTTCGACAATCAGCCAGCGGGCTCGCCAGGACAAGCCTTTCGTGTTAATCGGCGCGCCATGCCTGAGATTATTTCTGTAATAGCGCGAGAGATCCTTGATTCCCGGGGAAACCCGACAGTTGAAGCTGAAGTGCAGACTGAGAGCGGCTTTGGGCGCGCTGCGGTCCCAAGCGGCGCTTCTACCGGTGAACACGAAGCTAACGAGCTACGTGATGGCGATAAGAACCGTTACCAGGGCAAAGGCGTGCTCAAGGCCGTCGCCAATGTGAACGACAAGCTCGGCCCAGCCATTGTTGGACTCTCCTCACTGGATCAGCCCGGCGTCGATGCACGCTTGCTGGAGCTCGACGGGACGCCCAACAAGAGCAAGCTCGGAGCCAACGCTATCTTAGCTGTTTCAATGGCTGTGGCACGCGCAGGTGCTGACACGGTGGGCTTACCCCTGTGGCGTTACCTGGGTGGTGTGCAAGCTCGCGTGCTTCCAACGCCGCTCATGAACATCATCAACGGTGGAACCCACGCCGACAACGGCCTCGAGGTTCAAGAGTTCATGATTATCCCCATGGGCTTCGAGCGCTTCGCTGACGCGCTCCGTTGCGGTACCGAAATATTCCACACGCTCAAAGCAAGCCTGAAGAAGGATGGCCTCACCACCGCAGTGGGCGACGAGGGTGGATTTGCCCCGCGCCTGGAGTCCAATGAATCAGCGATTGTTCGCATCATCGCCGCGATCGAAGCCAGCGGTTATAAGCCCGGCGAACAGGTGGGGATTGGCCTGGATGCCGCAGCGAGCGAATTCTACAAAGACGGCAAGTACACCTTCGACAAGAAGCAGGTCACGTCGAGTGAGCTGGTCGATATCTATGCCAAGCTCGCAGCCAAATACCCCCTCGTGAGCATCGAGGATGGCCTCGCTGAGGATGATTGGGAGGGTTGGAAGCTTCTGACCGACAAGCTCGGCCAAACGGTCCAAATCGTGGGCGATGATCTATTTGTCACCAACCGCGAACGGCTTCAGATGGGGATTGACCGAAAGACGGCCAATAGCATCTTGATCAAGCTCAATCAGATTGGTTCGGTGACCGAAACGTTGGACACCATTCACCTGGCGTCAACCCACGGCTACACCTCGATTATCTCGCACCGTTCGGGTGAAACCGAGGATTCCTTCATTGCCGATTTGGCCGTTGCCACCAATGCCGGCCAAATCAAGACCGGAAGCTTGAGCCGCAGCGATCGCCTCTCCAAATACAATCAGCTGCTCAGGATCGCAGAAGAGCTCGACGATCAGCAGAAGTACTCGGGCAAGGCTCCCTTCACCCGCTTTCGAAACTAGCGCATCTCGCGCTTTCAGCCATCCTCTTAATAATAGCCTCGTCGTTGTTGAAGGAATCGTATGAGTAAGTCCAAGGTCGCCGTCATCAAAACCAAGCCGGAAACAGTCCTCCAAGATATTGAAAGGCTGTGCGAGCTCGCCGGTATGAAGGAGGCCTTGGACCCAAGCGCTACCACGATCCTCAAAGACAATATCTCGTGGCACTATCCGTTCCCGGCCGCTAACACGACTCCTTGGCAACTCGAAGGCACCATCCTGGCGTTGGAAAAGGCTGGCTTCAAGGACATCACCTGCGTTCAGAACAAGACGGTCGTGACCAACGCGTTCAAGGGCGAGGATCTCAACCACTACCTCCCGCTTTTCAAACGCTACAAAATCCCCGTCCTCTACAACTTCAAGGACGCAGACATGAAGTGGGTGGAATACCGCCCCAAAGCCAAGATGCATGTGCTGCCCAATATTTTTCCGGAGGGCATCTATGTGCCCGATTATTTTTTCGGGAAAAATATCATTCACCTACCCACGGTGAAGTGCCACATCTACACCACGACGACGGGTGCGATGAAGAACGCTTTTGGCGGCTTGCTCAACACCAAACGGCACTACACCCATAGCTGGATCCACCGAACGCTCGTCGATCTGCTAGCGATTCAAAAAGAAATCCATTCAGGCCTGTTTGCGATCATGGATGGCACCACCGCCGGCAATGGCCCAGGCCCGCGCACCATGTTCCCCGTGATCAAGGACTACATCCTCGCAAGTTCCGATCAGGTAGCTATCGATGCCATCGCAGCCAAGATGATGGGCTTCGATCCAATGAGCCTTGAGTACATCAACGTGGCCCACAACGACGGCCTGGGCGTGGGTGATCCGCGCGACATTGAAATCGTCGGTGATGACATCTCGAAGGAGAGCTGGGGGTTCACCGTTGGCGACAACGCTGCCAGCACGGTCGGTGATATGATGTGGTTCGGCCCGCTCAAGAAGTTTCAGAAGCTTTTTTTCCACACGCCCCTTGTGAATATGTTCGTAATGGGCAGCGAGTTTTATCACGACTACTACCGCTGGCCCCGCAAGGATCGCCTCACCTTCGAGAAGTGGTGCGAGGAAACCCACTGGGGCAAGCTCTTCGAGGCTTACGCTTCCGGCCAAACGGATCGAATCGTAAAGCGCGAAGTCAGCGCCCGAGCCTCGCTCTAACACCCGGTCGAGCACCGCCGCGCGTCTCCGCCAAGACGCCTTGCGCCATCAGTGCTCAGAAGCTCGACGCGACGCGCGGAGTTCCATTCCTCTCGAAAAAACCGCCCACTGCCCAGAACGCCTGCGGTGGCACATGTACGTTTCAGTCTGTGAAGCCGCGCGGAACGCGCTCAAGCCAGCGGAGCGCACCCCGTCTCGAAACTGTGAGAACCGCCGCGAGATGCGAGAAACGTTAGCTTAAAACCGTGTCCGGAGGCGTACCCCTCCCACAGTGTAGGCAACTCACGCTTCCATTGCGGCTGCACGAAAAAATTCAGCCTCACCATTAAGAATTCTTGACTCGCACTATCCATTGAATGGATAGTGGCGACACGCTGAGGGAACTATTTTTCGGTCACAAGTTTATTGCTGTGCACCGCTGAGGACACGTGTATGCGCCATCTGAGTTTGAGGTTAGCTGGGCTGATTGGGCTGTTGGCGGGGTTGGTAAGTTGCGGCTCTGGCTCTGAAACGCCCGCACCGAACACTGATCTAACGCCTTCGGGATCCATTCCGGATCCAGCAACTAACACCCTTGGCTCGGGAGGCACTGGGACGTCGCCCGGCGGCCCCTCGGGCATCGATTTGGGCCTCGCGGGCGCAAGCGGTGCGGGAATGTGCGCGAACATGTCCTGCCCGCCCAATGGAACACCCACAGCTACTTGCGGCAACGGAGTCATCGAAACAGGCGAAACCTGCGACGATGGCAATTCGATACCCGGCGACGGCTGTTCGGGCTTGTGTCGCGTCGAGGCGAACTTTGAGTGCAGAGTTGCCGGCATGGCGTGCGTGAGCACGGTGGTCTGCGGCGACGGTCAAATTGAAGCGAGTGAAGCTTGCGATGATCACAACGTAGTGCCGAACGACGGTTGCAGTGCAAGCTGTGAGGTGGAGCCTGGATTCGGCTGCGCCACGCCAGGCCAACCCTGCACCCCTGTCAGCCAGGCCGTGTGTGGGAACAGCATTATAGACTTCGGCGAGAGCTGTGATGACGGTGGCACAGCGCCTGGCGACGGCTGCAATGCCAGCTGCGCCGTTGAACCCGGATACACCTGTGCGCAGCCCGGCCAGGCCTGTGCGCTCGATGAATACTGCGGAAACGGCAATCTCAGCAATACTGAAGAGTGCGACGACGGCAACACAACGCCGGGCGATGGCTGTACGGGTCTCTGCAAGCTTGAGCCTTTCTTCACCTGCCCGGTGCCGGGCACTTTGTGCAACACAACGATCGTGTGCGGGGATTCCAACGTTGTCGGCGATGAAGCCTGCGATGATGGCAACCAGCTCGGTGGCGATGGCTGCGCCGCGGATTGCAAGAGTACTGAGGGAGGCTATTCCTGCCCCACCACGGCAGGTGTCGGTGGCGCTTGCAGCAAGCTTCCCGTTGCCAGCTGCGGCGATGGCGTGCTCGATTTTGGTGAATATTGCGACGATGGCAATCCCAATCCGAATGACGGCTGTACCGACAAGTGTGAAGTCAGCGCAGGCTACACCTGCGCGAAGGCCGGGCAAGCTTGCAAGGCCATCGAGTGGTGCGGCGACGGCAAGCTCGGCCTCACGCGCGGCGAACAGTGCGACGATGGTTCCAAGTGCGACAACGGTGTGGCGTGCAGTTCGGACACTCTGTGTAACGGTATTGGCTCAGGCAAGTGCCTACCGCGCGGTGGGGACGGTTGCTCTGCGAATTGTCTCACGGAAGCCAATTTTGCTTGTCCACAGCCCGGCTCTGCGTGTGTTTCCACCGTCGTTTGCGGGGATGGCAAGATCACAGGCGGCGAAACCTGTGACGACAAGAACACCACCGCGGGCGACGGTTGCGGCACGCAGTGCACATTAGAAGCAGGCTGGACCTGCCCCATTCTCGGCGCGCGCTGCGTCGCTGCGAAATGCGGCGATGGCAAGGTGGCGGGCTCCGAAGAATGCGATGACGGTGACAGCATGGCAGGCGATGGTTGCTCAGCCAGCTGCACACTTGAGCCTGGATTCAAATGCACCACCCCGGGGCAGAACTGCACCGCGACGACGTGCGGTGATCAGAAAGTGGAAGGCACTGAGCAGTGCGACGATGGGAACTTCAATCTAGGCGATGGCTGCTCTCCGCTCTGCAGGTTTGAGCCGGTGTGCAGCAATGGCACCTGCCAGGCGAAGTGCGGCGACGGAATCAAGCTCAGCAATGAAGCCTGCGACGATGGCAATCTTCGCAACTTCGATGGCTGTTCAGCCACGTGCACGATCGAGCCCGGCTTCAGCTGCCAAGTGCTCTCAGAGCCGCCAGTACTCCCCGTGGTGTATCGAGATTTCGTTGGCACGCAGAAGAACACTCCGGTCGATACAGGGCCAAAACATCCCGATTTTCAGAATTTTGGCGTTATCACAGCACAAGATTGCCAACAGGATATCGCCACCACACTCGACAGCTTGGGTAAGCCCTCGCTGGTCTCCGCCAACGGCTGTGTCAAAGACGCAGCCTCCTTTGCGCAGTGGTACAGAAGCGACAACGCCATCAACCGCACCGTTGTCGACACGATAACGCTCACACCCAACGGCACTCCCGGCGCCTATGAATACTTCGACGACTCGTTCTTCCCGCTCACTGGACGTGGCTTCAACGACCCGAGTGCACTCCTTGAGCACACGCGCCCCACGTATCCGAATGGCGCCGACAACTTCTCCTTCACCACCGAACTTCGTTACTGGTTCACGTATAAAGGCGGCGAGCGCCTCACCTTCTACGGCGATGATGACCTTTGGGTGTTCATCAACAAGAAGCGCGCGGTGAACATCCCTGGCCTACATTACAGCGAAACACGCTGGATCCAGCTCGGAACCAAGGCCGCAGGCAGCACCGGTGGAGACACGAGCCCGCCAACCGAAGGCATCTACGACGAAGCCGCGCTCGGCCTCACGGTGGGTGGCATTTATGAAGTTGCGGTCTTCAACGCGGAGCGCCAAACAGGAACTTCTTACTTCAAGCTCACGCTTCAGAACTTCTTGAATGCGCACTCGGTGTGCCAATCCACGTGCGGCGATGGTCTGGTGGCCTCGAATGAGGCCTGTGATCTTGGAAAAAATGTCCAAGGGCAAAGCTTGAACACGGGCGCCTATGGTACCTGCAACGCTGACTGTAGCCTGCCGCCGCGCTGTGGCGACAAGATGCTGCAGGCGGGGAACGGTGAGCAGTGCGATGATGGCGTCAATCTCTCGACGTACGGCGGTTCCTCGAAACAATGTGGGCCCGGTTGCAAATGGGCTCCCTACTGCGGTGATGGGGCGTTGAGCGCGGGCGAACAATGCGACGCGGGCGTCAATAATCAAGCTGGCGCCGCTTATGGTGGGTGCACCACATCGTGCACGCTCGGCCCTTCGTGTGGCGACGGCGTGGTCGCCAATGGCGAGGAATGTGACAGCGGGATCCTGAACGGCACCTCTTCCAGCAAATGCCAGAGTGACTGCAAGTTAAAGTGCGGCAACGGAACGCTGGACGCGGGCGAACAGTGCGACGATGGGAAGGCGAATAATGTCGGTGGCTACGCCAAGTGCACTTCCGCGTGCCTCTTTGGACCTCATTGCGGCGATGGGGTCAAGCAATCCAATGAGCAATGCGACGACGGCAAGAACGACGGCAGTTACGGTACCTGCGCTCAATTCTGCGTCCTTGGGCCACGCTGTGGCGACACGGTTCTTCAATCTCCGGCCGGCGAGATCTGCGACCTCGGCGCTCAGAATATGAGCTCTGCCTACGGGAAAAACCTGTGCTCAACCGCTTGCCGACCGGCACCTTTCTGCGGCAACAGGGCCGTAGATGCCGCCTACGGCGAGAAGTGCGACGATGGCGTGAACGACGGCACAGCAGGCTCCTGCACCACGGACTGCAAAGCGGCCGTGCCACTCGTGTCGTGCGGCAATGGCATCAAGGAGGCCAAAGAGCAATGCGACACGGGCGCGCAAAATGGGACTGCGCCAAGCACCTGTGATTCGCGCTGCCGGATCAAGTGCGGCAACGGACAGCTCGACAGCGGCGAACAGTGCGACGATGGCGTGAACAACGGCAGCTATGGCACGTGCAACATGAATTGCACCTTCGCCGGCTACTGTGGCGACAACTTCACCACCGGGCCCGAGCAATGCGACAAAGGAAACAACAATCAAACCGATCCTTACTCGCTCGTAAAGGATCCGAATCTGTGCACCAAAGGCTGCCTCAATGCTCCTTTCTGCGGAGATGGCCGCATTCAAACCAACCACGGCGAGCAATGCGATGGCGGGGCTGGCTGCACCAGCACGTGTGTTTGGCAGATCTTGAAGTGAGGAGCTGAACGGCTTGAAACCGGGGCGGGAGTCACTCCTGCCCTGAGGTACTACAAGACCGTCCCGTTAGGACCAGCAACGCACTTGCCCTCCGCTGAGCAGACGGCGGGCCCCATCTGGATGCAGGCAATCGCTGGACACGGCAACGCTACGTTGCTGCAGTGAGCCTGATTGGCCTTGGTGTTCACTTCGCATTGGGCAACGGACATTGCCGTACCGCAACTTGAACACACGCAATCCGTTTGGGATTGAGGAGCGGTTGTGTAGGGGCAATTGGTGCAATCGCTGTTGCTCTGGCACTCGTGACCCATCGTCCCGCCAAAAGTGCACTTGTTGCGCTCGCAGGCTAGCGGCTGGGGTGCCGCGCAAGGCGGGAGAGGACACATACTGGTATCGCAATTCTGCGCTTTGAAGGCTTTTTCGTTGTAGGAGCAGAGGTCGCTGGCCATGGCAGTGCTGGGACACGTCGGGCAGTAGCACTCCGAAGGGCGGTGAGGAGCGGTGGGGTACAGGCATGCAGAACAGTCGTTCACGTCTTGGCAGCTGTTAGCTGGTGGAGGTTGACCAGGACTCCCACCCGTCGCAATGGCGCCTCCCAAAGCTACGGCACCCCCAACACCTGAACGCCCACCCGTGACACCGGAAGCTCCACCTGAAGCCTTACTGCCGCCCGTGTTGCCTTTTCCTCCTGTTGCTGCTCCACCTGAAGCACTGATTCCTCCCCCGGTGCCTCCCGTGGAACCACCGTCTGTAAATTCACCCCCTGAACAACCGCCGGTTAATCCGAAGGCCATCAATAGCGCGGATCCGCAGCTTATTATCGATGCTGTTTTTTTCATGGGGTGACTCCAAAGTTAGACAGAGTGCGCCGGGCGAAGGGGCTCATTCGGGCGAGGTCTTCCCAGCTCAGAACGTTGAGTGTAGCGGAGCGTATAGCCGAGTGCACAACATTCGCCGCGCAGACGAAGTAGACAAAGGTGGTTATGGCCAAAGCTCAACGCAGCGGTTGGCTCGGCACAAACCGCCGTTTCGAGAAACCGAGCAGTGTCAGCGGTTGGTCTGAAACGGAAAACGACGCAACGTCGCCAAGCCGAACGGCGGCGCGCTTGTACGGCCCGTCTAGAAACATGCTGCCATCCTGCATCTTGCTGCGCACATCAACGCGCTCGTTTCCAGGAACGATCAGCTTGAGCAACTCGTAGCGCTGGCCAGCCGGTGTGTACGGCTCACGCACCACGAGCTGCAGCTCATGAGCTGAGAGCGGAAGAATCGAACCCCCCGCAGAGTGCAGGGCGCCCGTGGAGCCCGCTGCAGGACCCACCCAAAATCCGCTGGAACGCTGCTCTTCACTGGCAGAGCTCACCTCCAGAATGTAGCGCGAGGTGGCTGCGGGCGACGCGTGACAATACAGAGCCTCATTCAGCACACGATTGGATACAACCTCACCATTCAACATGACGCGCATCCGAGTGAGCACCACGCGCTCAGAGCGATCGGCTAGCGCATCCGCCAGCATGTCTCCGAAACTGTTGATATTTGCAGCACAGAAAAAACCAACACTAAAACTCGGTGAGCTATTCACACCTAAAACGGGCACCTGCCCTACGTTGTGTGAAGCGCTGAGCAAGGTTCCATCCCCGCCCACCGTGAGCACGAGATCCGCTTCACTCGTATCAAACGGCGTGTGCGAGGCAGCACGCAGGGTAACCTTGGCACCGATTCTCGCCAACGCAGCTTTCACTTCACCCAACGTGCGTTCATGTTCTTCATGCGAGGCTAACCAACCCGCGACCGCTGGATCGGCATTCTTCAGCAGCGCCTGGGCATGCGCGTCCTGCTTTTGCTCCACATGCCGGTGGTACGCAGATTTCTTGGCCACCAAGATGACATGCGGCCCCGTCAACTGAGCCTCTCCTTTAGCCTGCGCAAGCCAAGCTCCGTCTTCGCATCCTCGATGCATCCGCTGCGGCACGCTGCCAGTGCCACTTCGAGCTCAAAAGCGCCCACGCTGCTGTGTTGTTCGAGCACCGAGCCATCCAGCGTTGGCGTCACTCGCCAGCTCGGATCCACTTCAACTTCAAAGAAAAAGTGCCGCTCCGCGATCACTCCCGGTGCCGGGAACGAACTCTTGCCGAGCGGTGCGAGCGCACTCTCTTCAACATCAAAACCGATCTCCTCCAAGAGCTCTCGCCTGGCAGCAGCCAGCGCACCCGATTCGCCCAATTCGTCCGGCTCAATCAAACCTGCGGGCAGCTCCCACAACGCACAATGTCGAGGACCATCACCTGCGATACGGCTCCCATCGCGGGCCGCTAGAGGAGGCCGAATGGAGCTGGTCAAAAACACGCAGCGACGATCGCCCTTCAGAAAATGCGGAACGATCACGACAGCGTCGAGAGCCTGGCGTCCAATGCTATCGTAGATAAACGTGCCACTGGCACTGCCATCCGCGAGCCTGAGCTGACAGCGTTGACGGCGCAGCCAAAGAAAGCCCGGTTCGCGTGGCGGCGAGAGATCCTCCAGCACCTCGACCTCGAGCGGTCTATCTTCTAGGTGCGTCAGCTCTTGCACGCGATCCTCATGCTGGGTGACGGCAGACTAGCCTGAGGACGGAACCTGCGTCACGAATTTGGGACCGCCGTGTCACCTTTCGGCCGCAATCTGAAGCTAAGCATGCGCCCGTGAACGAGTTGGTGAGCGCAGCCAAACGGGCTAGACTCCTATTTCGCCGCATGCCCAATATCCCGACCACGCGCGTTGAAGACCTCGAAGATGCCATCGACACAGTGGTGGAGAGCTACGCCGGTCCCGAAGAAATCAACAATCTGGAAAGCGCTGCGCTTCCGAATAAGCGAGCGGTGATAGCCGCTCTCAATCACCTAAAGCCCATCATCTACATCGGCTTTTACAGTCAGCGGTCCCTCAATCCTCACAACCTGCGCTTTGCGATCAGTGAGCACGTGTATCCGGCGTATGAAATCCTCACCGATCAGATCAATCGCGCTGTCACGTATGAAAAGCGCGCCAAGCGTGACACCAAGCAGGACTGTGCCGAGTGGAGTCAAGGTGTTGTGTTGCGTCTATTTCACCGCTTACCTGAGCTGCGGCGCGTGCTCAACGCTGACCTTTTAGCGGCCTATGAAGGGGATCCCGCGGCACGGAGCGTTGAAGAAATCGTTTTCAGCTATCCGGCAGTCGAAGCGCTCACCTGCCATCGCATCGGTCACATTCTCTTTCAGGAGGGAGTGCCGATGATACCGCGCATTATCTCTGAGTACGCGCATGGTGCAACGGGCATTGATATTCACCCGGGCGCCAAGATCGGGCGTGGCTTCTTTTTGGATCACGGGACGGGTGTCGTGATTGGGGAAACGTCTGAGATCGGGAGCAATGTGAAAGTGTATCAGGGTGTCACGCTCGGCGCGATTTCCACCAAGCGGAGTGATTACGCGGGGGACCTGCCGAAGAAGCGCCACCCCACGCTGGAAGATGATGTCACCATTTATTCTGGCGCCACGATCTTGGGTGGCGACACGGTGATTGGTCAAGGTTCGGTGATCGGCGGCAACGTCTGGATCACCAAATCCGTGCCGGCGGGCTCGAAGATCTTTGGGAAAGCCAAAGAATAGGGACTACATGACGCGTAAAGGCTCGCTATCAGCGGTTGCTAGCTCTACCAGAAGGTCAGGGCATCGCTCCAGGATCCGGCGCCGATAGCTGGGCAGGTAGCCGCGCTCACTGTTGCTGTGGTCGGTTAAGATCACACTCGCTCCGTGCGCCACGAAGCCGAGAATGTCGTGATGCCGCAACTCACCGGTCACGTAGAGATCCGCTCGCGGTGCCTTCTCAAAGACTGAACTACCCGCACCAGCACAAACGTTGACGCTCGAAATCGCTTCTCCGCTTTCATGCACGGGCGCTGTGGCAACCCGCAAGTTACGAAGGCCTAGGTGTTCCTTGTAGCGCTGGACCAATTCATTGAGAGGCGCTGGAGCTGCGAGGCGAATTGAACGCCCCATGCCGACAGCTTCACTCACGACTGGGTCTAGACGTTGAAGCTCCCACGCGGGCTCTTCGTACGGGTGGTGTGTTTGAAGGAGCTCCGGAAGTGCTCCTAGGGCGGATTTCGCGACCAACATTTCCAGGCGCACTTCGCGCACTCGCGTGAGGGATCCGCGCGCTCCAAGCCGTGGATGAGAAGCCTCAGAGCCTTGAAAAGTGCCTTCTCCCAAGGATCCGAAGGTGCAGTTTGAATATTCCCCGATTTGCGCCACTCCAGGATACCGGCAAAGCGCTTCGCGCAACTGCTCGGCGTTGGCCTCCGGAACATACACCACGAGCTTGCTCGAACGCTCACGCACTACACCCGGCAAGAGTGCCGATGTTTTCCCGGGCCCCGCGCCCTCAGCCAGCCAATCATTGATACCCTGAGCGGCCGCGTCCAACGCAGTGTGCGGCGAGTAAATAGCGATTTCGGCTGCCAGCGCTTGGAGCAACAACCGTTGGCCTGGATCGGCAAACGTGAGCCGCTTCACTCCCGAAAAGATCGGTGGATGGTAGGCGACGATCAGATGGATTTGGCGAGCACACGCTTCGTCCAGGACGGCTTGATTCAAGTCGATGGTGAGCAGAACTCGCTGCACCTTTCGCTCCCCGCTCACCCAGCTTGCGGGTTCGAGCAGGAGCCCGACGTTATCCCAGGCCTCGGCGCAGGCGAGTGGTGCCAACGCGGAAAGCTCCGCCGTGATCTGAGACAAAGAGGGCAACATTCCTCCAGCCTAGCCGTGGACGGTTCGCCCGGAAAACCCCGCCGAACCCAGATCCTCGTGGGCTTCACTCGGATCAGCTTTAAGTCCCCGCAATGGCTCGCCTAGACTCCGCGCCCTCGTGACTTCCCCGCTCTCTCTGGGTCAACGCGCCGCACTTGCCTGGCGCAGCTTCTTCCGCATCCTCGGCGATCCCACCTGGGCCGAAACCGTGTCGAGCTTGAGCGAACCGCCCCAATTGGCGACACCCACGCCGCGAGCGAGTTCGGATGCTGTTCCAAGCTCCGTCAGCCCAAAGGCACCGAGCGAAACACATGCATCAGCGCTCTTGATGTTGAGCCTATTGCAACGCCACGGCAGGTTTCTGGATTTCGTGCAGCAAGAGATTCAGCCGTTCTCAGACGCTGAGGTTGGCCAGGTGGCACGCGTGGTGCACGCTGGTTGCAATAAAGCCCTCGCTGAACATCTGAGCCTTGCCCCTGTGCGGCGCGAAGCAGAAGGCGCGCGTGTGACCGTTCAGGATGCCGCAGAAGCTCGGAAAACGAAGCTGACCGGCAATGTGCTCGGCTCTCCTCCCTACCAGGGAGTCTTGAAACATCGGGGCTGGCAGAGCGAGCGCATCGAATTGCCTGAGCTGATGCCGGGCGCCGACAGCCGCGTTCTGGCCTTGGCAGAGGTCGAGCTGTAGCGCAGAAGGCCCATTTGGTCGTAAAACCCAGCCGCCCCACGGCTCCCACTTTGGAGAATGAGAAGATGTTACTCTGCAACTCAACACGCGGTCCGGTTTTCAAAAACGGTGGAGGTTATTTCGCAGCTCCGGAGTTCACATTTGATGCCTTGTTCAATCATCCCGATCTGATGGGCATCGCCGCCAAGGCCGTGGCAGGTTCACCTTTGACAGAAGCAGTGGAGCTGGCCGCACTGATCGGAAGCCAAGAAGTTTGGGCTGCTGGAGTCACCTATTTCCGCAGTCGTTCGGCGCGCATGGAAGAGTCTCAAGACTCTGGCGGCGCCGATTTTTACGACCGCGTGTACCGCGCCGAGCGCCCGGAGTTGTTCTTCAAAGCCACACCGAGCCGCGTAGGCGCACCTCACGGACAGCTGCGTCTGCGCAGTGATTCCAAGTGGATGGTGCCGGAGCCGGAGCTCACCGTGGCCATTAATAGTCGCGCCGAGATCATCGGCTTCACGGTGGGCAATGATTTGAGCTGCCGCGATATCGAAGGCGAAAATCCCTTATACTTACCGCAGGCCAAGGTGTTCTCGGGCTGTGCGGCGATGGGTCCCGGCATCCTCTTGGGCAGCGAACTGCTGCCCCCCAGCACCGAGATCAAGCTCTCGATTTTCCGGGACGGCAAGAGCGTCACGGAAGACAAGACCGAACTCAGCCAATTGAAAAAACCGATCCCTAGCCTCGTCAGCTATTTATTTCGGGATAACGTCTTTGCCCAGGGCTGCTTCCTAATGACCGGCACCGGCATCGTGCCTTCGAGCGATTTCACCCTCAAATCCGGCGATCGCATCGAGATCACCATCGAGCCCATTGGAACGCTCGTGAACACCATTCTGTAACTGAGAGAACCTCATCATGACTATTACTGCTGAACACTTCATCGCGGGCCAACGCTCCAAGGCAGGCACGCACCGATTCTCGGCACAGAATCCCGCCACCTCAGAGGCTCTGAGCCCTGAATTCGTCGAGGCCACTCTCGCGGAGTTGAATCAGGCCGTCGAAGCCGCCGATGCAGCGTGTGAAGCCTTCGCCGCAGCCCCTGCTGAACAGGTCGCGCTGCTGCTTGAAAGCATCGCGGAAGAGATCTTGGCACTCGGTGACGGCCTGTTAGAACGCGCCGCAGCCGAGACCGGCTTGCCACTCGCCAGGCTCACGGGTGAACGCGGGCGCACGGTGAATCAAGCCAAATTGTTTGCGTCCGTGGTGCGTGAAGGGTCGTGGGTGGATGCCCGAATCGATCATGCGGATCTCAAGCGTGAGCCGTTGCCCAAGCCGGATGTGCGCCGTCTGTTGGCGCCGATTGGCACGATTGGCGTCTTTGGCGCGAGTAATTTTCCGTTGGCCATCTCCGTGGCGGGCACCGATACTGTTTCAGCGTTGGGAGCGCGTTGTCCGGTGGTGGTGAAAGGGCATCCGGCTCACCCAGGCACGAGCGAGCTCGTCGCCGGAGCCATCACGCGCGCCGTGGCGAAAAGCGGTTTACCTGCAGGGATTTTTTCGATGCTCCAAGGCGTATCGCATGAAATCGGTACGGCCCTGGTCGAGCATCCGCTGATCGAGGCGATCGCTTTTACCGGCTCGCTCAAGGGCGGTCGTGCGCTGTTCGATGCCGCCGCCAAACGCCCGAAGCCCATCCCCGTCTACGCCGAAATGGGCAGCGCCAATCCAGTGTTCCTCCTGCCGGGTGCGCTCAAGGAGCGAGCCGACGCGATCGCACAGGGCTACATCGGATCGGTCACGATGGGTGTCGGTCAATTCTGCACCAACCCTGGCCTCGTCTTGGGCGTGGAAGGGCCAGAACTCGAGAGCTTCCGACAAGCCGCTGCCACTTTAGCCCAGGCCGCCGCACCGGCCACCATGCTGAACGCCGGGATTGTTGCGGCCTTTGACGCGGGGGTTAAACGCAACGCCAGCTTCTCCCGAGAATTATCGCGGAGTGCAACGCCCGCGGATCCCAAAAAGACGCAGGCGAGCTGCGTGATTTTCAGCACGGATGGCGCCAATTTCGAGAAACACCGGCAGCTGGCCGAGGAAGTATTTGGCCCCACCTCCGTGATTGTTGGCTGCAAAGATCGTGCTGAGTTGGAGCGCATCGCGAACCATCTCGAAGGCCACCTCACCGCAACCATTCACGGCACTCCCGGCGATCTCCTCGAGCATCAATGGCTCGTGCAGAAGTTGCAGCGCAAGGTGGGTCGCATCGTGTTCAATGGCTTCCCCACTGGTATCGAAGTCTGCGCAGCCATGCACCACGGGGGACCGTATCCCGCCACGAGCGACGGCCACTTCACCTCGATTGGCACCGCAAGTATTCTGCGCTTCGCTCGCCCCATCTGCTATCAGGGCTTTCCGGAAGCGGCACTGCCTCCAGAGTTGCAGGATGCTAACCCGCGCAAATTGCTGCGGCTGGTGGATAATCAGTACACGCGCTGAGCGCTGAGGCCGATGCGCGTCTTCGCGAGAAAAGCTCGACGAGCGCACGCGAGATGACGAGGTCCTGCTCGACTTGGCGGTCGGCGATCCAGGGAGCGAAGGCGCGCCACTCGGTGATGAAGTCCTTCGGGATCACAGGTCGGACCCCACGTTCACATTGACAGCCAGCTTCCAGCGTTCGACGCGCTCCGCACCAGTCTTGGCCATTGCGCGTACAAGTGGCGCCACCACGTGGGCATGCTCCTTCACGTGGGGGGCGAGCACGTCGGCCAGCTCGCGGTGGCCAGCAACGTCCAGCAGGTAGCCAAGACGCTGCGCCCACGCGACAGGGCAGTGCACCGCGGCATCAGCGAGCTTCTTAGGGTCGACGGCCTCGACCAACTCCGACAGCACAGATGCGACGTTATCAAGCCCGCCACACTGATCGGCGTAGCCCACGAGTTCGAGCACCGTCGCCTCGGACGACGCCACGCGCAGCGTTCCGCGCGGCGTGTTCTTGTCGATAACTGGGGTGTGCTCGAGGTCCTTGCGAGCAACGAACTGCACTCGCACCTTGCCACATGCAAGGGCTCTGCGATTTACCTTCACCATCACTTGGAAGGCTTGGGGGCGTTGATGAGCGGCGCCGTGAAGCTCGGCCGCGCTGAGGAGTGCCACATAGTACGCCTCACCGAGATGCTGCATCAGTTGCGGCACGAACTGCTCCGCGGGCAGGCAGCCGAGGCGCCGGTACTCCGGCGGAACGATCACGTAGAACCCTCGGTACGGGTCAGCAATCTCGCCTTTGGCCTTCAGTCGTCGTAGCGCAGCGCGGACCGTCGGAACTGAACCGCCCAGCGCCGACACGGCTTCCTCAGTGGTGAAGTGGTGCCGGCCGTGCTCGGCGAGCTCGAGAATGTACCTGGCGGCTCTGGACATAATCCGACCCGATGCCAGCAGAAAGTAACACTAAGTGTCGTTTAGCGCGAGCTACGGGTCAGGAACTGAGTCCAATCCCAGCGGCACCGATGGCCCGAGGAGAACCCCGAAATGAGCGGTTTTTAGGCCAGAATCTCGTTAATTCCCCCGGTAAACCGGGCCGGATCGCCGAAAGTTGTCGGATTCAGCCCAAACGCTTTCATCAAAGTGAGGCACAGATCTGAGCTCGTGCGGGCGACGCCAAGATCACTCATTGCCTCACCCATCGCTCCGACGGGGCGCGACCCCTGCGAAGGTGCGCGCTTGAACCGCATGTAGCGCCCAGTGCGAAGCGTGTTGCCTCCCATGTTACCCGCGAGCACCAACGGGAGATTCATGTTGCTGTGTACGTTGCCACGGGTGGCGGTGTTAACAAAGACAACAAGCGTATTATCGAGCATGCTGCCGGCTCCTTCCGGGATGCTACCGAGACGGTCGAGAAGCTTCGCGACTTGTTCCGCCTGATAAACCGCAATCTTTAAAATGTCGCCTTGCGACGCCATATCTTCGGATGGAGCGTGGCCCAGGTCATTGTGGTGTTGCTTCGTGATGCCCAGCCAGGGATGGCCGTAGCTGCCCATATCATCGTAGAATTGGTAGGTTGCTACGCGAGTGAGATCACAGCTCATTCCTAGAACGAGGTTTTCAATTTGCGCGTCCGCGATCGCTGGCGCATCCGCCTCCGAGAAGGGATCGAGCGAACCTGGCGCCTGGGGCTTCCCGCAGCCTTGAAGGGCACCCGATCCAGTGCCGCGGCCCACCAGTTGTTCAACCATTCGAATGGAGTCGAGGTGCTGCTCGAGCTTGGCTCTGTCTTCCGGAAGCGGAAGGCGTTTCTGAAGTTCTTGGAGTTGCAGCGCACTCGCATCCAAGACGGATTGGCGCCGGTCAATCGCTGGGTCTGGAGCAGCCGCTGGGCCCGAGGAAGCGGGCGGCGTGAAGTTTGCAAAGAGCGTATCGTAGAGTTTTTTGGGATCACATTCTGGAGGCGCTGGCATTTGTGGGCCGTACCAACTCAAGCGGGCGCCGGCTCCCTCCTCAAGCGCATTCGCTTTGACGCCCACCTGCAGATTGGCGAACTTGGTGACGTTTGCAAGATCGAGCTCCTTGGCGAGCACATGATCAACAGTGATGCCACCCCCGATATTTTCAATATTGGATGGGTGCCCGCCAAACAGGTTCGAGTAGCCCTGGTGATTGCCATCAAAGCCATCGACATTTTCAGTGATGAGCAAGCGGCTGCGGTGCCTTTCCAACGGCTTGAGGCTCTCCGAGAACGTAAAATCTGTGACGTCCAACGCATCGAGTCCTGAGACAAAAGCGCCGTCCGGAGGCGTCTTGGCTCGCGCGGGCTGCCCAGCCAGGACCGGCCAGAACTGCTCCGGCCAAGCAGTATGCACCGTCGCGTAGATAATGACGCGCTTGGGGTAACTCGCTGCCTGCGCGGACGCGCTGCCAAACCCTCGAAAGGTCTGAAGGAGCGGGAGAGCGAGTGTGCTACCTGCGATGGCGCGCAGGGCGTTTCGTCTGGCAATTTTCGCGTATTTCATCATGACCTCGGTGCTCGATGCTGCGGAAATTCAGCGATTGCGGAGAACATTGGACGCGGCTAGAGCCGCGATGAGTTGGGTGAGGCTTCCGCCTTTGTCCTTGAGCGTGGCGGAAAGTTGAGAAATAGTGGTTGCGTCGCCGCCGATTTCCTTGCGGCCGGTGGCAAAACGGAAATATTGCGTGGCCACACAGGTGTTGACTTGACTGCTCGCCGCTAAGCGGGCCGCTAGTTCCGCCGGGCCGTTGAACGCACCCGAAGTATCCGTGCCCGAGATATTGCCCGTTGCATCGACGGGCTTGCCGCCGTCGCTATCCCGCCAGCGCCCAACGGGATCCAGGTTTTCGAATCCAAACCCAATCGGGTCCAGCCTCTGATGGCAGGCGTTGCACGTGGGGTCCTGCGTGTGCTGCACCATGCGGTCTCGCGCGGTGAACGTAGGCGTCACCGGTGGAAGCGTCGTGACCACACTTGGCGGAGGCGGGGGCACGTCCTCGCAGAGAAGCTGCGTTCGCACAAACTTTCCGCGTAGCACAGGGGAGGTCTGGTCGGGGTGGCTGAGGGCTGCCATGAGCCCGCCGCGCGTGAGAATGCCGCTTCTTTGAGCTGAATTCAGCGCCACCTTGCTGAAGCTCGCGCCGGTGGGTCCGCTCACGCCGTAGAAGGTGGCGAGCGGCCCGTTCAGGAAGGAATCGCTGCCGAATAGCAGGGTCTGGACATGCGAAGGGGAGTCAAAGGCCGCGTACGTGACGAGCTCATCCAACTCTTCGCGCATCGCCTGAGCGATGCTTGGGGTGAAGTCCGGATAAGCGGTTGCGTCGCGGGCGAGGGATTGCACGCCGCCATATTTTAACCACTGCGCGTGAAAGTCGCGCAGCGCTGGTTTGGCATTTTCATGCGTCAACAGCCGATCAACTTGGGTGGTAACACCGGCGGGAGTCACGAGCGAATCGGCGCGCGCAGCATCCAGCAGCCCCGAATCGGGCATGCTCTGCCAGAGCAAATAGGAGAGGCGCGAGGCCACCTCCCAGCTGTCGAGCGAAGCGGAAGAAAGCTCTACACGGTACAAGAATCTCGGAGAGAGCAAGACAGACTGAACCACCCACTCGATCCCGGAGGAAAAGCCGCCAGCCAGCTTACCCTTGTTAAAGAGGGCCGTGAGCCTGTCAGTGTCGGTAGCCTCCAAAGGATGCCGGAAGGCGCGTTCACCGAAACTTGCGATGAACTGCTGCGCACAGGCGTCGTCACCCACCGCCGCGCAAGGCAGGCTGGTGCTCAAGTTGCTCACGGCAAAAGCAGACATCGCCTCGGCTGCAGTCAACTGAGCCTGTACGAGTACCGGAGATACCGTCAGCGCCGCGGAGTTGTTGTTGAAACCGTAGCCCTGTTCTTCGGGTGGAAAATCCTTGGCTGGACCCGAACTGTTACCGATCAAATCGCGGACAGTATTGTTGTATTCCGTCTTATTCAGTCGGCGTATCACCGTAATGCCCGGTGCACCTGGGTCGATGACCGCGCCACCGGACGACGCCGCTCCCGCTCCCACTGTCGCGCCGGCTCCAACGGCCGCTCCAGCCCCGGCACCCACCGTGCTGCCGGCTCCACCGCTGCCATTTAGCCCATTGCCCGCTCCCGGGCCCACGCCAGGACTCGCTGCTTGCCCAACGCCAACACCAGTCTGCTTCTGAGTTCCGACCTGTGCCGTACAGGCTACGGCACCGAACAGTGCCCAAGCGACCGCACCGCCGCCAATGATTCTTCTCATGGTGACCTCGATTCTGCTCTGAGCATATCAGGGCAGGTGAGCAGAATGCAGGCAATCGTGGAGTGTCTTTGGGCAGAATCCAATCAGCCTCGCGGCGCTCACTCTGAATAAGATAAGCGCACGCAGCTTACCGTCATGGCCCGCTCCGCGAGTCTCTCGGTTCCGTAGGTACCTTCGCTCCGCAAGTATCCGGCACAGAACAGCCACTTGAAGCAGATGCTGGCTGCCCCTAACCAACCTGCTATCTTTTCGCACACGTGGAGGTCGTCGACTACCTGAGAGCGTTTCCGTTATTGGCGTTCGAGGTGGCTCAGCATCCCGCGATGGAGCTGCATCGTCACGGCACATATCTCGAGCTGGTGATCGTGATGGAGGGAAGTGGGCGCCACCTTTTAGAGGGTCATTCATTCTCGATCGGCGAGGGTGACGTGTTTGTCATCCCCCTGAACACCCTCCACGGTTATTCGCACTGCAGCAATCTGGGTCTCATCAATGTTCTATTTGACCAGAAGCGCCTGGAGCTACCGGAGCGCCAACTATTGCGGATACCTGGGTATTCAGCGTTGTTCACTTATGAGCCGCTACTCAGATCTCGGCATCGGTTCGAAAGCAGATTGAGAATTAGTAAAGAGGTCGTCGCTCGCTTGCGGACAACACTCGCTCAGGCGCGAGAGGAGGTCGACAATAAGCGCCCTGGTTTTGATGCCGTCAGTACCGGATACCTCACTCAGGTCTTGGTGGAATTGGCGCGCCACTATGGGACGATGACGGACTCCAAGTCACAGGCTCTCGTCAAGCTCTCGGAGCTCTTGGAATGGCTGGAACATAGCTTCGGAACCACGATCACCGTTGAGAGTCTCGCCGCCCGCGCGTCGATGTCTCAGAGCACACTCACGCGTTGTTTTCGCCAGTGCTTCGGTGTCTCACCGATGAACTACGTGATTGGGCTGCGTATTCGGCGTGCGGAGCGTTTGCTCCTCGCGCCCGACGCGCGCGTCAAGGAAATCGCGCCACAGGTCGGGATCGACAACACCAGCTACTTTGCGCGCCTGTTCAAACAGCATACCGGCCTTGACCCGACCGCATACCGCTCACTCCATCGTGGGGAGTGATGGGAATTTGCCCCGCTCAGCGCTCAGACAGCCTTTTCAGGTTGGAAAGGCCGAGTTCAAAGTCCTTTCCAATCATGGAGTCCATGTTGACGAATACGGACATCACCTTGCCCATGAACGAGTTGGGGCCTTCCATTGCCCAGGTGATCTCAGAGCCACCGGCGGTGGGCTTCAGTGTGTAAATAGTCGTATTCGTGGCAGCGAATGGCTTCAGGAATTCTAAGCGAATCGCGAGATGTTCGGCGGGATGACTCTCCGTGATGGTCATGTTGCCCTCGCCCACGTCGCCGTTGCCACGCCAGGCGTAAGTCGCGCCCACCCCTTTCGGTGCGCCGCCAAACGTCTTTTGCATGGATGGATCCCGCTTCTCCCAGGGCGACCAGGCGGCCCATTGGTGGAAGTCCTCGAGGTTGGCGAACACGGCCTCGGGCGGGGCTGAGATCGTCGTACTCCTTTGGACGCGAAACGTGGCGGGCTGGGTCGCCGCGAGGCCCAACACCACCAGAATTGCCAGCACTAGGACACTACCTACCCCCAACAGCACTTTTTTGAGCATGGCCAAGCTCCTAACACAATTCTTGCGCCGGGTAGACAGTTTACGTCACGCTAGCGTTTCGGCGAACACGTCCTGTGCGCTTTCACATGCCCGGTATCGGCATCAACTCGATGACCTCGACGAATCCTTCAGGCATCATGAAATGAGGATGCCCCTTCAGGGTCTCGGCGAGCGCCTCCTTCGACTCAGCTTGCAGAATTGAGAAACCGCCAAGGTCGTTGTTAATCGGAGACGCACCCGTGTTCGTGATCCGCAAGCTCTTGCCGAGCGGTGCACCCATGTCGACGATCGACGCGGCCGCCTTCTTGCTCCAGCCCATCCACGCATCCATGCCTGCCTTCTGCTGCTCTGGGGTGGCCTGCTTCATCTGTTCGAAAGATGAGCTTGGAGCTTTGTAAAGAACGAGAAATTTCTTCATGGGGACCTCACTTTGGGGGGATGTTGAGAGCACGACCGAAGGTCAGCATGCTTACTACCTCATTTGCGTCGGGGCCAGCTGCCTCCCGAAATCCAGCGCGAGTTGTGGGACACGCCCGACCCCACTATGCCACCAGGTGAAGCCCAAGCATGTACACGGAAAGGCACCAGTGTCACCCCAATACGCCCTAGGAATCGACCTCGGTACGACCCATTGCACCTTGGCCGAAGTCGACTTGAGGACACCCCACGCAAAACCGGTGATCGTCCCGATCCAGCAACTGGGCAGCGCCGAGAGGTTGGAAGCGAAGCCCCTCTTGCCTTCCTTTCTCTACTTCGCACACAACGCTGAAGGGAACTTGTCGCTGCCCTGGGATGCCGCTCGCCGCTTTGCCGTGGGCAACCTGGCGCGCGAGCGTGGTGCCGAAGTTCCAGTCCGCGTCGTGGTGAGTGCGAAAAGTTGGCTTTCGCACAGCGGGATCGATCGGCGAAGTGCACTTTTGCCGCTCGGGGCACCCGCCGAAATTGAGAAGATTTCGCCTGTCGAAGCGTCTTTTCGCTATCTCGATCATCTGGCGGAAAGTTGGGCTCATGCGCACCGGGCGGAAGGGTTGAGCCTTGCTGAGCAAGAGGTCGTGATCACCGTGCCGGCTTCTTTCGACGCAGCGGCGCGCGATCTCACGGTGGAAGCGGCGTATGCCGCGGGTATTGAGAATCTGACGCTGCTTGAAGAGCCGCAAGCGGCGCTCTACGCCTGGATCGATGGTGCGGGGGCCGGCTTCCAGCGTCAAATCAAGCCCGGTGATGTGGTGCTTGTGGTGGATGTGGGCGGAGGCACGACCGATTTTTCTGCCATTTCTGTGGGAAGCGACGACGGCGTGCTTCAGTTGCGGCGCATCGCCGTGGGTGATCACATTCTGCTCGGCGGCGACAACATGGATTGGGCGCTGGCGCACAGCGTTGGACAGAAGCTCCGAGCAGCCGGCAAGGAGTTGGACAATTGGCAATTACAGGCTCTCGTTCATGCGTCAAGGAACGCCAAGGAAGCGCTGCTCGGAGAAAACCCCGTGGAGAGCAGCCCTGTTTCTCTGGCGGCTCGCGGTTCCTCGCTTTTTTCTGGCGCACTCCGTTCCGAACTATCGCGCAGCGAAGCGGAGGCGCAAATCGTAGAAGGATTCTTCCCACTTGTGCCACGCACAGCGGAGCCCGCAACGCGCGCGCGCATGGGCCTCTCGCAGCTCGGTTTACCTTACGCAGCCGAGCCCGCTATCACCAAGCACCTCGCGGCATTCTTGCGACGTCAAGCTGGAGCACTCCAGGATAACTCTGCACCGGACCTCCTGTGCCCGAGCGCTATCCTGTTTAACGGCGGCGTTTTCAAAAGCCCAGCCATTAAGCAACGCTTGGTTGAAGCCTTGAACGGCTGGCTTTCGGAGCTTGGAAAGCCTGCTGTGCGTGTGCTTGAGGGAGCCGACCTGGATCTGGCCGTGGCACGCGGTGCTGCTTTCTACGCGCTAGCGAAACGGGGGCGAGGCCTACGCATCATTGGCGGCACGGCCCAAGCCTACTACGTTGGAATGGAGAGTCCAATGCCGGCTATTCCAGGCATGGAACCACCCGTTACGCTCGTGTGCGTGGCACCGTTTGGCATCGAAGAAGGCGCGCTACCCGCCGTGCTCCCCCAGAAGCTCGCCGTCGTGGTGGGCGAACCCGTCACTTTCCGATTCTTTGGTTCGAGTGTGCGCCGCGGTGATCTCTTGGGTGCGGAGTTGATGAATGCGTCGGGCCAAGAAGTTGTGGAGCTGAGCCCAATTGAAATCACATTTCCGAGTCACGGGCGACAAGCCGGGAGCTTGGTGCCGGTGAGCATGACTGCGAGTGTCACTGCGATTGGAACTTTATTGTTAGAAGCAGTGCCGCTTGAACCGCTCAGCAAGGATGAGCGCTTCAAGATTGAGTTGAGCGTGCGCGAGGCGTAAAGCGCCTTGCAGCCACACTGCGCCAAAGCTAAGCAAAGCTCATGAAGTACGCTCCCATTGCCTTTTCGCTGCTCGTTGCGGTTGCATGCGGAGGCACTGATTCGGAAAGCGGACTCCCTACAGGAATCGGTGGCGGCAGCGGCGCTGGAGGCACGGCTAACGCAACAGGTGGGAAAACCTCAATCGGTGGCAGCTCGGCATTTGGCGGTAGCGTGACGACCAGCAGCGGCGGTGAGAACGCGGCAAGTGGCGGGCATGGCACTGCAGTGGGCGGTGGCAGCACGGCGCTCGGCGGCCAGAGCACGAATTCGGGCGGACATGTGTCGAGCGGCGGAGCACCGACAACCGGCGGCGCAGGCCAAGGAAGCACGGCAACCGGCGGCGCTGCCGACGGCGCAACGAGTTGTGATTCGCGGAACATCCGCTGCCGCGTGGCGCAACCCGTCTGCGAGGAGGGCGAGGTGCCTTCCGTTGTGGGCACCTGTTATGGCCCGTGCGTCAAGATCGACGCGTGCGCCTGCGCGAGCGCTGAGCAGTGCCCGGAGCCGAATAGGTACACGTGTCTCCTCGGCCCCATGCACTGTTCGTATTATCTGCGCTGAAGATCGCTCGCCCCGCAGGGTGGCTTGTGGCATGGCCAACGCCGGCTCTCAGATGAAATCCCCGCGCTACATCGTTGGCATCGATCTCGGGACGACCAACACCGTGGTTGCCTACAGCGACGGCGGTGAAGCCCCGCGCCTCTTCGCCATTCCCCAGCTCACGGCTCCACACGAGACGAGTTCGCTCCCGCGCCTCCCGTCGTTCCTGTATTCGCCGAGCGTTGAGGCTGCTTCTGCTCCTGAAGCTGTTCCTGCGCTTGAAGCTGATTTTTCGGGTGAAGCTTCCACGTGGCTGGTCGGTGAGTTTGCTCGAAAGCGAGCGGGTGAAGCACCGCTCCGCAGCATCGCCTCTGCCAAGAGTTGGCTTTGCCACGATCAAGTCAGCCGCACCGAACCCATCTTGCCCTGGACGGCTGCCGACTCTGACGTTTCCAAGTTATCTCCGGTGGCGGCCACTTCACTCATCCTAAGCCACGTGCGCCACTCCTGGGACCACGCCTTCCCCAAGGCGCCGCTCCGTGAGCAAAGCGTGATCCTCACTGTGCCCGCCTCATTCGATCCAGTCGCGCGCAAGCTCACCGTGGAAGCTGCCGTGGCCTCCGGACTCAAGGTGCGGCTACTCGAAGAGCCACAAGCGGCTTTTTATGCGGCCCTGGGCGCCGAGGCGGAAGCTCAACTTTTAGGCCTATTTAGCCAGGAGAAATCGAGCGTTCTCGTCTTGGTGTGTGATGTCGGGGGCGGCACCACGGATCTGTGTCTGATCCGTGCTTCTCTGAATGCTGCTGGTGCACTCGACTTAGAGCGTATCGCCGTGGGCCGTCACTTGTTGCTGGGCGGCGACAACATGGACCTTGCATTGGCGCATTTCATGGAAGCGCGCTTTTGTGCACCAGGCGAACAGCTCGCACCATCCCAGTTTGCGGCTCTCAATCAAGCCTGCCACGCGGCGAAGGAACGTTTGCTCGGCCCGAACGCGCCCGCAAACCAAACCATCACACTGCTCAGTTCTGGTTCCAATCTCTTCCAGAATACGCGCACCGCGGAGCTCAGCCGAACTGAGGTTGAGAACCTGGTACTAGAAGGATTCTTCCCGAGGGCGGATCTCACAGCTCGTCCCGTGCGCTCCAAGGCTGGCTTGTCCGGATTCGGATTGCCCTATGAGCGTGAGCCGCGCGTGAGCGTGCATTTGGCGACCTTCTTTTCTCAGCAGGCGGAGGGCTTTTTGGCCCCAGATGCGGTGCTTTTTAATGGTGGTGTCTTTCATTCGGGGTGCATCAGCGAGCGCGTGTTGGAGATCTTGAGTTCTTGGTCGAGCTCGGTCACGCCTCTCTGCTTGCGTTCCACCTCCATCGACAATGCGGTCGCTGAAGGTGCGGTGCGCTATGGCCTCGCACTGCTCGGGCAGGGGATTCGGATCTCAAGTGGAGCGGCGCACGGTTACTACGTGGGAGTGGCGAGCTCAGCCCATCAGAAAGGCGCCGTGTGCGTGGTGCCACGAGGCGCCAAAGAAGGAGAGGTGCAGATCGCAGAAGTGCCCGGTCTACAACTGCACACGGGCAGCACCGTGCGCTTTGATCTGTATGCCAGTGACGCGCTGCAGGTTCACGCACCGGGGCAAATCGTGGAGGCCGCTGGCGAGCATTTCGAACTGTTACCGCCCGTCGCAACGCGCTTCGAAAGCGCTCAAGCTTCCGCTGTCCAGGTTCAGCTGGAAGGCCTCCTCACACCACTCGGGACGCTTGAAATAGCCTGCATTGATGCGGAAACGCAGCGACGTTTCGAACTCCAGTTTGAGCTTCGCGGCCACGAAGGGCGTGTTTCGGCACCACCGCGGAGCTCAGCCAGCACGGAAAAAAGGAAGCTCGACGAAGCCTACGAAGCCATCCAGCGCGTGTTCGGCAAAGGCCGCAGCGATGTGAAAGATCGCGAAGTTCGCGATCTTTTCCGGAATCTGGAAAAGCTCTTCGGTGAGCGACGCAGCTGGGACCTCAAGGTGTGTCGCGCACTGTTCGATGTGGTGGGTCCCAAGTTTGCGGCACGCCGACGATCCGCTGAACACGAGCGCGTGTTTTGGATGTTAGCTGGGCTTTGCTTACGTCCAGGCTTTGGGCATGTGCTCGATGCGGGGCGCGTTTCCATTTTGGAACCGCTCTTTCAAGAGGGCACAAGCTTTGGACAAGAGCCGCGCAACTGGCAGGCGTTCTGGATCGCTTGGCGCAGGATCGCAGGAGGCTTGAGCGCCAACACACAAAAACAAATACGCGCACTCATCGATCCGTTTGTCGCGACCGAAGACGCCCAGTTGAAAAAGCCCAAAGGCTGGAAGGCTGTTCTCTCTACCGAAATGATCGAGCTTGGAGCTTGGCTCGAACGAGTGCCGCAGGCCGAGCGTGCAGCTCTCGGTGGCTGGCTGATTGAGCGCACCTGGACGAAGAAGAGTCCGGAGCTGTGGGCTGCCGTGGGTCGGATTGGGGCGCGGGTGCCGAGCTACGCGAGCGCGCATTACGCCGTATCGGGACGGATCGCTGAGGGCTGGGCCGATCACTTGCTTCGGGAGAAATGGGAGCAAATCAAGACGGCGCCGCGCGCAGCGCTACAACTGTGCCGGATTACGGGGGACAGAACGCGTGATGTTTCCGAACTGATTCGTGAACGCGTGCTGGCCAAATTGGCTGAGCTTGAGCTGCCCGAAAGCTATGGTGAAGCCTTGCGGCACCTCGTTTTGATTGAGGGCGACGCGCGCTTGGAGCAATTTGAGCATGATCTGCCGGCAGGTCTCTCGCTAGCTCCACCGCCACTGGAAGCTGAATAGTCATTTGTTCGATAAGCATGACAAGTGCGCAGGTGTGAGTAGATTGCCAGCTTCGACGGGGAGCCTAACGAGGCGCCGCGGCTGACCGTTCACAGCCATGTCCACTTGCCTCACGCCGCGAGTGGAGTCGCGTTCCTCTAAAGCCCGTCCAGTCTTCACCCCCTACCCGGAGCTTCACTTGAGCCAAGATCCCACCAAGCTAGAACGCGCCCGCCTGCGCGAAGGCTTATGGCTCGGCCAGAAATATCGCTTAGGGCAATTGATCGCGTTGGATGAGTTGTGCGCTTCGTATTTCGCTGCGAGCACCTCGGGGCGCGTCGTGGAAGCCAATATTTTGAATCCTGAGCTTGCGAACTTGGGCACCTTCAACACAAGCTTCATTCTTGCGGCGCGAACGCCGAACGCCCTTGGCCTGCCGGCGTTTGGTTCCGTGCAAGATTCCGGGACGACGGATGACGGCCTGCCGTACTTCATCAGCAGTGAGTTGGGTGAAGGTGAGTCACTGGGGGATCTGGTGCGGCGGCGTGGAAGAACGATCCCACCTTCGGAAGCACTCCGGATTATCGGCAATCTGCTCGCGGCCCTTGCGGTGGCGCACACAGCGGGCATCGCGCACGGTTTGGTCGAACCCAATCACATTTTTCTGGGTGAAGATGGCTCGTTCAAAATCCGGGGCCTCGGCATGAGCGCGCTCAGAATTGCAGCCATCGCGGCACTCAAGCTGCGCGCTCCCTGGCAAACGATTCCCTTCGTCGCCCCCGAGGTGGTACGCGGCGAGCAGCCCTCGCCAAGTTCCGATATCTGGTCAGCCGGTGCCGTCCTCTTCTCTCTTTTGACTGGGGAATTGCCGTACGCTGCAACCGGTGAAGCACTCCTCTCCCTGGCCGCAGCAGGGGAAACCCTGATCTTGAGCGAGCTTGAGCCGAAAGCCCCTCAAGCTTTGGTAACGCTAGTGGCCAACGCCATGCACCCAGTGCCCGCGCAGCGCACCGCATCTGCCGTGGCTTTTGGATCGAAAGCCCGTGCCTTGTCCGAAACATCTCAGATTTGCCTCCTCAGGTTTCTTGGAGATAGCCAGCAAAGCCGAGGCTCGGGTCCTTGGTCAACGTCGCGCGGTCCCGCTGTGCCCGTCCGCTTGGCCTCTGAGGCACCTGAAGCCGACACACTCCCTCCGAAGGCCACTCCAGCGCGCGTTTCGTTGCCGCCCGGGCGCCCGAGTGGCGGCTATTCGCAAATCACCAACGTGACCACCTCCGTCTCCCTCTCGGGCATGCAGCGCGTCAGCAATCCGCCCCCGCCCCTGAATCGAGCCGGCGGCACGCTGCACACGCAATCCACACGGCCCCCGAAGCGCGGATAGGTGTATAGCGTTCCTCGTGGCGCTCCCCCCGAAAGATCTGAGCCGGCACACGGCGTGGTTAGTTGACTTAGACGGCACGCTCTACAACGCGCGCTGGCTGAAACTTGCGATGCTATCCGAGCTCAGCTTGTTCGGAGCTTGGAATGCGCCCATCTTGCGCACGTTTCGCCACGAGCATGAGCGCCTGCGCATCGATCCGCCCAACGGGAGCACTCCCTACGCCACCCAACTGGAACGCACCGCCACGGCGACGGGCCGCGCTGTTTCAGAAATTGAACGCATCACGACACGCTGGATGATTGAGCGGCCCCTCAAGTGGCTCAAGCTCTTTCGACGTCAAGCACTCATCGCCGAAATTGCGGCGTATCGAGCACTCGGCGGGCGAACGGCACTCGTGAGTGACTATCCTGCCGCGCAGAAGCTTCAAGCGTTGGGTTGTGCAGAGCTGTTCGAGGTCGTTGTTGCGAACGGGGAGGCGAATGGGCCGCCGCTGTTGAAGCCCAAGCCCGACGGATATTTGCGCGCTGCGCAACTCTTGGGCGTCTCTCCCGAGAAATGCTTGGTGATCGGCGATCGTCCGGACGCGGATGGTGCAGCAGCCAAGGCGGCGAACATGGAGTTTTTTTTGGTGTAGTGGATGCCCACCCCGCTGCCGCGAAGCGCGGCAGCCGCCCCTCCCCGGCATCGCCCCGTCTCTGCCGGGGACGCTGCGGGAGGGGCACAGAGAAAAGAGAAAACCCTTCGAAGGGCTTTGTGGCGAAGACGTGCACGTGAGGTGCCTTTTCGTTCCGCGGAAGATAGTAAGCATGCGAAGCATGCGAACTATCTGGTTCGACTTTAAGAATGCGTTCACTGACAACTTTGGGAACGCTACGGTGCGCGGCCGCACCTGACGGTCCGACGAAGAAACCCAGGCTTCGGTAAGCCGAGGCCTTCGTTGGCGTTGCGCTGGAGTATCGAGCGCCAAATCCAACGCTGCCGCGGTTAAGCCGCGCAGCCTTGAAGCTTGGGTGTCCAGATTGTGACGCGATTGCGGCCCGTGCGTTTCGAGCTGTACAACGCTTCATCGGTTGACTTGAAGATGGCCTCCCAAGTGCGGCCAGCGCCTGGAAAAGTGGCGACACCTACGGAACAGGTAACCTGTAAAGGCCCGCCTTCGGTCTGGAAAACCTTGGCTTCGATTTCTTGTCGAATTCGCTCGGCCAAGAGCGCTCCGCCAGCCTGATCGGTTTCTTCGCACACCGCAACAAATTCTTCGCCACCAAAGCGGCCGACGACGTCGATGTCCCGCTTCACGCGCTTCAAGACCTCACCAAAACCTGCAATCACGATGTCGCCCACGTCGTGGCCGTAGGTGTCGTTCACCTTCTTGAAGTGGTCGATATCGCAGATCAAGAGGCTGAGCGGCTTGTTGAAGCGTTCGGCACTTCGGAGCTTCTGCTGGGCAATTTCGGTGAGCGCTCGCTTGTTGAAAAGCCCGGTCAGTCCGTCGGTGGTGGCCATTTCTTCGAGGCGCTTGAGCAGCCGCGCATTTTCGAGCGAAACGGCGATGTGGCTCGCCAGCACTTCGAGTGTTGGGCGCGCAGAATCGCCGAATGCATGAGCGCGCTCGGCGCCGAGCACCAGTGTTCCGAGTGGCCTGCCATGCACCAAGAGAGGCAGCACGAGCAGCGAAGGCAACGGAGGTGGCTTGAGCGTGCGAGAAAAAACGATCTGGCGCGAAGGATCATATTGGCCACGGAGAGGCAGCGCATGGCTGTTGGCGACCACCATCGAAACGAGGCCAGAATTGTGCCGGAAGCGCTTGCCCACCAGGGCTTCGGAATCTTTGCTGCTTACGGCACAGATTTCATGCTCAGCCGTGTCCCGATGATACAGCGTCACCACAGCAAAATCGAAGGAAGCTACTTCACGTGCTGAAGCGACACCGATCTCGATCACCTGGGCTTCGGTGCGAGCTGCGGCCAGCTTCCCGGAAGCTCGATACAGCTTGCCCTGCTCAGCCTTGGTGCGTTCCAAGTGCACAAACACGCGCTCGTTCTGGATCGCTCGCAGAATGAAGTGAGTCGCCATCACCAGCTGTTGTTCTTCTTCGGGCAAAAAGGGAGCGCGCTCGGCGCGATCGACCATCAAGATCCCGCGTACCTGACCTTGTTCAATCACTGGAACCGCACAAACCGCGCCCACCCCGGTCGGCGTCGCGTAGTACGGAGTGTGATTCTCGGCGCGCGCCCCCGAAACAGAAATCGGTTCTGCTTTGAGCAAAGCCGCGGCGCACAGCCCATCCCGGGCGCTGAAGGGACCCGGCTCGATGCAATCTTCTAGCGTTGAAACTTCCTGGACAGTGAGTTGGCTGCCAGAGTGATCCAACCACAACAACACGGCGGTTTTCAGGTTGAGTGAGCTGCGCAACAAATCGAGGGCAAATTTCAAGGCTTGCCCAATCTCGTCGACTCCCGATTGGAGCAACCGAGCTTCATCGCCCGCCACCACGGACGTGTGTGTACCCGGCGCCACCGAGACCGACCCAACGAGCCGGAATGAGCGCGCAGATTCTTTCATTTTCAGAATCTCAGCTTCGACACGGCGCCGTGAGAGTTGGCGCACACGTGTGACCTCACCCCGAAATACCAAAACGTTAGTGACCGTGAAAAGCGCTACCAAACCCGCATGCACCGGCAACGCGCTCACGGAGTCGGCGTGAGCGACGCGTAGCCACGCTTCCAGGAGCACGACAAATACCGCCGTCGCGATAGCCGGGCCCCGGCGCGCGAAAGCCGCTGCCATCAATACCAACACATAAACGAGCGGATGGTAGGGACCCGACAGCCCGCCCGGGAGCAGCAACACGAGCGCGTACAGACCGACGGCCAAATGAAAGAAAAGTGCCGTGTCGAAGCGCGCACTCGGATCGGTGCGCAAGCCATCGTGACGGGCGCGCAAATGAAACGCGATTGAGAGCAGCCAAGAGCCGAGCAGAACCAGCGCGAGCCAGTTGGGGAAATACTCCAAGCTCCATGCCCAAAGCCCAACGGCGAACACGCAGCCTAGCAACGCACCAGAAGCCTTCGCTAAGAGCTCCTGTAGCCGTAACGTCCCGCGCACAAGGGGATCCATGGTCTTCAGTGCCTAACAGAGTGAGCGCGCCTGGGCCCACTTTCTGGACGCCGTCAGCTCACCCCGTAAACTGCGAAGTTCTGGAGAATCAAGCGTGAAGGCCGGATTGAGGCTCGGAGTGTTGCTACTGCTCGGCGTTGTCACGCTCTTGGCGTTCATCCCGCTATTCTTTGCGGTCAGCACCTACACCAGTGTGGCCTTCCAACGGGTCGCCCACGCAGACGCTCTGGCTGCCACACGTTCACTCGGCCAGATCCTGGCGGTGCAACCGAATGGAGATCGGCTGGACGCGCCCTCCAACCACGCCAAGGTACTCGCCCAGAGCCATGCCTTGGAAACATTTGCTGCGGTCTGCGTTTACGACGCGCACGGCAAAGGATCGCTTTATCTCGGTGAACGACGCGGCACCGATCTTTGTCCCAGGCTTTTAAAGCCCGTGGAACGCGCGGAAACGCAACAGGTTATCTTCGGCCGCGTGCTCACGAGCGCGCACTTTGGATCGCTCGGACTCGTCACAGTGCAAAATCCGAACCCTGCTTCGTCGCCAGCGCCACTTTTACGCAGCATCGCTCTCTATATGGGCCTGTTTGCCCTGCTCCTCCTTGGAGCGAGCTACATTGCCCTCACGCACTTTTTAGTGCGCCCGTTGGATGAGCTTGGGCGTGCCGCCAAACGAGTGGCCTCGGGTGCGCGGCAGTTTTCAGCGCCGCTCCGTGGCTCAAGTGAGCTGAGCGAATTGAATCAAAGCCTGGCCACCATGACCGCACATTTGGTCGGTCGCGAAGAGGCCTTACGAAAGAAAGTGGAAGAAGTTGAACGCGCTACCGAGAGCCTGAGAGAGGCGCAGGAGCGCCTAATCCGATCCGAACGTTTAGCTTCTGTGGGGCGCCTAGCGGCCGGCTTGGCACACGAGATCGGCAATCCGATTGCGGCCATTTTGGGCCTGCAAGAACTCATCCTTTCCGATCAGCTGAACGCCACTGAGCAACGCGACTTCGTGCAACGGATGCGCAAAGAAACGGAGCGCATTCACCAGATTCTACGCGATCTGCTGCAGTTCGCACGCCCGACGCAGGCACCAGCCCATGAGGTTCAATCAGGCAGCGTGTCCGAAGCCCTCAGCGACACCTTGGCTTTGCTCGCTCCACAAACCGCCTTCAGAGGTATTCAGGTGACGCGGGCAGTGGCGGCAGGGCTGCCTGAGGTCAACGCTTCGCACGAGCAGCTCGTGCAAATCCTCTTGAACTTGTTGCTCAATGCTGCCGACGCCTGTGGCGACGCGGGCGTGATCCATGTTTCCGCCAGACAAGAGAGTTCACGCGTGGTGCTGGCGATAGAAGACTCGGGCCCGGGCGTACCCATTGAAATCCGCGACCAGATCTTCGAGCCCTTTGTGACGAGCAAGGAGGTCGGCAAAGGCACCGGGCTTGGCCTAGCCGTATGCCGTGGACTTGTAGAGGCGGCCCAAGGGACAATCTCTCTGGATCCGAGCGCCACCAGGGGCGCACGCTTTTTGATCGAGCTGCCCGTGGCGAAGCCTACTTCGCAGGCTCCTCCGGCATGACCACGCCCGGGGGCAACACTTCTGCCGGATCCCCACACGGGCCCCACGCACCATCGAAGCACATTTGCGCTCCATCCAAGCAGCTCTGAATCCCCTGGAACTCGCCGCGATTCACCTTGCAGTGCTGAACGGCCCCCGCTTCACACTTGCCCTCAACCGCAGCGAACTGAGGATTGCTGGACGAACTCATCTCAGCAGCAGCTGGGAATTGGCTATCCGAAGCCCCACACCCACCGAGGAAAGGCACCACAGCGCCCATCGCCATGCCGGCAATTGCGGAAGGGAAGTGTGACGGACGCTTGCTCTCGCGCTTTTCCATGATCCGGAAAGCGTACCCGATCCTCTCTATTTCGTCCTGCGTTTTTCGCGATATTTCTTACCACATCCGCGTCTCGCCGCATCCTCCCCGCATCTCGCTCCATCTCAATTTGAGAAACCCCCTCCGGATTTTGGGGTTGGTAGAATAAGGTGAGCTTTCTAGGCTCTCGCGTGCTCTTCAATACTCTCGACTACGCCAAGTTCTTCGCCGCGGTCTTCGTGGTGAGCTGGTTGTTGGTGGGGGTGAGAAAGCTGCGCTTGCTCTTTCTTTTGGGGGCAAGCTACGCGTTTTATGCACACTGGGAT
>JBBRRP010000037.1:0-49871 GCA_038246305.1 Polyangiales bacterium | reverse complement strand
GGCCTGATGCCAAGACTTGAGCGCGCTAAAAGTATCCGGGTGGTAGCAAGCTCTGGGTTGCAGGCTCTGCGCGGGATCAGCGCGGGATTGCCGAAGTAGGTCTGTCACGCTCGGGCCAGTGCCAAAAGGCGTGCGTTGAGAGAGGCGGCTCTGAATTGAGATTGGCGTGCCCCCGAGGCGCAGGATGGGAGCCAGCTTAGCGAGCTTATTCAGAAGGTGAAAGTCTTCACCCGCGAGCCGTTTTGGAAAACCGCGAGCTTCGGCGTAGGCCTTGGCAGAAAGTGCGAGCGTGCTGCCAATCGTATGAAAAGCGTACGGTGAGCCAGCTCTGCTCAATCCCAGCACCAGGTAGCGAAGCGAGCATTCAAAGAGGAGTGTTGCTTCGAGAATCGCCGAAGCTTGTGGTGCCTCGGGCGCGCTCGGCAAGTTGGCATGCGTGAATGGGAAGATGAGCGCGGAGTTTCCCGGTGCTGCCTCCGCGATCCTTTGAAAGTAATCTGAGGGAAGTGTGACATCTGCGTCGCATGAGCCAATCCATGCCGAATTGACAGTGCCATCTAGCACCAAGCGGAGCGCCACGTCACAGCCGATTCGCCGCGCGAGGCCCACTCCTTGCTTGGCTTCCAGAAGAGAATCAGTGCTGGCCCGGTCGATGAGAAGAATGTTTAGCCCACGCATGCTGAGTTCGTACGTAGCTGGCTGGGAGCTGAGGCGTCGGGTGCTGCTACTCTCCGAAAGGAGCTGAGCTACCAAGGCTTGCGTGCGGCAGCGTGTCGGCTCGGAGCAATCGACTGCTGCGTTCACTACTAAGATGAGCAGCGCGGTACCGTCGACCTCGTGGAACGCGACTTCAAAGCCTTGAAGCAAGCTCGGAGCTTCGTCGTGGGCAGGTACGACGAGCACGTGCTCGTACCGTTTGCTAAGTGGGTAGGAAACTCGGGCTTCTGGAGCCGCGTAGGTTTCAAGGTAGTTTTTTATGGTCGGTCGGTGATTCACGGTTATGGGCCGTGCACGCCGTCAGTGGACGCGCGGCGTGTGAGGTAGGCGTTCGAGCAGTGCGGCTTCGTAATCGAGCAGATAATCAGTGCGATCTTGCACGGTTTTGGCGTCGAAATAGCGGCGAGCAAGCCGGAAGAAGAGCGCGTGATGGCGCGACTCCGCACGGGCCAGATCTTCGTACACGGGGCCGAGCGCAGCCAAAGGGCCCGGAAGATGATCGGCAATCAGTTTCAGTCTTTCACAGCCGCGAGCCTCGACGACGCCCGCCACGAGCAAACGATCGAGCAACAATTCATCTGAGCCAGCGCGCATTTGCGTGCGCAGACCGTTCACGTACTCATCTTTGTAGTCAGGGAGCAAGCGCAGGCCACGTTCTGTTAGGAGCCTGAAGACGATGTGGAAGTGATCAAGCTCTTCCTTGGCGAACTCGATCATGGGCCCTAAAAGTTCAGTGCGATCAGGGTACTTGACCACGAATGACATGCCCGTCGCCGAAGCTTTGCGTTCGCAAGCTGCATGGTCCACAAGGAAGCTATTAAAATCCCCAAAAACAACGTCGAGCCAGGCCGCGCTGGTGGCGCTTCTCAGCTTAAACATTCACTCTTCTCCGCTGATATGGACAACGACGCGCCGCGTGTGGGGATCCCTCCGGTGCTCCCAGAGGTAAACGGCTTGCCAAGTTCCGAGTGCCAGGCGGCCCAGTGAGATCGGGATATTCTCCGAACTCTTCGTAAGTGCTGAGCGCACGTGGGCGGGCATATCGTCCGGCCCTTCGTCGTCGTGTTCCCAACGGCGCCTTTCGCTAGCAAGCTCGGACATGAAGCTTGCCAAATCCCGCAGGACAGCCGGATCGGCGTTTTCCTGGATGACCAGACTCGCGGAGGTGTGTTGCACAAAGATCGTGCATAGGCCCAGCCTGGCCCTGCTTTCACGCACCACGCCTTGGAGTCGAGAGCTGAGGTCAACAAAGCCTTGTCCTTGCGTTGGCACCTCCAACGTGCGCTGAAAGTGAATCACAGGTTCGCGGCTCCAGCGTCGCCGGCTGCGCCTCCGCCGCCTGTTGGCAGGCCGACACACACGCCGTAGTTTGCCGGCAAGCCACCAGCGGATTGGCACCGACCGAGGCCGCACCCAGGGTTTGGATCGGTGGTGCGGCAAAGCTTGAGGCAGCTTCCGCTCCCTTGCGAGCACAGGTGGCCCGCGGCACAGGGACAAGCGTCTCCAGGGAGGCCTTTGCCAGGAGCAACACACGAAGTGGTCCCGTCCGCACGTACGACGCTGCACGCACTCCCGGTAGAGCAGGTACAAATCCTGGATGCGGGGCAAGGGGAGGGCTCACCGAGATCACAGTTGTCGGCAGAAACGCAAACAGGTACCAAATGAGCGGATGTCAATCCTGCTGTCGGTTCGCGGAGTGGGCGCGTAGCGCAGTAGCTGCCCGGCGCGCATAGCTCGTTGCCAGCGCAGCAGAAGGGCCGGCAGCGGGCTAAGGCACCCTCGCCGACGCAGCCGAGCCCTCGGCCGCAATCACGTGAGCCACTGCAAGGATCATCGATCACACCGCCTCCCGCCAGACCACAGGCCGCAACCACACCGCTCCCATTGGGCGAACTCACTCGGCACGCGTAGCTCGGAGTCGTTGCTGTTCCATCGAAGGTGGGGGGCAGGACCTGTCCGCTTCCCCCACTGAGACTCGAACCAGCGTTTGAAATGGCACCACCGGACACGCTCGAACTCCCGGCTTGTGATTCGAAGCCAGCGGCACCAGCCTCGGCGGCTCCGGCCTGACCCGCGGCCCCTGCTCTTCCCGTTTGAGCGCCGCCACTTGCTGGATAACCTGCGCTTGCGCCGGCTCCTCCGGTTGAAACGGGCGCACCGCCAAGCGCAGACGGTGCACCCCCTGCGGCAGGCGCGACACCGCCGCTGCCAGTTGGCGGCATGAACGTGTCACAAGCGGTCACGGAATCTGGATTGCATTGAACGACTGCGCCGCAAAGTGGATTCAGATTGGTGTCGGGCCCTCCCGCTTTTCCTCCCAGCGACACGGCGTCCACGGTCGGATCCCGCGCTGTCGTGGGTCCTGGCGCCGGCCCACCAGCGCCCTTATTCGTGGTATCCGACCCACTGGCGCAGCTGAAAGCCCAGCCGGCCGTCAGCAAGAAAGAAAGGGTCACAAAGCGCGAAAATTGCATGGCCAGTTCGGGCTTAGGCCTCCAGGGTGGGGGGCCGGCTACCCGGTTCAAAGTAAGTCACATGAAGTTAGCACTCAGCCGGCAAAAGGACCAAGGGTCGCGTGTTCTGCCCAGCCTGGGGCGCATTTCGGGGCGCCCGGCGTGGGCGGGCGTCATTTCAGGGTGATGTAGCGCAGAGTGGCATTATTGGCAGCGTCGTACACCCGGAGCGTGAGCATGACGGGCAGGGTGGTCCCAAGGCTCGTGACATCGATGTCAAACGTTTCGCGGTTCTGATCAAAAATTCCATCCGTTGGGAAGAAAGGCAACCAACGATTGGTCCCGCTCACCGCAACTTCAATTCGGGAGATGGGCCCCACGCCGTCGATGGCAATACCTTGAATGCGGCGCCCGGTTACCTTCAATTGCTCCACAACGGGCGGTGTGTTGTCCACCAATATGATGTTGCTCTCGAGGGCGTGCTGTTTCGCTCTGGCCGGCGGATTAGCGAGCTCGTCGGAAGCCATCACGCGCACTCGGTATCTACCCTCAGGCAAATCTTGAGTGTTCCAAGTGTAGCTGTCTTTGGTGAGCATTTCCTGTGGCGGCAGAATATCAAACCAATCTTTGGTGCCAATCAGTTGGTAAAGTAGGCGATAGCGCAGCGTGTCTTCATCGGGGTTGGTGACCTTCCAGGTGAGTTCAACGTTCGCGCTCGGACTCGCGGAGATCGGGCTCCCGGAAGCTTCGAGTGAGCTTTTGCTGCCCGGCGTGCGATTCTTAACGTTGATTTGCGTCACATACGCTCGCAGATTGTCCGTAACGAACGCCAAGTCCACCGACTTTAGAAGGGCGTTCGGGTCGGTTGCGAAGCGCGCACGCATCTGAACATAGCGGCCTGCTGGGCTTTTCACCGTGCCAGGCGCGGTGAGCGGACCACTCCAATCGCTCCACGTGGTGTCGGGTTTTTCGGTTCCACCGCTGCGGGTCGAAAATTCAAGAGATCCTTTCGATTCCCAATCCAACCTACCGAAAGTTGCCCGTAGCCCAGCGTCCAATACCTTGCTCGTCCAAATCGCATCGGTGCCGCCGACACCACGAATCGGCAATACAACCGCGGGATCACTCGCGACGGCGAAGCGGTTCGCCCCGTCCAACAACAACGCGCCAATCTGGCGCTGTTCGCTGTCTGCGATCAACACCGAATTGCGCTCGGCATCGACGGTGTAGATACGGCCTTCGGCGCCGGTACCGACGTAAGGGGCGCCGGAAGCGTCCAGGGCGAGGCTGACGAAGTAATCCTTATCATTCGAAAGCAGCATTTCAGGTATGCCACTCTTGTCGAACCGATACAAAACACCCTTGCCGGAAGCTGGCGAAGACGAACCGCTCGGGGTGGCGCCTTCCTCCCCACCGCCGGGCCGCCTGGGAATGGCCCGCGGCACTTTGAGATCGTTGGCGATCGCGAAAACATCGCCGCTATCGTTCGTGACGATCGCTCGTACTTCGGTGGAGCCAAAATCCTGCAACACCCTCGCGCGACCGGGACCTGTGATGGCGTAAAGCTTCGCCTTGTCACTCGCTCCGGCATACACGGTGCCGTCCTTAGCAACAGCAACGCTCATGAGGTGCTGCTCTTCGGCGTCGAAATAGACACTGGCCTTGCCGGCGGCATCGATTCTGTAGAGCTTTCCTTCGGGGCCTGTCGCGGCAAAAAGAGAGTTCGTTTTTTGGTCAAATGCGAGGTCCCAAACATGTTCAGTACCTTTGAGCGTTACCCAGTCGCTAATCTTGCCACCTTCGAACTTCATGATCTTTCCGTCGGGCAAGGTGCCGAGTGCCACGGCGCCAGACTTCAGAGTGGCGAGGGAGGTGATGGCGAGTGATTTGGTTTCGCCGGCGACGCTCACGACCTGGCCCCGCACTTGGAGGAGTGCGCCCTCGTTGCCGGTGGCCAGCAAGAGCGAGCCATCCGGCATGCGGAGCGCGTCCCAAACCGTGGTGGCTTTGCTGAGCGGGATGGCTCCGAGGTTGAAGCCAGCACGTACGGCTCCGGCCGAATCCACCGCGACTCCCTTCAAGTCGCCACCCTCAAAGTCCTCGCCAGTTTGGAGGCTAAAATGACGGGTGCCCACCGCTTGGCCTGCGCTTGCAATTAAGCTAGTCAGGAGAAAGGCAAGCACGGGGAGAGATGATTTTTGCGTGATGTGCATGTGGGATTTCACTGGACGAAAGTGGGGTGAAATAACTTGGCGGCTCATCGAAGCACCTCTTTGACGCGGAGCGACACGCTCTCTTGGCCGACCACGTAATCCTTGATCGGGATGATCTGGCGCACGAAAGGTTGATGACGGCCTGGGCCAACCGAAGTGGACTGGGGCTGCAAGAGATCGAGAGCGCCCGGCGGAAGATCCTCGGCTAGGTGGCTGCGATAGCTCACACCTGCGCCCGCGGCTTCATACGACACGATCAGGGACTTGGGTGGATAGATCGGGATACGCAGGTTGGCGACGAGGTCCTTGAGATTCTCAGGGTAGGGAGCGTCGCGATCCACTTGGTGTCCGGGAGCCACGGAGAGCGTGACCGTTTGCCCTGCTAAATAGCTAGGGATTGGCACGCTGAGCGTCTGGATGACTTCTGGTCCGGCGTACGGCAATAATGTGAGGCGCAATTTCGCAGTTCCGCCGCTTGAGACCTCGGGCGTCAGGTTCTCAATGCCGCGCAGCCGCAACACATCTCGCGCATAGCGAATATCTATCTGCAAGCTCACCGCTTCGACTAAGGCGGGCTCCCAAGGATTGTTGAGCAGGGCACCCACTGTGCGCACCAAATTAGTACCCATGAGCTCCATGGGCTCCGGTGTGCCACCCATCGCAACGCCAAAATCCTGGACCTCGATCTCACCGTAGCCTTTCACACGCACGCTGCCCTTGGCAGACCAACTCACGTCTTGGCGCTCCGAGCTTATCGATTGAAAGGCGCTGCCGAGAGCCGTGGCGAGCAAGGAGGGCGCCATGAATTTCTCGTGCGCCACCGTGAACTGCCATTTGGAGGAAGGCGTGCTCGATGCGCCCCGAAGCTCAAAATTGACAGCTATCGTGGGGGCCTTGGCAGACTGATCCACAACAATTGATGATTGGCGATCATTCACCAGAGCACCGAGCGGGCGAACGGCGGCACCCAACTTGAACGAGCGCTGATCGCTGGCCAGAAACCACAATACTTTGGCCAAGGACGTCGGCATCGAGGTGATCCCGCTTTGCATCATCGGATGCCCAAACGCGACCAGCTTATCGCCTTCTACCCGAGTCACCGTCCCGAGGCCCATCGCGCTCATATCGCCGCTGATGAGCGTGACACCAATCGCGCCCCCATCTTCGAAGCGCGTGGGCGCCGTGGGATCAGGTGCACCGCCACCGCCAGCTTGCAGCGGTTCCAGGCCGAGTGGTGCAAAGAGTTTCCCAACTAGGCTCACGCCGGCTTGGGACATCCCACCGACCAAAAGCGGAGTTGCGACGGGGCGCAGTGTCGCCTCCGAACCCTGCATGCCGAGAGAACTTCGGATCTGCTCGGAGTGCGCGAGCGGGTTGTAGTGCATCAGATTGCCGGCAAAGCGTTGGCCGGGAGTGGCGAGCGTGGCCTGCTTCGGGTCCCGTGGCGTTCCCGGCAGGGGCTTGAGCGGCCAGCCAAAAATAGATTTTGGAAGCGGAACTGCCAGATCGTCCAACATGTTCCGAATCGGTGTTACGCCAGCAACAGGCTCCGATCCGAAACTCCAGCCATAAGAATAGGCACCGACCATTTTCCCATTGATGAAGATGGGGCTCCCGCTCATGCCAGCCACCACCTTCGCGACCTCCAGGCGAGGATGCTTCGTTTTCACGAGGATCAGGTCCTGGCGCGGCAAAAAATTTTCCAGAATGCCGATCACCTCCACATCGAAGCGCTCAGGCTTCATGCCCGAGAAGACCGTCAGCCCATAGCCCTTCATTCCCGGTCGAATATCCTTCACAGAAAGAACGTCACGGCGATCCGCGATACCATCTGCGTGTGCAGCCCCAAGCCCGAGCGGCAGAGGAAGGGCGAGGCCAGAAAGCGCGGCGAGAAGGAGGAGGTTTGAGAAACGCAAGGGAGGATGAGTCTAGCACCTGGGGGCGTTCGGGGCGCCAGCGAAGACGGCTTCACCCTGGTTGGGAGTTGCGGCTGTATGGGAAGGGCATTAGGCAGGCACGCAGGCACAACGTGGAATGGTTTGAGCTAGGGGCACTCGCGGCGGCGTTGGGGAGCGTCGTCACGGCCCACGTCGCTTTGTTGTGGGGCTTTTTATTTGGGGCCTCACGCCAGCCACTGTTGATGTCGCTCTTGATCCCCCCCTTGGCGCCTTATTTTGGTTGGCGCGCACAGCGGCACGCGGCTGCGCGTGTCTGGGTCGCTGGCCTACTTGTGTATCTGCTTCTGGGTGTGTTGAGAGGCCACTACTTTCGGTAAGGGCGTTCAAGGGTCACTGGATTCACCTGGCTGAAGGCCTCTTTCACCCAGCGATCGCGAACGCGCTTGGCGAGAGCCTCGCTTTTCCCCCAGGGCGCGGCCATGGCGTAGATCAGGCACGTCTTCGGGTACGCCGCGTAGCTGGCCCATGCTGCCGAGAACTTGCGGCGAGAAAACGCAAGGTCAATGTGGCCGTCTAGAGTATGAACGAGGATTGGCGTACCGCGCCAGGTGATGTGCGTTTCTGAGATGGGCCCCAACGCGACGTCATAACCGCGTGTTTGCGGGCGGGCCCAGGCTTCAAAGTGTTGCATGCACGTCTCGCTGGTGGGCTTGGGGTCATCGGGGGTATCGAGGAGAGAGACGACGGACACCACATCATGCTCGTCGCCATAGCGAAAGCCCAAGAAATGTTCGATGCCAAAAAAGCGAACACGCCGCCAATGGGCACCATCGGGCAGGGGGACGTAGAGCTGCTCGTCTTTATCGTAACCCGAACCCCAGTTTTCTGTGAGTTGGCGTGCGAGCGCGGCTTGGTGCGGATCATGAGCATCGCCGCCTGGAGAAGCGACGGTGACCGACAGCGGCGTTGGGGGTTTTCCGGGGGGTTGCCGCGGTAATGTGGAACAGGCCTCAGCTGCGCCCGCCAGGCAAAGGGCCACCCATTTCAGTGTAGGTTGTCGAGGGCTTCTGCGTGGCACCTGCTGAATATGCCCGAGTCTGGCAAGGATGTCAGGTGTCGCGCTCCGAACTGGGGGGTGGCCGTCCAATTCGACAACCTGGACGGACGGGCAACGCCGAGCGCTTTCGTTCACGCCCAGTTCACGGCCAGTTCATGGCCTTTTGGGCTTGGCACGCCGTTCGCAAAGTCCTGTCTCGAAGCACTGAAGGTTCGCCGGATGCGCTTTTCAAAGCATAGCAATCAGAGAAACAGTTAGGAAAATAGTTGAGATGGAACAGAGTAAAATGAAGGCCGTTTACGTGATCACTGAGCGCAACGACAACAAGTACTGGAATCGGGTGGGGGTCGCATTCGTCAATCGCGATGGTTCCCTCAATGTGAGGCTGGAAGCATTGCCAATCACCGGTGAACTCCACATTCGAGATTTCGTTGCCCGCGACGAATTCCAAGGGGCGTCAGCCCGGGGATTCGGCGTCGGTCCGGAAACGCAAGCGCTCGCCAAGAGCGCGTAAACGCCACTCACGTTTGACCAAAGGAGCAGGGAAATGTCGCGAGAACTGAACATCGAAGAGCAATCGGAGAAGTGTGGAACAAGCGCCATGGGCGGGGCGGGGGCTCCAACGGGGGCTCCCTGCTCCTTTGGTCCGGCGGGGGCCTTGCCCGTCCCGGCCGGGCGTGGCGTCTGGGCGAGCGTCCTCGGAAAGCTGGGTTTTGGGGCTTTGGCCATCGTTGCTTTTGCAGGGCTTGGCTATTGGTCGATGCAGCACGAAGGGCGGAGTGTGCTTTCAATTGCCGAGGCGAGAGCCGCTTCCGATCAGGCCAACGCTAGGGGCAAGAATGAGTGGTTAGCAGCTGGTGCGCCGGCGAAGCCGAACGGTGCGTCGGAGTCCGCAGCGGGTGCGAGCGGGAGGGTGCAGCCGTGTCCTGCAGTTGCCGCGAGTGACTCGAAATCGAGTCCGGTGACGAACGCAGGCGCGACTGCCGCAAAGATCGTATTAAACACCGCTGAAGCGGCAGATCTTACGAAGCTCCCGGGTGTGGGCGCGAAGCGCGCGCAAGCGATCCTTGAGCTGCGTGCTCGTCTCGGTCGCTTCCGGAAAGTGACAGATCTTTTGCGCGTGCGTGGGATCGGAGTGAAGGGGTTACGTAAGATCGAACCGCTGGTGGTGCTGGATCTGCCGCCCGTTTCGTAAGGTCTAGCCTAATAGCTCAACGGCTTTGCGCAGCCGCTCCACCACCGGTGCGATAGTGGCATGGCGAAGCTTGTAGAGCGCTCGATTCGCTACCAAGACACTGGAGATCGAACAAATGTATTCTTGTTCTTCGAGGCCATTTTCTAGCAGGGTTTTGCCAGATTCAGCCAGGTCGACAATCAGATCGGACAGGCCCACGAGGGGTGCCAACTCCACCGAACCCTGGACGAAAATGATCTCGGCTTGGATGCCTTTTTTGGCAAAATGCTCGGAGGCGATCCGCGGAAATTTAGTAGCGACCCGCGGCAGGGAAGGGGCCTTTTGTCCCTTGGGGCCAGCGACGATCATTCGGCATTTACCCACGCCGAGATCGAGCGGCTGGTAGAGGTCATAACGCCGTTCGAGCAACACATCGCGCCCGCTGATACCAAGATCCACAGCGCCATACTCGACGTAGGTTGGCACATCGTCGGGCTTCAGCAGCAAGAAGCGTAAGCTCTCGTCGTCGGTAGCTCGAATCAGACGCCGATCATCGGAATCGAGGGGAGAAGTATCGAGTCCGGCGTGGCGAAAGAGAGGTGCCAGCGCTTGGGTAACGCGGCCTTTCGGGATGGCGATAGTGATCGGTTTCAAGATTCGTGGTCCTCAAGCTTGACGCGTTCAATGTCCGCGCCGGCGGCCTTTAGCTTTTCTTCGATGCGTTCGTAACCGCGATCCAGGTGGTAGACGCGACGCACTGTCGTTTCGCCATCAGCGACCAGGCCGGCGATCACGAGTGAAGCGCTGGCGCGCAGATCGGTAGCCATGACGCTCGCGCCGGACAGCGATTTTACGCCCTGAACAATAGCGATATTTCCGTGGGTGACGATGTTGGCACCCATTCGCCCCAGTTCTGGAACGTGCATGAAGCGGTTCTCGAAGATAGTTTCGGTGAGCACGCTGGTGCCGGGGGCCGAGCACATGAGCGCCATGAATTGCGCTTGCATGTCAGTTGGGAATCCGGGGTGGGGCGCAGTGGTGACATCCCCCGGTTTGAGTGGGCCTTCGCGGCGCACGCGCACGTGTTCACCTTCGCGTTCGATTTCAAGGCCGGCTTGGCGCAAGCGGTGGATCACTGGCTCCAGATCATCGAAGGGAGCATATTCCAGGAGCACGTCGCCACCGGCGGCACCCACCGCCGCGAGGAAGGTGCCGGCTTCGATGCGATCAGCGATGATGGCGTGGTCAAAAGGATCGAGAGCATCCCGGCCTTCGATGTGGATCACGCTCGTGCCAGCGCCCTCCACCTTGGCGCCCATCTTGTTCAGCACCCGTCCGAGCTCTTCCACTTCCGGCTCACGAGCGCAGTTAACCAGAACAGATTTGCCTTTGGCCAACGCGGCGGCCATCATGATGTTTTCGGTGCCAGTCACGGTGGGCATGTCGAACACGATCTCGGCGCCGCGCAGCCGCCCGGATTCGGCCACGATGTAGCCGTGGTCGACGCGGATTTTGGCGCCGAGCGCTTCCAAGCCGCGCAGGTGTTGATCGACTGGGCGCGCCCCAATGGCGCAGCCTCCCGGCAGAGAGACACGGGCCTTTCCGTAGCGGGCGACCAGTGGCCCCAGCACCAGCACGCTAGCGCGCATTTGCCGGACGAGTTCGTAGGGTGCCTCGGGGCGTACGTTGCCCCGCTCGGCCCGGACAGTGAGCGTGGGTGGGGTGACGTCGACTTCCCGCCCCAGGAAGCGCAGCAAAGCCCCCGTAGTGTGGATGTCTCGGAGAGCCGGGACATTGCGCAGCAAGCTTTCCCCTTCGGAGAGCAGGGTGGCGCACAAGATGGGGAGAGCAGCATTTTTGGCGCCCCCGACTCGGATCGTGCCTGAAAGTCGTCGGGTGCCGCGGACCTGAATCGCATCCATGGGTTCTTCCTGAAGCGGTTACGCTGATCAGCCCGTCGGGGCAAGTTTTGCAACACCCAGCGGCGCCCGACTAGTCTGGTTTCCGATCCGAATGCGCAATCCCGCGGTCCCCCTGTGTCTGGCGTTGCTACTCGTTTCGGCGCGTGCCTTCGCGGATCGGGATGCGATTAATTTGGGGGCGCCGCCACTGCCCGCTGTTAATGATGGCTTGGTGCGGACGCTGTCGCCGGAGGTTCTGGCGCCGGGAACGCTCGGCGCGAACGTCTGGTTCGGGTATGAGCGTTCGCCATTGGTGTTGCGCAACGCGAGCGGGGCGGAGTTCCCGATCATTCGCGATCGTGTGTTCAACGATTACGCACTAAGTCTCGGTGTGCTGCCACGGCTGGAGGTGTCCTTCGCCCTGACAACGATCCCGTATGAATCCGGTGTCGATATCTCCGAAACGATCGATCGCTCAGCTATTCCGGCGACGGCTTTGGGAAATATGGAGATCGGTTACAAGACCAACTGGCTCGCTCCGGGGGATCTCGGAGGGATGACGCTCGGGTCCCGTGGTGTTCTAGAAATCCCCACAGGTTCACGTTCAGCGCTGCGTTCGAGTGGTTCGCCGGAGGGGGAGCTCACGTTTCTATCGGGGCTGCATCTGCTGGTGTTTGAGTTGCGAGCGAGTGCGGGTGTGCGGCTGCGTGGAACGGAGCCAAGCTTTCTCCAGGTGCGCTACGGAGATGAATTCAGATGGAACGCGGGCTTGATGTTCCGACCTATTTTGTTGGGGTGGGATGCAACGGGTGCGACGCGGATCGGTCTCGAATTCTCGAGTGCAGAAGCCCTTTCTGGGGACGCGCCTTCTGGGGCTACGGGCGCTCAGGTTCGGCTGGGTGTGAGCGGACGCATCGGCGCACTATCGATCAACCCGGGGCTTCAGTTGCCACTCGATTCACGCCCAGGAAATCCACGGGTCATGGGATTCTTAGGCCTTGGCTGGAGTAGTGATGAGTGAACACCGCGTGGGATGGCGTTGCTGCTGGGCGCTATTTCTTGTGTTTCCCGTCTCGCTCCAGGCTGCGGAGGATGTATCCAATTGGCGTGAGCGTTTGGGCGAGACTGCGGTAAAAGCGTTGTTGAGCGGGCACGCCGGGGAGGCACGCCGTCGCGGGATCGAACGGCTGGCGTTGCCGTTCAGTCGGGAAAGTCGTGAACGATTGCTGTCGCTGGTCGAGCGGGTCGAGGAGCTCAGCTTGGCCGAAAAGCGCACGTTAGTATTTGCGATCGCCCGCTTCGCGAATGAGCCCAAAGTAGCCAACCTGCTGTATCGGGTTTTATCAGACGTCACTGGCAATAATGAGTGGCTCGCCGCCCAAATCCAGACATCCGCGGCATTAGCGCTCAGTCGCGCGCAAAGCCCCCAGGCCACGGCGTTTCTCATCTCCGCCTTGGGCCATGCGGGGCCGCTCGCAGAGTTGGCGAAGCAGGCATTATTGGCCCATCCGCCGCGCGATGTGCGTGTGCTTTGTTCCAAGCGAGCGCCTCCCGGGGCCGTCGCGCTGGTCGGTGAATTGGGGGACAAGCGAGCGATCCCCGCGCTCCGTGAGCTCGTAGAGAAGGCTCCGATGGACGTGAGTGTGGAGGCCGCCGTCGCTCTCGCGAAGCTTGGCAATGTGGAGTCGTTTGGGCTTGCGAGGAAATGGGTGAAAAGTTCGCTGCCGAAGCTTCGAGCACGCGCCGCTGAGATCTTGGCCTTGCTAGCTCCGCCTGAAGCCACGGGCGTCGTGGAGGAGCTTTTGGGTCAGGATGAAACTGTCGATCTTGGACTGCGCTTGGCGCGGCAGACTCTTGCCCCAGATTTGATCGATGCCCTCGGTCGTTTATTAACTACATTGGATCCGGCGCGAGCCGACGGCGTCAGGCAAATTCTGGCGGCAATGGACACGGAGCCAGCCGGAGCGAAACTCGTGAGCCTGGCTCGCACGCGTTCTGAACTTTCCTTGGCCGCACACGCCTTGGCTACTGCGACAAGTGCCGCCTCGGGTCGCACCTTGACGTCGCGGCTGGCCGGCAGCAAAGGCTGGGAAAAACGGCTTTGGCAGCACGCCTGGCACGTCCGGTATGGTAAAATTGAAGATGAATCAGACAGCTCGGCCGACGTACGTGGAGTGAATGGCTTCTCCTCTGAAGAGGCGTGTCGACGTGCCTTCGCGAGCTCTGACTCGCCACGGCTGAGTGTGCAGTTAATAGGATGCCTGCGTTATCCGGAGATTGGGAAGTTAGTGTCTTCAGAATCCCTGGTCGAGCTTCTGCAAGATAGTGTGGCGGCGCCCATGGCCGCACTGGTTTTAGCCTCTCGCTATTCACCTCAGGATTCATTGTCGGAGCAGTTGCTGAAGAGTGCCGATAGGGACGTACGGGCAGCTGCCTTGTTCGGTCTTTCGAGGTGCGCATCTCCGCTCAGGTTTGGGATTCTGACGCAGGCATTGATCAATGAATCGGAGCCGGAAGTGCGACGCGCGATCGTGACGGGCATCGGGCTCCAAGCGCGCGCATGGTCGAAGGCTTGGCTGGCGGACGTCGCAACGCTCGATTCTGATCCCGGCGTCAGGCAAGCGGCGGAGCTGGCGCTCAGTTCGCATTCAGCGTGGCCCACAACGAGCGGCCCGTTACCCGTTTGGATTTTTGTAGATGGGAATATAGAACCCCAAGCCATTGGTGTGCGGCTGTTTCCGGGGCTGGTCGTGCCGATGCTGCCCGATCCCGAGGGCTTCGTGGTGGTTCTACATGCGGTCACCGGCAGTTACGGCGTGCGTCTTGCCTTGGCTCCCGAATTCGGCCACGTTCGGCCTCCTTCCACGGTAACGGAGGCTCATGAGCAAACGCGTTAAGAATTCTTCCGAGCAGGCTTCTCATGCGCCGCATGCGGAGGTCGGAACGGAAGCGGAAGGCGCGCTCGCGGAGCTTTCGTTTGAGGCCTCCTTGTCGCGGCTGGCCGCGATTGTCGACAAGCTTGAGGACGGGGATCTCCCGCTCGATGCCTCGCTCGCGCTGTTTGAGGAAGGTGTCGGGTTGGCGCGCGCTTCCCAAGCTCGGCTGGATTCCGCAGAAAAGCGTGTGGAGCAGCTGCTCGCGATCGATGAAGAAGGTCGCCCCGTCGTCAAAACGCTGGACCTCGAATGAGTCCCGAGATCGCCATCCACGCGGGTGCGGTCCTTGTCGGTAACGAAATCCTCAGCGGAAAAGTGGCGGAAGCCAATCTTTTCGCCCTCGCAGGCACACTGCGCTCGTTGGGGATCCGCCTCGAACGCGTCGTCGTTGTGCCCGACGTGATCGAGAAGATTGCCGAAGAAGTTCGATTGCAAAGCGCCGCGTATGATGTCGTTTTTACAAGCGGAGGCGTGGGCCCCACTCATGACGACGTAACGCTCGATGCTGTGGGTGCGGCGTTTGGTGTGCCAGTGACTGTACACCCAGATCTCGAAGCCCTGCTGGCCCCTCTCTATCCTGAGGACCTTGCGTCCGCGCGCAGGATGGCGCTCGTTCCGGAGGGTGCCGCCCTGAAGATGGTGGAGGGTGTGCGCTGGCCCACCGTCGTGATGAAAAATGTTTGGGTTCTGCCAGGAGTCCCTGAGCTTTTTCGGATGAAGTTAGCAGTTGTGCGCGAGCACCTTCGAGGGCCTCGCACCATTATCACACGCCAGATCTATATGTTGCTCGATGAGGTGAAGCTCAAGCCACTGATTGACCGAGTTGTCGCAAGCTACCCCACACTCGATTTCGGGTCCTACCCGAAGTGGTTTGACCCCACCTACAAAACAAAAGTGACCATCGACGGCGATGAGCGGCAAACTGTGGAGGCGGCGCTCGTGGATTTTTTGAGCGAGCTTCCCCCGGGCGAACCCCAACGAGTTGAGTGAGTTAGCTGGCTAACGCGTGGCCGACATCGGTTAGCTTGGCCAACGTATCCAGAACCGTGGAGTCGCGTCTTTTCGCGAGATCAATCTCGGCACGCTTTGTGCTGAAGTGAACTCATGCTTCCTCAGCCTGTTTCTGCCCCGTCTAGCTCTCAGTTCGCTTCTGCACCGAGAATAGCAATGCCAGATGTTCGGGAACGTGCGCTTCTTTTCGGTACTGAGAATTTGGGAGATCATGAACTCTTGGCAATGCTGCTTGGCACCGGAACCGGAGATGCCTCTGCTCTCGCGCTGGCCGTTTCGCTTCTTGAAACCTATGGCGGCTCGCATGGCTTGTCGCTGGCTTCGGCCCAGGCGCTTTTGACAACCCCAGGGCTTGGCCCCGCCAAAGCCACGCGCGTGGCGGCAGCGCTGGAGCTGGCTCGCCGCTCAAGCTTCCGTTGTCCGGTCGCTCGTGATTTTTCGTTCACTCGGTTCGATCGGGTCGTCGAGTGGGCGCGCCCGCGGCTCGCTGGCCTGGAGCACGAGGAGATCTGGCTGCTCATCCTTGATGCCAGGAACCACCTGAAGAGTCTGCGGCGAATCGCCTACGGAGGGCTGCACGGGTGTGCGCTGACCATAAAAGACGTCTTGAGGCCGGCGCTCCGGGATGCGGGGAGCGCCATTTTAATGGTGCACAACCATCCAAGCGGGGATCCTGAGCCGAGCCCAGAGGACATCGTCATGACCCGTGCGCTTGCCGAAGCGTGCAAGGTGGTCGGTATCCCACTCTTGGATCACGTGATTGTGGCCGATAACGGGGCGAGTTCAGTATTCGACCACGGAGCCTTCAGCATGTAGCTTCTTGTTGCTTGGTTGGTTATTCTCGGCTCTTCATGAAGGCACTCGACCTCAATTTCGCCGCTCTCACCGACGTCGGCAAGGTTCGCGAACACAACGAGGACAATTACCTCGTAGATAAAAAGCTCGGTCTGTTTGTGGTGTGCGACGGAATGGGCGGGCACGCGGCCGGGGAGGTTGCTAGTGCGCTCGCGGTGCGAACGTTTCACGAGGAAGTGAAACGCGAGGCTGAGCTTTTAGAAGATTACTTAGCAGACAAGAAAGGTGGCGCGCGCGTGAGCAAGCGCGACCTTCTGAACATGTTGGAATTCGCCGTTAATCGCGCGTCGGGCAAAGTGCACGCCGAGGCCCAGCGTGATCCGAGTAAGCGCGGCATGGGAACCACGCTGGTCGCGATTCTCATCGTCGGCAGCCAAGCCTTCATTATTCACGTTGGCGATAGCCGCCTCTACCAACTGCGTGACGGCGTTTTGCAGCAGCTCACTGAGGACCACAACGTCTACAACGAGCTCATCAAGCGCAAGAAAATGCCGCGTGAGCAAGTCGAGAAGATGGCGCAGAAGAATGCCATCACCCGGGCTGTCGGGGTGTACGAGCACGCTGAGCCCGAATCCATCGTGGTGGATCTCCTGCCGGGCGATCGCTTCCTTTTGTGTTCTGATGGCCTAAGTGGCTATTTTGAGGAGAATGTTGATGGCTTAGGGCAGCTGTTGCTCCATCCGAGTGAAGACCAAGCCGTCAAGCTGATGATCCAGGCCGCCAATGAACGGGGCGGCAAAGACAACATAACGGCCTGTGTCATCACCGTCGGCGATCCGGCGGCCAAAGATGAGACGCGCGCTAAGCAGCTGCAGCTCAAGCGCGAAATATTGGCTCGGATGCCGCTCTTTCGTCCGCTCAATGATCGAGAGCTATTGCGCGTTCTTCAGGTCACCGACGTGGTTCCCTACGGCGATGGTCAGGCGATCATTTCTGAGGGTGAGAGTGGCGATGAGCTGTTCATCGTGTTGAGTGGGCAGGCGCAGGTGGTGCGGGGCGAGGCAAAAATAGCTGCGTTGAATCCTGGGGACCACTTTGGAGAAATGGCGCTCGTGCGCAGCCAGCCACGTTCGGCCACCGTGGTGTCAGAAGGTGCGAGCGAATTGATGGTGATTCGCCGTAGCGATTTCTTCGAGATCCTCCGGAAGGAGCACCAGCTAGCGGTCAAGCTGCTTTGGCAGTTCTTAGGTGTGCTTTCTGACCGCCTCGCCGATACGAGTCGTGAGCTTGGGCAAGCTAAACGGGAGCTTGCTGCTGAGGACATCACGGCAGAAATCTTTGATGACGACGACGAAGAAACCGGCCGCATTACGTTAGCGAGTCCTCCGCTTTGAAGCGCACACCGTGCCCGAGACCCGAGAACGATGCCCGGCCAGCTCTGTTGCGGACGCGCGCACGTGGGATTGACAGTTTCGGGCTATAACCGCTAGGTTGCTGAACCGGTGATGGCAAAGCTCGGTCCAGTTAGGTTTCTCGGGGCGCTCGCGGGGCTAGCGAGCGCGCTAGCTGTGGCTGGCCCGGCTTCCGCGGATGAGCCGCACGGAGTGGCCGAGCCAATTCTGTTCTCCGAGCCGGCAGAGATCACTCAAGTGGCTGATGCGGTAGATGGGGACGATCCATTCGATCTGCTGCTCACCGCGGGCCTCGTGCAGACCTGGAAAACGGCGCAGATCCGGCGGGAAACTTCGATCACTCAAGATGGGCTCTCATCGGGCGGTTTCACGTCGCGCGCGCTCAACGTGGCCGAGTACACCGAATCTACGAGTCGGCTGAATACGCGCGCCGACATTGGCTTGTATAAAGATCTCGCACTCGTTTTGCGCTTGCCGATCATCCTTTCTAATGATCGCGAGCTTCTGGGTGTGAAGGGCAGCGACGCCGTGCAAGCGACCACGCTGGCAGGTGCGCCTGGCGAGCAGCTGTTTAGTTTGCCCTTCAAGAGTCCGACGCGGAGCGGGGTCGAATATCTCGCCGTGGGACTCGACGTGGGGATCCTGAATCAAGCTCGCGATTATACCAAGCCCACTTGGATTTTCGGAGCGGAGGGCCGCTTTGATGTGGCTGAGCCCATGCACGCGTGCAAGGAGAGCACGGACGGGCTGAACCTCGCTTCACAACAACAGAAGTGTGCCCATCCTTCCGACGTTAATCGGGATGGTGTTGCTGATAAGCCCGCTGTTGCTGGAGCCGTGCCTCTTGAAGGCGTTTTTAGCGGGCGCCGGGCCCCAGGAGTGAGCCGCGGCACGACCGGGCTTGAAGTGCACACCTATCTGTCAAAACGGGTGAAATATATCGAGCCTTATGGTGGGTTCAACGCGTTGTTCGAGTTTGCAAATGATTCCAGCGAGTACGGTGCCTCGCGCGATCTTAAGGGCGTGCTCGTCAATCACCCGCCGCTTCAAGGTTCCATGATCGTTGGTATCAACGTGATCCCTTGGGAAGCGCGTGGCGAGTTTCAACGCCTCACATTTGATTTTCGATCAACCGGTACGTATGTGTCCGAAGGGCGGGATTATACGGAGCTCTTTGATGCGCTCGGTTCGAGTGATGCTCCAAGCCTCAGGAATCCGAATTTTGCCGGATACAAGGCGAATCCCGCGTTTCCTGGGACCAGTCCGGATCCATCGATCATCGATCCTGCATCCACCAAAGTTTACAGCGAGGGCCTCTCAGACACTCAGCAATATGCGGAGATGAAGCTCACTTCACAGTTCACCTGGCAGCCAGGGCAGTACGTCAAATTCAATCTCGGTGGCGGGCTCAAGCTCACGCAGTCGCATCTGATCACGTACGATCAAGCTTGCGCAACGGGTCAGAGCAACACCGTGGCAGAGGCTGGGCCCTGTCGCTCTCAGTCGGGTGGCGCTTTTACCGCAACCGGAGTGCCAAATCCGCGCTTTCGCCGGGTTATTGATGATCCTGGGAGTCGATTTCTTGTTGATGGTTCGCACAGCTTCGACGCCTGGCTCAACGTTGTGTTGATGCTCTAGTGCCTGCTCATCTTGCAAAGAGTGCCGCCCGACACTCCTTTTTAGCAGCTTGGTTATTGAGTTGTTGGGTTGGTTTCATTGCCGGCGAGGCCAAGGCAGAAATGGCGACGGAAGCGCGCGTCGTGCCGGCGCTCGAGCAGAAGAGTTTCGAGGCTGGTAAGCCGCGTTATGCGTTTGCTTTGGAGTCCCAGGCGTCTTACGGGCAAAAACGCGCTGCATGGGCTCGGTTCCTCGAGCAGGTGGTGCAGGAGGGAGCTCAGGATTTGGACCTTGGTTTGGGTCTTTCGGGGCGCCCCGAGGTTCGAGCGGAATCCATTTCTAACGCGACGCTGATCGAGTGGGCCAAGTCGAGCTGGGTGATCGTCCCAATCATTGCCGAGGCAACTGCAGGCAATTTTGAAATCACACTGCTCGTGATTCCGCCGGGCAGCCAGGTCATTCTCTCTAAGTCGGAGACGCTCAGTGGGCAAGAGCTTGAAGTGCGCGTCATGGTCATGCTTCGCGATCTGGTCGCGGCAGGGCGCCGCCAGCTTGGAGCCAATGGCGCGTTGCCTGCTTCGGCAGCGGAGCCGGGAAGTGCCACGGCGGGAAGCGAGAAACCTGTAGTTGCAACACGCTCTCCGGGGCGCGCCATTCTGTCAGCGACGGGCGCGGCCCTTGGCGGTTATACTGGATTTGCGCTCCAGCGCGCCAGTGGTTCCTCCGACCTGCGCCTCACGTATCCGCTGGCTGCACTGGGAGCAGGCGTTGGGCTTGGCGCAGCCATGGTCGTAGCGGACGAATGGGACATCTCAGCTGCCGAGGCCTGGTACCTCGGCGCGAGTACGCTTTGGCCTAATGTGGCCGCGGAATTTCTTGCGGGTGGTTACCGGGCCCGCCTAAAAGACCGCTATCTTTGGGGACTGCTCGGGTCCGGGGCGGGCCTCGTGCTTGGCGCGTCGGCGGTTTCCCATTCCCAGATCGAAGACGGCGGTGCCGTCATCCTCCACTCGGCGTCGGCGTTCGGTTTCGGTGCGGGGAGTTTGGGCGAGTTCATTGTGGCGGGTCGCACGGATTTCGTGCCTCAGCGTGGGATAGGTTTTGGGACGGCATCGGGCGCAGTCCTTGGCGGTGCATTGGCAACCCAGATCAACATGAGCGCATCTCGGGTCCTCATGGTCGACGTGGGAGTTGCACTGGGTGGGCTAGGCGGCGCTGCCGCCTTGAGCCCGCTTCTCATTGTTGACCGGAAAGAGAGCAGCGTTCGCAATCGCATTTGGTTGTCGGGTATCGTGGCTGGCATGGCGACGGGCGGAGTGGTTGCGTATTTAACGACGGAAGATTCGAAGAAACCTGCGAGTGCCCAGCCACGCTTCGCACCCTATATCGGGCCCGGTTTGAATGCTCACGGTCCAGCCTGGGAGCTCGGTGTGCAGGGGCCGTGGTAAATCCCAAAGAGCAGTCCCTGAGCGAGCGGCATGAGGCTTTTGTTGTCGCCGCCAGAGACACAGGAAAACGCCTCGACAAGTTTCTAGCGGAACGCATTCCCGAGCTTGGCCGCCGTGGAGTGAAGCGCCTTTTGGCGGACGGAAGGGTGCAGGTCGCGGGCCGCTTTGCCGAGAAATCCCGCAGGCTCACGGCTGGCCAGGAAGTCAGCGTCGTCCATGAACAGGTTGGAACTGTGGCGGAGCCAGCGCTCCCGCTGGTTGTCGTCATGGAGAATTCTCAGCTTGTGGTGCTCAACAAGCCCGCTGGGCAACCGACGGTGCCACTTCAGCCAGGCGAAGGTGGAACCTTGGCTAACGCTTTGATGGCTCGCTACCCGGAGTGCAGCGGCGCGGGCGGACTCCGAGACGCCGGATTGGTACATCGCCTCGACACACACACTTCAGGATTGCTGATCGCGGCGCGGGATCCCACGGCCTTTGCCGCCTTGCGCGGGATCATTTCTAGCGGCCAGCTGACTAAGCGCTATCTAGCTATCGTGGCCGGCGTGGTTTCAGAGCCAGGCATTATTGAGCACGCCCTCTCGCCGAGTTCCCGCTCTAAGCGTCGCGTACTCGTCGCAGGCGATGAGCTGGGGCGGCCGAAACGTAAGACAGCCTACGTTGTTCTCGAAGTGAGGCAAGGCTACTCGCTGCTCGAAGTGGAGGTCTCACGTGCCTATCGTCATCAGATCCGCGCGCACCTAGCCGATGCCGGCACTCCGATTGTGGGCGACCAGGTTTACGGCGCCGGCACCCATCCAGCGCTCGGAAGTCGCCATGCGCTGCACGCCAGCTATGCGGCTTTTGCGGGCGACGTTCGTATTTTGGCGTTTGAAGCGAGCGCGCCGCTACCCCCAGATTTAGCGGAGTTCTGGGCGAGTTTAGGCCCCTGAGCGGCTGGTTCACGCATTAAATCGAGCAGCTCAAGCAGCAGCCGGCGCGTGATACCGCGCACGGGGACGCGTGGCGAAACGACCGCTACACGTTCTTCCGGTGTACGGCCACGTACCCAAATTAGGTTTCGTGGCAGTGCTCGATAGGCCAGCGATCCATCGAGCACACGTACAAGGAGATAAGGCTGCGGTGTCTCGCCCGCGCCCAGAATTGAACCTAGCTCGACACCGGTCAACCCCGTTTTCGCGCGGCTGGGGAGCGCCCGCAACCGCACTTCGTCTGGCGTCAAGCTCCCGAGCGGGAAGCGTCCAAGGACGCGAACTTCCACGCCCTTTTGCTTTGACAAAGCCTTCGCATAACGAATCATTTCGCGAGCGCCGATACGTGTTGCCTGCTCGGGGGTGCGAGGCGCTCGGCCCAAGGAGACACCCAGCCCAAGCGCGAAACATAGCCAAATCAGCCCCAATAGTAGGCGCTCTGCCAGCCCGATCGGTAGGACCCCAATTCCGACCCCCGAAGCTAAAACCAACACCGCGTAGCTGAGCTGGTATTTCAAGGACACTAAACGACGGTTGTTCGGAGTGTAGCAGAGAGCCTGTAGCGCGGAAAACGTCAGCGGCTTCCATTCGCCCGGGCCGCGCAAGGGGGGAGCCGGACTTGCCGCTTGATGGAGGGTGAGCGCAGAAGCCAGGAGAGTTCCGAAAAGAGGCAACCAGGGAAGCTGCAGGGAAAGAGCGCACCAGGAGCTAGCTCCGAGCAAGAAACCAATGAGGAGAACTCGCGCCGGCAGGGGCAGGGCAACGACGGGCTTCAGCTTCACACCAAGCTTTTGAGCTCGCTCGGTGGAATGCCAGTAGGTGAGCGTGACGAGCAGCATGCTGGCGATGCCCGCTAACAGAGCGAGGAATAGCGGCAAGCGCTCGGAATGCGCTGGTTTGCTTGGGTTGATGGCGGCAGTAGTCGGTACCGGCGCGAACTCATTGAAGGAATCGAGGCTGGTCCAAAGCTTGTAGAGAGGCGCTTCGCGCCCGGCAATGTGCAGACGTACCACCTCGATCTCATCGTTGCGTTGGCCGCGCACTAGATTGCTCATGAACACGCCCGCCAACTGCGGATCGAGCCCGAGCGCGGCGCGTTCGAGATCCTGGGAAGGCAGGCTCGGAGCTGGCTCGGCTCTCGGAAAGCGGAAGATTGCCTTGGCAGAATCGACCCCATCCGAAAGGCGCGGCCCACTCCAGCTGAGCTCAGCGTGACCGATTTGGGGACGCAACAGGCCTCTGCCGAGAAGATCCGTGCGGTACGCAAAGCGAAATAAATACGACCCACGTGAGAGTCCGCTCCCCTCAGTGACTGAGAGCTTGAGGCTGCCACCTTCCAGGCGGGTTGCGAGGAGAGGAATACCGGTGGTATCGCCCGAATGGGTGTCGATAGCCTTCGCGTCTGGCAACGGCTCAGCATCACTATCGACGCCGCTCAGGGTGTAGCTCTCCAGTGGGCCGCCACGCACATTGATCAGGAGTTCGTGGGTCACCTGCGCCTTGCCTTGGCGATCCAATTCCACGGTCACCGCTTGGGATTCCACCGAGGCTTCAACCCAAGCATGAGCCGGCCTCGCCCACGCAAGTGCGAGCAAAATAGCCAAAATGGGTTCGAAACGCCGCGCTGTGGAATACATCTGCCTACATCCACATACGCCACTTGAAGCCCCCTGGGCAAAAACGCCGCCAAAAAACGCGTCCAAAAACGGGTGCGGGAAACGCCCGCAAAACGCCCGCTCGAAAACGGTGCAGGAAACGCGGCCAGAAAACTAATGAAGGTCTTTAGAAGTTCGCGGCGGCCGCCGCCGCCACGCCGTCTTGGAGCAGCTCCTTGGGTATCACCAACGAGGTATGCATTTCGACGCCGGCTCCAATCGTTGCAGCGCTGGCGAAGAAGAACGCCGGAGTTTCGCCGTGGTGTTGGGTGGCGTTCAGAATGGACAGCACTTTCTTGCTCATGTCGGGCGCCAGTGAGCCCAACACAGAGCGCGCTTGAACGAAGCCACCCGAATAGGCCGTTTCCGTCTTAAGGAGCTCAAGATCGGTTCGCTCTGCCAGCGTTCCGCTCCCTTTGAGGAGCGATTTTACGCGATCGCGAATCACCGCCTCCGAAGGCCCAGTGAAGATCCACGTGATTTCTCCCTCCGGAACCACCGCCACGAATAAACTGAAGTCCTTGTGTTTGAGCTTGCTGTTTGCTTTGTCCAAGAGCCCGGCTGGCAGGAGCAACTGCATCTGCTCCGCGCCTGGCGCTAGGCTCGGCGCGGCACGAAGCTTCGCTCGGGGGAGCCACTTGGGGTCGAGCGAGTTCTTCTTGGCGAGCGCTTTGAGGGAAGCGTGGTTCACCAGCCGAGCGAGCAGGCCAAGGCCCTCTTTGCTCGCAGTCGCGGGAGCTTGAATGCCGATCACTGACCACTTCAGTTGGCTACGCAAAACGGTGTCTAAAGAGCCAGTTCCGAATTCAGCTCCCAAACTCGGAGCCAGCTCTCCCGAAGCGCTGACCATGAGGGCGGGGTCAAAAGCGAACGACAACTTGATGAGGCTTCCGAGATCCTTCCGCAAACTTTCGGGCAAGCCTTCGTGATCGGTGAAGCCTTCCGCCAGGGCTGAGAGGGTAGCTTGGAGTGCTTCTCGGCCGCGGCTTGAGCCTCGGTAGCGAAAGCTGGCTGACGACGCGTCTTTCGGCAATCGCCAAAAAAGCGTGGGGGCCTTGGCTTGGCTAGCCACAACGTCGTCAGCTACTTGCGCCAGCCACGATGACTTGCTGCGAAAGCCAATACCAAACTCCACTTCAACCGTCGAACGCTGGGAACTTGCGGTTGCGTCAATTCGGAGCTTGTCCAGGTCTTGCACAATCGCGAGTGCCTCGTCGGTCATGCCGTGCACTGCGTCGCCGAGTGCGCGATCAAAGATTGGATTGTCTTGGCTGAGCTGGCTCATGGCTAATGGCGCCAATGCGGAGAGGCGCTCTAGCTGCTCCCCATAACGTCGGCGCAGAGGCTCGGCGCGCAACTCCAGGTGGATATCTGAATTGGAGAGCTGTTCGAGCGGCAAGCCCCGGCTGGCGTAGGGCAAAAGCGCCTGCAATCCCTGCTCAGCGTCGCCACACACCAGGCGTGCGGGTGCGGCACCGAGCGCGGGTCCCATCGCACAGGGATGCCCGAAGATACCGCCAAGCTGATAGAGACCAGGCGGAATGCGCTCCACATCTTGACCCTGATCGCGCGCGTGCTGCACAGCGCGAGCGAGTGATTTCAAGCCGAGGCTCAAGGCAGCCAAGGGCGCGTCGAGCGCTTTGCCACTCGGGGGCGCCAACAGCGCGAGCGCATCGAGCGGAGCGTCGAGTGCGGCAACCTCCGTTAAGCCAGGGAAGCGGCTCTCCGCCAAGGTTCTCCAAGCAAGAGGTAAGCGCGCCCAATCCGTGAGCGTGTCGAGCAACAACGCAGGGTTTTTCACCCGTACGAGCCCAACGAGATCGCGCGGGGCCGCGACCGGTGTAGGCACGGAGACCACTTCTGGCCCGGGCGACGCGACCAATACTTGGGTTGGTTTTTCTGGGTGCTTGGCCGCAGGTGTTTGAGCGCAGCCAGCGAGGAAGGCGCCCAATAAGAAAGCTGAAAAACGCGACATAGGTGGTGGCAGTCTAGTCGGCGGGGTGTTTGAGCACCAGGCTTTCCCGGCTCCTTGCCCTCAAGTATCGACGCTTTTGACCGTTCGTTGCTCCATGCATCGAGGATGGATTGGGCGCGCGTGTCGAATTGTTTTGGGGCTGGCGCTGTGCACGGCAGCGAGACCTGTGCGGGCGAGCGAGCGCATTGAGCTCGTCTCGGGAACGATCAGTCAACACTTCGGCCTGCTGGTCGCGGGCGACGCCGGCGCCGTTTACGCGATGCCGGGCGGCATCCAAATGAACGCCGCTCCTGGCACGGAATTCAAGGTCTTTTCGTCAGTCCAGAGCCTGCAACTCGGCCCGGGCCCACGGACCCGTGGCTACAGCGTGTTTGTGCGGGACGGAAGATTGGACATTTCGATCGCAGACAAACAGCCCATCGCTTCGGCACTAATGGTCTCTGCTCCCAAGAAGCTGACGGCGATCGTCGAGAAAGGCAAAGCCTCGGTGTTCGCTTCGGAGGCGCGCGCTGTAGTGGTTAACCGCGAGGGGGAGTCGCTCACCCAAGTCGGCGCCGGTTGGGTCAACATTGCTGCGGGCTCCCAACGCGTGCGCGACGCGAAACGGCCGACCGGAGAGACCGAGCCAACCATCCTCGCTCCCACAGAGATCACCGGCAAAATGGTGAAGGCCGCTTTTCAAGGTGAGGCGACGCTCTCCGATCTTGGGTGGTCTCAAGTGCCTGGAGCCAAAGGCTATGCGGTATCCGTCATTGATTTAAGCAACGGCAAGGAAGTGTTGCATTCTCGAACGGCCTCAACGGCCCTCGAAATCCCACCCAGCGTTAGCCCAGGGAGCTACGAAATCCGGGTGCACGCTATCGATGAAGCAGGGATTGATTCGAGCCTGGCACGGACTCGCGCCCTGCATGTGATTGGAGCGGAGCTGCCAGAGGGATCAAGCTTCGGTGAGAGCGCCACTGTCTATCTCGGTGCCCGCCAGCAACTGAAACTCTCGCACGTGAATGGGCTAAAAATGACCTATGGCAGAGCCGACTACTACGTCGATGCCCCAAGCGCCGTAGGCTTGTATCGGAACGAAAAAACGAGCGTCACCTTCAAGGACCCAACCAGCGGAGACACGCTGAGCGTTGAGTTGCTGCCGCGCGCCCTGAACGCAAAGATCGCTCTTTCCCCACGCATGGCAGTTTGGCCCCGCGACAAGATCAAAATCAGCGTCAAAATTAGCGATCCGCGCGGCTCCGAAGCCTCTGCCAGCGCAATTCCAACCTTCAAGGTGCGTCTCGGGCTCAAGCCACTCGAAGCTACTTGGAAGCATGCGGGCAACGTTTGGAGCACCAACATTGAGCCGCAGGGCGGCCCGGGCCCATGGGTCCTCAGGGTGGATGTCTTCGATCAACAGGGAGCCGCTTTAGGACGTGATTTTGTTGAGATTGCTGGCCCGCCGCCCATCAAGTCGGAAAGCGGGCCAGTCGCACGGCGCTAGTTTAGACGTTTCAAGCTAGGCGTGCCTCGCCGGATCCGGGGGCATAGGTGTTGATTCGAATTTAGAGGGCCGCTGGAGGTCGATCCGCATCTGCGCCCGCCCAAGGACACGCCATGCTAGGAGTTAGGGCGGGCGCGGCGCTCGATTTTCTGAGGGGAGGCGGGAGAGAGGGCGCAGTTGTATGAAGAGGAGGCAAAGCTTCGCTTCGTCTCAGAAAATCGAGCCTGTTTGAAGAGCGATGAGAGGACAGCGTGGGCCACGCGTCGTCAGACGGTGCAGGCAACGAGTACAGTCAATCGGCCGCCCCATGAGATCCACCAGATGTTCGAAAAGCGGAGCTTCTAGGGTCGAGCAGAGTTGAATTGGGAAGGGAGAGCTAAAGAGCGCAAGGCGCTGACGTCGGCCTTCCATCCCCTTAGATTAACCACTATAGGAAGTCAGATTAACCACTAGCCGACGTCACCCATTTCCGTAAACCCGTTCACCGGGCTCGCTTTTGGGATTGGGCGCTCGCGCTCCCCGACGCCCCTTCAGGTTATTTCTCCCCAATCCCAACAACGAGCAGCCGCGCCGCCCGACGCTCTTCAGGTTGGAACCCCCTCGGCTGCGGCGCGGAGCCGCCGGGCACACGCTCGTGGCACACGCAGGGAGTTTGGCCCCCCTCGGCTGCGGCGCGGAGCCGCCGAGCACACGATCATGGCACACGCAGGGAGTTTGGCCACCCTCGGTCGCGGCGCGGAGCCGCGCCGAGCACACGCCCCTCTCGTGGCTCCCGCAGGGAGACACTTGGGAGGGGCAAGCTGCCGCGCAGAGCGGCAGCAGGGGTGGGCATCCAACAATTCCGTGCCCCCCCTACCCAATAACTAGGGAGCAATTCCCCTCGGCGCTCAGTTCGTTTCTTCGAACTCAGCGTCGATAACGTCGGGCTTCTTCTTCTTGCTCTCTTTTTCGCCGGCTTCCGGAGCGGCTCCATCGCCGTCCGGGCTCGCGCCGGCGCCGGCAGCTTCGTAGAGCTTGGTCGCCATCGCGTGCGCTTCTTTCTCTAGGCGCTCCAAAACACTGGAAACTTTCTCATCATTCTGCTTCTCGATGGCCTCGCGGCCTTCTTTGATGAGCGCTTCAACGCCTGAAACATCGGCTCCTGCGAGCTTTTCCTTGTTCTCGCTGATCTGCTTTTCGAGCGTGTAGCACATGTTGTCGAGGCGATTTCGCTTCTCGATGGCTTCACGACGCTGTTTGTCTTCCTCTTCGTGCAGCGCGGCGTCTTTGACCATCTTTTCGATGTCTGCTTCGTTCAGCCCGCTCGAAGCGGTGATCGTGATGCGCTGATCTTTGCCGGTTGCCGTATCTTTTGCCGCGACACTCAGAATGCCGTTGGCATCGATGTCGAAGGTAACTTCCACCTTCGGAACGCCTCGGGGTGCCGGCGGAAGACCCTCAAGATGGAATTTCCCGAGCGTGCGATTGTAGCGGGACTCGGCGCGCTCACCCTGGAGCACGTGGATTTCCACCGATGTTTGGCTATCCGCAGCTGTCGAATAGACTTCTTTCTTTTGCGTGGGGATCGTGGTGTTGCGGGGGATCATGACCGTCATCACTCCGCCCAGCGTTTCGACGCCGAGTGAAAGCGGCGTCACGTCCAGCAGGACCACATCCTGAACGTCGCCCGACAACACACCGCCCTGAACGGCCGCGCCAATCGCGACCACTTCATCAGGGTTCACGCCCTTGTGCGGCTCTTTGCCGAAGTACTTGGTGACCGTCGATTGCACGAGCGGGATGCGTGTTGAGCCACCCACCAGCACCACTTCATCGATGTCCGAAGGCTGCTTCTTCGCATCCGCCAGAGCTTTCTTGACCGGCTCCATGGTGCGGTCGATGAGCGGTTGAATCATCTGCTCCAGCTTGGCGCGGGTGAGCACCTTCTGCAGATGCTTGGGGCCGCTCGCATCGGCCGTTAAGAACGGCAGATTCACGGTGGTCTCCTGCTTGGAGGAGAGCTCGATCTTGGCCTGCTCGGCGCCATCCTTTAGGCGCTGAATCACCATCTTATCCGCCGAAACATCAATGCCCGTATCACGCTTAAATTCAGCGCTGAGCCACTTCATGATCTCGTCGTCGACATCATCGCCCCCGAGGTGCGTGTCGCCGTTGGTGGCGATCACCTGGACCACGTTGTCGCCCACTTCCAGCACGGAAATATCGAAGGTTCCTCCGCCGAAGTCATAAACCACGATCACTTCGTTGTTCTTCTTGTCCAGGCCGTAAGCGAGCGCGGCTGCTGTGGGCTCGTTGATGATGCGCTTCACATCCAGGCCCGCGATCTTGCCAGCATCTTTGGTGGCCTGGCGCTGCGAGTCGTTGAAATAGGCGGGGACCGTGATCACCGCTTCCGTGACCGTCTCGCCCAGATAATCCTCAGCGGCCTTGCGCAGCTTCTGGAGCACCTTCGCGCTCACTTCCGGGGGCGATATATTTTTGCCGCGCACCTCAATGGCGCAGTCCCCGTTCTTTCCTTCAACCAACTTATACGGGACGCGACTAGAATCGCTCTTGGCCTCGGAGTAACGCCGACCCATGAAACGTTTGGCCGAGTAAACCGTATTTTCCGGGTTTGTCACCGCCTGGCGCTTGGCGATGGTCCCAACGAGCACCTCGCCCTTGTCATCCCAGGCCACCACCGAAGGCGTGATGCGGGCGCCTTCCTCATTCACGATGACTTTGGCCTCCTTGCCGTCCATCACAGCGACAACGCTGTTCGTGGTTCCCAAGTCAATACCGATGATTTTGCCCATGATTGAAGTTCTCCACTTAAACTCAGCTGCCGTCGTCGGCCGCCGCAAGTCAGGGCGCAACATAATCACGATGCTTTGTGGGTCAATGATCTGAGTGGTTGACACTCAAAAGCGCCTGGATACCCTCCGGGGCCTCAAACATCCCGGGGGCCGTAGCTCAGTTGGGAGAGCGCCGCGTTCGCAATGCGGAGGTCAGGGGTTCGATCCCCCTCGGCTCCACAAGTTTGGAATCTTTTAGGGAAGTATGACCGAGTCGGAGCTCTTGATTGAATGTCACCTGCCCGCCTCGCGTCAGCTTTTGTGGCAAGCCTGTACGGACCCGAAACATATGGCGGCTTGGCAGGCCGATGTCGTCCGAGGTCGGGTGGCCCTAGGCGAAACGCTGGGCCTGCGCTGGCCCGCCTTGCGCGTTGAGGTGGAGCTCAAGGTTCAAGAGTGGATCGAGGCCGAGCGTCTGGTCTTACAAAACGGAGAGCTGACCACCGAGTTTCTGTTTGCCGAGAATCGCCTGCAGGTGCTGGTGAGTGGCATCCAAGATGAGGACACTCGCGAGGGCACGCATTCTTCTTGGGAGCTCTCGCTCGCGATGCTGGAGCACTATCTCACGCACCACTTCGACGAGAATCGCCACGCCACGTGGTTCCTCCGCCGCTCCAAGACGTCATCGCGCATCGCACATACCTTCTTCACCGATGCCGACGCTCTCGGTGTGTGGCTCACCCCAAGAACCAAGGGCATCGGGGCTGTCGGCAGCAGTTATCAGTTCGATCTCGATGGCGCCCAAATCATCGAGGGTCGCGTGCTGGCCAACGTGCCAGAGCGCGATATTTTGCTTTCGGTGGGCGATACGGCTCAATCGACGCTCGCGCTCCGTACCTTTCCAAGCCCGTACAGCGAGGACGAGCGCGTGATCGCGATGACTTGGTCGCGATGGGGTGGCGGCGCACGCTCCAAGGATGATGACCCGGCGCATGCCTTGCTCGAAGCGGCGATCGATCGCTTGGGTGGGCTCTTGGCGCGCTCCGGGAGTGCGTGAAGCGCGTTAAGGTTGATACCTGGAATCGGTGAGAAATGTCTCATCCGTGAGCGCATTCAGAAACAGAAGCAGGTCTTCTTTCTCTGCAGCTGAGATTTCAAACGGCTTGATCTGCACGTCCGCACTCGGATCGCCGCGACCGCCTTTGGCATATTGATCGATCACGTCTGAGAGCGTCGCGAGCGAGCCGTCGTGCATATAAGGCGAAGTGACGGCGATGTTGCGTAAGGTGGGGACGCGGAATTTACCAAGATCGCCCGTGAGGCCGGTGACACCTTGCTTGCCCGCATCGCCGCCGGCTTCATAGCTGCCATCGTTGAAGTACCCGTTATTGGTGAGGGTGCTTTGGGTGTGGCAATGAAAGCAGCCCAGTTTGTTGCCAAAAAAGAGATCCGAGCCGCGTTGTTCGCTGTCGCTCAAAGCGCGCAAATCTCCGGCCAAATAGGCATCATAGCGAGATTGATGGCTCACCAGCGTACGGACAAAGCTCGCTAGCGCTTGCCTCAGATTCAGCTCGTCGGGCGGAGCCGAATAGGCGGCCTGAAAATCTGCCACGTACGAAGGATCACTGCTGGCCCAACTCACCGCCACGTCCATAGGCAGATCCATTTCATTGTGATCTTCGATGGGCTTCCCAGCCTGCTCCTCAAGTGTGGCGACGCGACCATCCCAGAAAAACCCCGTGCGCACCCAGGCGAGATTCACGAGTGTCGGCGCATTGCGTTTTCCCATGCGATCGTCCACGCCAAGGCTCACTGGGCGCGGATCGGCGAAGGCATGCGCCTGCTCGTGACAGCTCGCGCACATGATTTTCTTATTGCGCGACAAACTCTTCTCGTAAAAGAGCCTGCGCCCAAGCTTGGCCCTCGCTTCGGTGAGTTCGTTATCGGCCGGAGCCGTCTCGGCGAGGGTCCCCGAGTAACCGTAGGGAGTGGACGCGCGCGTCAAGGGAGCACGAGGATCAGCATCTGGGGCTGCAGGCGTGGAACTGCAAGCAGCAGCTGAGAGACCGAGGACCCAGCAAGCCGTGAACTTGAGAACTGGTGAGCTGGCGGTCAGCAACCCTACCTCGCCTCCGCGCAGCAGCGCGTGCCCGTTGAGTAATCGTAGTATTGGGGAGAATGGGAGGAGACCTCGGCTTCGCAGCCTTTGGTCGTGTTTCTTGCGTAAAAGCCACCCATAAAGGAGCCCTACTCGACCCATTCGTCGAGATTGCCCACCATATCATAGATGGGGTCCTGGTTCCAGGTGCTCGCGCAATGAGCATAGGAACCGGTGGTGGCCAACACTGGCGTTACCCCGCGTTCAAGCACTAGATTCAGTCGCGGATCCGTGTGCGCTATCGCCGCCGAGCCATGCAACAAAAAGGCGGGATGGTAGTAGTGAAAAACGTTGCAGCTGGCACGCTGAAAATCTTCGCCATAGGGGAAATGAGTTGCCTTTTCGCCTTCGCAAGCGAGCGACCATTCTTGCTTGGTGCACAGGCGTTTTCCGGCATTTTCGCAGGCTTCTTTGGCCGTGAAATACGTCATGTAACCCTGAGGCACGACGCCTTTTTGGGAACGAGCTTTCGGCGCGAAGCTGTGGCTGCGTTGCCATGCGGAGAGATCAGGCAGCGGCATGCTGCGAGCACTCGGCTCACCGCTCGTTCTGGCTTGGATGACCCAAAGCCGGTACGCACGGGCAAGCTGAGCCGGGTTGGGCGGATAATAGGGGGAAAGCGCTTGGTGAGTGGTCTTATCGACGGTGTTGATTTCAAAGCGATCGACGCAAAAGCTTTTGACTCGCACCATGCCTGCGAGGCACCCGTTCGGTCCGACGCGCGGAGATTCCTCGGGGATGCTCGCTGCCGTGCCGGCCTGCCCTCCCGCTGTCAGTTGCGGCAAATCAACCACATGCCGCTCACCTTGGTTGTCTCGCCGCAGCGCTTGGCCGAAAACCTGAGTGGCTGCGAGGAGCAGTGCGACTCCCACCATTCGGTGATGATTCATCGCTTCTAAGCCGACCCCACCGTTCGCGTCGTGAACGCGATCGGGCTTGTGCCAATGCGTGCGTAGGCCTGGCTCCAACACTGCTCAGACGGAACCTCAAACACAATTTTGGAATCCACATCTGTAGGTAACCAGGAGCCGCGACGGATCTCCTCCTCCAGCTGCCCGGGACCCCAGCCCGCGTAGCCTGCGAGGCAGATCAAATTCTCAGGGAGATTGCCCTCCGCAATCAATTCCAAAACGGCGCGCGATGCCGTCGCCACGATGCCCGTGTGCACCTCAAACTGACCTTCAATCCCTGGGAAGCGAGAAACAGCCGGATACACCAGCCATACCTGTTCTTGCGAAACGGGGCCACCGACGCGTACCGTCCCAGCCACGTTGCTGGCCTCCTCGGTGATCTCGGCGCGCGTGAGCAGCTCACTCAGGCTCATGAGTGAGCGCCCGTTTAACACCCAGCCAAATGCGCCCTCGTCGCCATGCGAGGCCAGGAGCACGACTGATTTGTCAAAGTTCGGATCAGCGAGAGGCGGCGCGGCGAGCAGCAAACCGGGGGCCAACTTCGACATCCCGTCAGGGTAACATACGTTCGAGAGGCAAGAGAGCGGGAGAGAGAAAGCCCAAAATCATGGGCGAATTGGCGATCGGGCGGCGGGATAAGGCCGGCCGCCCAGCAAGCTTCGCGCGGGACACATTTTTTGCCTGCACCGAGGCACCCAGCTGTTGTTAGAGTGTCCGCGGCTTATGCGTGTGACCTTTTACGGCGTTCGCGGTTCAGTCCCGGCACCGGGTCCTGAAACCGTGCGATACGGTGGGAACACCTCGTGCGTCGAGGTTCGTCTCGCCGACGGTACGACAGTAATTCTGGATGCGGGTACCGGCATGCGAAATCTCGGCAACGTACTGTTGCGTGAAGAGCGCGCAGCCGAAGCACACTTGCTGCTATCCCACACGCACTGGGATCACGTGCTCGGCTTGCCTTTCTTCGGCCCGCTTTGGAATGCCAAGAACCGCCTGTTGGTTTATCCGTTGGCCAGCGAAGCGCAAACTCGCTTCCAACGCAGCATCTTCGATGACATCCACTTTCCCGTGAGCGTGAACGATATCCCAGCCAAGGTGGAGTTCATCAAGCCTGAGAAGGAGATCTGGGCGATCGGATCGGCGAAGGTGCAGCGCGTGCAGCTGAATCATCCCGGCGGCGCTCAAGGCTTTCGCTTAGAAGATGAAGATGGAACCTCCCTCACTTACCTGACGGACAACGAACTGGGCGCGCCCTCCAACGAAAAAATCTCGCATGATGAGCTGGCGAAGTTTGCCGAAGGCGTGGATCTCTTAATTCACGATTCTCAATATCTGACCACAGACATGCCCTACAAACGCGGGTGGGGACACTCGGTGGTGGACGATGTGCTGCGCCTCGGCGTGCTCGCCTCTCCGCGCACCCTGGCCTTATTCCACCATGATCCGGATCGCAGCGATGACGCACTGGATCTCATCGCAGAGCGTGGGGGAGCTTGGCTCAAAGCCCATTCGGAGACCACCGAGCTCCTGGTCGCCACCGAAGGAATGTTTCTCGATTTGGAGCAGAGGAAAAAAACGTAAATGCAAGAGGTGCAAATCGCCCGGATCCGCGAGGCTTTCGTCGACCGTTCGCTGCTTTCTCAAGAGGCCTATCGAGTCAGCGTCTTGGAAGCGATCGCGGCATTGGATGCGGGAAAAATCCGCGTGGCCACCCAAGAGGCGCCGGGTGTGTGGACGACGCACGCGTGGGTGAAAGAAGCGGTGCTGCTCTATTTCGCGGTAGCGAAAATGGAGACGCTGCACGCGGGGCCGTTCGAATTTTACGATAAGATCCCGCTGAAGCAGGGCTTGGAGCAAGCCTCGGTGCGTGTCGTACCGCCGGGAACGGTGCGTTATGGCTCCTTCATCGAGCCTGGAGCGATCATCATGCCGGGCTTTGTGAACATCGGTGCGTACGTTGGCGCGGGCACGATGGTGGACACTTGGGCCACCGTGGGCTCGTGCGCGCAGATCGGGAAAGATTGCCATCTCTCGGGGGGTGTCGGCATTGGCGGCGTCTTGGAGCCGCCGGGAGCGCAACCGGTGATCGTGGAAGATGGCTGTTTCATTGGCTCCCGCTGCATCGTGGTGGAAGGCATGCTGATTGAGCGCGAATGCGTGATCGGGGCTGGCGTGACGCTCACTTCATCAACCGCGATTATCGATGTCACAGGAAGTGAACCCGTGGATGTGAGAGGGCGGATCCCAGCGCGCAGCATTGTGATCCCCGGCACCCGCACCAAGAAATTTCCCGCCGGCGAGTTTCAAGTGCCGTGTGCGCTGATCATCGGCCAACGCAGCGAAAGCACTGATCGAAAGACGTCGCTCAACGCGGCGTTGCGAGATTTCAACGTTTCGGCGTGAATTTTAGCTTCAGATCGACAGGGCTCCCAAGATGAAGACGCTGGCGGAGATCTTGCTGTGGTTGTGTGAAGTGCGGTCGCCGATTGGCGAAGAACAGGCCCTCTGCAATCAGCTTGCGGCGCGCTTGGGTGCGCTACGTCTGGCGCAGCCGCTCCGGCGCTATGGGGATTCTTTGGTGGTTCCACTTAGCCGCGGTACGGGTGGCCCGCACGTGGTGCTCGCAGGGCACCTCGATGTAGTGCGCACCGAGCACGATGGGCCAGCGCGCATCGAGGGCGATCGCCTGTATGGTGCTGGAGCCGCTGACATGAAGAGTGGCTTGGCGCTGATGCTCGATTTGGCGTTCGCGGCGAAGCAGCCAGCATTGGATCTCACGTTGGTGTTTTATGCGCGCGAGGAAGGTCCGTACGTTGAGAATGAGTTGGGCGTCGTGTTGGAGCAGGATAAGGAACTCTTAAGTGCGGATCTGGCCGTGTGCCTGGAGCCGAGCGACAACAAGCTGCAGCTAGGCTGCAGCGGCTCGGTGCAAGCCCGTGTCGCGTTTACAGGCAGAACGGCGCACAGCGCTCGCCCTTGGCAGGGTGAAAACGCGATTCACAAAGCTCACCGCTTGCTAGGCAGGCTCTCAGCACTTGAGCCCGAGCCTATCGAAACCGATGGCTTAACCTATGTGCGCGTCACAAGCGCGACACTGGCGTCGGGCGGCCGCGCGCGCAATATCATTCCGGATCTCTTTGAACTCAACTTGAATCACCGCTTTGGCCCGGATTCTTCACTGCCGGAGGCTTGCCAACGCGTGAAGGATTTGGTGCAGGGCGAAGCCGAAATCGAATTCATTGATTTGTCTCCCGCAGCGCTGCCGCATCGGCACCACCCGTTGATTCAGGCGCTAGCTGAGAGTGGTGTGAAAGCTGTGGAGCCCAAACAGGCCTGGACAGACGTGGCGCGCTTCGCCGAGCTGGGAGTGGTCGCGGTAAATTTCGGCCCCGGCACGCAGAGCCAGGCGCATCAGCGGAACGAATGGACTTTCCTGCCCGATCTGGAGGTAGGACAACAGATCCTTCGCACCTGGCTGCATAAGATCAGCGTCGCCTCCTGAAAATCGGCACCCAAGGTGTAAGGGGGCTCGGTTGTCTCCGTTGGGTTCTTATCTGGAGGCAATCAATCATGCGAAATATTAGCGGTTGGGTTTTGGTGGCGTGTGGGGTGGGTATCGGCGGTTGCAGTACGGCTCAAACTGAGCCGCGCTCAGCCGACAAAAGTGCTTCGGAGAGTGGCTATCAAGCTCAGCGGAGTAGCGAAGGCGCGTCTCGTTTTGCACAGGCTCCCGCAGGAGCGTACTCGGACGAGGTTGCTCACGAATCGCCCAGGGCACGACCGCAAGATTCAGGCAATGCTCCCAAAGGCGAAGGCTACGGCGCAGAGCCACCTTCGAGTGCAGCTCCGGCAAGGCGCTCTGCGAATGGCCAGGCACCTCGGGAAGAGAGCAAGCGTCGTGATTCTAGAGCCGAAGCCGACAGTGCGAGTGGGGCTCCGAGAACTGCTTGGGAGAGCGCCCCCGCGCCAAGCTATCGTCCGGGTCTAGCGACGCGTTGGGGTGAAACGCACACCAGCCGTGTTTCATCGGCACCGTTCGAACGCGACAACGAGTCCTCACCTTTTCTAACGGCCCGTTTGTTCTACAACAACGCCGCTGGCATCCAAGGCATGTTGGATCGACGCGAGCTTTCAGTGCTCGGCCAAAGCCAATGGAACGGCGCACGGGGTACGCTCAGCGTCCGTGTGGTGAGCGAACGCGGCCGCGATTTCCCTGCCTATCGTCGCGGTTCAGATCTGTATGTCACCGGACGCGAAGGGGAGCGCTACCTCATCGAAGTCAAGAACAACAGCGGGAGCCGCTACGAAGCAGTGGCCACGGTCGACGGGTTGGACGTGATCGATGGGCAGCCCGGAAGCTTTGAAAAACGCGGCTATCTGGTGGGGCCCTGGGCCACCGTTCAGATCGACGGTTTTCGTCAGAGCGAGAGCGCCGTCGCTGCGTTTCGCTTCGGCGGAGTGGGCGAATCCTACGCGGCAAGCAAGGGCGATGACCGCAACGTGGGCGTGATCGGCGTGGCATTCTTCGACGAAATCGGAGTGCGAGTGCCTTCGGAAGAGTTGGAGCAGCGTGAGCGCGCTGAGCCCTTCCCGGGTCAATATGCTGAACCGCCCATTGCGTATTGAGGGGACGCAAGGGGGGGCTCTGAGGCTTCGCAGTCAAACGGAAACGGGTGTAAGCTCCGCCACATGATCACTATCCGACACGTCGAGCACATTGGGATTCGAGTTAACGACGCCGCCCGCTCGGAAGCATTCTACGCGCTCTTTGGGTTCGAGGTAGCCTTTCGGGGAGGCACCGAACCTGTCGTTGTGATGAAAAACGGGAACGGCGTGGAGATCAATTTGATCTGCAATGGTAATCAAGGAAATAGCGCCACCAACGTCTTGATGGACATTCCGGAGAAGCACGCCGGGTTCACGCATGTCGCACTGGGCGTGGACTCGATCGACGAAACCGTCGCGGAGCTTAATCGCCTGAATATCCCGATCACGGGCGGGCCTATGCAGTTGGGCGCGGGGATTTCGCTGTTTGTGAGGGATCCTGATCGGAATGTGGTTGAGCTGCGGAAAAGCTGAGGGGATGGGCGTTGCGCTCTCGTTCCGGGCGGCGTCGACTGGGTGAGGGGCTGGGCAAGGGTTAACCCCTTGCTGACATTGGTGTGTACCAGCGTCGGCGTCGCGAGAACGTTTCTAATTGGAACGTGAATCTGCAACCAGCAGCCACAGATGAACAATTGACTATGAGCGCGGCCGGGCGATCGGCGGAGCTTCGCAAGAGGCGAGGGTGATCCGTAGCGCCTGGGCCCGAGGTGGTGTCCCATGTTATGCTGGCTGCATGATTTCGGTCCAGAATCTAAGTAAGCGATATGGAAATCAGTGGGCGGTCGAGTCGCTGTCGTTCGAGGTTCCCGCGGGGCAAATCGTCGGTTTTCTCGGTCCCAATGGTGCGGGCAAATCGACCACCTTGAAAATGCTCACCGGGATGCTCGCGCCCACCTCCGGAACAGCGACTGTATGCGGATTCGATCTGTGCCGGGAGCCGCTTGAGGTCAAGCGCCGGGTCGGTTTCGTACCGGAATCGGGGGCGGTATTTGAGTCCCTCACGGGCCTGGAATACTTGGAGATGATCGCGGCGCTCTATGGGATCCAGAGAGAAGCAGCCTTCGCCCGCATCAAACAGTTCATTTCTTTTTTTGATCTCAGTTTTGCGACGCTCACCGAAAAGCTACTCGGAGCCTACTCAAAGGGCATGCGGCGCAAAGTCGTCATTACGGCTGGCCTTCTCCATAATCCCGAGGTTGTGTTTTTCGACGAACCGCTGGATGGTCTTGACGCCAATGCCGCTGTAGGTTTCAAAGCGCTGATTCAAACTCTAGCGCGTGAAGGCAAGACCATTATTTACAGTTCGCACGTGTTGGACGTGGTGGAGCGCGTGTGCGATCGGGTCATTATCATCGAGAAGGGCCGGCTGCTGCTCGACGGGCCACCCGATGAGTTGGTCCAAGCGCGAGGGGTGGATACCTTGGAGCGCTTGTTTACCGAGCTAACTGGAGGCGTTGAGCTGGAGCAGCGCGCCGCCGACTTCGCCAAGACTTTTCGGCCATGACGTCGCAGAGTGCCACGCTGCGTCGGCTCTTTCTGATGCTCTTTCTGCGCGGCCGATCCGCGCGTGGTCTTCGCAGGGAGAGCGCGCCGAAGTCCATCGGTTCAAAGCTCGGGTTGATCTTGGGTCTCTACGCCTTGCTGGGGGCCATGGCGCTGGCATTCAAGGGTCAGACGGTCTTTGCGCTCTCGGTTTCGATCCATTCGATGACGTTCATGTTTCTTGGCATGTTTGTGACGGCATCGGGTGGCGAGGTGCTTTTCAACAAGGATGAGGCAGACATTCTGCTTCATCGACCCGTTCCAGCGCGGACATTGTTGTGGGCCAAGATCCGTGTCTTGATCGAAGTCTCCCTTTGGCTGGCCGCTGCGCTGAATTTGGTGAGCTTTTTTGTGGGCTTTGGCCTGCCGCACGGAGGGTGGCTCTATCTTGTTGCTCACGCGCTATCGATCACGATGGAAGCGCTATTTTGCACGGGTTCTGTCGTTTTGGTTTACCAGTTGTGCCTGCGTTGGTTTGGGCGAGAGCGGCTTGATGGCCTCATGACGGCCGCCCAGGTTCTCATCGCTGTGTCAGTTGCCATGGGCGGGCAGTTGCTTCCGTACCTCATGACACGCTTTGCGGGGAAGTTCAGTTTCGGCCAGAATTCATGGTGGATCGGCCTGCTGCCGCCAGCGTGGTTTGCGGGCCTCGATGACGCTGTCACCGGCGGCCGCACGCCGGGCTCTTGGATGCTGGCTGGGCTTGGCGTGGGCGCCACAGTCGTGGTGCTTGGCGTTGCCTTTGGAAAACTGGCGACTGATTATGAACGAGGATTGCAGGCCCTGGGTGAAAGTCGCTCAAGGCCACGCAGGGGTGGGCCCGGACGTCGCTGGTTCGACGTGATCATTAATATGCCGCCACTTCGCTTCTGGCTTCGTGATTCAGTCACACGTGCAGCGTTCTTGCTTACCTGCGCGTATCTCGTTCGCGATCGCAACGTGAAGCTTCGAATCTACCCGGGATTGGCCCCGATGATGGCCTTACCCCTGATGTTCTTAGTGCGGGACCGCTCCGCGGGTGGTGGCGATTTTGGAGTCGCGTTCGGGGCCACCTATCTCGGGCTGGTGCCGCTCATTGCGCTCACCACGCTGCAATACTCCGAGCAGTGGCAAGCGTCTGACATTTTTCGGGCAGCTCCACTCCTCGGCCCCGCGCAACTCTGTGACGGCGCACGGCGCGCCGTGCTGTGTGTTCTGACCGCGCCCGCTTTTGCGGCGTTCGTGACGCTACTGCTCCTGTTGCAAATCGAGTCTTCCAAACTCGTGCTCTTACTCCCAGGCTTGGTGGTGCTTCCGGTGTATGCTCTCTATCCTTCGCTTGGCGGTAAGGGCGTACCCCTCTCGATGCCGAGCGAAGAAGCAAGAGCCGCCGGAAGAGGTCTCAGTATGATCGGCGTCATGCTGGCGGCCTTAGCGCTAGCTGGACTCGGCGTCTGGTCAAAATCAGGCGGCTGGTTTTGGTGGTTTTTGCTTGGCGAGGCCAGCGTCGTGATCGGACTTTACGGGTGGATGCGTGCTTCGGTAAAGAAACTTCGCTGTTTGTCATTGGAATGATCGGCCGCCGGACGATCACTGGACAAAACCACCTCAAAAACCCTTTCCGCTCCCCGAATTTGCGCAGAAAGCGCGCCTCCAGAGGCGTAGGTGAGTGGTTCGAATCCACCGGGGCCTGCACTGCTCCTTTTCGTCGGCGTCGCTTGGGGTATGCTTTGGCTGTGGCTTCTCAACCCGTACCCGCATCGCACGACGATTTGGTGCGCGCCCTCGCCAGCCTCCGAGAGGGTGACCGTCGCGAAGTGATTGCGGCCGCTGAGCGCACGGTGAGAAGTAGCAAGCGCCACGTCGTGGCCTCGTGGCGTTCGATTCGCAGCGCGATTGGGGTCGTCCACGGTGAGCCTGCCGACGCAGTAGCGGACACTGCCGAACTTCACGATGGCTGAAGTCGTTCTCGACGCGAACGTGATCGTCGCGCTGCTGTACGCCGCCGATTCTCAGCATCGGCGTGCTGTCGCTCTCGCGGAGCGGCTGGAAGCCGAAGGCCACAACCTCGTGCTTGTCGACTTCTTGGTATTTGAGGCACTGTCTGTCCTTTGCCGCCGCGCCGCACAAAGAAAGACGGCACCTCCAGATCTCTCCGCGGCCATCACGGCGATGCGTAGCTGGTTCGACAATGGAGAGGTGCGCTTTCTTGGTAGCGAATGCGAACGCCTAGCAAGCAGCATACTCGACATCGTGACGGATAGCACAGGACTCCTCAACGCAAACGACGCGCTGCTGGTCGCTCTGCAACGCGAAGGTGCAATCGACACGCTTGCAACGTTCGACCGACAGTTCGACAAGCGTCGCCGCTTTCGATCACACGTCGTAGCTCGTCCGCAGGCCGTCGCCGAGCAACCGGTCGAAAACGGTCTTCGCAGGCTCGACCTCACCGAGATCCGTGGCCGAAAGAAGCACCTCTTGCGCACCCAGTACCAACGGAAGGCAATGGCGAATTGGTACCGCATAATTGCGATGAATCCCGCGCATTGATCGCAGAACAGAGGCGTTAGCCTAAGACGCCTTGTGTAACTGTGTTCGGAACGAGCACGACGTCCGCGAAATCAAAGTTTGTCGTATTCGGCATCGTCGTCGTTGTCCCAGACTTTGGCGAAAGCGTGCTCGGAGAGTGCGGTTGTCGTGCGTGAAAGCTGCTGCTCGTCGGTCTTGAGCTTGAGGAACTCAACGAAGTCAGTGACCTCGACGATCTTGTCGTCGGGCAACGCACGGATCTTATCGAGCAGGTCGTTGGTATAGCTAGGCGACGGCATAGGGGATCTTGTGCGATCGAATCGATGGGCTTGCAAGTTCAGCTGGCCTTGCTCCTACATTTTGCCCTCTCCGGTCTCCTCCGCCCCGGCGAGCATGAGCGCGAGTCGGGGCAAGGAGGAGACCGCGCCGCCGGAGGCATTGCGGCACGGCGCCGTCTCAGCAACTGCGCGGCTGCCGAGGAGGCGCGAGTGGAGGCAGCAGCCTGGAAATGCTGATCACTCTTGAAACGCGTCTCGGCCGCACGGTCCGGGTTGAGCTAGCTGCATAACTCGGCCGTACGGCGCCGTCCCTCGACTCGCCCGAGAGCATAGCCGCGCACGCCTGCTTGGAGGTATGCTGCGCCGGGCATGGTGAACAAGCAGCGGCGGACATGGGTTGGTAGGTTAATAGCACTCACGCTTCTCTCCGCGTGCGGGGCGTGCAGTCGCCCCAAAACAGATGCGAGCCAAGGGGTGGCAGCGGCCGTCGCTCAGCCGCTCAAGATCGCGATGATCCCCAAGGGCACCACGCATGAATTTTGGAAGAGTGTGCACGCAGGTGCGGTGAAGGCTCAAAAGGAGCTCGGGATTGAGCTGATTTGGAAGGGGCCTCTGCGCGAAGACGATCTCAAGGGGCAGATCGATCTGGTGCAGACCTTCACGGCTCAGCATGTCGCGGCCATCACGCTGGCTCCGTTAAACGATAAGGCGCTGGTGGGAGCCGTGAAGGGCGCTCTCGGCTCCAAGATCCCCGTGCTCGTTTTCGATTCTGGGCTGGCTAGCACAGATGCCGTGAGCTTCGTGGCGACGGATAATTTTGCTGCCGGGAAGCTGGCGGGTGAGCGCATGCTGCAGCTGCTCTCCGGCAAAGGTGGCGTTGTGGTGTTGCGCTATCAAGAGGGATCGGCGAGCACGCGCGAGCGCGAAGAAGGCTTCCTGAGTGCGCTAGACAAGCAGCCGGCGATTCAGGTGTTGAGCGCGAATCAGTATGGCGGCGCCAACACTGAAAGCGCGTTTTCCGCGAGCGAAAGCTTGCTCTTGGCGCAAGCCGCGGCAAAAGGCCAGATTGCCGGGATTTTCTGCCCGAATGAATCGACCACGTTTGGCATGTTGCTCGCGCTTGAAAAGGCTGGCCTGGCTGGCAAGATCCGCTTCATCGGCTTCGATGCTTCCGCAAAGCTAGAGGAGGGCGTGCGCGTGGGCCATATCGATGCGCTGGTGTTGCAAGATCCGTTTCGCATGGGTTACTTGAGCATCAAGACCACCGTCGATCATTTGCATGGCATCAAGGTTCCCCTGCGTATCGATACGGGCGCCGCACTCGTAGACCAAGCGAACCTTGGAGAGGCGAAGATGCAAGAGCTGTTGCATCCGAATTTGAAGAAGTGGCTTGGGGAGCAATAGCTGCGAGCGATGGTTGGCCCGCGTCTCGTTGTTGACAGGGTGAGCCGTGCGTTTGGGCCAACGCATGCCCTGAGTGCGGTCTCGCTTTCGGTGGCGCCCGGTGAGGTGCACGCATTGCTCGGTGAGAACGGTGCCGGCAAGAGCACGCTCATGTCGATCCTTGCCGGTGCCGATCGCGCGGATTCGGGGGTGTTGTCGCTCGATGGCGTCAGATTTAGCCCAAAAACGCCTGCGGAAGCGCGCCAGGCGGGGGTGCAGATCGTGCAGCAGGAGGCTGCGCTTTGCGCGCATTTGAGTGTTGCCGAGAATCTGTTCTTAGGCAGTGAGCCCGCGTGGCTGGGCGTCGTGCAATGTGCCAAGCTGGTGCGTCTTTCGGAAGCCGCTCTTTCCCGGGTGATGTCTGCATCCAATCCGATCTCTCCACGCCAGTTGGTTTCTGAATTGTCGCCGAGCCAACGCCAGCTGGTAGCGATCGGGCGCGCTTTGGCCCAGCCCAATTGCCGACTCTTGATCTTGGATGAACCCACCGCAAGCTTGAGTCAAGCGGAGGTGAGCGCACTGTTCGGGGCTCTCGGAAGTGTGAAGGCGGCGGGCGTGAGCGTGATTTACATTTCCCACGTGCTGGAAGAAGTCGAGCAGATCGCCGATAGCTACACGGTCTTGCGGGATGGCTCGAACGTGGCATCGGGGCGGATGGCGGATACCAGTCCGCTTGAGTTGGTGACCAAAATGGCCGGGCGCGTGCTGGAAGAAGTGTATGAGCATCCTGAGCGGCTGGCGGGCGAGGTGGCGCTCAGCGTGAATGGGCTTTCGGGCGTGCGTCTGCCGAAGGGGGCGAGCTTGGAGCTGCGTCGCGGCGAGGTACTCGGGATTGCTGGCCTCTTGGGTGCAGGTCGCACGGAGCTCTTGAGGGCCATTTTTGGCCTGAATCGCGTTAAGACCGGTGAGATCCGGGTGGCTGCCTGGAGTGGCGGCAAAGCCTTGTCGGCGCGTTCGGCGGCAGGGCCCTCAGCGAAGGCTCGCCTAGCGCAAGGCTTGGGCCTCTTGAGTGAAGACCGCAAACTCGAAGGTGTTAGCCAGAGACTGAGCATTGCGGAAAATATCACGCTCTCCAGCTTAGAGCGGTTTGGGAGCTTCGGTTTGGTTTCTTCAAAGCGGCAGCATACGGCTACGGCAGCTTGGATCACTCGTTTGGGCATCGTGTGCCAGGGCCCGAGCCAGCGAGCTCAAGAGCTTTCAGGCGGCAATCAGCAGAAGCTTGCTTTGGCACGCCTACTTCAACACGACGTGGATGTCCTGCTTCTGGATGAGCCAACCCGTGGGATCGATGTGCGGAGCCGCGGAGAGATCTATCGCTTAATGAATTCGGCTACGCGTGAAGGCAAAGCAATTCTTATGGTGTCGAGCTACCTGCCGGAATTGCTGGGCGTGTGTGATCGCATTCAAGTGATGCGTCGGGGAGTCCTCGGAGCACCGAAGCGCGCGGCAGGTTTGACTGAACGCGAGGTCTTGCAGGAAGCGATGCTATGAGCCTTCGGAAGCTGCTCAAAAATCCTTGGTTTGGCCCACTTTGCGCGCTTTTAGTGCTGCTGTTGTTGTTTTCGAGCTTGAGCCCAGACACGTTCGCACAACAGGCCAATCTCACGACCATGCTGCGTCAAACTGCCGTGCTGAGCATTGCGGCCGTGGGCATGACGTTGGTGATGATTCAAGGAGGCATCGATCTGTCAGTTGGGTCGGTAGTAGCCATCACTACCGTGGTGGTGGCGCGTGCGCTGCGCGCTGAGCTCGGTCCTGTGCAAGCAGTGCTCCTGGGGCTGGGTGTCGGCGCCCTAGCGGGGCTACTGAACGGTGTTTTGATCACTTTGCTGCGCATCACGCCGTTCATCGTGACACTCGGGAGCATGAGTGTGTTGCGTGGCTTGGCGAAGGGTCTTGCGCACGAGCAAAAGATTGATGCCGATCCGCATGGCTTGGATGCTTGGATGGCGCCGCTCAGTGCCGGTAATCCGCTGCTGTTGCCGGCTGGTGTCTGGTTGGCGCTTTTTCTGGCCGTTCTGGCCGCTTCATTCCTGGCCTACACGCGGTTCGGGCGACATATCGTGGCGGTTGGCTCGAACGAGCTGAATGCGCGGTTGTGTGGCGTCGCCGTGGATCGCGTGAGGCTACTCGTGTATGTGCTGGCTGGGCTTTGCGCTGGATTGGCCGGGGTTTTGGAATTTTCGACACTAACCGTCGGAGATCCCACAGATTCCCTGGGCCTCGAGCTAGAAGTGATAGCTGCTGTGGTGATTGGCGGCGGGTCACTGCTCGGTGGCCAAGGCTCCGTGGCGGGGACGCTACTCGGCGCACTCTTGCTCACCACCATCAAAACGGGCTGCACGCACATTGGAGTTCCCAATTGGGTTCAGGAAATTGTGACGGGCGTGATCATCGTGGTGGCCATGGGAGTGGATCGCTTGCGCCAAAATCTTCGCTGACGTGAGATCGCGCCTCCCTCCGCGCTCGCGGATGAGGTATGGCTTCGGGAATGTCACGATTCGAGGAGGCGATTGCCGCGTTTGATGCTGCCAACGCGGAGGATCCCAATCAGATCTTGGTGGCGGGTGTGTCGCGCCCAAGGGAACTGGTCCAGGCCGAACGCCTCACGCAGTGGGTGCTGCGTCTCGCACCCCAAGCTTCGGAAGTGGAGCAGCTGGCTGCCCGTTGCCAGCACTTGCGTCGTTTCGCCCATCCTCGTTCTGAATTTCCTGAGGGCCGCATTGGATACCTGAAGTGGCGTACTGAGCTAGGGCGCCGGCACGCCAGCGCTGCCGAGGAGATCTTGGAACGAGTGGGCTACGATGCGTCCAGCATTGCGCAAGTTCGCAGGCTCAATCAAAAGCAAGGTTTGCGTACGGACCCGAGCACACAGCTCATCGAGGATGCGCTGTGCTTGGTGTTTCTTGAGCATGAGCTGGAGGCTTTTGCGGCGAAGCACCCGTCGGAAAAAGTGGCGGACATTTTACGGAAGACCTGGAAGAAGATGAGCGTGGCGGCGCATCAACAGGCGTTACGCCTGCCGTTGCCGGACGAACTCCGGGCTACAGTGCTCTTGGCGCTTGCAGAGCCCGAGCAAGATGTAGCGGGTTAGGCTCAATCTCGGCCTTTTACGGCCATCCCGTTCATGCTACCCCCTCGTGTCCGCCGATGACTAAGAAGGAAGTTGCTAACTCAACCGATGCCGTCCATGGCGGCGTCCCGCGCAAACGTCCCCACCACGCACTCGCTCCAGCGATCGCGCTGACCGCGACGTACACGTTCAAAGACACTGCCGATCTTGAGCAGTACATGCGCGGCGAAGACACGGATCCGGAGCGCGAGGAATACGGCCGCTACGGCAATCCAACCGTGCGCGAGTTCGAAAATCGCATGGCTGTGCTGGAAGATGGCGCCGATGCCGTGGCTTTTTCGAGTGGGATGGCCTCGGTCACCGCGTCGATTTTGGCTCTCGCCAAGGCCGGCGATCACATTGTGCTCTTCCGCGATTGCTATCGGCGCACGCGCCAGTTGGTAACGGTCACGATGGCGCGCTTTGGCGTTGAACACACGATCGTGGAAGCTGGCGATTTGGCGGGGCTCGCTGCCGCGTTGCGCCCGAACACGCGCTTGGTCGTCAGTGAATCACCCACGAATCCCTATCAGTATTGCGTGGATCTAGCGGAGTTAGCCAGGATTTGTAAGGCCCATGGCCGCGTGAGAACGTTGGTAGATTCCACCTTCGCGACACCGATCAACTGTCGTCCGCTCACGTTTGGGATCGACCTGGTCGCGCACAGCGCCACCAAATACCTGAGCGGCCATAACGATGTCTTAGGTGGCGTCGTTGTCGGCGCGCCGCATCTGATCTCACTTCTGCGCGACTTGCGAGGCATCACTGGTGCTGTGCTCGATCCGCATGCGGCATTCATGATCTCGCGTGGCTTGAAAACACTGAGCCTCCGGGTGGTACAACAGAATGCCAGTGCGTTGGCCGTGGCCCGAGCGCTCGAAAAGCATCCCCAGGTGGAGTCGGTTTTCTATCCGTTCCTGGAGAGCCACCCCTCCTTCAAGATCGCCACTGAGCAGATGCACGGTGGTGGGGGAGTCGTGAGCTTCCTAGTGAAAGGCGGTAAAGCAGCCGCTTCCAGGGTGGTGGATGGATCGCGATTGGCAACTTTGGCGGCCTCCTTGGGCGGGGTCGAAACCTTGATAGAGCAGCCCTCAATCATGAGCTTTTTTGAGCTCTCCCCAACGGAGTTGGCCGAGATTGGAATTGATCCGGCCTTGATCCGGCTTTCCGTCGGAGTCGAAGAGCCGGATGACCTGATCAAAGATCTGGTGGCTGCCCTGGTGCGATAAGGTATGCTTCCTGGCGCGCAGTCGGGAACCGCCAAGCATGGGGCACTTTCGTACGAAATTCTTACGTGACACCTGGGAGCTCATTGGGCGCTCTCGTGGCTCACTCGTGCAAGCTCGTTTGGCTTGTGGGTTGCCTCAGCGGCTAGCGCAGCTCGTGGCCCCGCAAGGCGTTGCCGACACGGTGACGCTCGAAGAGGCTGAGGAATTTTTTGGATTTGTGGACGTGCTTTTAGGTGAGAAGAGTTGTGAGCAGTTAAGCTGTGAGCTAGCAGCGCGCACGCTTGCTCAAAATAGCACGCTCGTCGTGGGATACGATCTTTTGGGCACTGTGCAGCGCCTCCGCGGCTGGCTGCTGGGGCCGTTCGTCGGCGTCGAGGCCACGATCGAATTGGAGACGACAGCGGAAGGATTTCGGTTGGCGGTGGGTGTTAATGGTCAGCCGCGGGCAACGCGTCTCTTGAGCAACATGGCACTGGGAGCCGTTTTGGCAGCAGAGCGCTTCGCCATGGAGACGAGCGGCTCACTGCGGGTGGATTCGCAAGTTCTCGGGGATAGGAGTCGCATTGAGGCGAGCTATCGTTCGGTGCGGGCGCGCAATGAGGCCGTGCTACCGTTTCCTTCAGTTTGGGGGCCTCGGCCTGCGTCCTCGCGGCCCAGCCATTTAGGTCAGCTGAGCGCGGAAGTTGAGGAAATTTTGGCCTCGGCACGCCACCCTGACGCGCAGCGCCTGGGCGCTTGGAGCGCGGGCTCGTTGCCTGAAACAACTCGCAAAACGGCTCGCCACTCGCCGAGTGGCATGATGAAAGCTGTAACGCCCTGGGATGGTAGTGGTTCTGAGCACGAGTCAGAGCGTGCTCATGCCTCGACCGAAATCCCGGCGAGTGGCACCTTTGCCACGCACGCGTCTACGTCCCCCCCGGCGAAGACGCGCTCCACGTTGCGCCCCCCTTCGCGCCCCCCTTCGCGCCCCCCTTCGCGCCCCCCTTCGCGCCCCCCTTCGCGCCCCCCTCCAGCCTCACCGAGTGGGCATTTTTTGGTGGCGCCCGCAAAGCCCAAGGTTGGAAAAGAAGGCGGTTAACAGCACGTCGAGATACCTTGCGCCAGGCAAGGCCCGGTGCGCGTTCGTTTAGAACTCCGCCGGATCAGTATAAACACCCATCACATCGCGCAGCACATCGCACATCTCTTGTTCGGTGCAGTACGCGTGAGCGCAGGCGATCACTTCGGGCATGAGGTTGTTGTCGGTGCCGGCCGCCGCGCGGAGCTTAGCCAATAAACGTGCAACCTCCGTCTGGCTGCGGCCAGCCTTGACCTCGGCCAGCGCCAGCAGCTGGGATTTTTGCCCTGATTCGTCGATGCGCAGCGTGGGGATCTGGTTGCCTTCATCTTGCCGATAATCATTCACGCCCACCACGGTGCGTTCGCCGCTATTCAGGCTCCGTTCAAAGGCATAGGCGGTGCGTGCGATCTCGCGCTGCGGATAGCCCTTCAGAATGGCTTCGACCATGCCGCCCATTTCGTCGATGGTACGGATGTAATCGAGCGCTTCTGCTTCGAGCTTGTCGGTGAGCCATTCCACGTAGTAGCTGCCACCGAGAGGATCGATGGTGTTGGCGACGCCCGATTCTTCGGCGATGATTTGCTGGGTGCGGAGCGCGATCGTCACCGCTTCTTCGGTGGGGAGCGCGTAGGTTTCGTCGAGCGAATTAGTGTGCAGGGATTGAGTGCCTCCGAGGACTCCAGCCAGCGCTTGCACGGCTACGCGCGCTACGTTGTTGTAGGGTTGTTGAGCGGTGAGCGAGACGCCTGCGGTCTGTGCGTGGGTGCGAAGCTTCATGCTGGCCTCCAGCTTGGCCCCAAAGCGATCGCGCATCAGGCGCGCCCACATACGGCGGGCGGCCCGAAATTTGGCGATTTCTTCGAAAAAATCATTGTGGATATCAAAGAAGAAGCTCAGGCGCGGTGCGAACGCGTCCACCGCGAGGCCGCGCTTCAGGCAGTGCTCAACGTATTCGATCCCGTCGGCGAGGGTGAAGGCGAGCTCTTGCACGGCGCTCGAGCCTGCTTCACGAATGTGGTAACCGCTGATGCTCACCGTATTCCAACGCGGCAGCTCGCTCGTGCAAAATTCGATCATGTCGGTGACGATGCGCATCGCGGGCTTGGGGAGGCACGATCCAGGCATGTTGCGCGATGAATTCTTTCAGGCAATCATTCTGGATGGTGCCGCCCAGCAGTGCGCGCGGGATGCCTCGTTGATCTGCTTGCGCAATGTACAGTCCCAAAATGGCCACAGCAGGACCGTTGATCGTCATGGAGGTGGTGACTTTATCGAGCGGGATCCCGTCGAACAGCACTTGCATGTCTCGGACGGTATCTACAGCGACTCCGCACAGTCCCACTTCTCCGAGCGCGCGCGGGGAATCCGAATCGTACCCCATCAGGGTGGGAAAATCGAAGGCGGTTGAAAGCCCTGTTTGGCCCTGATTCAACAGATAGCGAAACCGTTCGTTGGTTTGCTCGGGTGTGCCAAAGCCGGCGAACATCCGCATCGTCCACAGGCGCCCGCGGTACATCGAGGTCTGAACCCCG
>JBBRRP010000036.1:0-49903 GCA_038246305.1 Polyangiales bacterium | reverse complement strand
TGCTGAACGAGAGTGTCGAGCGCGGCCTTGCTGTCCGCAGCGGTGGCCTCTCCGTTCAGCCTGGCGAGATCGGCTCTGGTTTCGTAGAGGATACCAGTCTGGTCCCGTATTTCGCTGAGCTTCGTCGCCATTTCCGCGTCAACCTCACGCACAACTTTGATGCGATCCAGCATCTTGTTGTTGAGCGTGTCCTCAGCGAGCTTCTTCTGATCCATCAGGGTGGTAACTTGGGCTCCAAGTTGCCCGAGGAGAAGCGTCTCAAGGTCAGTCGTGGCCTTCTTTGTCGAATCGAAGCCGGGCTGGCTCTTTTCAATGGTCTTTTCAAGGTCGTCGCAGGCGTGTTTGGCATCGAGTGCGGCTTGGCACCCGCTACTGCACCCCGTTTGAGTCAGGGCCTGCTCCTCGCGCGCGGTCGGCGTGCCGGGGTCTGATCGCTGCCCTCCGCCCTCAATGACGCACGCGTTTTCCTTGAGACCCTGCCTGACGTCCCAGTCGCTCTGCCGTTGGCTCTGCGCGATGTTGAGCTGAAGTATCTGGGCCGGGAAGTCCGTGTCCGAAAGCAGGCGACCATTCGCGTCGACGCCGACGCAGGCCATCTTAAGTTTAACGGTATCCAAAGGAGTGAGCTTGAATGCATCTGCGCAAGGGCAAACGGTATCTCCCGCTGCACAACTGGGGTCCGTCCCTACAACACACGCATGACAGCCGATCTTGTCGTTGATAGCTTTGATTTTTGCGTCGTACTCAAGCTTAGCGGTGTCGGCATCCGAGTAGGCAAGCGCAACCTTGGTGCCGTTGACACTTGCGGCATCGGATGCCGCCTTTAGCTTGGCTTTGAGCGTGTGTAGCGCATTCCATTGTCGAGTGAGAATACCCTGGACCTTGCTGCCGGCGTACTCGTTGAACGTCGCGTCCGCGGAATCGCGCGCCTGCCAAACAGCCGACGCAATCGGAAGCGAGTAAAGTATCGAATAATGGATGTCATGGCGTTCACCCTTGCAGATCTCTTGACTGATTGCTTCCAACGAACGGAGTCCAAGATAATTGCCACTTTGGGGAAACTGAGTCGCGGTTAAGTTGCCGGTCAGCCCGCTCGGACAAGCCTGACTCCATGACAGCGAGGGCTCAAGGTCCGTATCGTGAAACCACGTCTGGCCCACGTCGCAGTTGAGAGCGTCACCGCAGAGTGAACGTTTGGTGATTTGGGCTATGCCTTTGGCCTGGGCTTCGGAGGCATCGAGACTCGCCTGGTCGCTCAACTGTTTTGTGATGCCGTCGATTGCGGTCTTAATCGCGTCCGTGGCTTGTGCGGAGGATTCCTTCGCAGCATTCAAGTAGAACGAATAGCTTTCCTCGCCCGGTTTCCCTCCAATCAGCGAAGCGTCGGCTGGGGGCACCCAATCGGTGAGCAAGCCAAACGCGTCATGCCGAGGTTCCGACCAATCGTTCGGAGAGACAGCCATCGTTTCCTCGGCCATTGCGTTGAAGGTGCCGCCGAAAGTGACGTGGTAGTTGCCGCCTTCGCCCGTGCGGAAGATGGGAGTGTAGGTGGCCTGTGGGCCAGAGCCGTCTACGAGGAACAGTGCGGATCGTCCACCGACAACTGTGTCGCTGTAGCTGCACGAGTACGTCCTGGTTCCTTCGACCTCGTACTGGAGTGAACAGGGCACATCTGGTCCTGTCAGGTTCGCAATGGATGTTCCGCCGAAGGTCGTTGTTGTGGGTGAGATGGCAACCGTCTGGAGTAGCCTGGCAGGCGACGGCTGGGCGCGCACATGCGGCGGAGGCAACGTTGACGGCTGCTGGATGCGAATATCCGTTCCCCAGGAGCTGGTACCTCCGAGCAAAATTCTCGTGCAGGGAGGAGTAAGTCCTATTTCACTGCACTCAGTGGCGTTCCCTGAATGCGCAAAAGTCTTTGGTGCCACCGTTACAGAGCGGTCACCAATTGTCGCACCAATTTGCTTGAGTAGGCCCCGGCTAGGTTCGAAGTAAGGCGACGCAACTGCGCGCGCGAGGCCCTTTAGAACCGTGTCACGGACCATATCTAACACTTCGGTCACTCCCGCCTGCCGTTGATCTTCCCAGAGCTGACTCTGAAGGCTTTGAACATCTGGTTTCCCGATTGCATTCCAGCTGAAGTAACCCGCTTCGATGGGGTTCACCAATTGTGGGTCGGCGAGATCGACGTAGAACGGCAGTAGGGTCTTTGTATACTGCGCTGCGAGTTCATGCGCTTGAAATGGGACCACGCTGAAGTTGGGGTCCACTCGAAGCCACGTTTCGGTTGCCGGGACGGCGTCGCTCGGATCGGGATCGATCGCCTCGGTACCGTTTGCGCCCACTAGGTGAAATGCACCTTCATAGAGAGCAGGGTGCTGGCTTGCGTTGGGCGGTAGCCCGATTTCGCCAAACGCTTCTGACATGGCGGCCAGAAGCGTTTGTGCATGCTGTGGCTTAAGCTCGAACTGCTGCCAAGCAAGGTATTGATCGAAGTTCTCGGGGTATTTGTCGGCGGCCGGCACGAGGGGCCAAATGGCCGCGTCGGCACATTGGGCTGGATCTGCCGTGCCGTTTGCGCCAAATGGCCGCGACTTTTCGCAAGCCTTCTTTCGCAAGTGTTCCTCGACCTGTCTGTAAAGCCGCTTTGCGGAGGCCCCGACGTCAACCTTAGTGGGAGCCGTTGGTGGGTCCGTGCGCAAGTAGAGAGCTTGCGCCTCCCTTGCGAATTGCAGAAGTGCCCGCACCTGAGGATCGCGCATCGTAGTCGCAACAAACGCCGGGGCTGAGTCGCGCATCCATGGCCGGCCTCCGTAAGCACGCCCGCCGGGGAGTTCACCGGACACAGGCCCCATTGGATCGCCGCCCCCAAGCAGGAGATTCATCAATCGAGTTCGCGGGGATCCCTCGCCCCAAAGAGCTTGGGCGCGCGGCAAACTGGGGTCAACGACTGCGGCCCTCCGCTGTAGGAAGCGCGCGTATTCGTCGGTGGCTTGGATCAGGAGACTCGTCGCCGTCGCAAAGTCATCACCAAAATACGCCAGAGAGGGAGCGTTAGCTGTAATTTGTCCGTATCTAACGAGATCGGTAAGGTAATACGCCCCATTCCCTGGGTAGTTCGGCTGCATTACCAAAGCCCTGCCAAGTTTCGCAAATCCCAGTGTGGCTACTTGTGCGCGTTCCCGGAGGATGCCGAGGAGGTTGGCCTGTTCCTCTTCAGAAACGAACAAAATCTCGGCGTTATTAAGCGATTCTCGAATTTGGAGCGCCATGCACAAGTTAAGATCGGCGTAATTGACGAAGTCGACGAGTTCTGTCTGGTTTCCCAGAGATCGGAAAGCGTCAACAAACTTGCTATCGCTACGGCTAGGTTTCTCGGGAGCCGCTGCAGCGAGCCCGGTGCGTGTGTCCACGTTGCACGCTGCGTTGGCTCGGGAATCCTTCCAATAGCCCCGGTCGAACTTCGCTGGGGCCTTTTTCAAGCAGGCGGCCTCCCTCATCCACACCACCAACTGAGCCAGGTAAGGATCCACACCTCCTTCTAGCTCTGGGTACAGGTAACTTTGGTTTCCACTGCCGCTCACCATGCATGAACCCAGAGCATCGGCGGCTATGAGATCTCCGAGAGTTCCCTCCCAGCTGGATTGCGGGGGCGAGACCGCGACCGGGACAGGCGAACTACCCGGGGTGAGTACTTGTAGCGTGGTGAGCACTGGCAGCGGGACGAATCCGGCGTTGGGGAGACCCGTTAACGCTTCGCGATGTGTAGCGACCTTTTCGGTCTCGTGGGCACAGCCAGCCACCAACACAGACGCGAGGATCAACAAGAAAATGCGGTTCATATGAGGGTTCCTTCACGGCCAAACACAGCGAAAGGCGTACGGGGCAAGTGCCGCGCTGCCCGCGGAGTCGGACGTTTCGACGGGCGCAGGCGCGCGCGAGAGGCCACCTGTGCTCGAGATCACGCCCGTGGTGTTCCGTTGCACGACGCACGTTCCGCTGGCGTCGTGGCACGAATTGTAGGGGTTTCCCGGTCCGTCGGTCACCAGCTCGCCCGGAGAGAGAAGAACATCTTCCAGTCCGTACGGAGATGCTCCGGCAGGGTGTTGTCGGAGGCGGAAAAACTTGGTGTCATCACCACTGCACACACCCGCTCTTCGCATCGCTTCTCGGAGCTCACCTGGCCACTGTACGCTGCGTTCCAGAGTCGCGACTTCTTCGTGAGATAAGGCGTGGCTTCCTGCAGGATGCTGTTCGCAGCTCGCCGAAGAATTGCCCCATGGGTAACGTGCTACCGCAGGACCGCGAGCCGCCAGCATCCACTCGCCGATCGAGGGCAACCTACCGCCAAGCCACGAACAGAAGCGTTCTGCGTTGGTCACTCCGACGCAGGGTGCTAAAGCCTCGGCGGCCGGAATCGCTTCCATTGCGGCACCCGCTCCACACAAGGCTGCGTTGGCTGCCTCGCAAGCACCGGCTGAGACGCACGCTTCGTACTGGCTTTGCGCGACCGGATACGAAGAGATTTGGAATCCGGGTACGGAAACTTCGGCGCGCAGGCGGCCCTCATAGAAGCCAAGGGTTACCGTGCCTGTGGGGACCGCGCTTTTTGCGCCGATCGCGTCCGTAGCAGGTGGAACTATGGCGCCAGATGTGGCCGGCTCCGCTTTGCCGCAGCCTAACAACATGGCCGCATTCGCAATGAATACCCACCGACCGTTCACCTGCCGCACCATTAGCTACTCCTTCCCGTGCGCCCATGCACGGCCAACACGCTGCTGTTCTGATACCGAAGTAACTGACGTACATCGTGGCGTCAATTGGGGAATACCCCTATCGGGTGCTTTAGTTTTCCGATTCGCCGAGGAAGTTGCCTTCGTGTTTCCGCGCGGCGACGTCGCACTCCTCCACTACGGAGCGGCACGTTCGCAAACGTACGGACCGCCGTAGTCGTCCGTCATTACCCACCACGTTGGTACCGTGCCTACGGACGGGCCCCCGACATAAATTCGATGTTGTTCGTAGGGATAACCCGGATCGATTGGGGCTGGAGCGGTCGTGGGCCAGTATTCCCAGGTTTGAGGATCGGGCTGGTAGCCCCAGGGTTCGCCATTGGCCCAATGCCACTGCTTGTCCGCCGACCGATGGGCTCCGATCATCCCGAGGTCGCCCACCGACATTACCGGCATGTGGTCCTGCACGAATAGGTGTTCTGCAAGACAGTTGACGGTCACCAGATTACCTCCCCATGCGATGCACTGCGCTTGAGCGTGAGTCCACGAATCCGACCCAAGACTGAAAACCGGCACAAAACGATAACAATGCCCCTTCCAGGTTATTTCGCCTGTCCCCGTGCACGGGGGCGCTAGCGGGTCCGGTGGATGATCGACGCAGGTACCGGGCGGAACTCCGCCGCTGCCAGCCGCGCTCGACCCCCCAGCCTGGTTGCCGCTTCCGCCCGCTTGGCTGTTACCACCACTCGAAGTGCCGCCGCTGGCGATGCCGCCCGACCCTCCCTGTGCAAGGTTGCTAGCTCCGCCCACAGCGGCAGGTCCACCGCCCGCTGGCGTTGCTGTTGAACTTCCACCTGCGGAGCTCGCGCCGCCTATCGCGCTGTCGCCACCGATACTCGCCTGGCCACCTGATGACGTGTGACCGCCGCTGCCTTGGGCCGTGTTCCCACTCCCGCCTGCTACCACTTGATACACGATGGTGGTGCTTGAACGCCCAGAGCAACTGGCCGCTAGCACCGCAGCCGTTAGCAGTCCAGACCAAGCAAGTTGGGCATCAACGCGAGTTAACCGGTGTGTCATGGTTTCTCACTCGGTACTACCGGAAGCTTGAAGGGTGGTCAACGAACACGGGACGCAGACTCGGGGATTCATTCGGTGGCTGAGCATGTCTTTGCCAGTCGTTAAGGGGTTTCCCCCTAGAAGCAGTTACTTCGTTGCCGCACGGAAACGTTCATCCACACTTTTTATCGGATCCCGAGATCTTTGTGCGGATTATTAGTACGCTCTTCGAGTGAGTTCTCATCAGCAGAGCGTCGCCTTAGCGATGATAGTTTGGGCTGCCTCATTTCAATTGGTGGCCTGTCATTCGAAGGACATTGACGCGGCATTGGGCGCCCCGCAGTCCGGTATTGGCGGCGAAGCTTCTGAGCCAGCACCTGTTGGCAACGGGCTTCAGCCGTTTCGCCCCAATCTGCTGCTACCCAGTGGAGGAGCGCCCAATGTTCCGGCGCGTGGGGGCAATGCGGGGAATGGCGGCGTGTCGCAAACTGGCGGTGCTGCGAGTGGTGGAACGCAAGCGATGGCGGGGGGCAGCGCGGGCGTGAGTACCGGAGGCACGGGAGGTGGCCCCAATGTTTCTCAATTCTGCGGCGATGGCATCCGCGATCCATTGCTCGAAGAGTGTGATGATGGTCCAGGTATCGACGAGGACCTGTGCTCGCCTGATTGTCGCGCAAGAGTGCTCGTGCTTGCGCAGCCGGCAGGCGTGGGCTCTCAGCATTTTGGGCGCAGTCCGCATGTGAGCTCGGCGAATGCAGAAGGGTTCGGCGTCGTCTACACGCAGGGGACACTCGAGCGCGTCTTTTTGGCCCGCTTTGAGCCTTCGGGCGGCAGGTTGGGAATGCCTATCGAGGTCTCTCTCGGAGCATCGCCGGCAGGGGATTCGAATCCTGTGGTGGCGGCATTGCCAGCTGGTAAGTTTGCTGTGGCTTGGGCGGATAGAGCCGGGGGAACTCCGGATATCGTGCTGCGGATTGTGGGGGCGGATGGACAGATGGGCGCGCTGATCCCTGTCAATAATAAGATCATGGGTTCGCAGATCGATCCGGACCTTTTGTGGACCGGAAGCGAACTCATCGTGGGGTGGACGGATGATTTCGATCTGAGCCAGCGTCGTTTTGATGGCACGGGAGCTCCAATAGCCGATGAAGAAGTGCTGTCTGGCTCCGCTGCTTTTGAGTCCAGTGTGGTGTTTGCGCCTTTTGGAGCTGGCCACGCGGAGGCCTGGCGCAGTGGAAGTGAGGGGCGTGAAGTCATGGTTGTCCATGCCAATGGATCGCTCTGGACGACAGAGCCCAAGTATTTCGGGCCAGCTGGCGGTCGGCCCGCTTTGGTCGAGCTGGATGCCGAGCGCCTGCTGCTAGTCTTTATTGAGGGTACCGATCCGTATGAGCTGGGCGTGCCCAATGTCGGGCGCCTGCGAGCGGCCATACTCGACCGAGCGAGCCCGGGTCCGGTGACAAGTTTTCCGTTCTTGCCACTTGTTGAGCCATACGCGAGCGATGTCAGATTGAATCAGCAGCGCCCAGGCCTGGCGCGCGTGGGTGGGAAAGTCTTTCTCACTTGGCAGTCTGAGAGCCCGCTCGGGGACGCTGAGGGTGAGGAAGTCTGGTTGTCGGAGATCGACTGGGCGAGTGCGGATCCCTCAACCTTGGTGCGACACCCCGAATTGCCCCTTGGGATCACGACGCTGCGCGAGGGAGATCAGGGCGCTCCCGCGCTCGGTGTGTCGCCGTTGTTTCCAGGGGGGGCGCTGATCACGACCTTCGAGGACGTCGGGTCGGGCGGGTCTAACCGGCTGCTTGTTGGTCTTCGCCCGGCGCCAATTCTGCTTCTGAATCCTGCGGTGCTGAACCATTAGGACCTTTGCCGAGCTGGTTGCTTTCCGCGCCTTCGGCCAACGCGACGCGAAAGCCATCGAGCGCGCGCTGCAGCTCTTGCAGCCTCTGCCCAATATCACCCTGAACTTTCACGGGCAGCCCTGCGCAAGAGCGTGAGCTGGCGCGTTTGAGCTGGGTGAGCGAAGCCGCGAGATTTCGTAAGAGCTGCACGCCAGGCCTCTCAAAGAATCCGGATTCTCGCCCGTGCTCGGCTTCAACTCGGAGGGACCCACGACGAAACTCAGCCACAGCTTTCTCGAGCTGAACACATGTCCAACGCTCAGATTCTGCTTGGGTTAACAGCAATTCCTGCTGTTCCCGCGGTAGATTGACCACACAGCGCACATGCGTCGTGCTCAAGTGGACGAAGGTCTTGATGGCCGGAAGCTCAACGGATAGCTCGTAGATCTTCACGCACCGCCAGAGGACACTCGAGCTTCGTCCCAGGTTAGCCGAAAGCGCAAGCTCCTTATAGCTCGGGCGGGCCATGCTGGGGCCAGAGGCCCCGGCTGCGTGCTTGAGGCAACTCTGGAGCAGCTCTCCAATACGTAAAGCGACCTGAAGATTCGCGGGGCGGTTAAGCAGCGGAGCTTCGGCTACCAATTGTTCCAGCAGCTTTGCTGAAGGCGTTGGCTCAAATCCGACAGGGCTCGCGCTATCATCTTGGAACTGGGTCATGGCATCCCTCCTCACTGCTCTTCAGAGGCTCCTACTACTGAGCCGGGGAATGCGTCAACCCTAGGGTAGGAACAAGGCGGATCAGGGTTGGGGGGGATTGGCGACAGCGCCTTCTCGCACCCAATACTCCAGCTCGGTGAGGACCTGGAGACGCTCGATTCGATCAAGCCGCACGTCTGGCGTCAGCTCAAGCGTGAGCTGGTACGTCCCATCCACGGCGCGCCCCATCAATTCCTCGCGGGCGGCGCTGGCGACAGTAGAGTTTTCAAATGCCATGGATACGGGATTTAGGAAGGTTTCCGTGGCTAATGCTTTTCCGCCCTCGATGCTGGCGCTAGGAAGCTGGAGTTCTGTCCAATTTCGATCGAAATCGACTGCCCAATGGGGCCCAGTATGAGTGAGCGAGAACCTAAGGAAGGCGGCCGCTCCGCAGTCGCGCGGATCTGTCGCTCTTTGGCAGTCACGGATGCCACTGCTCACCAGATTAACAGCGAGCCTGCGCCAGCGCGTGTTGTATCGTTGATGGTAGGGTGCCAGAGCAAAGTACCCGCTGCTTTGGCCCCAGGGATCGAGTGAGAAGGTCAGCCGTGCTTGAGTGGGAGGTTTTCCGTCGCAGAGCGTGGTGAGCGGAGTTTTGCTTGTGGCGCTTGCTGCGTCTGCTGTGTCGCGGAGGGCAGCGTCTCTGAGTGCTGGGTTGGAGAGCCAGCGACCGTTTTCAGGGCAGTAGAAGAACCACCCTTCCGGAGCGTACAGCGGCTGGGCTGCAACGGCTGGAGTCGCAGTGGGTCCGACGGGAGTCGAATTCGGGCCCGGGAAAGTCAACACTTCTAAATCCTGTTGAACGTTGGCGCTTGGATGCGTCGCTGGGTAGCCGGCTACAAATCGCTCTAGATTCCCCACGTAGTCGACGAGCTTGTTCGGATACACGGCACCGGGAACCGGTGTTAACGGCTGGAGACCCACCGCTGACGGTGCTCCAAGGTCAGGCGTGTAGACATCATTTGCCCAGAGAGCGGGCGCTTCAACAAAAGCTTGCGGTTGGACGACCTTTTCAAGGTTAACCAGAAAACGAGACTCGATCGCTTTCCTTGCCGCCAAGGCCATGGTGCGAGCATCTTTCAGCAGGGCTTCGGACCGCCACAGGTCGTAGCTTCGGAATGCGGCATCGAGCCCGTATTTAGCCTGCGCTTTGGCGGCATCCACGTTGGATTCGAGCTGTCCACGAGCGCGTGCCTGGCTTGCCCTGAGGCGAAGTTGGTTGAACTGGTTATTCGAGTCCAGAAGCTGCGCCATCCGCGATTGGATCAAGATAATTTGGTCCGTGATGGCCTCGTTGGCGTGCTGCCAGACCTGGCTCTGGTTCAACCGAGTCAGATCGTACGCCTTTTCTGCTTTCGCGAGCTGCGCGAGTTGGTCATCGACCTGTAGCCGCAGCCCGGCGTTGAGATTCTCGCGCTGGTTCTTGATGATCGTATACGGATCCTTGAGCGGATCGGGGTTGCCGATGCCCAGATTGTTCACGGCAGCCTCGGCTTCTTCACACGCCCATTGGTTTTGGATGTACATGGGCCGATCGGTGCAGCGGGTTCCGAACGTCCCGGGGAGGAGGTCCGCCAAGTTGAACTCGGAGCCAATCCCGGCGCCGCCATGGTAGGAGCCAAGATCGATCGTATCCCTTCCTGCGAGGTTGTCCGCTGCCAAGGAGTTGGGTGTCGGACACGTTGGCTCGGGTCTATGCGCGCGACCGCAGATCTGAGATTGGGCGGCGTCGGCCTCAGCCTTGGTCTTGGCGAGTTGGGCCTCGTCGATCTTCAGGCCCGCAAGCACCGTTTGATACGGTAATAGCGTCGCAGTGCACTTCGTGGGATCTGTGGCACAAGGACAGTCCGAGCCTGGGTCAGGATTGCAGCCGAGTAAGCGGTCAACCTCTCGGCGTTTGATATCAAGTTCCTTAAAGGCAACGTCGATGTCTCTGTACGAGGCTGCTACGTCCACGGCTAGCGATTCAGCTTGGTCGCCGGCTGCGTTCAAGGCTTCTTTGAATGCCGACAATTCGTTCCACTGTTGGACCATCAGTTGCCCGAGTTCGCTGCCCGCCGCCGTTGCGGGCGGACCTTCTTTCCCGGCATTGGCGACAGCCGTGAGCACCAGCACGCCGCGCCCTGGCGAGAACACGGCGTTGACCAACTTCGTGCAAACAGCCGCCTTGATGCTCTGGAGACTGGACCCGACGGGGAACGCATCGTTCAGCGGGGTCGCTGGAATCGAGACATTCTCTAGCTTGAGCGCTTGAATCGCGACGTCGGGTAAGGACAATGCACGGTCGCAAGCTAGCAACGCGGGAGCGGATGGCGCGTTGTATATCGCCAGGTCCAGCGCGCAGGGCTCGCCTGCTTTGCTGGCAGCCCCGCCGCACAAGCCAGTCAGCTCAATTTCTGCAGTTCCCGATGATTGTTGGGCGGACGTTTCACCGCTCGAGCGGGCAAGGGCGGTGCCGACGACTTGGTCGAGGGCAGTCTGCACGGAAGTGGCAGCAGCCTCTGCGGCACTCTTCGCCCGCCGCAGAAGAAATGCATAGCTTTCTTCACCTGGCTCTCCGCCGAGCAATGCGGCATTCGTTGATGGCGCCCAGGTGCTCTTGACACCAAGAGCATCGTTGGTCGGCCGGGACCAGTCTTCTGCTAGGGGAGCCCAAACGTCTTGCGCTAGCCTGTTGAGAGAACCGCCGAAGCTTACCTGAAGGCCTTCGTCTGAGCTTTGGTCGAGCCCATTGCGGAATACAGGGTAATACGTGGTGACGCCGTCTTCGACTCCCTTGAGCAAGGTGGCTCGTTCTCCGTACCAAGGAGTACCGATGAAATTGAACGACAATCCTTTGCCATATCTGAGGAATTCGACAGTGTTGTAAGGCGGGGTATTGCAGGGGACACAAGCTGGACCGCTGCAACCGTCCGGTGGGACCCCATAGCAAGCGTTGGTGGTCTCAATGTCCGCGCGTGAGAGATTGCCGAGAAATGGAACAAACTCCCGATCACGAGCGATCTCCAAAATGCCGCGCTGCTTCTTTACTTGGACGAGCGTAGTATGCGTATCGTTTACTGGTTCGATCACAATCGGCGCATGGGTGAACATTAAGACGCGCGTGCAGCTCGTCGCCCCCCCGGAGTAGGGACAGCTGCTTGAATTCATCTGCCCGTACTGGTTTTGCTGAACGGTCATCGACCGCGTTCCAACTGCCGCCTCCACGTCCGCCAGTGCGCTGGCGGCGGTGTCAAAGAACGGGGCTGAAGCGCTTGGGGCGGACGGATGGGCGCCCATCAGCAACGCTTGCCGTGCGTAGACAAGCGCCGGTACTGCGCCGAGCGCGCGCAGCCGTTCCCACTTTTGGATGTCAGCAGCGGTAGCAAGAAATAACGGTGTCGTGGCAACGAATCCCTGATCTTGAGGATAAGCACCGAAGATGGTGTAGTAGGCCGGTAGCCAGTGAAGCCGTTCATAGGCTAGCGCCAGTTCATGACCCTGCAAGGGTACGATCCTCGACGCGGGGTCGACGTGGAACCAGGACTCGCCGTTGATGACAGTTTGCCCGTGCGCTCCAAGAAGGTGAAAAAGGCTGACGTAGAGCACGTTGGGTAGAGCGGTGTCGCGCGTGAAGAGTTCGCCGAAAGCTTCGGCAAAGGCCATGACGAACGTTTTCGCGTCCGCGGGTCGAAGCTGGTACCTCTTCCAAAGGAGATATGAATCTGATTGATCGAGAGCCGGAAGTGCTGCGAACAAGGCTTCCTTGGTGCAGGCAGAGCCCCCGGGATTGGTGAGTGAGCAATCCTCTTGGCGCAGCCAGGTTTCGATACTTTTGTACAGCCTGTCGCTCGAGGGCGCTGGGTCGATGCCCCCCATAGGTAACACCCGAAAATTGAGGGCATCAGCACTCCGGGCCAGGCTAAATAGGAGCCGGAGCCGAGGATCGCTAAGATCGGTTGAGACATGCAACGGTTCTTTGCCGTCGGCACGTGTTCCCCCTTGCCCCCGACCAGCGCGTGGCGTGCCTGTTGGATCCCCGAGCGGATCGCCACCGTACAAGAGATTCATGCTGCGTACGCGGGCCGACCCGACTCCGTAGGCTCCGCCCTCATTGCTCGAACCCTGGTTAAGGCTAGCGCTTGCTTCCCGGGCCAAGATCGTTTGAAATTCAAAGGTGGCGCTGATTGTCAGGCGTAGCGCGCGCGCGTAGTCCTCGCCGAGGCGAACGAGGGACTGGGGTGAATGTGCACCAGCCCAGTGCGACCAAGCATATAAGAGGATCAAAAAGGAATTGGGGTCGTTGACGATATGCTCTTCAGGGACGTCGTTCCGCGGAAATGTTGAAAAGACAGAGGCCAGCATTGAGTATTGAGTGGCCGCCAGCTGCGCGCGTTCGCGAATCACACCCAGCAGCTCTCGGTGGTCGGCCGCTGGCGCCGCTAACACTGCGGTTGAATTGACGAATCCCCGCAAGTGCTCAGCCATGCACAGGTTCAAGTCAGCGTAGCTGAGCTCCCGGCTTGCTGCGCGTTGAGCGCTGTTCACGGCTGAGCCGGTGATTTGCCAACTATTGTCGGCAGGCTTCCAGGTGAAGGGATCCCCGTTAAAAGTTTCATACGCACTGACATCGCGTGCCACATGGTCAATGGCGCGCTCATTCGGTGCGAGTTCGATTTGCGCGCGTGGCTCGTTGGTGATGGCGTCAGCGCTGCACTTCGGATTACTTCGGAATTCTAACCAACGCTCGACGGACTCTTTCGTGTCTGAGTTGTAGCAGGGGAGGCTGAGAGTTGTGTTAATGAGCGTGTCAAGGTGATTCAGGTATGAGTCCACTCCCTGAATAGGCGCGCTGTCTGCTTCGGTCGCGTAGCTCTTTGCTTTGGTGAGATGAAAGTCGGATGTTGTGGCCGCACACTGCGCGAATGCATCGGCGGCCAGTAGCTCAGCAAGGGTCCCATTCCATCCGCTCTGGAGGGCGGCTGAGGGGTCCTTGAGAGGCGATCCATCAGCTCCCACGGCGATCGGCCACCGAACTAGGCCGCCTCCGCCAAGATTTGTATTCAGCGCTTGGGTTCGCATCCCGCTTCGAGACTCGGAGGCGGGCTCGGAGCACGCTGTCAGATAGCTGGTCGAAAGTAACAACAACCAAAGGGCTAAAAATCGGCGATTTTGCTTCATTTTGGAGTTCCTGACCACACACAGCGAAACCCGTAGGAGGGCTCCATCGGCTCTCCCACGCGCTCGCTGTCTAACGGCGCGACACTGTCAATGGCTCCAGGCGTGATGCCACTGACTACGCAGCCAGCGTCTGAACCACGGCACGCTCCGAAAAGACTGCGCTCTGTCTTCTCCACTAACTCTCCGCCCGCGAGTAGGAAGTCCTCAGCACCCCCAGGCGCTGCCCCAGCAGGGTGACGCCCAACGAGCCAACGTTCTTCAGCGTTCGCGCAATCCTCTAAGCTTGAAGCAACTGGCCGTGGGGGCCCTCGGTCAATGACAGCCGCGGAAGGATCCCATGCTTCATTCGCCGAACGCGCTGGTGGCTGCTCGGCAACATTGGAGCTCTCCCGTTGGTGGGTAGCTCGGGGATGTTGCTCGCAGGTCGGCGCCGCCTCGCCCCAGGAAAAACGCTGAACATTAGGCCCACGCGCGGCTAACAGCCATTCAGGTAGCGTTGGCAGTCTTCCGCCGACCCAGCCGCAGTACGCTCGCGCGGTCTCATGGGGCGCGCCGTTCGCTTGAGCGGATCCGGCACCATCAGTCGTCTCGCCTCCGAGCGACGGGCAGGCCCTCGCGTTCCGGCATGCCAAAATCTGCGCACGTGTGACCGGGTACTTGGAGATGTCGAAGCTGACAAGGGTTTCAGTGTTACGCAGTGTCCCGCTGGCGAAGCCTACCTGTACCTCGCCAGATCCTATCGTGACGCGGGGACCGACGATCTCTTGGGGTGCCTGGCTAACCGCATGGTGGGACTGCCCGCAACCCGAAGCAGAAACGATCACTGCTGCCCCTAACAGAAACGTTCGGCAGTGTTTGGGCGTTCGGGATGCGTTCATATTCCTCGGTTAGCGGCGGCGTTCAAATGAATTGAGTTGGACAATCTCGCTAGTGCTTAGGAGATCCCCGAAGACGTAGATGTTTCCTAACTCACCTTTGAGTCCGGAAGCCATCGTAGGGCCGTTGCCAATGAACAGGTGTCCATCCGGGCTGGCGGAGGCGTCAATCACTGTCGGCGGAGGAGTTACCGTTTGTGACTGGCCGTCGCGAGACACCAACACGCGCGCGCCAGGGGCCTGTGCCGCGTCGTATTGGAACACCCAGAAGTGCCAATCCTGATCCACCCCTTGAGTGGCGAGCTCCGCGTTCGGCATCAGGCTAACTCGCATCAGCGATGCGGAGCTGTCGCGGATAACCGAGTCACCTGCGGTTTCTTGCAAGTGAAGCAACGTGCCGCAACAGGTGGTAGAGCCAGGGGCTGCTCGGTACCAAATCGCAAAACCTGCGCGATTAGGCGCGTCTGGAGCGCGTGACAGAAGCATGTCGAGGCGCTTTTGTCCGTCAAAGAGCAAGGAATTGAGACCGTCCGAACTGCGACGCAGGGTTGGCATAGCTGCCGTAACAGATTGGGTCGCGCCGTTTGCGCGTCCTGATTGATCACCGAGGCCTGCGACGCCGTCCCCAGCTAAAGTCACGTTGCGATTGGGGGAGAGCCACGCAATGAGCTTGTTCCCGAGGTCCGCGGGCGTGAAGGTCGACGTAGTCGATCGGGGTTTGGTCAACTCGGGGGGGCGATTCTGCGCAACCCAATAGCTGGTATCGACAAGCAACTGGATGCTCTGGATGGCTTCAAGATCCACGTCAGGGTCAAGCTGGAGTGTGAGCTCATAGCTGCCATCAATCGGTCGCCCGAGGAACTCTCGGCGAGCGACATTGTTCACGGTTGGATCGGAAAAATTCTTCGCCAAGGGATCCAGCTGAACCTCGGTGGCCAATGCCCGCCCACCTTCGATGTAGCCGGTCGGAATCGATCGCTGGCGCCATCGCCCTTGGAAGTCAAGCGTAGTGGTTGGACCTATGTGGGCCAATCGGTAGCGAACGCTGCAGGCTTCCGGGCCACCAGCGCGCGAGCAAGAACGCACACCTGTTCCCGTCAGATTAACCGCAAGCCCTCCCCAGCGCACGTTGTAGCGCTGCGTGTAGGGCGGGTTGCTCAGGCTCCCGATGCGCCGACCCCAAGGGTCGAGGTGGAAATAGTAGCGAGCTTCTGTGGGAGCGGATGTGCTCCCATCGACATTCTGGCAAGCTGTCTTAAGCGTGGCCCCGGCGCTCCAATTTGTTCCGACAGGATGGGTGATCCAGTCGGAATTGCTGAGGGGACAATGGAATCCCCAACCACTCGAAGCGGCGTCAAAGACTGTGACCGTTTGCCCGTCTCTGAGCGCGCTCGTTTCACCGGCTGGTGCTGGCAACGTAACGACCTCGACATCGCCAGTAACCTGAGAGGTCGGATAGCTTGCCGAGTAACCCTCGACAAAGCGTTCGAGGTTGGTCACGTAATCGACCAGCTTGTTGGCGTAGACTCCGCTCTGGCTCTTGGGCGCAAGGCTCAATCCCACGACCGAGGGGGCATCGAGATCGGACTCAAAAACATCGTCCGCCCAGAGCGCGGGTGCCGCAACAAACGCCTGCGTTTCATGGATCTCAGAGAGATCCACGACAAAACGTGCCTCGATCGCTCGACGCGCCGCAAGGCTCAGCTGGCGAGCGTTGGCAAGCAAGGCTTGCGCACGCCAGATGTCCCCACTCTGGAAGGTATTGCGCAGGCCGTAGCGAGCACTTGCGACGGCCCTTCGCGATGCATCGGCAAGCTCGGTGCGAGCCGTGATGCTCTGTGCACGGCTCTCAAGATTCGCGAAGCCTGCAGCCAAGTTGTGGACGCTGCCCGCTGCATCTCCCAGTTGGACGAGTTGATCGCTAAACTGGGAGTCCACTGCCTCGTTAGTCAAAATAATTGAGTTCAATGCCTTGGAATATTCGGCCTCAGCGATCTGGCGTTGTGCAGGGAGTTCACTTTGCGCCGCAGAAACTTCTCCAATCAGCAGCTGTTGGAGATTCGTGATGCCGTCTCGGATAGGCTTATTTCCTGCCTGCAGTGCATTAAAGACGGTGCTGGCATCCTCGCAGCGGACCTCCCGTGATCTCTCCGCCGAAAAGTCCGTGTAATCGAACGTTTCAGGGGTTAGCGTATTGTATGTGCGCGAGCAACCGCTGGTGCCAGCGGTGTCTCTGTAAGCTTGGTCGTTAGGGCATTCATCGCAAGTGGTGTCGGGAATTTCGAGCCCTGGGCATCCGCCGCCGGCGGGTTTTTCGGGGTCGTTCTCGCTCGGGGCGGACGCGTTGCAGCCTTCCACCAAGCCGTCCTTGTCGTAAGTACACACGATGTTGCGGCAAAGTGTTTTGGTACTATTCATGTTTGTATGTTCGAGGGTCTCCTTCAGCGCCATCACCTTTCCCGCGGCAATTTTTAGGTTCAGTTCCCGTTTTACGACACAGTTTCCCTTTACAATGGCGCAGACGCAGTCTCGGTACCCCTTCGGATCGTCGACGGTTTCAATTCTCGTACGGGTAAATGTGAGTTTGAGTCCAAACTTATCTGCCTCGTCCTTCCTTGGCTCCCCGCACCATCGATTCCGTTCGCCTTCGGCGCCGTTTTCGCTTGAATCGAGTGATTGTTGTTGTCCGCAGAGCTGATTCAGTTGGTTCAAATTATCGGCAAAGGCCCCGTTGCATTGAAAGGCCTGGGGTTTGTCGCAACTCTGAGTAGAGAGGTCGCAACCTAGCGCACGCGTGATCTCTGCATCGCGATCGAACCATTCTTTATATGCGAGGTCGGCGGCGCCGTAGGCGATGGCAACTTGGGTGGCCAGCGAAGCTGCCTGTTGGATTGTCGAATCAAGCGTGAGGTCGAGCGTTCGTCCCGCTGACCAGGAGTTCGTTAGGAGCTCCCCCAGCTCCGCCTGAACCATTGGAGGATCGGCAGTGAGGCGCGCGGTCTTGGTGTCAATCAGTTGCCCGGGAAGCATCAACGCAGGAAGGGCGGTGTCTACTCTGATTATCAACTGATTGCAGGTTGCCTTGGCGATGTCCAGCAAGGGCGTGTTTATGGGGTATGTAGCGAGCTTGCTGGCAAATTTGATGGTTTGCTGAAGTGCTGGGTTGCCGTCGAGTGCGGCGTTGCATGGCGACTTTGCGACGAGGTCGCGCCGGTACCCTACCGGATTCACCTTGCAGGCGAGTGAGGGAGCCGGGAAGGTCCCGCAGAGTGACTGGAGGTCGAGCTGGGCCAGGCCTTCGTCCCTAGTGTTTTCGGCGGTTGTGGTGCGCTCCTCGATAGCGGCTGCACTCAGGCCGCCGAGCGTGGCCTGAACGGCGTCCGTTGCCGCTTGCGCAGCGAGCCGCGCGCTCTTCAAGTAGAATTGATAGCTCTCTTCGTTGGCGGTTCCTCCGATCAGCGCTGCGTTCGCAGGAGGAAACTCATCGGTGCGCTTCCCAAGCGCATCGAACATTGGACGCGACCAGTCATCGGGCAAGACGGCCCAGGTCTGTTCCGCCAACGAGTTCAGCGTCCCGCCCAATGAGAAGTAATAACCTTGGCCAATACTCAGCCCCGAGCGAAAAGCGGGCAAATACGTTGGCCCCGAGCCGCCTTGACTCACCAAGAAGAGCTGCGTGGCGCCGTCGTTGAGGCTGTTGGCCCAGAAGCTGAAGTGGTGCAGCTCTAACCCATTGCCATTTAAGTCGAAAACGCTTGTTTGTGCCGTTTCCTTATGAGCTCCCGAGAGCGCGCTGAGTGAGGATCCCAGGATTTCAGCTTCGGGGACCTTCGCCGTGGTCACCATGTGCCTGGTGTAGGGCAAGAGTGCGAGCTCGCTGTAATCTGTGCCTCCCAGTGTTGTGACGTCCAGATCGTAGCCGAGCCCGCCGTTCCCCGGTGAGCCCGTAGCCATCGAATTCGCCACTTGAGCCAGAGGGAAAACGTTCTTCAGTCGCGGGCGAACGATCACGCTTGTGATGCCGATCGCAGCGTGCAGCTGATCGAGCGCGCTCCAGGCGCTTTTGAAAAACTCGCTGGCAGAGGGGTTGGTCGGAAGGGCCGAACCTGAGAGGACGTTGGCCCCGGATAGCAGTGCCTCATGGGCATACGCGAGCACAGGAATAGCGCCCATATCGCGCAGCGAACGCCAACGCGCGACAAGATCTTGGCGTCCGGGCGGCGCTGACACAAAGCCTTGTGAATTCCCAGGAAGACTAAAATCCGGCACGCGGGTTAAGTAGTAGAGCGATTGAAAGGGAGCGCCGAGCTCGTTGCCAACGAATGGCACGATGTTGAAATCTTTCCCGAAGTGTAACCAGCTAGCCCCTGCCGCATCTGTTGTCTGGGTTACCTTTCCTCGGAGATGAAATGGCCCTTCGTAGAGGCGGTCAACCGGAGCAGGCCCAAGCAGGCTGGATGAGAACGCGTCGCTGAAGGCTCCAACGATGGACTCCGCGTGAGAACGCTCAATCCCATATTGGCGGAATAACTCAAAGCGACTGAGATCCGAATCCAATTCGACCTGCGCTCGGATTTGGGCATGATCGCAGCGGCCGGGGGCTATTTCTTCACAAGATCGCGTGCGTAGTTCGCTCTCGATCGAGTTGTATAAGGCCTTTGCTGAAGCGGGCCGATCAATCGAGGCGGTTTGCGTTCCCTGTGTGACAATTCGAAAGTTGAGCAGATCCAACGCGAAAGCGATCTGCCTCAGGGTCTTCGCGCGCAGGTCTTGACTGGGCGTAGCAACGTAAGTTGGCTCCTGCCTATCAGCCCGCAGACCACCGCGGCTTCGACCTGGAAGATCTCGATCAACTGCCCCTAACGCGTCTCCCCCATACAAGAGATTCAGCAACCGTACGCGGGGCGAACCAGTGCCCCAGTCTCCTTTTGCGCGATTGGGGATCTCGCGGGCGTCTTTGCGCGCAGAGGCTTGGTGTTGCAGCTCTCTACTGAACAGTTCGGTGGACTCTATGTGGAGTTTTATGGCTAGCGCGAAGTCATTGCCAAGATCCGTCAGGTTCCGCTTATCAGTCAATTTTGCCCAAACGCGCAGGATCGGAAACCACGCTTCAGCATTCGATATCGTGTATCCGGATGTCGGGTCCGGCGATCCGATGACTTTGGCTAGCAGCGAGAAGGAAGCCACGGCGAGCTCAGCTCGCTCCTGCGTGAGCCCGACAAGATTGGTGTGTTCTGCGGAACTGGCAAAGAAGGCATCGGCCGTCTCGAGCTGCTGGCGCAGCCGGAGTGCCATGCACAGGTTGAGCTGCGCGTACCTAATCTCCCTGGATGCATAAAAGAGCGCCGCTGCGTCGTTGCCGCTGCTAATTAACCCCGACGCATGGAGATCGGCCAAGCTAGTCGACCCCAGGGATGCATATGATTTTTCCGCGACGTCGTAGCCAGGAATTGTTCCGGGGCTCAAGGTGTACGGATCAGCGTTGCAGTCGGCTCGCTGCGTGCGGGAGAACACCCACTTGCTCTCGATTGTATTGCCACCGTTTGGGTCGTGGCAGGCCGTCTGTCCCATTTTATTCCGTAGCCACTCCAGGTACTCATCGTTGCCGGCTATATTAGCGGCCTCCGGAGTGGTGGGATCAGTGGACGCCACGGCACATTGAGCGTAGGCATCCGCGGCCATAAGATCAGAAAGGGAGGCATCCCACCCGAGCTTCACTTCAGCAGTTGGTTTACCTGTCGCCGCGTCGGTCTTGACTGGAACAGGAAAAAATACTGAGCGAGCGCCTGTCCCCATCCCTGCGAGGCAGATGAGAGACACAAGCGCTAGTGTCGCTCGGATCCGAAATTGAGTGCCGAACCTCCTGGTTCCAGGTTGAAGCCTTGATGACATCAAGTTCCCTCCCAAGCGCAACGAAAGGAATAGCCACTTGTCGGGGTTTCCTCAGGTGCCGCGGCAAAATCAATCGACGCCGGGAGTAGGCCGTGGAGCGTGCAAGGGACGCCATCGGTGCCACATTGGGTGAACGGAGCAGCGTTGTCTCCGCCTAGCAGTTCGCGCGGGGCGAGTAACACGTCCTGCATTCCGCTGGTGGAGCCGCCGGCAGGGTGGGCGCCAACCTCCAATAAACCCAACGGACGGGCGTCGCAGGCTTCCTTGCTCAACAACCTCCGCCCTTGCGCAAGGTTGGCGGGGGGTAGGAGGGGGGCCTGTTTTTCATCGTCAGCGCGTGGGTGCTGGCGACAGCTCGCTGCTGTGTCTCCCCAAGGGAAGCGCTGGATGGCTGGCCCTCGCGCCGCGAGCAGCCATTCCCCGAGTAAGGGCAAGCGAGCGCCTTGCCACGCGCAAAAACGCTGAGCATTCTCGGTGCCGACGCACAGAGCCATCGCTTGAGAAGAGGGCGTTTCGCGTGTGGTGTCGCAGGTGTCCAGTTTCGCCGCTGAACAAACTCCGACGCGCACGCAGGTGGCGTACTGCTCTCGTGTGATGGGATGGGCTGAGATGCGAAAGGGTTCTACTCGGCGTTGAGCGCGGAGCATTCCATAGCTGAAACCAAGTGTTGCCACGCCGCCGGACACGCGAACTAGCTCCCCAGAAAGCCCAGCAGGGTAGGGCGGGTAGCTGATCGCTGCTTCGTTCGTGCCGCACGCCGTAGCTGCGGGAAGCAGCAAGAAACAGAGCAACCGCGGAGCGAGCGGCACGCCCAACATCCGCTTAAAAGCGCGGGAGCAATGCCCAGCCGGCGCCACGTTTAGATTAACATCCGTTGCCAAAGTTTCCAGCTTTCCACCCGCATTACCGTTTCAACTAAACGGTCACGGCCAAAGTGAATCGGACCTTACTGAGGTCGTGCTGGTCGCGCAATAGGGGTAAACCCTCTGCCTGGTCGCCGTGATCACGCTGTTTCCGTACGGCAATGCAGACAGGGGAGACGATAGATCCCTCTGCTTGTTAGCTCCCACGATTGTTCGGCTAGGTTTCCTGGCGTGGTCGGAGTATCCCGCGAGGGGTGAGGCCTCGCTTTGCAACCGGTGCCGTTTTCATTCTATTCGCGGCGGTATCCGCCTGGTTGCAGTGGGTGCCAGCATTCCTCGACGTGGACTCGTTCTACCACGCAAAAATGGCTGACTTGTTGCTCCATGGCACGCTTGTCAGAGCCATGCCGTGGTTACCCCAGACGACGTTGGCAACGCACTTCGCTGATCATCACTTCCTGTTCCACGTGTTTCTCTTGCCGTTTATTGCCGCCACGGATTCACTGCACGGTGCAGTCCTAGCCACGGTCGTGCTCACGGGTCTAGTGGGCGCTACCTTCGAGAACTTCCTCAACCGTTCGAATGTGCCGCACCCATGGGTGTTTGCGCTGGTGATGCTGTTGGCTCCGGCGTTTGTGCTGCGTATCTGTCTTGCCCGGGCGGTCGGTTTCTCGGTGGTGTTTGTCTTTCTGGGTCTCACTCTCATGATCCATGATCGGGGAAAGTGGCTTTTCGTTCTCGGTTTCTTGTTCGTGTGGGCCTATGGGGGCTGGCCGCTCCTCCCGCTGATCGCTGTCACGCAGCTCTTGCTTCGTATCGGTTCGGAGGTTCTCAAGCCCAAGCAGGAGCGCGCTTCGTACCTGTCGCTTTTGAGCAGCGGTCGGGAGATTCGAAATTTGGCTTACGTCGCTTCAGGCTGTGGCCTGGGCCTGTTGATCAATCCGTTTTTCCCGAACAATCTCTGGTTCTATTGGGAGCAGACGGTGCAAATCGCGCTAGTCAACTACAGCAATCTGATCGCCGTGGGTGGGGAATGGCAGCGGACGACGTTCCTCCAAGCTGTACCTGGAACGTGGGGTGTGTGGGCTCTTCTCGGTGGGGTAACGTTGCTTGCCCTGGTACGTGGCCTTGAGACGACACCCGAAGGTCGCACTGAACGGAGCACACCCAAGACGGCCCATGCGATTTTGCTCTCGGTGTTGGCCTCGGCTTTCCTACTTCTGACACTCAAGAGTCAGCGCAACGTCGAGTATTTCGTTCCGTTCGCCGTGGCGGCGCTGGGAGTTTGGGCTGCGAAGCTTGGTTTGAAGGAACGCGAGGCCGCGCTGGCCAAGAAGGTCCAAGTGGTCACTCGCATCGCAGCGTTCAGTGTCGTTAGTGGTGTTCTGATCTCACTCGGGATTATCAGTCTGCTCCCGCTCCGCAAGGAATTCATCGGTGGTTCCCCCTGGACGAGATACTCCAAGGTCGCCGCTTGGTTGACCCAACACACTCCGCCCGGATCGATGCTCGTCTACGGTGGATGGGGAGAGTTTTCTTTGCTGTTCTTTTATGGTGCCCACAACTCCTACATCGTTGGGCTGGATCCAACGTTTCTTTATCGCCGGAATCCAAAGCTGTACGAAGCATGGGCAGGCCTCGGTTCAGGAGAATCGCGGCGAGGGATCGCGCGCGAGCTAAAAGAGCAATTTAAAGCTCGGTTCATCCTAGTGGATAAGCATTACCTTAGGATGTGCGAGGTTCTCTCGGAGGCTCGTGGAATGACGTTGGCCTACGAGGACCAAGAAGCAAAGGTCTATCAGCTATCCGAGCCGCTGCCAACAAAGCCTAGGCAGTAGGGGCGCTGACCAATGGGTGGATCGGAACTGAAAGCGGCGATCGTCCACCGTTCTAGAATAGGCCTTCCGTGGGTTGTCCCTGTGTGCGTACTGCTGTTCGGCACGTGTGCGCTCTTTTCTGAAGTTATCTTTCAGCGGCGAGTTTTGTTCTTCGGGGATCTCTCGCTTTATTTTCTCCCGCAGCAAGCCTTTTTCCGAGAAGAGTTCCTGAACGGGCGCATTCCGCTTTGGAATCCGTATGTGAATAGCGGGCAGCCCTTTGTGGGGAATCCCCAGACGTGGCCGCTCTATCCAGGATCATTGCTGCTTCTCTTCTTTGAGGCGCCGCAGGCCATCGCTTTTTCTGCGGTGTTTCACGTCGGGTGGGCTGGGCTAGGAATGTTGACTTTCCTTCGGAGCAGAGGGTGCTCAACCCTAGCGACCACTCTCGGTGCCGGTGTCTTTGCCTTTGGGGGCGGCCTCGTTTCGAAGGGCCAGTTTCCCAACATGCTTCAAGCCATGGCTTGGCTGCCGTGGCTTCTCTTCGCGGGCGAGCGGCTTCTTGAGCGTCCTTCGGGGCGTCGGGCTGGGGTCTTCGGTTTATGTTTGGGGCTTTCGTTGTTGGCAGCTCACGCGCAGGTTACCCTCATGCAGTTCTATCTGGGGCTCGCCTGGTCTATTTTTCGATTGAGAGAGCTCCCGATCGTGGCGCGCCGTCGAGCCATTGAACACCTTATGATGGGGGTCGGGCTTGGGCTTCTACTTGCCATGGCCCAACTGCTGCCAACCTTGGAACACGTGTTGGTTTCGGGTCGAAGGACAATGAGTCTTGCCGTCGCCAACCGTTTCATTTTGCCTTGGTCCGAGTTAGTGCTTCTGGTACTCCCCAATTACTATGGCAATCCAGCGCTTGAGGACGGTTGGTGGGGGGTCGAGAACTTCTGGGAGCCTTGCTGTTATGTTGGCATTCTCACGCTTGGGCTCATCGTTGCAGCGTTATTTGGCAGGGTTAGTGCGGAAGGAAAACGCGAGAAACGCTTCTGGTTCGCCAGCAGCGTCGTGTGCATCTGGCTTGCGCTCGGGGCTGAGGCTGGTTTGTATCGCGTGGCGTTTGTCATCGTGCCTGGCGTGAGATATTTTCACGACCCCGTTCGCTGGCTTTATATCAGTGCGTTTTCCTTGGCAGTATTAGCGGCTCGTAGTTTGGATGAATTCAGCATCGCCGAAGTGTGGAAGCGAGGGTTCGTGGTGTTGGCACTTGCCGAGCTGATCGCTTTCTCGCGAACGCTCAATCCGACGTGCGATCCAGACGAACTGGTGCGTGGGCGAGCGCGGCTCCGCGCCTCGCTGGTCGGTGTGCAGCGTGTCTTCCGCACCGATCCCTCCGCTGATTGGGGACGTTTTGCGCCGCATCGAAAATATTCTCAGATTCGTATCGAAGATCACATTGCTTCCGGCATCCCAAATTTGCCGTTCTGGGTCGGCACGAGGCAGTGGGGCGGTTACGAACCCGTGACACGGCGTGATACTGAGAAACAGCAAGAAGGTTTCGAGCGATCGATCGTCAAGCCTTCTGACCGTCAGCTTCAGCGGCTACGCGCCGCTGCTGTCACGCGGGTTGAGGGTCAACGGATGTCGCGAGTGGTGGAGGGGTCTGAACCGCTGGTATCGGGCGGCGATGTGGTGCGAGCGATACCAGGCCAGTTTGAAATCACCATCGCCAACGATTCGTCGTCGGTTGTAGTGGTGCGGGAGACCGCTGCTAGCGGCTGGAGTGCGTCTGTCGATGGGGAAAGGCGTCAACTTGTGCACAACGGAGGGATATTCATCCAGATCCCAGTGCGGAGCGGAGAGAAGCACCTGGTTCTCACTTATTCGCCTGCGTCCTGGCGATACGGTTGTGTGATTTCCCTGTTGGCGGGGAGCTGTTTATTGGGACTAATGGCGCATGGGCGCAAAAATCAGTCGATGCCCAGAAAGGCCTAGCCCCCCCTCACTTCCCCGCCGCCACACTATCCCGATGTTCCCCAATCACTTTCTCCTCACGGGCTAACACCATATCTGCATCCACCATCATCTTCGTCAGTTCCCTAAATCCAACTCGTGGCCCCCAGCCCAGCTCGCGGCGCGCCTTCGAGGCGTCACCCAGCAGTAAATCTACTTCTGCGGGCCGTTCGTAGCGCGGATCGTGTTCGACGAAATCGTGGTAGTCGAGATCGAGGAGGCCGAATGCTTCGGCAAGGAATTCTCGGACGCTGTGGGTTTCTCCCGTGGCAATCACGTAGTCGTTGGGTTGGTCGGCTTGGAGCATGCGCCACATGGCGTCGACGTAGTCGCCGGCGAAGCCCCAGTCGCGTTTGGCTTCGATGTTGCCGAGGTAGAGCTTTTGCTGGAGGCCGAGCTTGATGCGAGTGGCGGCGCGGGTGATTTTTCGGGTCACGAAGGTTTCGCCGCGGCGCGGGCTTTCGTGATTGAAGAGCAAGCCGTTGGCGGCGAACATGCCGTAGGCCTCGCGATAATTTTGGGTGATGTAGAAGGCGTAGGCTTTGGCGGCGGCGTAGGGGCTGCGCGGATAAAAGGGCGTCGTTTCGGATTGGGGCGTTTCGACAACTTTGCCGTAGAGTTCGCTGGAAGAGGCTTGGTAAAAGCGCGCGGGGAGCTTCAAGCGCCGGAGGGCCTTCAACAAGCGAATGGCGCCGAGCGCGGTAATTTCTGCGGTGTATTCAGGGACGTCGAAACTCACACGCACATGGCTTTGGGCGCCTAGGTTGTAGACCTCATCGGGGCGCACTTCTTCCAGGATGTTGGCGCACGAGGAGGCATCATTCAGATCTCCGTACATCAGCCGCAGGCGAACGCCCAATTCATGCGGATCGCGATAGATGTGGTCAATACGTTCGGTGTTGAAGCTTGAGCTCCTCCGCACCATACCCCAGACCTCGTAGCCCTTCGCGAGCAGGAGCTCCGCTAAATAGGAGCCGTCTTGTCCAGTGATTCCGGTGATGAGCGCGCGGGGCATGTTCGCACCGTAGTATGAGGCGACCCCAGCGTGCCAGTGTGTCCCGTCAGAGCGGCGGGGCGAGTGCTCGACGGTAGAAATCGGCTCTTTGCTCCGTGCCAGGCTGCGTCGAGCACCTTCAGCACCTCGGCGCCCAACAGCTGCTTCGGTGCAAGCCAGCGTGCTAGGAATAGCAGCACCAGCGAACCGAGCCCTGCCGCCAGCAATCTCCCTAGCTGAGGGAGACCGACTTCACGCGTCAAGTGCGCAATCCCCCAAGCGACCAGCGCCAAGATGCCGCCGAGGAGCCATGGCTTGGGTGAGGGGAGGAGCGCCGTGAGGATAGGTAGCCGAGGAGGCGTGCGGCCAGGCTAACCAGAAAAACGTACTGCAGAATAACAGCGATCCCGACGCCGAGCGCTGCGCCGCCCAAGCCCCAGCGACACCCAATGACGGCGCCGAGTAGCACGCAGAGTGCATAGGTGACCTGCGTGACCGCTAGCAGATTCACGGCGCCTTTGGCTCGAATCGTCGTCGAAGCGATCTTGTACCCCGTCAGAAAGAACATGCTGGGAGCAAGGAGCCGCGCCCGCACGGCGGTGACGGCCAGGCGTGCCAGGGAGGTCGCAACGGTACCCCCAAATAGCCAGAGACCCCCCGCTACCGATTTCTGACTAAGATCGCGACGAGCTGTCTTCGCCTTTCAGAGTCCGTAGACCTTCGCTCGGTCGCCCTCAATGCCGCGCAGGGCATCTCGCGTGTCCACAATCAACTGGGCTTCGCGCAGCAAGCGCTCACGTTCCAGAAGCTTGTGGTCGGTAACGATCACGACGGCATCGTAGCTAGCAAAGTTCGTCTGCTGCGCGACGCTGTCCATATCAAAACCATCTTCGTCGACATGGAGCGCGTGCGGATCCATGTAACTCAGATCGGCTCCGCGAGTTCTGAGATCGTGCATGATGGTGAAGGCCGGCGATTCACGGACATCTTCAACATCGCGCTTGTAGGCAACGCCATAGATGAGGATTTTTGAGCCTTTGATAGGCTTCCTATGATCGTTCAGGGCATCGATGATGCGCTGCACGACATAATCCGGCATCGCGCTATTGATGGTGTCCGCGAGGTCGATGAAGCGCGCTTGATATTTGAGGGAGCGCAGCTTCCAAGAAAGATAAAGCGGGTCAATCGGGATGCAGTGCCCGCCCAAGCCTGGGCCCGGGAAGAACGGCATGAACCCAAAAGGCTTCGTCGCCGCGGCGCGAATCACTTCAAACGCATCCACCCCGAGCCGCCGGCTCATCATGGCCACTTCATTGACGAGACCAATATTGACGGCTCGAAATGTATTCTCGAGGAGCTTCACCATCTCGGCGGTCTCTGTCGAAGAGACCGGCACCACTGTGTCGATGACGTGCGAATAGAGCGTCGAAGCTTTGCGGAGACACTCCGGAGTCACACCACCGATCACCTTTGGCGTATTCCGGGTCTGAAACTTGGTGTTGCCTGGGTCGACCCGTTCCGGAGAAAACGCGATGAAAACGTCCTTCCCGCAGGTGTAGCCCTTCTCCGTAAGCTTCGGGACGAGCACTTCGCTCGTGGTGCCTGGGTACGTGGTCGACTCAAGAACGATGATCATCCCCGGGTGCTGATGCTCAGCAATCTGGTTGGCGGCAGCCACGATGAACCGCATATCAGGGTCCTTCGTCTTGTTGAGTGGCGTCGGCACGCACACGATCACCGCGTCGGCTTCTTTGATCACCGAAGCTTGATTGGTTCCCTTTAAAGTGCCGTTAGCAACAAGCGGCGCGAGATCAGATGTGGGCACATCGCCAATGTACGAACGGCCCGCATTCAACTCGTTGACCTTGTTCAGGTCGTAATCGAGCCCAACGGTCTGGAAACCAGCTTTGGCGAATTCAACCGCGAGAGGCAGGCCGACATAGCCAATGCCCATCACGACAACGTGGATTTTAGATGGGGATACGGAGGGGATCATTCGTGGACACTTAAGCGGGCTTTTGAGGGTTCAGCCGTGGGGCATTGGGGTGTAGTCCGGAGGCAATTGGACCACCGGTGGCTTTGTGTGGGCCCGTTCAGGAGCCCAGGTCGCCATCGTCCGGCCCGGGCTGAGGTACCCCTAAGGTCAACTCTTGAACCGATCCGAGAGCAACCATCCGAGGCGGATCATATTTCATCGCCAGTCGGTCGTCTCGCTCATCCTGTGGTGCTTGCGATTCCATGTAAGGCCTATCCTAATCTCGATGCATGACTTGACACTCAGGTCAGGTGCGAAGTGAGCGGACTATATTCAGAAGTCCGAGGACTTGCAATGCGGCGAAAGTCGTGAATTGGCCGGCCCTTATCGCCGCGAAGGTATCAGGGGAAATCACGCCGTCCAGGGAGCCAGCTTCAGTCCATGGGCCGGAAAAGGTCTCCGGCACGAGGGGTGCGCCGGGTGGGACCGGGTGGCGGAGGCGAGGTTTATCCCGCTGGTAGAGGCTCTCATGAGGGACGATTCCCTCCAGGGCCCTTCGAAGGAGACGTTTAGGCCCGCTACGGATCCCTGCCGGAAGGCGACCAAAGTGGTCGGACGGATGCGAGGTAAGCGCCATATCGAGCAGGGTTCTAGACAGAAAAGGGTAGGTCCGGCGAATGCCCAGGCGGCTGCACGCTTCCCAGTTCATCGCAATCGCGGCGTTCATGCGAATTCGCCGACGGAGGTGCCAGCGCGGGAAAGAATCGGTTCGGCCCCTAGCGATGCCGTCTTCGCGCCAATCACGGTACTCCGCTTTGAGGTTGTCGCGAAGCCACGGCCGTAGGCCCGAAGGGAAAGGGCTACCCCGGAACCTCCCCATGGGGGTTACGAGCCAGAGAGCGCGCGCGGCACTCAGGTGGATGAAGTCCCGCCGGGTCGTACACCGCCGAAGTTCGGGGAGCGTTGAATCACGAGCGAGATCCCAAATTGTTTGCGCTCTTCCGCCAAGCAGGCGATCGGCGTATTCACCGCCGGTAAGCGTAACCGGGTCCCACATGCTCACGAGGCGGGGCAGGGCACCGAGTACGGGGTGTAGCTGAAGCTGCGGAAGTGGCGGGCCGACCATGGCCAGCTCGGCCCGAAGAGGATCCGAAAGGTGCTCGGTGAGGTGTTGGGTGACTCCGTGGCGGGCATGAAGGTCCCGGATGTGGCGCTCCTGGTCCACTCGGTGTTCGATGTATGGCGAGAGTAGCGAGTACGTTGCCGTTGGCTTGCCCAGGTGGCCCGCGATGCTGACGGCGCATGAGGAATCCACACCCCCGGAGAAGGAAAACAGGTTGGTCTTCGTCGAGCTCAACTCCCGCTCCATGTTTTGCAGAACGGTCTTCTTTAGCTGTTCGGCACTTGCTCGCCACGCGTCCTCCGTCGCCGGGAGAAGGCGTTCTTTCGCAGTTGGCCAATACAGCCGAGGACGTCGAGCAGGGCGCTGAACCTTTAGGAGGTGACCCGTCTCCAGGATCTGAACTCCTTGCAGGGTTGTGCGCCCCTCGGGGAAAATCAAAAGTCCACTGACGTGCATGGCACACACCAACGGATCCAGGCTGGCGCTTTGCTCTGGAAAACAGTGAATCCGCTGGTGGAGAGTGGAGGAAATCGCGAGGACATCCCCAAGTTCCCAGTAGTAAAGTGGAACGCGGCCAGCGCACGAGCGAACGAGGGTCACTGCCCCTTCCGACGGAATGTGAAGGAAGCCCAAGTCGGTCTCAAATTTAGCAAGTCGGGGCGTGTCGTTTCTCAGTTCGTTGAGGAGTGGAGCGGTCACGAACGTGCCGTCCGTCGTCTGAAAATACTCAGGCCCTTCCACGAAGAAGAGCCCGTGGCGAGCAAGCTCCGCGGTCAGGTCCGGTCCGCGTGGTAGCGGTCGAACTTGCACTACCCACTGGGGGCGGGGCCGCATTACTGCCAAATCAGGGGCCTGCTGGGCCAGCCTGCGAGCCAGTTCTTCGAGTCGAACCGGGTTTTCTGAATGGAAGGCCGTTAAGTTGGCTAGATAGGGGAGCATTTGCGTCTCAGAAAAGTTGCTTCAAGAGAGTGGCCACGGATTGCTCCGCTGAATTCTGAGGCATTTCTAGCCGAAAGACATCGGCGCCGCGCGCAATCGTTGCGAGGACGCGGAAGCGCCCCGCGAGCGCTCCGGCTTCACTCCACCCAACAACGCGCGGGTACTTAGCCAATTCGAGCACTGCTTCTGTGCCAGCTAGTCGCGTTAATTTCGTCGCGTCAATCTGGCTTCGCGACGGAACGACGATGGTTCGAAGTCGCGTCTGATCGAGTGCGAGCAGGTTGGGTCTTACGGCGAGCCTCCCGTCTGCAGTCTTCCGCTGCAACCAGGCGCCCGGGAGCTTTGCGGCATCGAAGGCCTGAGATCTCAGCCGAAGCTCACTGGACCCAGAGTAACAGTCCAATTCGCCGTTCGAGTCAGTTCCAGTCACCAGCACGTCGTCGGTTACAAGTTGCGCTCCCGCCATGCAACACGCCGCCGCTAGCGTAGTTTTGCCGGCACCTTGGCCCCCAACAAACGCAAGTCCGTGGTCGTTATCGAGCAACACGGCACTTGCGTGTAGTGGCCACGCTCCAGACAAGATCGCGAGCGATGCCGAGAAAATGCCACAACACCAAGTGAGCACGAGATCTTCTGCTATCCCCTCTGAGGGTTGAATCTCAGCGGCACGGAGATCTTTAGATATTACGAAATCGCACGCGCCAAATAGCCGCAACACATAGTGCTGTTCCTGCTGAACAACACAGTGGCCGATCACTCCGCGTCGATATTCAGCAAGGACCCTGCCTTCCGGGCGCGTTGAGGGGATGGTACGCGAGGCCTGGCTCAGCGTGAGTTCGGTCTGCGGGTAACCGGCTTCCGAAGTCTCAGCGGCGGATAGAGGCAATTGGGTGTGGAGTACGTGCCCGTTCAGTCGGTAGCTCTTGAATTGCGGGGTCACGTAGGACCGAACCTTAGACGCCACTTCTACCAAGCACACCTATCTTTTCGGCCCAATGCGGGTCCTCGCCGGATAGCCCTGCTACTGCCTTCCCGCCAATCTCGATCCACGCATGACCCGATTGCGACTCGGGTGTTTTCCACCAACCGATTCGGAGCACCGGTCCGCTGGACCGAAGCAAGAACCCGGCGAGGAGGGATTGCTGGAGGCACGTAGGCTTTCGCCACACGGTCCGCGAGAGGCGCAGAGTGGTTCGCACCGCAAGCCGGACTTTGGGCTCCTCGTCAGTCAATAACTCCAAAATAGGCTCGCTCCGACTTTGCCCTAGAGCGACGCCTAGCCGTGCGCAAAGTGTTGGGAGGTTTGAATGGGCGAGGCCGCGGTGAATGATCGCACAAGCGATGGCCCCTTCCGTCAATGCTCGGCCAAGTTGAAGGCCGCTAACCAGCTTAGCTCGAGCTGACATCGGGGGTGACCAGCTGCTGCTCCGCCAGCTGCGTCATCAATTCGTTGACGTCGCGCCGCGCTTGGCTTTCATCTACGGAATACATTGCTGCGAGTTCGCGGACAATGCAGTTTATATCGCCGTGTACTTCGAGTTGGCGCCAGATGAACGCTCCGGTGGAATTGAGGCTAAAGTACCGCCCCGTGCTGAGGTTGAGCAGCATTGCCTCACCATTGATGAGTTCGCTCACCACATCGGTCGGGACAGAAAATGAGCGTTTCATCGGGAGTTTCCTTGTGTGCCAACAGACCACTCAACCTTTAGTGCACTTATGCCACAGCTTCCAAGCGTAGACTGGAGGGCCGTCACACAGTGCCGGACAGAAGGCCGGGAGTGCACGCAAAGCAAAACAGCCATTGTCCAAAAAATTTAGGGGTTTCATCTCGTATTCAGCCTGCTACAGTTTTTGACTTATATGGCTTGGCATCATTGGAGTGGATCAATGCGCAGGACTTCTTCTTCATCTTTCATCGTCGTGGGCACTTTGACTTTGTTGGGCCTGGTCGGCTGCGGCGGTGAGGAGAAGCCCAATTTCTCTCCCCCCACGACCGGTGGAGTGGGCGGCACCGGAACAGGTGGCGCGAAAACCGGCGGTGGTAAGGCCACTGGCGGCGCAGGGATGGGGGGAGCTGCTCCGGTCGGCATGGGTGGAGCGGCTGGGGCCGGCGTGGGCGGGTTGATGGGCTTGGGTGGGTTATCGGGAGTTGCCGGCATGCCCGGCGGTGGCATGGCTGGAACTGCGGGCGCAGTGTGCCCGACTGCTTCCTTCGTCACCCCGGTTTCCGGCGCTACCCTCACTGCGGCGGCTGATGCAACGATGGATTGTTCGGACGGCTTTCAGACCACCATAAGCGTTGCCACTTCAGCGGTGAATGGCACGGCGGCGACCTTGTTTGCAAACAATGTTCAAGTCGCTACAGCCATGGTTAACGGCAACGTGGCAGTGTTTTCTGGCGTCCAGCTTGAGTCGAATGCGGCGGTAAATCTTTCGGTTCAGATTGGTACTGCGCCTGAGTGCAAGGTGGAGATCCCAGTCACTGTCGCTTGTTCGCCGGTTATCTGCACCATCGCCAAGCCGGTAATCACTGTTGACCACCCGAGCCTCAACGGAGAGGCCGCCCCGGCCGGCGACCGTGTGAGCCAAAACGGGTCACCCTACCAAGTAAAGTTCCAAGTCTCCACCAACGTTGAAGACGGGCGGCAGATCCTTCTGAACATCAACAACGGTGCGCAATCCTTAGCGGCCCCTGCTGCTGGCGGTGTGGCGGTCTTTGCGGGCGTCACGCTGACGCCCGATGGGGACTTCACGGCGGAAGCCACCTGTACCTCGCAGGCAGGTCAAACCACCAAGTCATTGAAACCCACGTTTCACGTCGATACCGCCGGTCCCAGCCTTGCGCCGTCGGGCATCGCTGGCGGACAGTTTTTCGGTCCGTTGGATGACGTTGACCTAAACACGCCAGGAGTGCAGTTCAAGGTCTGCGGAAGCACGATGTCGGCCGACGCGGTGGATCTGGCGAGCACGCTCGGTGCCGGGCAGAACAACTTCTGCGTGGGCGTTGGCACAGTTTCGCCCGTATGCGTCGCAGCGACCACTAACGGAGTGGCCAATGGCACCAACGGTGGTTGCGTGAGCGTTACCTGTCCGGGCGGCGCTGGTTTCGACCTCAACCTCACTCTCTCTGATGCCGCCGGAAATAAGGTCGCGCAAACACTTCAAAATGTGAAGTGCGCCTCCACGCTTCCGAGTGTTCAGATCATTACTCCGACCCCTAGCGTCACCAATGACCCATCGACCAACATTCTTGCGGCAACTGCGCCGCAATCCTTAAAGGATGCCGACGCGGGTACCCCGGGTGCTCAATTCACCGTGGTGGCATGTACCGACACGGCAGGGGCCTCAGCTCAGCTGCTTTCTGGCTTAGCTGGCGGTACCTTGTCGGTGGTTGCCTCGGGAGCAACTGCCGTGCCTGCGCAGGTTTCCGACGGCTGTCCGAACAACCTGGGCAACGTCATTCGGTTTACAAACGCCCGGCTAACGGAGAGCAGCGTGTTAGCGGATGGCTCGCTCAACAAGGCCACGGAACTACGCGTGGCAGTCACGGCACCATCATCCGCCGCGAACACTAGCGGCGCGACGCTTGTTTGGGTTGATTCGACGCCGCCCATCATTACCTCCTTTCTTCCAAATGATATCTGCGCGCGGCAGGAGAATACCGCGGCACCGCCAGCGCTCGTGCCGCTGACCCTTAAGTCTCCCGCAGGACAGCCACTGACCCTTCACGTCACTCATAACAGCGTCACGACTGACTACCCAACGACGGCGGACGGAGCCGGAAATGCGGTCTTCGGATCGGTGCCATTTGCGTTGGGCACGAGTGACTTGTCAGCCACGTTTGTCGCAGCTTCCGGCAACAAGGGTGCATTGGTGAGCCCTTGCACGGTTACGGTTGGAAATACCCCCTTTGTAACATGGGTTTCGCCCGCACCCAGCACGACGAAATTGAATCTCGCTTCGGACACGGATGCCGCCGCGGGTTGGCAAGGGCAGCTCCAAGTCAAGGTTGAGACGGACGCGGGCTCAGGCCGGGTGCCAGCTTCTGGGGTCAAGGTTTCGTTCAAGTTGAACGGCAACTTAGTGGTTGAGGCGACGACCGATGGAAGTGGCTTGGCCACGGTAGCATCAGCGACGCTGACAGATGCCGTGGGGGCAACGTTATTAGCTCAAACCGAATCGGTCCCGAGTTTCGGGGTCGGCTCCTCAGCCATTGGCGGGCTAACCGTTGACACTGTCAAACCGAACGCCGTCGCAGGCCTCACCGTGAGTGTCCCTCCTCTTGAGCGGCGAGCCACCAAGATGAAGGTCGATTGGCTTGCACCTGCGGACTCGGGGACCGCAGTTTCCAGCTACGACTTGCGTCGTTCGAGAACACCGATCACCAACATGACGCAGTTCTTGGCAGCAACCCCGGTCGCAATTTCTGGGTTGCCTCAGACCCCGGGCGCCGGCGAGAGCGTCATCGCTTCTGGTCTCTTCATTGAGACGGACTATTACTTCGCCGTCATGTCCACCGACTCAGGAGGGAACGTGAGCGACATAACTAGCGCGGGGCCGACGCGAGCTACTTTCAATGTCACACTCCTGGATAACGGCGACACAAATGCGAAGGAACGGCGTGTCGACGGCTCAGCAAGCATCGATGGAGACGCATTCGCGGATCTGCTGGTGGGCTCACTGGGGTCGACGGTTGCCCCCGTCTCTGTGGTGAACGATGTTGAGATCTATCGGGGATCGACCAACGGGTACGCGGCAACGCCTAGCGTCACGATCACCGGGCCTGTTGGGTTCGGGCAATCCGTTGCCGTCCTCGGTGACATCGACGGAAATGGCTCGCTCGACATTGGGGTCGGCTCACCCGTTGAGAATAAGGTGTACATTTACAGCCGGAATGACTGGGCAACGGTGTCGACTCTCACCAATGCGGACGCTAACTACGTATTGTCCGTGGACACAGTAGCGGACAGCAAACTCAGCGGTAGCAATTTTGGTATTTCAATCGCGCGGCTAGGTGATTTTAACGGTGACGGTATTGCGGATTTTGTTGTCGGCGCGCACCGTTACAACACCGTCTTCGAAAATAACGGGAACAGGAGCAAAGGGCTAGCAGTCATCTTCCTTGGAAGGAATTCATACCCAAGTACGCTCTCAATTCCTCAGGCTTACGGAACAGACGCGATCGAGGTGCGCAATGAGGATGTCTTCGGTGTTAGTGGTTTCTTTGGTCAGAACGTGGTCGGGGTGGGTAACCTTTACGATCCCAGCAAGACTGATCTGGTCGTCTCCGCACAGGGCCTAAACAAAGTCTACTCATTCAAGGGCACAGCCAGCAAAACTGCTTTGCTTGCATCGGCTGCCACACATTCCACAACCGTGGCTGCTGGGGGCGGTGGAATTACCTTGGCATTGCTAGGTCAACTCTCTGGCAACCCTGTGGTGGGTGTTGGCGGTTCGAACAACAAGCCCGATCTGTTTTTTGGCAACGCCGCTGTCGGTCCTTTTGGCGGAACAGTGGCTCACTTTACCGACTCGGCTGCTACCCTCGCTGCTGATGCGTTCGGTAATCTCATCGTTGGTGGAGGATTCTCTGGGACCAGCACTCGCGTTTCGTTCATCGGTGACAACAGTGAGCCGGATGTAGCCTTTTCGAGCAAATTCGAGGGCGGCGTCACTCCGCCTAAGCTTTATCTCATTCGCGGTTCCGCGGCGGCCGCGGGCGGCGATATCGTCAGTGCTGCAGACGTTACTTATTCTCTCCCGGTCGGTTTTGGCGGTGGTGGCCCGAGGAGTGGTCCGATTAACGATCTCAACGGCGACGGTTACGGTGACATCGCCATTTGCGAGACGAAGAGCGCCGCAACGGTTTACCGAGGCCGCGTCCTAGTTCTCTGGTAACAGGCGCTTAGGCTAACTCGGAGCCGTTGGGGGCGAGCTAACCCAGGCTACCCCCGCGTAAACAAAAGCAGCTTCTCAGGTCCTGTCGCGCTGAGAAGCTGCTGCTCATTAAGGCCCAGCATCACCCGATTCACGAGCGCCGGCGGTAACGCTCCCATGCCCGGCAGCGGAACCCAATAGCTTTTCGAATCCAGAAATTGAAATCCAATGTTCTGAGCTGTTGCCTTCAATTCTGTCGCCGTGATCAGCCGCACCTCAAGCGATTCACGTCGCATCAAGAAATTGCGGATCTGTTTCAGCTTCGCGTGAAATTGCGCTCCTAAGGCTGCGTCGTCGGTGATTTGGACCACGCAGTGTCCGCCTGGCGAGAGCAGCGAATAGAGCCTTCGAAGAGCACCCTCAAGATCAGGAATATGCGAAAGGACTCCGATCGCGAAGACGGTGTCGAATGTCGCTGACGTCTGAAAACCGGCCAGAGATTCGTTGACGAACGTGACGTTCGGCAGCAGTTCTGGAGGGACGCGTTCGCGTGCGCGGGCGAGCATTCCTTCTGCGTAATCGACCAGCGTGATAGCATTCGATGCGTTCAGATATTGAAGCGAGATGCGGGCATCGCCACAGCCGATATCCAGCAGCTGCTTCGGCTGCCAGCTGCCGAGGAGTTGGTGGATGGCGCGGACCCTGAGCTCAATGCTGGCAAATTGCTTCAAGTAGGCGTCGGGCTTTGCGAACGTTTGTTTCGCGTGTCGGAGTTTTTCGTCGAGGGTTGACGCTGCCATGTTTGAGGTCCGGGTGGTTTTTCAGACGGAGTGCAGTGGGGATTGATTTGGGTTTTAGGCCTGGGCGTCGACAAAGTTCACGTGCCAGTACTCCAGCTGGAGCAGCGTCCAGAGCTGCGGGCCGTGATTTTTCTGGCCATTGGCGTGTTCTGTGATCAGTTGCTCCAACATCGATCGTCGAAAATAGCCGCGCTCAAGGGCACGGTTGGAGAGCGCGACGTCTCGGAAGACTCTGGCGCCCGAGGCGCGGAACCAGGCGGCGAGGGGAGGATGAAAGCCTTGCTTACTCTTTTTGAAAGTGCGAGTGGGGAGCAAGCTGGCGACGCTGTTGCGGAGCGCCACCTTCGTTTTTCGCCCGTTCCATTTGAGATGAAAGGGCATTTGCGCCACGAGCTCGACCAAGCGGTGGTCGAGAAAAGGCACGCGGACTTCTAGACCGAAGGCCATGCTGGCAATGTCCACCTTTTGCAGAATGTCATTCGGGAGGTAGCTGTGAAGCTCCATCTCCAGCAGTTGTTGCATGCGATGGGGCGCATGGGATTCAGCAACGATACGATGCAGGTGCTGGTAGGGATCAGTCTCCGCTGTGTCTTCCGCAAATTCGTCGGTCGTTAGACGCGAGTAGAGGCCGTCGCGGAACGCGTTACGCAGGTACGCATACGGGAAAGTCGGATCCGCGGTGCTGGGGGAACTTGCCAAGAATGCGCCGGTTTGGTCCAAAATTCGGCTAGCTCGACCGTGCAGTTTGCCAGCTAAGAAGCGCGCGCCTTGCCCAAGGCTTTGGCGTGCGGGGCCGGCCGCCGTGCTCAGCAGATCGAGCCCGAGGTAGTGTTGGTGGCGCGGATAACCTGCGAGCAATTCGTCAGCACCATCGCCGGCCATCGCCACTTTCATGCGTTTTCTGGCCCCGTGGCAGAGCAGATAAGTTGCCAAGGATGAAGGATCGGCGAAGGGCTGGTCGTAGGCTTGGAGCACACGTTCGAGGGCTGGCTCAATGTCCGCGTTGTTCACCATCACGACGGCGTGATCCGAGCCCACATGGTCCGCCACGGCTTGCGCATCGGCGGATTCGTCAAAACCACGCTCTTCAAAACCTACGGTGGTGGTTAATACACGCGACTGCGCTTGCGCACTTTTCGCCATCAGCGCCGTGATGGCGCTTGAATCGAGCCCGCCACTCAGAAATGCTCCCACGGGAACGTCGGAAACCATGTGTGAACTGACGGCTTCTCGGAGTGCCCTATCAAAAGCCTCCAGCCACTCGCGGTCCGAACGTTTGCGCCCAGGGGCGAAGCTCGGCTTCCAGAAGCGTTTGAGCTCAATTTGGCCCTGTTTCAATAATAAGCTATGGCCGGGTTCCAGAGTTGAGACGTTTTCGAGTGGGCCTTCCGGGGCTGGAACATACAGATTGTGCAGGAAGCGCTTGATGGAATCGCGGCGCACGCTGGGCTCGATCAGGCGCGCGGCGAGGATGCCCTTCAACTCCGAGCAGAAGAGGAACCCTTCGGGCGCGTTGGCCCAGAGCAGCGGCTTAATGCCAAGCCGATCCCGTGCGAGAAAGAGCGTTGAGTCGAGTTCGTCCCAGAGCGCAAAAGCAAACATCCCGTGCAGGTGCTCGACGCAGCTTTGGCCCCAGATCCGGTAGGCATGCAGGATTGATTCGGTGTCGCTCTGGGTTCGGAACGTGCAACCAAGACTTTCAAGCTCGCTCCGAAGGGCGCGATAATTGTAGATTTCTCCGTTAAATACGATCCAGCTGTGCTGGCGAGCGTCGGACATGGGCTGTGTGCCGCCCGCAAGATCGATGATGGAAAGCCGTCGATGGCCAAGTCCGAGTGAAGTCCGGGAGTCGTGTCGAGTTGCCGGACCTGCCAGCGTTTCGCCGCTTGTCGTGCGAGTCTCAAAGCGTGCCAGCGTGGAACCCGCAGTGAAGAAGCCTTCGCCGTCCGGGCCTCGGTGAGCGATCGCATCGGTCATCCGGCGGACTGTTTGTTCAGACCGGGTGAGCTCCTGGTGTGAATGCCAAAGAACTCCTGCGATGCCACACATGCCAGCCTTATGGCACATTTCTGCACGCTGGCAGAAGGCTGGCTGCAGACCTTCTCAGAATTGTAGGTTACATTTTCGGGCTGATGGAAGCGGCCAAGCTGCCGAGTTCGACGCCGATCGGAGGCGGCCGCCTGGCGCGAAGGCGTACCTATCAAGAGCGCAGTGGCGACGCGGGACCGATTCATCAGGCCCTCCGCTGGATAGACAAGCGTGCCGACCGAATTGCGCTCGTTGGACTGTGTTTGGTGATCGTGGGTTCGGCGTTAGCGATGGGCGCGGTGCATCGCCCCATTCTTCTCACGGTGAGCGGAATCGTAGCTCTCGTAACTTTGGTGGCAAGCCGTTCTGATTCTTGGCGTTGGAGCCCGCTCACGTTCGTGGCGCTGGGGCTCGGGGCTTACTCTCTGCTACAGTCGGTTCCGATCCCAATGGCTTGGCTCAATTGGCTGAGTCCCAGTGTGGCCGAAGTTTGGCGGGGTGTATTGGTTCCCTTCCGTGAACCACCGCTTTCGTTCGGAAGCCTATCGCTCGATCCCAGCGCATCGGGGACCGAGGCTCTTAAGTGGAGCACTTATGGCCTCGTCGCGTCGGTCGCCGCAACCGTTGAACGACGGGGTCCGCGTTATACAGTGCCGCTGATCGTCGTGGCGAGCGCGGTGCTCATTGCGGCGGTGACACTCGTCCATTGGTTGCTCGGGGCTGAGGCGGTTTACGGTTGGTACCGGCCGCGTTTTAGCGGTGTCGTTTCACCGTTTATTAACGCCAATAACCTCGCTGGGTATCTGAATTTAGGCTTTTTCTGCGGCTTGGCGTGCATGCTGGACCGGGAGCTCAAGGCACCGCGTTGGCTTTTAGCAACGTTGGTTGCGGGCGTGATGGCCGTGAGCGCGCTGCTCGCGTCCCGAGGTGGTCTCTTAAGTTTGGCGTTGGGGTTGCTGCTCTTCTCCTTGGGTATGGTGATCCGCTACACGCGGGCACGCCGAGAGTTGCGAACGCGGGATGGCATGCTCGTGGTCTCTTCCACCATTCTCGGTGGCGTGGCACTGCTGTGGCTTTCGATGGATCCGGGGACCTTCAAGAAGCTGCTCGCTGAGGGCACCGAGAAGATTGATTTGCTGTCTTGGACCCCCGCGTTGATCTCAGACAACCGCTGGTTCGGCGTAGGGCGAGGTGCGTTTGAGACCGCATTTCCGCCGTACCATGGCGGTCGCGGTCACGTTCTCTACGCACACGCGGAAAACTTTGTGTTGCAGTGGGCTGCTGAGTGGGGGATCCCGGTCACGGCGCTGGCCCTGTTGGCATTCCTTTGGCTGTTGCATCCGGCAAGAACGAACGTTTGGAAGCGTTCGGCGTCCGCCACCGTTGCCTTAGCTGTGGTCGTACTGCTGGTACACAACCTCGTTGATCTCGCACTTGAAGTGCCCGCGGTCAGCATTGCCGTCGCATCGGTGTTGGGGGCACTCACTTCTGCGGAGCCTGCGAAAGCGCCGGCCTTTTCCAAGCTGCCCAAGTGGGCGGTGCCAGCACTGGTGTGTGCGTTGCTGGCTTCTGCATTTGTCGCAACCGCGAGCGCTGCAGCGCCGGCGCAGGAACAACGGGATGCTCTTCATCAGGCCTATCAGTCTACGGCTTGGGCAGACGCAACCCAGGTTTTAACCCTCAGAGCTGAGCTGCGTTCTGCCATGCTAAATCATCCGGGGGATGCCTATTTGCCGCTATTAGGTGGCTTGGCGGCGCGTAAGAGCCGAGCTGGCGCGCCGTTGGTTTGGGCGGCGCGGGCGCTCGAACGAGATCCCAGAGATTCACGAACGCATCTGTTTATAGCCGAAGTCTTACATGCACGGCATGCCAACGAGCAGGCCGTGGTTCATTTGCGTTTTGCCGCACAGTACGATCCCGAAGCAGCCGACGAGGCAGCCCAACATGCGGTTCGCTGGAGCACGGACGAATATCAACTTCTGCGGGTAGTGCCCGAAGGCAAAGCGGGCGCTTTGTCGTTCCTGCTTCTCGCTCGGCTGGTGGAGGGCACTCAATTTGCCAAACTGAAGCTCGGGCTGCTCAGCGAAGCCGCACTCCGAGATCCAGATCTCTACGCTGCGCGAGAAATGAGGGTCTGGATGCTGGTGGGCGAGCTAGGAGCTAGTCTCGATAAATCTCTGACTGCGCGTCGAAAAATGATCAAGCGTCTGATCGACCAGGATGCGGCGGCCATGCAACGGCTGGAGCCACAGAAAACCTCATCAATCGAAGTGCGGGCGTTGATGCTGGTGGCCCTGTCGCGGCCCGAGGAAGCCTTACAGCTCTTGGAGAATGGGTGTAGCGCCAGCTCATCGCTCAGTTGTCATTCGCGTTGGTTAGAGGTCGCAGCAGGCTTGGGAGATGAAAAACGCCTCGATCGCGCGGCGATGGCGTTCCTCGCGGCGAGCTGCGTTGGAGCTCAGGGTTGTGCTGAGGGCGAGCAACAAGTGGCGGCCACTTTCGCCTCAAAGGGGCACTGGGCCCGTGCGCTTCGGCACTACGAAAACGCCGCCAAAGTCCAGTCCACGACTGATAATTGGATGATGGTTGCCAATGCTGCCGAACGCGTCGGTGTCGATCACGTGGAAGCTCGCGCGCTCCGGAATGCAGCACGGGAGGCAGGGACTGACGCGCTACGCAAGGAGGCGATCGAAGCCAAATACCAGGCCGTCATGGGGGAGGTGTTGCAGACCCACTAAAAGCGGCTGTGCGCAAGCCTAGTTTACACGAGCCCCGCTGCTCGGTATGAGCCGGTGTTAGTAGTCCATGGGTTCACGAATGAGCGGGAGTTGAATGGTCATCGTCGGTCTTTCACCGATCGCGCACGAAAGCGCGGTGGGCATCATTGTCAATGGAAGGCTCTTGGCGGCAGCGTCGGAAGAGCGCTTCAGCCGAGTGAAGAACCAGGCAGGGTTCCCACACAAGGCGTTGGAATACATCCTAGAGAAGGCCGGAGTTCGAGCCCAGGATGTGGATCACGTGGCCTATGCAGCCTTGCCGATCTTAAAAGAGCGCCGGCGAGATGTTGCGGCGTTTGCGGCGAACGTAGCCTACGTTATCGGTGCCAAGGATGCCGCGAGCCACAAGCTTCGCCATTTGGCGAATTACGGTCGCAACGTCCTACTCAAGAGCGAGTGGCTGCCCTTCAACGCAGGGCAACACAAGATCGAGGAGGCGCTCAAGGAGCACGGGCTCGGTGGCAAGCTCGTGTTCGTCGATCATCATCGGGGTCACTGCGCATCCGCCTATTACACGTCGGGCTTCGATCGCTGTTTGGCCGTATCGCTCGATGGCTACGGCAGCGGGCAAGCGGGTTCATTCTATCTGTGCGAAGGCGGGCGCATGAAGTGCCTAGCACCGATTCCTTATCCGCACTCTCTCGGAACTTTCTATCGTCGCGTGACGCAAGCCCTCGGCTTCAAGCCGAATCGACATGAAGGAAAGATCGTCGGTTTGGCGGCGTTTGGCGATCCTTCGGTATTGGAAGATGAAATCTTTCAGCGCTTCGATTTTTCGCACGAGGACTATTTTCGCTTTAAATCGGGGCAAGATCCCTACTTCGAGCGCACGCTCGTTGCAAACTACAGCCGTGAAGATATCGCTGCAGCTTATCAACGAGTGCTCGAACGAGTCGCGGTAGAATATGTCACGCGATGGGTGAAACGCACTGGCGTCAAGCAGGTCGCTTGTGCGGGAGGTGTTTTTGCCAATGTGAAGATGAACCAGCGCATCCTGGAGATCCCTGAAGTTGAGGAGATCTTTATCTTTCCGGCCATGGGGGATAGCGGCGTGGGCGTGGGCGCGGCGTTGGCCCTTCAGGCCGATCTCGGCGGGCTTGCACCCGCGCGGCTCGATAACGTGTACCTTGGGCCTGCCTATTCGGAAGCTGAGATCGAAAGAGCCATCGTTGCGTCCGGTTTGAATTATCATCGCCCGCCTTGCATCGAAGCTGAAATGGCAGCGCATCTCGTCAAGAATCGGGTGGTGGCGCGCTTCGACGGTGCGATGGAGTTTGGCCCCCGGTCGCTCGGCAATCGTTCCATCCTGTATCCCGCCACCGAACCCTCGGTGAACAAATGGCTGAATGAACGCTTGAATCGGACGGAATTTATGCCCTTCGCACCGATCACGTTGGCGGACCACGCAGATTCACTGTACCAAAATATCGGCGGTGCGCGCTACGCAGCCGAATTCATGACAATCACCGCAGATTGCACCGAGCTGATGAAGCAGCAATCGCCGGCTGCAGTTCATGTCGACGGCACCGCTCGCCCGCAGCTGCTGCGCCAAGAGATCAATCCTTCTTTATACGATGTCTTGACGCGGTACCACGCGCTTTCAGGGATCCCGACGCTGATCAACACCAGCTACAACATGCACGAGGAGCCGATTGTGTGTTCTCCCGATGATGCGCTGCGAGCCTTCCAAGATGGGCGGCTTGAAGTGCTGGCGCTCGGGCCCTTCATTTTAGAATCAGCAGCTTGAGGAGAGGAGCGGCGCCGTGAGCACTCCAATCGTAGTGTTAGGTGCCGGTGGCCAAGCCCGGGATACCGCTTGGTTGATCCAAGAGCTCCGGGCTGCCGGGAGCGAACTTGAATTTGCGGGATTCGTCGTTTCCGATCTAACCAAGCTCACGGATCGCGATAGTCGGCCACAGGTATTGGGGGACTTTGATTGGCTACAAGCGCATGCTTTGGAGATCGGAGCGCTGGCGCTCGGGGTTGGTTCACCTAAAATTCGGCTTCTTTTGGCTGAAGAAGCGCAGCGCCGGCTGCCACACGCGGCTTGGCCAGCGTTGATTCATCCGCGGCTAGAGATCGACCATGCGAGCCTACAGATTGGGCGGGGAGTGATGCTGGGCGCGGGCGTGGTGGGAAGTGTCAATATTCAGTTGGGAGATTTCTGCTTGGTGAATTTGGGTTGCACCCTCGGGCACGAGGCCCAGCTTGGTCGCGGCGTTGTGGTGAATCACGGTGCAAGCATTTCCGGAGGCGTCGTGGTTGAAGAGGGTGCTCTGATTGGCACCGGTGCCAGGGTCCTCCAATATTTGACGGTGGGGCAGGGCGCCAGTGTGGGAGCCGGCGCGGTGGTGATCAAGAACGTCGCTCGAGGGCAGACAGTGGTCGGCGTACCCGCGAAGGCCGTTTCGGGTAAAGGCTGAGCAAGATGTCGAATCCGAGAATCTATCTATCGCCACCTCAGGTTAATGGCAACGAAGAAGCGTACGTGCTGGATGCAATTCGTTCGAATTGGATCGCACCGCTCGGCCCGCATGTGGATGCGTTCGAACGAGAGTTAGCTCAGGTCGTTGGGTCGGGCGTCGAAGTGGCTGCTTTGAGCAGCGGAACGGCAGGGTTGCACCTCGCGTTGATTCTGCTGGGCGTTCAGCGCGGCGATCGAGTCTTGGTCTCCGATCTCACGTTTTCCGCGCCCGTGAACGCGATCCGCTACGTGGGGGCCGAGCCGGTATTCTTGGATTGCGATCCTCAAACGTGGAATATGGATACGGCTTTGCTGGAAGAAGAGCTGGAACGGAGCGCCCGCGCCGGAAGCTTGCCGGCGGCGGTGCTCGGCGTCGATCTCTACGGGCAATGCGCAGATTGGAACCGAATTTCTGAATTGTGCACACGCCATGGCGTGCCGTGCATTGAAGATGCCGCCGAGGCGCTCGGCGCTAGCTATCGAGGCCGAGCGGCGGGAGGGCGCGCGGATCTTGGAGTATTTTCCTTCAATGGCAACAAGATCATCACCACGAGCGGAGGTGGAGCGCTTATGGCTGCGCGCGCTCCGCTAGTGAGGCACGCTCGGCACCTGGCGACCCAAGCACGTGAGCCGACTGCGCACTACGAACATGCTGAGATTGGCTACAATTATCGGCTGAGCAATGTGCTAGCGGCGCTCGGTCGCGCGCAGCTTGAAACGCTGGCGAACCGGGTGGCACGCAGGCGCGAAATCTTTGGATTCTATCGCGCGTTGCTATCCGACATTGAGGGCGTGGGCTTCATGCCCGAAGCTAGCTATGGGCGCTGTACGCGCTGGCTCAGCTGCATCACGCTTGATCCGCAAAAAATTGCTGCAAGCCCCGAAAAAATCCGGCTAACCCTAGAATCTGAAAATATTGAAACGCGCCCCGTTTGGAAGCCCATGCACCTTCAACCTGTCTTCAGTGCCCATTCAGTCATTCACCGCAACGTGGCGTCCACGCTCTTTGAACGCGGGCTGTGCTTGCCAAGTGGAGCGAACCTGACGGATGCGGATCTAGAGCGTGTTGGCGCGGCCTTACGGCAGGCCATTCTTAGTTGAGCTGGAGCCTGACGATGCCCTCAGATAGAAAACCAGTCGTGCTCTTCTATTCGCCTGTTTTTGGAGGCGGTGGTGCCGAAATGCACCTGTTGCGCGTGGCGAATGAGATTGATCGCACTCGCTTCACGCCGGTGCTGGCAATTTCTCGTCCTTTTGGGGGCTATGAAGCGGAGCTGAACCCGGCGATTGAGGTGGTGCACTTGCGCGCGGCCCGCTCACGCTCCAGCACGTTTGATGTGGTGGCTAGCATTCAGCCACTGACGAAGCTGATCGAAGGGCGCTCTCCCGATTTAGTATTTTCTATCTTGGATCATGGCAATGCTGCGGCGTTGGTGGCTCTCGGGCGTTCCCGGGTGAAGCCCCCCCTCTTGTTAGGGGTCCAGGTGAATCCTACGCTTGCCTACGACAACAAGTTCTCATTCATTCATCAATTGCTCAAAGCGACGCAGCGGTTTGCCTACCACCGTGCGGCGGGTGTGATCGCGCTTTCGCGAGGTGTTGCCGATTGTCTCGTCGGTATCGATCCGCGGTTAGCGGGGCGGGTGCACGTGATTCCGAACGCGGCGGTCGATGAGCGGGTTTGGGGGGCAGCAAAAGATCCGGCTGCACGCGATGGCGTGGCTCCCCATGAGAAGCTGGTGGTTGCCTGCGGGCGCTTAGCGGCGCAGAAAGGGTATCCGTACTTGCTCGAGGCAATCGCTAAGCTCAAGGCCCAAGTCCCCATAAAGCTTTGGATCCTCGGCGAAGGGCCGGATCGTACAGCCCTGGAGGCAATGGTGCAGAAGCTTGGGCTGAGTCAGATCGTGACCTTCAAGGGCTTTCAGGCGAATCCATTTCGCTTCATGGCTGCGGCGGATGTGTTCGTTCTTTCATCCACTTTTGAAGGCTTTGGCAACGTTATCGTCGAGGCGATGGCAGCGGGAGCCCCGGTCGTGTCAACGGCCTGCGATTTTGGTCCGCCGGAGATCATCGTTCACGAGAAGAGCGGCTTGTTGGTGCCAGTTGCGGATGTTGAGGCGCTCAGCAGCTCCATCCGGCGTGTACTCAAAGATCCCGTGCTTGCCGAAGTGTTGCGCCAAGGTGGGAAGGTGAGGGCCGGAGAGTATGAGCCGAAGGTGATCGCGCGTCAGCACGAAGAGGTGTTCCTTCGCACACTGAAGCGGCCAGAGTTGTCGCCTGGGTCGGCGGGCTCGGCGGGTGACACGGTTTCGGTGAGCACCTAGACCATGCCGAGCAAGCCCAAGAAGATTGCCTACTTCATTGCGTATCCGCAGCGCATGGCGGGTGCGAATCGAAGTTTGATGGAGCTTGTGCTCAATCTGCCGAAATCGATCAAGCCCGAGGTCGTGATCGTCGAAGAGGGTTTGGTTGCCGACGCGTATCGCGAGGTTGGAATCGAGCCGCACATTCTGCGGCCCGGCAAATCGCTCAGCCAATTCGGCAAAGCGAGCCTCAATTGGTCACGTTTGAAGCGTGCGCACGTTACGCTGACGCAACTCGCGCCGTACACGATGATGTTCAGAACGTGGCTTAAGGAGCAGCACATCGATCTCGTGCACGTCAACGATCCGCGCGGCGCCATCCTCGTGGGTCCAGCCACAAAATCGCTCCGAATCCCGCTGATTGGCCATCTGCGAGGAAGTAAAGCCGTTGGGGGGATGTACTGGGAGGCTTTCGAGCGTCTGTGCGATCGCATCATCACCGTGTGCGATGCCATCCGCTCTGATCTCTCAAAAGTGGCGCTGCCCAAGGCCGTCACCGTCTACAATGGCACGCGCTGCGAGTATCCGGTGGCTCGGTCGATGCCATGGTTGAGTTCGCTACGCGCACAGGGAATTGTGGTGGTGAGCTGTTTCGCTTCGATCACTCCGTTCAAGGGAATTCATCATCTGTTGCGGGCCACGGCGCTGCTGAATGCAACCGGGCGTAGCAATCAATTCGTGGTGCTCTGCATCGGCGACATCCCAACGCACGACGCGACGTACTTTCAGTGGCTGCTGGATGAAGCGCTGAGATTGAGTGTCGACAATTGGACGTTTGTGGGTTGGCAATCTGAGCCGTTCACGTTTTACAAATATACTGATGTTTCAGTGCTTCCCACCGCAGCGAATGAGTTTCTCAGATTCGCGGGAAAATATACGAAAATTGCTGGAAACGAGGGCTTCCCACGCACGCACTTGGAGGCGATGTGTTACTCGATTCCCACCATTGGTACTCGACTAGCGGGGGTCCCCGAGCAGATCGTCCATGGCGAAACGGGGCTTGTTGTGGAGCCGAGCGATCCCTTGGCCCTTGCGGAAGCGCTCGATGCTTTGGTGACTAGCGCGAGCCAGCGGAGAGAGATGGGGAGTGCCGGGCACCGCCGCGTGCGGGGAGTGTTTTCGACCCGAGCCTACGTGGCAGGAGTGCTCAAGGTTTATGAAGAGCTTCTAGGCGCGAGTCTAAGTACGGTCGTATCGTCGCCACCCGATTGCGGTTGCGGAGCGGCACCGGCATGAATTCTCCCGCCAATGATCCGGCCATCAGTTTCGAATTTAGTCCGGGCTGGCTGCCCACCGGTAAATGCGGAGCCGTGTGCTTCTCGATTGATGATGTTCATCCTGGTCGGGCACAAGATCACTATGATGGTGGTGGCGATCTTGAAAAGGGCACGCTCGGGTTGGTGCAGCGCCTGCTGGCGCGCCATCCGCAATTACAGGTTACACTGTTCACTACCGCGGATTGGCGGGAGATCGCTCCAGCCCCTTCTCGATTTTTAAGCCGAATTCCTGGGATCCGAAAGCGTGCCTACTTGACGCGAATTTTGCCCGAAGGATCGCGCGCACTCGATCGATACCCAGAGTTCGTGGCCTACCTGAAAAGCTGCCCAAGAACAGAGATTGCGTTCCATGGCCTGCATCACGTGCATCGGGGTCGACAGGTCCATGTGGAATTCCAAGAGGAATCGCAGGCCGAGTGCACGCGCGCACTTTCGAAAATGATTGGCATCTTTGACAGGGCCAATTTGCCACGGGCTGCTGGCATGTGTCCTCCGGGTTGGAATGCACCCCCAGCGCTGCTGCATGCGATGTCGGATCAAGGTTTTGAATTCGTGGCTTCCGCGCGCGACATCCTGACGGAGCCCGCACCCAAGGCCCTGGCGGCGATGTCTGGGTTGCGGGGTGTGCCTTTGTTGGAACCGGCTTTCTGGAAGGCTGGTAAGCTCGTGCAAATTCCGATCAACTTCCAGGCAACGTCAAGTATCGATCGCGCGAGGGCTATCCTCGATCAAGGCGGGCTGCTGTCGATCAAGGCTCACATCATCAAGAATGCTCTAGGGTTTGTTGCCCTAGATGGCGTGGACGCAACGTACATGAATTACCTGGATCTATTGTTTCTCACGCTAAAACGAGAGTACGGCGAGGATCTTTGGTGGCCAAGCCTGGGTGAATTGGCTGGGGACGTTCGCAGCCGAGCTCTAGCCGAGCAGGAAGCCTAGTCGCGGGCCAGAAATGCGGCGCCCCAAGCTCGCCTACATAGTGACGGTGCCGACAACCGCCCGTGTGTTGCTGCGCGGTCAGCTAGCTTTCATGCGCGAGGCGGGCTTTGATGTGACAGTGATCGCCTCTCCGGGGGCGGAGCTTGAGCTGGTCGCCCAACGGGAAGGGGTGCGTGTCGTTGGTATCGAGATGGCCAGGGAGATTGATGGGGTGCGCGACGCCAAGGCCCTGCTGGAGCTTTCGAAAACGCTCGGCGCCTTGGCGCCCGATATCGTGAATGCGAGCACCCCGAAGGCGGGATTGCTTGGCATGTTGAGCGCCTGGCGATGCCGGGTTCCGATCCGTGTCTATTTGCTGCGGGGCCTTCGCTTCGAGCTGGCCCGCGGTTTGAAAGGTTCGATTCTGCGACGTTGCGAGCGTGTCGCGGCGCACGCTGCGCATCAAATTGTGTGCGTGAGTGAATCTGTGAAAGAAGGCTTTCTGAAGGAGGGCCTCGCGAGTGCGGAGAAATGCCGTGTGCTAGGCGCCGGTTCGTCGAACGGTGTTGACTTAGAGCGTTTTGATCCCGAACGCGTTCGTAGCGCATCCGAGGAACTCGCGCGTGATCTGAAGATCCAAACTGGCGAAGCGATCTTTGGGTTTGTGGGGCGGCCGGTGGCTGACAAGGGATCCAAGGAATTGATAGCTGCTTGGCAGGGGATTCGAGCGAAGCATGCGTCAGCCCGCCTCTTAATAGTGGGAGCCGGATTTGCTGGTGATGATCTGGATCCCGAGTTGCAACGCTGGATGGCGCAACGAGATGACATCATCGCCGTGGGGGAGGTCGAGGAGGTGGCTCCCTACTACGCCCTGATGCACGCCTTGGTTTTTCCTTCGTATCGCGAGGGCTTCCCGAATGTTCCTTTGGAAGCAGCGGCGATGGGGGTGCCGACGGTTGGATTTCAAGCCACTGGCACACGTGACGTAGTAGTGGATGGCACCACAGGTTTTCTAGCAAAGGTAGGGGATACCGACGCGTTGCGGGGGGATCTGGAGCGTTACCTCAAGGAGCCGGAGCTCTGCCGGGCGCATGGACGAAATGCGCAACGGCGCGCACGCGAATTGTTTGACCGACGTCAGATCTGGGAGCTTTGGCTAGCTGAGTACCGGTCGCTGTTGGCTGCTGCCGGGCTACCGTTGCCTACGGCGTTGGGTTCGGTTCGCCGCGCTGCTGGTTAGGCGCGGGCGCGACATTGGAGCCCCGATACTCCGGCATCCGATCGACACCGACCGGGTCAACATCTTTCATTGAAAGGGCGATCGCCACTGTTTTCGCGAGGATCTGAAGGTCCACCCAGAAACTCATA
>JBBRRP010000035.1:0-50019 GCA_038246305.1 Polyangiales bacterium | reverse complement strand
TGTAAAGGACTTGCCGGGCGTGCGCTATCACATCGTGCGTGGCTCGCTCGATACGCAGGGCGTCAAGGACCGCAAGCAAAGCCGGTCGAAGTACGGCGCGAAGAGGCCGAAGCCCGCGTGATTTTCCGTTGGTCGTCCCCACCTGGGAACGATCGAGTAAGTCGCGGTTCGTCAGCATGGAACCGCATAACGACTGAAGAGAGGTGAGAAGTGCCGCGTCGTCGTGAAGTACCCAAGCGTGACATCCTGCCCGATCCGAAATTCAACTCGCAGGATCTGACCAAGTTCGTCAACGTCATCATGCTCGACGGCAAGAAAGCCGTCGCCGAGCGCATCGTCTATGGCGCGCTGACGCAGATCGAAACCAAGGGCGGCAAGAACGCGCTCGAGGTTTTCTCAGCGGCGCTGTCGAATGTGCGTCCGATGGTCGAAGTCAAGAGCCGTCGCGTGGGTGGCGCCAACTATCAGGTACCGGTGGAGGTACGTCCGGTTCGGCGCATGGCGCTTGCGATGCGCTGGCTGCGCGAAGCCGCCAAGAAGCGTAGCGAAAAATCGATGCCACTTCGGCTTGCCGGCGAATTGATGGAAGCCGCAGAAGGTCGCGGCGGCGCGATGAAAAAGAAGGAAGAAGTGCACCGGATGGCGGAAGCGAATAAAGCTTTCGCGCATTTTAGGTTTTAGCAGGATAAGCCGGTTCGCTGCGCGGGTCGGCAATCAGAGATTAAGTGTTGTGCATCACCATGCCACGTAAAACTCCTATTGAGCTGTACCGCAACATCGGAATCTCGGCGCACATCGACGCCGGTAAGACCACGACCACTGAGCGCGTGTTGTTCTATACCGGCGTGAATCACAAACTCGGCGAGGTGCACGAAGGTGCCGCGACGATGGATTGGATGGAGCAGGAGCAGGAGCGCGGCATCACGATCACCAGCGCCGCCACGAATTGCTTCTGGACTCCCATGTTCGGCAGAGATGCCGGCAAAAACCACCGTATCAATATCATTGATACACCCGGCCACGTTGATTTCACGATTGAAGTCGAACGCAGCCTGCGAGTGCTGGATGGCGCGGTAGCTGTTTTTGATGGGGGTAATGGCGTCGAGCCGCAGAGCGAAACTGTGTGGCGCCAAGCGGATCGCTATCACGTTCCCCGCATCGCATTCATCAACAAGCTCGATAAGGTGGGCGCAGATTTTCAGATGAATCTAGATTCGATGCGCGAGCGCCTCGGCTGCCGGCCGGTGCCTGTTCAATGGCCCGTAGGCCAAGAAGAGCAGCTGCGCGGGATGGTTGATCTGGTTCGGATGGAAGCCGCGATCTTCGATGATGAGTCGCTAGGGGCGACGTTCACCTGGCAGCCCATCCCGGCAGATCTGCTCAAAAAGTGCGAGCAATTGCGCGAAGAGCTGATCGAGGCATGCGCGGATGTCGACGACGGCATTATGGAGCTCTTTCTGGAGGGGAAGGGCGACAGCGTGGGGCAAGCCGAGATCTATGAGGCCCTCCGCAAGGGAACCTTGTCGTTCGCGTTTGTGCCGGTGATGTGTGGCTCGGCCTTCAAGAACAAAGGCGTGCAGCTGCTGTTGGATGCCGTCGTGAATTTCTTGCCGTCGCCGCTCGACGTGCCCCCCGTTGAAGGTTCGGATCCGGCGGACGAATCTATCAAGATCCGGCGTAAAGCGGATGATAATGAGCCGTTTGCGGCCCTCGCTTTCAAGATCGCCAATGATCCTTTTGTCGGCAATCTCACGTTCTTTCGCGTTTATTCAGGCTCGCTCACGAGCGGCACGGCTGTGCTCAACACGGGCCGCGGCAAACGCGAGCGAATTGGGCGCATTTTGCGCATGCACGCCAACAAGCGCGAGGAGCTCAAGGAGTGCTACTCCGGGAATATCTACGCTGCGGTTGGGCTACGCGACACGCGGACGGGCGACACGCTCTGCGATGAGAAGCACCCGATCATTCTGGAGCGGATGACCTTCCCGGATCCGGTGATTTCCATCGCGATTGAGCCAAGAACACAGGCCGATCACGATAAGCTGGGCATCAGCTTGCAGAAGCTGGCCTACGAAGATCCGTCGTTTCGCACGTACACGAACGAGGACACGGGGCAGACGATCATCGCCGGCATGGGCGAGTTGCACCTCGAAATCATCGTCGATCGCTTGAAGCGCGAGTTCAAAGTCGAGTGCAACGTGGGGAAGCCCGAAGTGGCCTACCGCGAGGCCATCTCAAAAGAGGTGGAAGCCGAGGGCAAATTCATTCGGCAATCGGGCGGCCACGGCCAGTTTGGGCATGTTGTGCTGCGCTTGCTCCCAAGTGAGCGGGGGCAAGGCTTCATCTTCGAAAACAAGACGGTGGGCGGAGTCATTCCGAAAGAGTTCATCCCTTCTGTGGAAAAGGGGATTCGTGACGCCCTCGGCCGAGGAGTCCTGGCTGGCTATCCGATCATGGATGTGCGCGCAGAGCTCATTTTCGGGAGCTTTCATGAAGTGGATTCCTCGGGCCCTGCTTTCGAGGTGGCAGCTTCGATGGCGTTCCAGGATGGCGCGAAACGCGCTGGCCTTCAGGTGCTCGAGCCCATCATGGATGTTGAAGTGGTCACCCCGGAAGTTTCGATGGGGGACGTGATTGGCGATCTGAACTCGCGTCGCGGACGAATTCATGGCATGGGCCTCCGCGGAAAAGCGCAGGTCATCACGGCGCAGGTTCCGCTTTCCGCAATGTTCGGTTATTCGACGGACCTGCGGAGCAAGACCCAGGGCCGAGCCACTTACTCCATGCAGTTTTCACAATACGAACCGGTTCCGACATCAATCCAAGAAGAGATCGTCGCCAAGGTTCGTGGCGAGTAACCCCATTTCCATTTTGAACAACCCGACCGTCTACACGAAATAAGAGGAAGGTAATCATGGCCAAAGGAAAGTTCGTACGCAGCAAACCGCACATGAACGTCGGAACGATCGGACATATCGATCACGGTAAGACGACGCTGACGGCGGCGCTTGTAAAGGTACAGAGCAAGAAGGGGATGGCTCAGGAGATCAAGTACGCGGATATCGCAAAGGGCGGTATTGTGCGGGACGACACGAAGACGGTGACGATCGCCGTGAGCCACGTGGAGTACGAGAGCAACAAGCGGCACTACGCGCACGTGGATTGCCCAGGGCACGCGGATTACATCAAGAACATGATCACGGGAGCCGCGCAGATGGACGGCGCGATTCTGGTGGTGAGCGCGTCGGATAGCGTGATGCCGCAGACGCGAGAGCACGTTCTTCTGGCCAAGCAGGTTGGCCTGAATCACATCGTGGTGTTCCTGAACAAGTGCGACACGGCGGATGACCCGGAGATGTTGGACTTGGTGGAGATGGAAGTTCGCGAGCTTCTGTCGAAGTACAAGTTCGATGGGGATAACGCTCAAGTGGTTCGGGGCGCGGCGTTGCCGGCACTGAATGGCGATCCGAAGTGGGAAGAAAAGATCGGCGAGCTTTTGGAAGCACTCGATTCGCAGATCCCGGAGCCCGTGCGTGAAGTGGACAAGCCGTTCCTGATGGCGGTTGAAGACGTGTTCTCGATCAAAGGTCGCGGCACGGTGGCGACGGGTCGAATTGAGCGCGGGAAGATCCACATCAATGATGAGGTGGAAATCATCGGCTTCGATAAGAGCGTGAAGTCGGTGGTCACCGGCGTTGAAATGTTCCGTAAGCAGCTGGAAGAAGGTCACGCTGGGGACAACGTGGGTTGCCTGCTCCGCGGCCTGGATAAAGAAGGCATTGAGCGCGGCCAGGTCTTGGCGGCGCCCGGCAGCATCAAGCCGCACAAGAAGTTCATGGGCGAGGTGTACGTTCTGAAGAAGGAAGAGGGCGGTCGTCATACGCCGTTCTTCACGAACTACCGTCCGCAGTTCTACATCCGGACGACGGACGTGACGGGCTCAGTGATGCTGCCTGAAGGTATCAAGATGGTGATGCCCGGGGACAACGTCACGGTTGAAGTGCAGCTTCTCACCACAGTGGCTCTCGAAGAGCAGATGCGATTCGCGATTCGCGAAGGTGGCCGCACCGTCGGCGCCGGCGTCGTTACCAAGATCCTCGAGTAGGCCAAGCCGCTCCCTCAGATTTTAGAAATATCCCTCATCACACAAGGCCACTCGCCATATGCCCGACGTCACCAAGATCAGAATTCGGCTAAAAGCCTTCGATCATCAGCTGCTTGATAAGTCCACCACGGACATCGTGGAAACCGCTCGCCGCACCGGTGCTCGGGTTGCAGGTCCAATCCCGCTCCCCACGGGCTTGCGTCGCTACACCGTCTTGCGTGGTCCCCACGTAGACAAGAAAAGCCGCGAGCAATTTGAGGTGCGCACGCACAAGCGCCTCATCGATATTCTCGAACCCACGCCTCAAACCCTGGACGCTCTCATGAAGCTCGATCTGAGCGCAGGTGTAGACGTCGAGATCAAGAGCTGAGGAGGGAAGCATACTTATGGCAAAGCTCGATGTTTACAATTTGAAGCGTGAGAAGGTCGGTGAGCTCGAGCTCGCCGACGAGGTGTTCTCGACAGAAGTGAAGGAATATCTTCTGCACGAGGTGGTTCAGGCGCAGCTCGCTTCACGGCGAGCGGGCACCAAGGCCGGAAAGGAACGCGCTGCTGTGTCGGCTTCTAAGAAGAAGATCTACAAGCAGAAAGGAACGGGCCAGGCTCGTCATGGTGCCGTCTCCGCACCTACGTTCGTGGGTGGTGGGCGCGCTCATCCTCCGAAGCCCCAAGATTTTAGCTACCGTCCGCCGCGCAAGGTTCGCCTCGGGGCGATGCGCAGCGCACTCAGCTATCTCTTCAAAGAAGGCCGCATCACGGTCGTAGAGAATATGGATCTCGGCGAGATCAAGACGAAGCGCCTCGAGGGTGTGCTTTCGGTGCTCAAGGCCAACGGCAAAACGCTGGTGGTCGATGGCAAAGATAACGCCAACCTCAGGCTCTCCATTCGCAACATGGAAGATAATCAATTCTTGCCGCCCGAAGGCGTCAACGTTTATGACCTTCTGTGCCACGAACACTTGATCGTTTCGAGGCAAGCAGCGAAGGCCCTGGAAGCGCGTCTCCTTGAGGTGAAGTCATGAATCTCGATACGATCATCAAGCGCCCCATAGCGCTCACCGAGAAAGCGGCGAGCCTGAAATTGCACAACCAGGTTGTGTTCGAAGTCGCGCTCACCGCCAACAAGATTCAAATCAGACAGGCCGTCGAAGCGATGTTCGGCGTCAAGGTCACTGATGTGAACACGTTGGTGCAGCGTGGCAAGACTAAGCGCATGGGCCGAGCCAGCGCCAAGCGGCCCAATTGGAAGAAAGCTATCGTGACCCTTCGCCAGGGTGACGATATTCAGTTCTTCGACGAGTCGGAGGAATAAGTTCATGGCTATTCGTCTTTTCAAACCCACATCCCCCGGTCGGCGCGCGTACACCGCTCCCGATTTTGCTGAGATCACCACTTCCGTACCGGAGAAGCGTCTTACCGAGTCTCAATCGAGCACGGGTGGCCGCAACTGTTACGGTCGCATCACCAGTCGCTTTCGCGGGGGTGGCCACAAGCAGCGCTATCGAGTGATCGACTTCAAGCGCAACAAGATCGGCGTGCCCGCTCGTGTTGCGTCAATCGAATACGATCCGAATCGCACCGCGCGCATCGCGCTCCTGCATTACGCAGATGGCGAGAAGCGCTACATCCTCGCGCCCGACGGCCTAAAAATGGGCGATACGGTGCTCTCCAGCCGTAACGCGGACATTCAGCCCGGCAATTGTTTGCCGATTGGCGTCATCCCCACGGGCACCTCGATTCACAACATCGAGATGCGCAAGGGCAAGGGCGCTCAGCTGGTTCGCTCAGCTGGCGTGGTGGCTCAGCTGATGGGCAAAGATGGCGACTACGCTCAGGTGAAGCTTCCGAGCGGTGAAGTTCGCAAGATCCACGTCGAGTGTCGCGCCACGGTTGGGCAGGTTTCAAACCCTGACCATCAGAACGTCAGCCTGGGTAAAGCCGGACGAGCTCGTTGGCTTGGTCTTCGCCCTCACAATCGAGGCGTCACGATGAACCCCGTCGATCACCCTATGGGTGGTGGTGAAGGGCGTACAAGTGGTGGTCGTCATCCGTGCTCCCCTTGGGGGCAGCTCTCCAAGGGCCTGAAGACTCGCAATAACAAGCGCACAGACAACATGATCGTGAAGCGCAGGGATAGGAAGTAACGATGCCGCGAAGTATCAAGAAGGGCCCGTTCATCGACGGGCATTTGATGACGAAAATCGAAGCTGCTCAAAGTGACAGCTCTAAGAAGGTGATCAAGACCTGGTCACGGCGCTCCACGATTTTGCCTGAGGCGATTGGCCTGACGTTTGCGGTCCACAATGGTCGCAAGTTCGTTCCGGTATTCGTTTCCGAAAACATGGTCGGCCATAAATTCGGAGAGTTCGCGCCCACGCGTACCTTCCCGGGTCACTCCGGCGATCGGAAGGCCGTGAAGGGGAAGCCCTCCGCCGCTCCCGCCGCAGGTCCAGCCAAGCGCTAGGTCGCTTGCTCATCCGTTCAGGACAAAACACGCTCCAAATAACGTCGCTGAAGGGTTGCAACGCTAGGGCCCCTCTGCTACGAACCGCGCCTCCCTAATCGGGGCCAACAGCCACTTCGGTTGTTTCAGCCCCGACTCCCAACCGCCAGCACACGGAACTTCGTCGTTCTAAGCAGCCAGGGGTTGGGCGAGATGGTTCTTCTCCCATCTAGGGTCGGCGGGTCTGAAAGGAAACTGTCGATGATAGCTACAGCAAAAGCACAATTCCAAAGGATAGCTCCGCGTAAAGCTCGGATGATCATTAATTTGATCCGGGGCCGAGATGCGGCCGAGGCTCTGCAGCTTCTTGATTTCACGCCCAAGGCGGCGTCACCGATCGTGAAGAAGCTGATTGCGAGTGCGATCGCCAATGCACGGCAGAAGCGCCCGGACATCGACGTGGATAATCTTTTCATCAGCCGCGCTACGGTTGATAAAGGGCCGAATTCTCACATGCGCCGTTGGCGGCCCCGGGCCATGGGGCGTGCCACACAAATTGTCAAAGGCGTGAGCCACATCGCGATCGAATTGGATCAACGTTAAGGGTTGAGAGATCAAGTATGGGACAGAAAACTCATCCGTATGGCTTTCGTCTTGGCGTCATTAAGACGTGGACGAGCAAGTGGTACGAAGACAAAAACTACTGTCAGTGGCTGCACGAAGATCTGCGGATTAAGCGCGCCGTAAAGCAGTATTTATACAATTCGAGCATTGCGAGCGTCGAAATTGAACGCGCCGCCAATAAGGCGAAAGTCATCGTCTACACCGCACGCCCTGGCATGGTCATCGGCAAAGGTGGCAAGGGCATCGAGATCCTGAAGAGCGGCAATCTGGATTCAGCCATCAAGGGCGAAGCCAAATTCCAGGGCGTTCAGGCGTTCACCAAGAACGAAGTTTTCATCGATGTGCAAGAGGTGCGCAAGGCTGAGACGAATGCTCAGCTGGTGGCCGAAAACATCGCGACGCAGTTGGAAAGGCGCATTGCTTTCCGCCGCGCTATGAAAAAAGCCATGGGCACGGCCATCAAGTTTGGCGCTAAGGGCATTCGTGTCCGATGCGCTGGGCGGTTGGGTGGAGCCGAAATCGCCCGTGTGGAAACGTACCGTGAAGGCCGTGTGCCTCTGCATACGTTGCGAGCGGATGTCGATTACGGAACGGCCGAGGCTCGGACGACGTACGGCATCATTGGCGTCAAGGTTTGGATCTTCAAGGGTGAGGTCTTGCAACGCAAGGCTCGCCGCATCCCCGAGTAATGGAGTCAGAAGATGCTAAGTCCTAAGCGGGTTAAGTGGCGAAAACAGCAAAAAGGAAAGATGCGTGGCATGGCCTATCGTGGCAGCGACGTATCCTTCGGTGAATTCGGCCTTCAAGCAACCGACTGCTCGTTCGTAACGGCGAGGCAGCTTGAGGCAAGCCGTATGGCGATTCAGCGTGCAACGAAACGCCAAGGCAAGCTCTGGATCCGGATCTTCCCGGACAAGCCGCTTACCAAAAAGCCACTCGAAGTTCGAATGGGTAGCGGTAAAGGCAGCGTGGAAGAGTGGGTAGCAGTGGTGAAGCCCGGTCGCGTGATGTTCGAGATCGAAGGCATTCCTGAGGACAAAGCGCGCGAAGCCTTTCGTCTGGCTGCCACCAAGCTTCCGGTGAACACGCGGTTTTTGACGCGAGGAGAGCTGTGATGAAAGCAAAAGACCTGGCTGATCGGGGCACAACCGATCTGGCTCAGTTGCTCTTAGACGTGAAGAAGGATCTTTTTTCCTTCCGCATGAAAAACGTGACGGGTCAGCTCAGCGATACGAGTTTGCTGCGAAAAGCCCGCAAAGATGTCGCGCGCATCGAAATGATTTTGCGCGAGCGGGCCATCAAGGCCAGCGGAGGTGAAGCGTGAACGCACAGGCCGAAATTCAGCCCGAAGCATCAGCCGTTAACACCCGTCGCCGAATCATCGGCCGCGTGGTGAGTGACAAGATGAACAAGACCGTCGTGGTCGAAGTGGTGCGTTACAAAATGCACCCGCTTTATAAGAAGTACGTCCGCGTACGAAAGCGTTACAAGGCTCACGATGAGGCCAACACTTACCGGGTGGGCGATCGCATCGAGATGATCGAACACAGCCCCTATTCCAAAGAGAAGCGTTTTAACACCACGCGTCTCATCCGCCGCACCGTGCAGGAGTGATTTCCCGATGATCCAGACGGAGTCCATTCTCAATGTAGCTGATAATTCAGGCGCACGCCTCGTGGTGTGTCTGAAGGTGTTGGGTGGTTCGCGCCGGCGTTATGCCAGCGTGGGCGACGTGATTGTCGTGAGCATCGCGGACGCAATCCCGAACAGCAAAGTCAAAAAGGGTGAGATCGCGAGAGCGGTTGTCGTTCGAACCAAGCGTGAGCATCGTCGAGTCGACGGCAGCTACATCAAGTTCGACGATAATAGCGCCGTGCTCATCAATCCGCAGTCCTCTGAGCCCGTGGGAACGCGCATCTTTGGGCCTGTCGCTCGCGAGCTGCGCAGCAAACGCTTCATGAAGATTGTTTCGCTTGCTCCGGAGGTGCTGTGATGCAACGGCTTCGAACGGGTGATGAAGTGATCGTGATCAGCGGCGACGACAAAGGCCGTCGCGGTCGGATCACGAAGGTGCTCGTGGAGCGCAACGCAGTCGTGGTTGGCGGGCTGAACATGGTGAAGCGCCATCTGAAGGCAACCCCTCAGCGCCCAGGCGGCATCCTTGAAGTGGAAGCGCCGATCAACATCAGCAAAGTGATGCCGGTTGATCCAGGCACGGGCAAGGCCACGCGAGTCAAATACAAGGTTACCGAAGGCAAGAAGCAACGGGTAGCTAAGAGCGGTGCAGTGATTGTGCACCAGGAGCAAGGTTAAGCGATGGCTGCCGAAGTCGAGCCGCGTTTTCGAACGCGCTACAAGAGTGATGTTACGCCGAAGTTGATGGAGAAGTTCGGCTACAAGAATCCGATGCAGGTTCCTCGCTTGCAAAAGATCGTGATCAACGTTGGTCTCGGAGAAGCTGTCGCCAATTCCAAAGTGGTGGATCTGGCTGCTGCGCAGATCACGGCGATCACAGGTCAGAAGCCCATCGTGACGCGCGCCAAGAAGTCGATTGCGAACTTCAAGTTGCGTGAGGATATGCCGATTGGCGTTAAGTGCACGCTGCGCCGTGAGCGGATGTGGGAGTTTTTCGACCGCCTCGTCACGCTGGCTCTGCCCCGTGTGCGGGACTTCCGCGGCACGAGCATTCGCGCCTTCGATGGCGCTGGCAACTACACGCTCGGTCTAAAAGAGCAAACCGTATTTCCGGAAATTGAGTTCGACAAGGTCGACAAACCGCGGGGCATGAATATCACTTTCGTGACTACCGCCAACACCAACGAAGAGGCCAGGGAGCTTTTAAAGCAACTTGGCATGCCGTTCAGGAGCTAACCAGATGGCACGTGCATGTCAGTGGGCGAAGTTGAATCGCCCGGCAAAATTCTCAACGCGAGATGTGAGTCGCTGCAATATTTGTGGGCGCTCTCACGCGGTGTACCGGGAGTACAAGCTCTGCCGCATTTGTTTGCGCACGCTGGCGCTCAAGGGCGAGCTTCCGGGCGTTACGAAGGCGAGTTGGTGAAGCGATGTTGACCGATCCCATCTCAGATATGCTCACGCGCGTTCGAAACGCAGCGTTAGCTCGCCATGAATCCACCCGGATGCCCGCTAGCAGCATCAAGAAGGCCATTTTGGAGCTTCTCAAGGCTGAAGGCTACATCGCGGACGTCCGTGAAGAAGAATGGGGCCCTCAGAAGAAGCGCACCATCTTCGTCACCCTCAAGTACGGCAATGGCTTCGATTGCGCATTCAAGGGCATTCGCCGTGTGAGCAAGCCAGGTCGCCGTGTTTACGTGAACCACCAATCGATTCCGCAGGTAGTGAGCGGTCTCGGCGTCTCCATCCTCAGTACTTCGCAAGGTGTGATGACTGACCGTCTGGCTCGCGAAAAACGAGTTGGCGGCGAATTGCTCTGTGAGGTGTGGTGATGGCCCAAGCTGAGCAACAGGTTGAGCAGACACTGCGAACATCTCGGGTGGGCAAGCGCCCCATCCCGATCCCCAAGGGAGTCACCATCAGCATCAGCGGTCAACGTGTGGATGCTCAGGGCCCGAAGGGGAAGCTCTCGATGGCTCTCCCTCAGAACATCGAAGTCAAGAAAGACGGCGAGTCGCTCACAATCAGCTCTGATGCCGGTGCGCGCGATGCTGCACGTCTTCAGGGTCTCGGCCGAGCGCTAGTGGCGAATATGGTTCGCGGAGCCGCAGTCGGCTTTGAGCGCATCATGGAATTGGTGGGCACCGGTTACCGCGCAGAGGTCAAAGGCAACACGATCACGCTTCAGCTCGGATTTGCCCGGCCACGCGTGGTTGAGCTGCCTTCCGGAATTACCGCTGTAGTGCCGCCCGATTCAAAGGGCACACAGATCGTGTTGAATGGCGCCGATAAGTGTCTGATTGGACAAGTTGCCGCAGATTTGCGCAGGCTTCGCCCGCCAGAACCTTATGGTGGCAAGGGCATTCGCTACCGAGATGAACAGATCCGTCGTAAGGCGGGCAAGGCCGGTAAGGCTCGCAAGTGAGCGTAACGGTAGGATTTAGGTCACGTCATGGGAACTGAACTTTCAGCTCGTCAACGCAGGAAATTCCGCATCCGAAACAAGATTTCGGGCACGGAGGTGCGCCCGCGGCTCACAGTATTTCGGAGCGCAGGCCACATTTACGCTCAGGTGATCGACGACGCGCGCGGGCAAACGCTCGCAACGGCATCGACGCTTTCGCCCGATCTGTTGAGTGCGGTCAAAAGCGACAGCAAGACAGACGCTGCCAAAAAGGTCGGAGCTCTGATTGCCAAGATCTGCATCGAGCGCAAAATCGACAAGGTCGTCTTTGACCGAAACGGATATCTTTATCACGGCCGAGTGAAGGCCCTTGCCGATGCTGCTCGCGAAGCGGGCCTGAACTTCTGAGTACGGAAGAGGACTTTACAAATGGCTTTTGAAACATTTGACGAAGACCGCCTGAAAGAGCGCGTCATACACATCAACCGCGTGGCCAAGGTGGTCAAAGGCGGAAGGCGCTTCAGCTTCGCGGCTCTCGTGGTGGTTGGGGATGAGTCAGGCCACGTCGGCGTTGGCCTCGGTAAGGCGAAGGAAGTGCCCGAGGCAATCCGCAAGGGGAACGATCAGGCACGCAAGAACATGTTCAAGGTGCCGATGATCGGCGCCACCATCCCCCATCATGTGGTGGGCGTGTTTGGTGCGGGGCGCGTCATGTTGCGGCCAGCTGCGCCTGGTACAGGCGTTATCGCCGGCGGTCCCGTGCGGGCGGTCGTCGAGTCCGTGGGAATTCAAGACATCCTGTCCAAGTGCCTGGGCTCTTCGAATAAGTACAACGTGGTGAACGCGACGATTGAAGCTCTGCGCACCCTTCGGACTCCAGACACTGTTGCCAACGCACGCGGCAAGCAAGTGGAGCAGGTGGTCGGCAATTACACCGTCGCCGCGACGTCAGCAAAAGCTGCGGTGGCGCAATCGATCGTGGCCTCAACTGGCAACGCACAACAAGGTGGCCGCTGATGGCTCAGGCTCGGCTTGAAGTGAAGCAGGTTGCTAGCGTCATCGGTCGCCCCGAGGCTCAGCGTAAGGTGATTAAAGGCCTTGGTTTGCGCGGTCCAGGGTCGGCAGTCGTTGTTGCCAATACGCCATCTTTCCGCGGTATGGTGAAGAAGGTTCTTCACTTGGTCGAAGTCAAAGAGGTAGCAGGATGAGCTCGATTCTCTCACAGCTCGCGCCCCCAGTTGGCGCTCGAAGTTCAGAACGGCGCGTGGGTCGTGGTCCCGGTGGCGGCAAAGGCAAGACGTCGGGCAAAGGCATGAAGGGCCAGAAGGCTCGTCATCCAGGTGGCTTCAGCAAGTTGCACTTTCAGGGTGGGCAAACCCCCATCCAGCGCCGCTTGCCGAAGCGTGGCTTTCGAGTTCCTTTTCCGGTGAATACCGTCATCATCAATGTCGGGCAGCTTGAGCGTTTGGATACAGGTACCGAAGTCACTGAAGAAGTGTTGCGCGAAGCGCGCTTGGTTCAGGGGCGCGATATTCGGATTAAGATCCTTGGCGAAGGCGATCTGACCAAGAAGCTGGTCGTGAGCGCTCACGGGTTCAGCAAGTCTGCAATCAGCAAGATCGAACAGGCTGGCGGCAAGACAGTCACGTTGCCGTTTGGCAGGCCGGATCAGGCCGAAGCTCCGGCTACGAACTAAGGGCCGTTTTCAATGGCCGTTTTTCAGGGATTCTCCAACATCGGGAAGGTGCCAGAGTTGCGGCGCCGGATAGCTTTCACGCTCATCGTGCTGGCCATCTATCGGATTGGGGTTTTCATCACGACGCCTGGCGTTGATCGCCACGTGATGCGCCAAATTGTGAAGGGGCAAGGCGGCCTGCTCGGCATGTTCAATCTGTTCTCGGGTGGGGCCCTTGAGAACCTTTCGATCTTGGCGCTTGGCATCATGCCGTACATCTCGGCCAGCATCATCATGCAGCTCCTCGGCATGGTGAGTAAGCAGGTCGAAGAGATGCGCAAGGAGGGCGAAGCCGGACGTCGCCGCCTGGAGCAATACACCCGCTACGGCACGATCGTACTGAGCATTTTTCAAGGTTATGGCATCGCCATGATGCTTGAGGGGATGCACAACAGCGATTCGGGCGCCGGCAGGTTCGGGGATGTCGTCATTGATCCGGGTTGGAGCTTTCGTTTGCTCACCGTGCTGACGCTGACGACGGGAACGGCCCTCTTGATGTGGCTTGGGGAGCAGGCCACCGAGCGCGGGATCGGCAACGGCATCTCGATGATCATGTTCGCGAGCATCGTGAGCCGAATACCTCAGGCCGTTGCTAGCTATTGGGCCGGCTCCTCCGGTGACGTTCAGCCCATCACGATCGCCGTTATCGTCTTTGTGTTCCTCACGAGTATCGGAGTGATCGTCTTTTTTGAGCGTGCTCAGCGCCAAATTCCGATCCAATACGCACGTCGCCAAGTCGGGCGTCGCGTGTACGGCGGGCAGAGCGCGCACCTTCCGTTGAAGGTCAACATGGCGAGCATGATTCCGGCCATTTTTGCCTCCAGCCTATTGATGTTTCCGGCAACGTTGGCGGGCTTCAAGATCCCGGGCATGCAGGTTTTCAGTTCGGTTCTGAATCGCGGCGGTTGGGTTTTTAACACGCTGTTCGCGATGCTCATCATCTTCTTCTGTTTCTTCTACACGGCGGTCACATTCCAGCCCGTGGACGTTGCGGATAACTTGAAGAAACAGCAGGCCAATATTCCCGGCGTTCGTCCTGGCCGGCAAACGGCTGAGTATATCGACCGTGTGCTCACGCGGATCACAGTGGGCGGCGCGTTGTACGTCGCCACGATCTGTGTCGTGCCGGCACTGATTGCTCAGGCATTCAACGTTCCATTTCAGTTTGGTGGGACGAGTTTAATGATTGTTGTCGGGGTAGCGCTGGAAACAGTCAGCCAGATCGAAGCTCACCTGATCACTCGTAGCTACGAGGGCCTGACGGGGCCGCGCACGACGCGCTTGAGCGGAAGGCGTCCAGCATGAGGGTCGTCTTTTTGGGGCCACCCGCGAGCGGCAAAGGGACGCAGGCCGCGATCCTTTGCGAGCGCTACGGCATCCCCAAGATTTCAACGGGCGATAGCCTCAGGGCAGCGCGAGCCCAGGGAACTCCGCTCGGTCGTGAAGCAGAGACGTATATGTCTGCCGGTAAGCTCGTGCCTGATGAAGTGGTCATCGGGCTTGTAGCAGAGCGGCTGAAAGAGCCGGACGCCGCGAAGGGTTTCATCCTCGATGGATTCCCGAGGACAGTACCGCAGGCTGAGGCACTGGCTGCGCTGTTAACTGCTGCCGGTACTCCACTGGATGTGGCCCTCCAGCTCGACGTCACGCGCGAGCTGCTGATGGAGCGGGCAACCCTCCGGCGGACCGATAAACGGACTGGACAGATCTACCACCTTAAGTATAGTCCGCCCCCCCCAGACGCGGAGCTGGAGCATCGGGCTGATGATCGAGAAGAAACGGTCGCCAAGCGTCTCGACGAATACGACGCCATGACAGCGGCACTTTTACCCTACTACACAAACTTAAAGCTCCTGCGGCGCGTGGATGGCGTCGGAAAGCCCGAGCAGATCACCGAACGAATTATCCAAGCCCTGACGATTTAAATAGCATCTAACGGAGGAAATCACGACAGAAACCACAGAGATCGGAAGTGTACTTGAGATCATGCCGAGCGCGATGTATCGGGTCCGCCTCGAAAGCGGGCGTGTCATCAGCGCAAGTCTTGCCCCTCAGGCTAAGCATTCGATCGTGCGGTTGATAAGTGGTAGCCGAGTTTTCGTGAAGGTCTCCAGTTTCGATCCCACTCGTGGGCAGATTCAAGGCAAATTCAAGTAAAGTTTTGAGGTCAAAATGAAGGTCCGCCCGAGCGTCAAAAAAATCTGTGACAAATGTAAGGTCATCAAGCGATGTGGCGTCGTGCGTGTGATCTGCGTCAATCCCCGCCACAAGCAACGGCAAGGGTAATTTAAGGAGTCGATAGCTAGATGGCACGCATTTCAGGAGTCGATCTTCCCAGGCGCAAAGCACTCGCTTACGCGCTCCCTTATATTTATGGCATCGGCCCGAGCGCTGCTCTCACCATCTGTGAGAAGGCCGGCGTGCCGAGTGAGCGCAAAGTTGATGAGCTGACAGAAACAGACATCAAGGCGATTCGCGACGCGATTGAAGCGGGCTTCAAAGTCGAGGGCGATCTTCGACGCGAGGTTCAACAGAACATCAAGCGCTTGATGGATCTCGGGAGCTACCGAGGCCTCCGCCATCGCAAAGGGTTGCCAGTTAACGGGCAGCGAACCCACACTAACGCGCGCACGCGCAAAGGTCCCCGTAAGGGCCAGATGAGTAGGAAGGCCTAAGCATGGCTGCCACTAAGAAAAAGCGCGCCCCCAAGAAAGTCGTTCGGAAGAATGTCTACGCGGGAATTGCGCACATTCGTTCGACCTTCAACAACACCATCGTCACGATCACTGATGTGAATGGTGCTGCGATTTCCTGGGCCAGTTCAGGCTCCCGTGGGTTCAAAGGTTCCCGCAAGAGCACGCCGTTTGCCGCTCAGCTGGCAGCAGAAGATGCCGGGCGTCGTGCGATGGAGCACGGAATGCGTTCTGTTGCCGTGTTTGTTCAAGGGCCCGGTTCGGGTCGTGAGAGCGCACTTCGCGCCCTCCAGCAGGTTGGGTTTCGCGTCACGTTGATTCGTGATGTCACGCCCATTCCGCACAATGGTTGCCGCCCGCCGAAGCGTCGCCGGGTTTAGTTGGATCTCCTTTGAGAAAAGCAGAATAGAATGGCTCGTTACATTGGTCCGGTCTGCAAAATCTGTCGCCGCGAAGCACAGAAACTATACCTAAAAGGTGAGCGTTGCTTCACCGAGAAGTGTGCGGTGGTTCGCCGGCCGTATCCTCCCGGTCAGCATGGCCAGCGCCGTCTCAAGTTGAGCGAGTACGGCCTGCGTCTGCGTGAGAAGCAGAAGATGCGCCGTCTCTATGGTCTTTTGGAGAAGCAGTTCGCTGGCTACTATAGCCAAGCAACTGGCCTCAAAGGCCGAACCGGTGAAGAGATGTTGGGGCTCATTGAGCGTCGCCTCGACAACGTGCTCTATCGGATGGGATTTGCCGCAAGCCGTGCGCAAGGTCGCCAGCTCGCCCGCCACAATCACATCCTGATCAATGGCAAGCGCGTCAATATTCCAAGCTACCGCGTCAGCCCGAACGACACGATCGAAATTCGCGAAAAGAGCCGGAAGATCGCGTATCTGCAGGCGGCGCTGGCTCAATCGGAAACACGGCCCAAGCCCAGCTGGATGGACGTGGACAAGGACAATTTCAGCGGTGTGTTCCGCTCGATGCCAGTGCGCGACGAGATGAACGAGCCGGCGATTCGCGAGCAGTACGTGGTTGAGTACTACTCCAGATAATTTTTTATGCGGGCAGGCCGCGGAGTGGCTGAGTGGAGCGGGTTCCCTCACTATTCGAGACGGTCGCGCAAACCCTAAACGAAGAAAGGAAGACGAAAAATGGTGACACAAATAATGAGCCGTAACTGGCGTGACTTAATTCGCCCTAAGGCGATTTCGTTGGAGCCAGAGTCGAGCACACAGTTTTTTGGTCGTTTTACCTGTGAGCCGCTGGAACGTGGCTTTGGTATTACGGTTGGGAATTCACTCCGCCGCGTCTTGCTCGCTTCGCTTCAGGGTGCCGCTATCACTGCGGTCCGGATCGACGGAACGTTGCATGAGTTCACGGCTATCCCAGACGTTGTCGAAGACGTCACGGATATCGTTCTGAACCTAAAAGAGGTCGTTTTTAAGGCAGAAGCTCCGCGCACGTATACTGTGCGTTTGGACAAGACGGGCCCAGGCCCCGTGCTGGCGCGCGACATCCAATTGGTGGATGGCCTGAGCATCCTGAATCCTGACCAATTGATCGCTACATTGGACAAAAAAGGTCCTTTGTCGATTGAGCTCACGGTCGGTGTGGGTCGTGGCTACGTGTCGTCCGAGCGCAACAAGACGCCGACGATGCCGATCGGAACGATTCCAATCGATGCGCTGTTTTCCCCGATCCGTAAGGTGAATTACACCGTGCAGAATGCGCGCGTGGGTCAGGTCACCGACTACGACAAGCTGATCCTAGAGGTCTGGACGAATGGCTCCGTGAAGCCAACGGATGCGGTCGCCTTCGCTGCCAAGATCCTAAAAGAGCAGCTCTCGATTTGGATTAACTTCGAAGAGACAGAGGACACCTCCTATCAGTCCTCTCACTCGGATGAAGAGCCGCTCAACGACAATCTCTTCCGCTCGGTGGATGAGCTGGAGCTTTCGGTGCGTTCAGCAAATTGTCTCCAAAACGCCAATATCACCTTGATCGGCGAGCTCGTGCAGAAGAGCGAGCAAGACATGTTGAAGACCAAGAATTTTGGTCGCAAGTCTCTCAAGGAGATCAAGGAAATCCTCACAACCATGGGGCTTGGTCTAGGCATGAAGTTCGACAGCTGGTCCCAAATGGTGGATCGCTGGAAGCAGCAGCAGGCGGCGGGCTAAGCAGCAGCCCCCAGCCCCCAGCCTGAGTGCACTCGTAGGAGTTTGAGATATGCGACACGGAAAATCTGGAAGACAGTTCTCTCGAAATTCGAGCCATCGGCGTGCAATGTTTCGCGCCCTAGCCGCAAACCTCGTGGCGCATGAGCGGATTGAGACCACCGAGGCCAAAGCGAAGGAGCTGCGCCGAGTCGCCGAGCGGCTGATCACCTACGCACGTCGCTTGGGTGAGGTGGCGTACACGCCGCATGCGGATCTGTCTGTCGGTGATCGTGCACGCCGTTTGGCAGTGCAACATCAGCTGGAGTCCTTCCTGCGTCGCTTCGGAACGGTGATCAAGGATGGCGAGGAAACCAAGATTGATCTGATTGAGAAGATCTTCCTCGATCTGGCCAAGCGCTACAAAGACCGCGCGGGCGGGTACACCCGTATCATCAAGCTCGGGCCACGCCGCGGCGATAACGCTCCGATGACCCTCATTGAGTTCCTGCCTGAGGGCGCTTCCGCCGCCAGGGCGCCGGCGGCTGTTGCCGCAACAGCCTAAGGCTAGGGGCCGGCCGCTTTAGCTGGTGGGCTCTCGGTTTTCGGCTGCCGCCTCAGAATAGTGGCAACTGCTGCGAGTGCGGCGAGCGCTGTAGCGATCGCGGCGCCGTAGCGCGCACGGGAGTCGAGCTTGCCCTGAGCTGTGCCTTCAAATTGGGTCTTGAGCTTGATTGCCGTCGCGTTGTGCGGATCGTTTGTCAAGGCATTTTCAAGTAGGGTGGCGTCAGCGATCCCGCGATTGAAGAGCTTCTGGGCCTCAAGCGCGAGCCGTTGGCTCGACGCCTTCTGTTGCAGGTCGCTCGCTTTAGCCAACCGCTCTGCGCGTTCAGCGGCAATGGAGGCCAGCGGTAGGTTGCTCGGCTCGGCCTGCGCTGCAAACTCTAAGTAACCTTGGGCCAATGGGTCTGAAGGCTCAAAATTCGGATTTCGAGCCAAAACCTGGTCAAATTTCCGTGACATTTCGAGCAGCTGGCCATGCTCTTTGCGTTCTAGGCCCTCGCGGAACAGTTGGTGAACGCTCGCCAGCCTCAGCCGATCAAACTCGCGGAACAGCTCCCTCGCCATTCGTTCCCAGGACCAATCCCGGGGTGCTTTGTGCCCCACCACATCTTCGTAGGTATCTCGGAGTTGCCAGAGCGCCGTCACCCCCATCAGGCTAATGGCTTGGCGAGCCGCCAAGCGCAATTGGGTGCGCTCACTGTTAGTGAACGACACGATGATGCGGGCGGCGTCAGGATTCTTGACGAACCCATAGGCGCGTAAAATTTCAGGAAGTGCATTTTCGTCGGCGTCGCGCACGGCGTCGCTTGGGATTGCGCGGTGGCGTAGGTCGAGTTGGCGTTGGGCCCAATCGCAAATCTTGGCAGAAGGATGCCGTTCCGTTTCGATCAGCGCGGCCACTGCAACGTCCCCCAATTTGTCGAGCTGCAATTGACTATCAACTCTGAGGAAGTCGCCGAACCTCACGTAAACGTCGATGAGTGAACGCGCTGCGCTGACGGATCCGATTTGAACCAGCATCCGGCTGAGCGCTAAGATGGTGACGGTGTTTCGCCAGGCTTCGGAGTCAACCCGCGGAAATGCCTGTAACATTTGCAGATAATCAGGAACCTTCACAGCACCCGTTTCATGGTGGGCTTTCATCTCTTTCAGTTTGGTCTCGCGCGCCCTTGCCCGGATTTCGCCGAGGAGCTTCTTCATTTCCTCGTGGTTTGCGCTGGTCGCGATCGTGTTCAACGTGCGCGCAATCGCTGGTTCCCAGTCGGCAGTGACTTCAAGCAGCTCTGCGGTGGCGTTTTCACGCGTGAGGGACTCGGGAGCGGTGAGTCGTGAGACGAACTCGGAAAGGCGTTGGACCTGTTCCTTCGTCGGTTCCCGCACTCGAACGGCGGGCACTCTTGGGAGCTCCGGTAGCGGCAGATCCTCCTCGTTGGACTGCGCTGCAGGTGGCGCTGTGGGGAGCGCCTGGCAGGGAATGGCTGCGCTAACGCTCAAGCAGCCGACAACACTCGCCAACCAGACTGGCGCGCGTCCGCGGGTGTGGGTCGGCGGCCTTCCCATGTTTTCACTCGACGATGCGAAAGTCCGGAAAGTCCCCCGTGTAACTGCGCCAACGAGTTTCCACGCGTTCTACGCGGGCGGCAGTGGGGCCGCGTTCAGCCCAGCCATGCAGTTCGCGGATAGCTTGCTCTTCACCTTCGGCTAGCATTTCCACGGTGCCATCCGGTCGGTTGCGCACCCACCCTGTGACTCCTAACCTGCGTGCTTCGCGCTGGGTGGAAGCTCGGAAATACACGCCCTGGACGCGACCGCGAACCAGCAGGTGGAGTTGCTTGAGGGACATTGGGGAGACCTCCTTGCTAGTCAATGGCTTGCGTTTGGGCAACTCAGCAAAAAAATTGTCGTGGTTGGGCTGCAATTTGAGCACCAGTGGATCCGGGCGGCGTTTTTATGGTTCGATCAGCACGTGCCGCTCGACGAACAACCACTGGCCGGAGGCGGGCAAGAAATCCGTGAGCTCAGGCTAGCGCTTGGGCGCCAAGTGCGAATCGCACGCGCGCTCACCGAGGTGGGCAGTGCTCTCGGGTCTATCCAGGATCTAGATGAACTCTTGGAACTCATTCTAGCGAAGGTGGCCGAGGTGTTGGACGCCGACCGAGCGACTCTCTATTTGCTCGACGAGGCCAAGAAGGAACTCGTCAGTCGGATGATGGTTGGAAGCACGGTGCGCTCAATCCGCTTAAAAATTGGACTCGGCATCGCGGGCCTGGTTGCTCAGAGCGGCAAAGCAACGCGAGTTAAGGATGCGTACGCAGATCAGCGTTTCGAGCCCGAATGGGACACACTCACGGACTACCGCACCAAGAACATTCTTGCTGTGCCACTCAAGAATCACGTGGGCCGAACCATCGGCGTGATCCAGGTTCTGAATAAGAAGTCCGATGCAGAGTTTTCTGACGAAGACGAAGAAACGTTGAGTGCCCTTAGCACTCAGGCGGCGGTTGCCATCGATAACTCACGTTTGTTTCTTTCGCAGATCCAGAAAAATAAACAGCTTCTCGATACCAAGGAGGAGCTGGAGCGGCGAGTGCGGGATCTCGAGCTGTTGTTCCAATTGGAACGAGCCACAGTCGGTGCTGACAGCATGGAGCACCTGATTCAGGCGTTCCTGGCCAAGAGTGTCGTGGCCTGCGGTGCGTTGGGCGGCGCCGTGCTCCTGGTGGAAGAAGAGAGCGGGGACCTCACGGAATACGTTTTCAACGCCAAAACAGCTGAGCTTTCGCTGCTCCATTTGAAATCGCGTGAGGGCTTATTGGGCACCTCGCTCACCAGGAACGAGGAGCTGTCGGTCACGAACGGTGAGCACAAAAGTTTTTGTGAACGTGTCGAGGGGCGTTTTGGGTTTCCAATTACCTCGGCTCTCGCGATCCCCCTGGATCCAGACTCAGCGCTCGGTGCGATGGGTCTTTTTAGCAAGGCCGCTGGGCAGAGCTTCACCACCGAGGACATGAGCTTGATGCGCTTGATTGCAGCGAATGCTGCCACGGCCATTCGGCTATTCAACGCGCAGTTAGCTCGAGAGCGGACTCAGCGCCTCACCACGATTGGTCGGCTCTTGTCTCAGGTGGTGCATGATTTTAAAACGCCGATGACCGTGATCAGCGGTTACGTGCAAATGATGCAGGAAGCGAACGATCCCGCGTTGCGTCGTCAATACGGGCAGGAAATCTTGGAGCAATTTGGCGCGCTCACGGCGATGCAGCGCGAAGTGTTGGAATTCGCGCGCGGTGAGCAAAGCATTTTCATCCGGAAGGTCTATCTCGGGCAATTCTTTGAGGGCTTAAAACGGCAGCTTGAGCTGTTGCTGGAGGCACGGCCGATTCAGCTTGCCGTGCAGGTTGATACCAAGCTCGTGGGCTATTTCGACGAAGGGCGTGTGGCGCGGGCAATTCTAAATCTGGCTCGCAATGCCATTGAAGCAATGGCTGAGAAGGGCGGCAAGCTAAGCCTCAACGCCACGGCTCATGGCGAAGCGCTCAGCATCTCGGTGACCGATTCGGGGCCCGGCATCCCGGAACACATTCGGGGGCGCCTCTTTCAATCCTTTGTGACCGCTGGAAAACAAGGGGGTACGGGTCTCGGCTTGGCCATCGTCAAGAAGATTGCGGAGGAGCACGAGGGGAGCGTTGAGGTGAGTTCGTCTGAAAAGGGAGCAAGCTTCAAGCTAACTTTGCCCCACGCGCTCCGCCAGCCGGCCTCGTCCAAGCCGCGGCAGCCTTTGCCAAGCCCGAAGCCAAGGCGGAAAAATGGAGCGGACGCGTGACCGCAGCGCTGCGTTTGCCGATGTTGCACGAGCACAGGCGTGCGCTTGAAACCTGTGTCTATTGCCCGAGTCTGTGTCGCACCACATGTCCCGTGTCGCGACAGCGCCCGACAGAAGTGCTCACGCCCTGGGGCAAGATGACGCTCGGATTTGACCTGGCGCGTTCGGGCTCACCGGTGAAGGGTCAAGAGTTTAGTCCCGTGTGGGGCTGCACCGGCTGTGGCGCGTGTACGGCGGCGTGCCTCCACGAAAACCCAGTTGAACCGAGCCTATATGCAGCTCGCGCTGAGGTGTTATCTCACGGGGGCGAAACGCCGGGGCCTGCTGTTAGCGAACGTAATCTCACGCTCAGGGCTCGTTTGCGTGGGCTGGAGCTCCACTTGGCGCCGCACAGGACAGCGCGCGATGCCGAAACGCCCAGGGCAGTGCTGTTGGGCTGTGCCTACGTCGCCGATCGTGAATTGCTGCCCATCATCTTGGGGCTTGTGCGCGAATTGCTCGGGCCAGTTCGGGTATTGAGTGCGTGTTGTGGAGCGCCCTTCCTGCACATGGGGCTTGCGGCCGAAGCTGCGCTAGCTCTCGAAGATATCAAGCAAAAGGTCAGCGGCTTAGAAGAGCTGATCGTTGTCGACCCAGGCTGCAAAGTGACGCTGGACCGAGCGATTGCTGCGCCCTCGCGGCTACTTCTCGACGTAGCACTTGCCGCAAGCTCACGCTTCAAACTGCTGGCCAACGCCGCCCAGATCCGTTATCGGTGGCACGATCCGTGTCAGCTTGGTCGTGGTCTTTCTAAGTATGAAGAGCCGCGACGATTGCTTGAGAAGATAACTGGAACGGCGCCCAGCGAATTCTCACAGAATCGAGAGAATGCCGTTTGCAGCGGCGCAGGTGGGGCGCTTCCTCGTAGCATGCCGGAGATATCTTCGGGCATTGCCGATGCTCGGATTCTGGATCACACCTCGCTCGGTGGGGGCACCATCGTGACGGCCTGTGGATCGAGTGTGCGCCGTTTTAAGTCGCGAGGTGCGGAGGTGCTTGATTTGCATCAGCTGCTGGCGCGCTCGCTGACTCACCATGGCTGAAATTCGCTCGCGTCATCGTCTGTCCGTCGCGGCTCGGGTGCTATTTTCGTACCTCTCGATCATGCTCGCCTTTGGGGTAGCCACGGGATGGACGGTATTGGCGCTCCGAAGCGCAGCCAAGGAAGCAAGGCTAGTTCGTGCCGGGTATCTTCCACTCGCGTTAGCCTTGAGTGAGCTCCAAGCCCAGCAGGATCAATACAATACACAACTGAACCACATCACCGCAGCGAGGAATCCCACCGATATTCGGATGTGGTTTGAGTTCGCCAAGAAAGGGCGCCCTAAAAAATTTGCTGAAGTTCGTTCGCTCATTTGGAGTTCGTTTGGAACTGCCGAAGACGTCACCACACGGCGCTCGGGCAGTGCTCTGGCCGCTGAAACGATTGCACTCGAAAAGGCTTCAGAGGCCGACACCGAGCGACTCGCCGGCCTCTTCCAGCTACTCGATCGGCGAGATCTGGTAGCAGCCGAAGCGCTCCGCGACGATCTGGCGAGAAGCGGGCTGAGAATTAAAACGAACCTAGTGAGCTTTGGGCGGCGCGTTCAGGGCGATGTGGACGAATTGGATCGGGAAGCGTTGGCTAGGGAGCGGCAATCCAATCAGATCCTCCTCGGTTTGGCATCGTTGGCCCTCGGCGTTGGGTTTGTCATGACACTCTATGCCCAACGCGTGCTTCGGCCATTGGCGGCTGTCACCGCTCGTGCGAAAGCCGTCGCCGAGGGAGACCTCAGGCCACGCCCGGTACTTGCAGCTCACGATGAGCTGGGTGATCTTTCCCAGACATTTGAGGACATGGTGGCGGCGATTGCTTTGGCGAATCAACAGTTGCTCGCGAGCGAACGACTCGCCACCATCGGCAAGATGGCGGCGCACGTGACGCACGAGGTTCGGAATCCACTCTCGTCCATAGCCCTCAATTTGGAACTCTTAGCCGAGGAAATTCCCGGAGAAAACACCGAGGCTAAGGCGTTGTTGCGTGCGATCGATAAAGAAGTGGATAGGCTAACGGCCTTAAGCGACCAATATCTCTCGATGGCCAAGAAGGAGCCACCCAACTTGATTGCCGAGGACTTGGCGGCGATTGCAGCTGAGGCCGTTCAATTCAATCAACGTGAGCTCTTGCATCACGGAGTGCGCGCCACGCTCGAATCGGGTCCCGATTTGCCCAATGTGAGAGTGGATGAGGCACAGATCCGTCAGGCGCTTCTGAATCTAATGCGTAATGCCCGCGAAGCGATGCCAAGCGGTGGAGTGATCGCCCTCAGCGTTTCACGCGCCCCTGACGGTGGGGTCGAATTGTGCGTTGAAGATGAAGGGGAGGGTATGGCGGCGGCCGTTCAAGGACGAGTCTTTGAACCGTTCTTTACCACCAAAGGGCGCGGCACGGGCCTCGGCCTCGCGGTGGTGAAGCAAATCGTCACGGCGCACTCTGCGACGATTGAATGCGAAAAGCGCGAACCCAAAGGCACCCGCTTTCGAGTGGTATTCCCCGCGAGCGTCACCTGTGACGCGCCGCCGAGCACGCGACGCGTTGTTGAAGAAGGCACTGCGGAAGCATGAATATTTTAGCACTAGCAACGACCAATCAAGGGAAGGTGAAAGAGCTGCGCGAGTTGTTGGCACATCTGCCGATTGAGATTCGAACGGTCACGGAGCTCACTGGGGACAAATTCGAGGTGGACGAAACGGAGGATTCCTTCGAAGGCAACGCGATCCTGAAAGCTGAAGCGGCGCTTCGAGCGACGCGCCAGCTCGTGATGGCCGATGATAGCGGCCTGATGGTGGATGCACTCGCTGGAGGTCCTGGAGTTCGCTCTGCGCGATACGCAGGCCCAGGCGCAACCGACGCCCAGAATCTGACGTTGCTGTTGCAGGAGCTACGCGGCGTTCCTGCACCTTCGCGTGGAGCGCGGTTTGTGTGCGCGATCGCGGTGGTGGCTCCCGGGCACCCGCTCGTCACGGTGCGCGGAACACTCGAAGGATCGATTGCGGACGTGCCAAGCGGCTCCGGTGGCTTTGGGTACGACCCAGTGTTTATTCCAAATGGCTACGGGCCGCGGACGCTGGCCGAACTTACCGCCACCGAGAAGAACGCCATCAGCCATCGAAGCCGAGCCCTGGCCCAGTTACGGGGCGTGTTGGAGTCCTGGTCGCATTGACCCGCCGCATTGACCCCCGCGCTTTCCCCGTGTTAAGCGACCGCGGCCGTCAGGGCGCTCGTGCAGCAAGATTGGAAAGACGTTGGCCGTTATGGGACCCTCGGGTTGGAGTTCGCGCTCAGCGTCCTTTTTGGAATGTTTCTCGGACGCTGGCTGGATGGCAAGTTCGGCACTGGACAGTGGCTCACCCTGATAGGTCTTGCTTTCGGCTTAGCTGCCGGTATCAGGGCGGTGCTGCGAGCTCTTCGGCAAGCTAATCTCGCTGCCGCCAAAGAAGAAGAGCGGCTACGTCGCGCACGCAAAGAGTTTCATGAAAACGACCCTCGCTAACCACCGCCTCTATTCCAGCCTGGATAGGACCACGCAGGCGGTTCTCGCCTTGGGCGTGTTCGGAGCCTTGCTGACGCTCGTTTGGGTGGGATGGGTCCAGGCGTTCAGCGTGTTCCTCGGTTCACTGATGGGAGCCACCAATCTCTGGGTGCTCTCCAGGTTGGTGCCCCGGCTAATGGCTTCTGATGGACCGAAAGGCATTTGGGCTATCCTTTCAGCGCTCAAGGTGGCGATGCTGTTCGCACTCGTCGCGCTGCTCGTGTCAACTTCGCTCGTCAACTTGTTGTTTCTTTGTCTTGGTTACTTATCCGTCCCGCTTGGCATTGTTGTAGGGCAGCTGTTTCCCACGCACCAAGCTAACGAGGAGCGCTAAATGCCCGAACATACCAGCTGGCTAACGCTAATTCTTGCGTACATGAAGCAGACACTCGCGCACAACGCGGACCTGTTGGGCACGTCGGTGATCGGCCATGTGAGTCCCACTTGGCACAGCTTTGAGCCGCTTTTTGCCGCTCTTTTTGCGTTGATCTTGGTGCTCGGGTTCTCCTTTGTCGCACGTGCCAAATTGGTGAAGGCTGATGAAGCCGTCGTTCCTGATTCGGGTCTGACGATCCGAACCTTCGTGGAAGCGTTCCTCGAGTATTGTTACGAGCTCGCTAAGAGTGTGCTTGGCCCCGAGCGTGCCAAGAAATATTTTCCGATCATTGGCACCTCGGCCATGTTCATATTCTTTGCTAACGTGCTCGCGCTGCTGCCCGGTTTTCCCGTGGCCACGAGTAGCCTCAACGTTACGCTGGGCTGCGCGCTTGTTGTGTTCGTGCTTTTTAATCTGTATGGCCTCATCGAAAACGGCTGGTCGTACCTCAAGCACCTGGCGGGCCCTGCTTGGTATCTTGTCCCACTCATCCTGCCGATTGAAATCATTTCGCTGTGCGTGAGGCCCATCACGCTCGCCGTGCGTTTGATGCTCAATATGAGCGTAGACCACCTGATCCTCTCGATTGTTCTGGGGCTGTTTGCCGTACTCGTCCCTGTGCCCCTGATGGTTCTCGGGATACTGGTCGTCGTCCTGCAAACGCTCGTGTTCACCCTGCTCACGTGCATTTACATCGGGCTTGCTACCGAGCACGAAGAGCATTAGCAGGGGCGTTTGGATTTTGGAGATCCCACCAAAAAACGGTGGCTCTCAGAAGGGAAAGGCGTTAAGCCTGCCCTGCCTGGCTCAAAATAGAAGGAGACCTTAAGAATGTCGAAGAATAAGTTGGCCCTCAGTACCGCCCTCATGACCACTCTGGTGAGCACCTCTGCGTTTGCACAGGAGGCAGCTGGCGCTGGTGCCAACCAGTACAGCGCTCAAGCCATGGCCGCTCTCGGCGCAGGCCTAGCGATGGGCCTTGCCGTTCTCGGTGGTGGCTTGGGCCAGGGCAGAGCAGTGGCAGCCGCGCTCGAGGGCATCAGCCGTAATCCCGGTGCTGCACCTCGCATTCAGACCCCAATGATTCTCGGGTTGGCGCTGATCGAGTCGCTCGTGCTGTTTGCGTTCGCACTCGCGTTCTTGCTTCAAGGCAAGATCGGCTAAGCAAAGCTTCGCAAGTTCGGAATGTCCTTGTCGAATCGGAGCAGAGGGTCAGCGCGTTGCTGGCCCTTTCGGCTACTCCACGTTCTCACGGTGACCCGTCGCGCTGCGTTTAACCTGTGAACGAGAAGGAAAGCTCGTGCTCACACACGCGAAAGGTGTCCCCATCGTCAATGACTTTGCGTTGGACCTTTGAGCCCTTGAATTCGACGCCGTTGGTCGAACCCATATCGACGATGTAGTACTGCCCATTCGAGAACTCGATGAGCGCGTGTTGCCGCGAAACATTAGGGTCCTTGATCGTGAGATCGCTGGCATTTTTTCCCCGGCCGATTACAAATCGATCCTTATTGACCGTGAAGATCTGACCCTCGTATCGGACCATCAGGGTCCTCGTGCCAGCCCCGCTTGGACCAGCAGATGGTAGAGGCGGAGGGGCTTGTTTCGCCGGCGGTAGACTCGATCCTCCCGGCCTTGCAAGGGGCGGGACGCGCTGCGTTGCCACGGCTGCCTGTGAGGCGGGTCCGGGTGGCGGCGGGGGCGGAAAGCCCCGCGCTGGCGGCGGCGGAGGTGGTGGCGGCGGCGCCTTTGGAGCCGGCCCTGCTTGGGAGCCCGAGGTCACGATGGCAGGCGGCAAATGCGGCGGAGGTGGTGGCGGCCCCGCGTGAGAACCTGTGGTTGTTCCAGAGAGGGTACTGGGCCCGGGCGGAGGTGGAGCTGCTGGCAATCGGCCCGGAGCTATGGCGGCTGGCACAACGGCGGAGGCCGGTGGGAGCGGGGGTGGGGTAACCGTCGGCGGCTGCGGGGGCACCGTCTCCGAATTGACAGCCGGCATGTTGGTTAACGTCGACCCAGGACCAGCGTAGCCCCGCTGCCGAACGTACTGCTTCATCGCATCGTTGATCAGGTAGTCGGCGGAGCATTCAAGCTCCTTGGCCATTTGCTCGAACTTCTGCCAAAGGGCATCCCGGCAGTGAAAGGAGCGCGGCGTCTTTTTGTGTGGCTCGGTTGTCATGAACGAAATTTCAGCCCTTCTTGGGTCCGCTCTTGCCTGCGGCCGACTTCGCCTCAAGCCGCGTCGCCATCGCTGGCTTCACGCAGAACTCCACGTACTCTCCGAGTGTTTTCACGTCTTTAGCTTCGGCACCCACCGTGCACTTCCATTCGCAATCTTCCGCCGTTTTGGCGCACTCGGGGACTCGGGTGGTGTCGGCAGCGTACTCAGAAAGCTCGGGGATCTCGCTGGCTACACCGTGTTTGTAGAAGTAGCCGAGTGCGGACAGGCGCACCTGAATCGGGTTGCCACCCGCAGAGTAACGTTTGACGAGCTCTTCGGCCGGTGGGGAGCCCTTCATTTCGCCAATCAAGGATCCGTACTCAAGAGGCTCAGAAATGGCCATGTTGGCGGCACGCCCGATCTGCGCCATGAATTCGGCGAGCTGGCTCGTGTCGCTCATCTTGAGCACTAGCTCAGCTGCCACCCAGCGCACCTGCCAGCGCTTGTTAGAGAACAGTGCAAAGAGTTTTTCGACGACTAGCTTGCGAGGCATCTCGCCGACGCGCGCCAAAGCTACCTGCCGCACCATGTCCGGAGTGTCGTCGTTACCCGCGATGCCAAGCAAGATATCGGCGTGCTCGGTGCTGTTGCGGTTAACATTCCCTTCAAGCGCGGCGAGCGCCGCGGCGCGACGCTTTGGGTCTGCCGCGCCATTTTGCGCGTACGCGAGTAAGAAGCTGACGACCGATTTCCCACCCACTTTTTTCATCGAAGAGAAGACGCGCAAGAGCTCCTCTTCTTGGAAGGCCTCGAGCTGTTTCTGGAACTGCGCGGGCGTCGGAGTGAGCTTCGAGATCCTATTTTGCTCGCTCACATAAGCCCGTTTTTGCTCGAGCCAAGTTGCTGAATCCACCGTCTTGCCAACGACCACCAACGCATCGCTCGCCTTGTCTTTGGTCTTCTGGTTGCCAAGATCAGATATGAGCTGTGCGATGCGATCAATCTTGGGTGCGCCCGGAACGATGAGGGCGGGGAGCAGTTGCGCGCCGTCGTTCTTCAGCTCCTTCATGACTTGCTCGACGCCGTAAAGCTGAGAGCTGTCATCCATTTTCTCAGCAAAATTGACCATGCACCATTCTGCGAGCTTGGCACGCAGTTGGGCACGGGCGGCTTCATTCAGCAGACTTTTGTCTTCATGAATGAGCAGCGAAAATGCCGCATCCTTGAAGGGATAGGAGGTGTCAACACCGCGTCCTTGGCTGACCGCTGCGGGAGGACGAGACATCTCCTCCAGAAGAATGGCAACCACCGCGTCCAGAAGCTTCTGACGTTCGACGGGCGGCAATTGCGCGATGGTGTTGATGACTCCAGGCGAATCCTCGCCGCCTTCAAGTCCGATGCGTCGCCCCTTGCGCGGCTTCATTTCGATGAGCGTGCGTACCGCCTCAACGCGGAGCTCAAGCGGGTACTTGTCGTGGTTGACAACGGCGATGAGCCGTCGCGGGCCTTGAGAGCGATTCGCCCACTTGTGAACATCGTCCTTTGAGATGGCGCAGCCAACGAGCGACGAGGCGCCCACGAAAACAGAAACGAGAACGAGCGCTGAACACGCCCGCTGCAGCCTTCGAACCATGGGTGTACTCCGAGAGAGCTTCAATAAAACCGACATCATGCCCAACGGTCAGTTTAGAGCTGAACGTTCAGGAGAATACAGGCTCAATGCGCCCGTTTGCGCGTTAGATAAGCGCTGCCAGTCCCGATCTCTTGGCCGGTCTAGCGCACGCCGCCAGGCGCCGCCCCGCGCGAACAGCAAGTGCGCCACATATTCTTTGGCTCTTTTCAGTGGGTTACTGTAGGTGTACGTAGTCTTATGTCGGCGCGCCTATTTGCTCTTCGAGAACCCCAGCCAGAGTCAACCCGGCTTGGGCACCATCAGCCTGGCGTGCCCGCAGTTTTTAGGCGCGGCCGCGAAGCCGCGGCCTTGCTCCTGTTCGCGGTGGCGGTGTTCGCGACCCTAGCTCTCGCGAGCACCCGTCTCGATCCTAACGACCCAACCATCACCGGTTCGGATTGGATGGGGCCAGCGGGCTCGACTCTCGGGCAATTTCTGGTTCGAGGTTTCGGCCTAGCAGCCTGGCTGGGTCCTCTGGATTTGGTCCTGATCGGCATTCCGCTGTTGCGCGGGATGCCGTCACGGGCGCTCGGCTTTCGCATCACCGGAGACTGGGTCGTTGCGATTATCGCCGCGGCGTTGTTGCAGGTGACACTTCCCGACACGCGCGTTTTCGGTTCGACGTTGGTCGGGGGAAACGTTGGATTGCTCTTTGGCGAATTGATGCGCGGGATGTTTTCCGCACCTGGTTCCTTCTTAGTGGGAGGTACCGCGATAGGGTTAATCCTGATTGGGCGCAGCAGCTTCTCCTTCATCACCGCGTGTCATCGTTTGGGTCGGCTGATGCAGGTGCTGTATTTGAAATGCGGACAAGCACTCAGTCGGCTCTCTGCAGCATGGATTCAGGCTAACGCCGAACGCCGCGAAAAACGTGAGTGCTTGAGGCGCCAAGCGCTGCCACGAATCGATTCCAACCAAGTTGGTGACGCCACGTTGCTGCACCTCCAAGACGACGCTTCGAGTTGGATCCCCATCGAGCAGACGGGGGCTCCGCCCTTGGCACTCTCCGAGGCGCTCCGGCGCGGCATGGCAACGCCTTATGAGGCCTTCTTGTCTGGATTGGAGCCGAAATCAGCTGTGGCCGGTGCGACGAGTCAGCGTCCTGCTGAGGCTCCGCTCCCGGCCGACGATTCACTGACTCCGGAAACGCCCCAAGCGCGTCTGCCGAAAAATGAGCCCGATGATGAAGAGCCCGTGAAGCCTGAAGCGGCACCAACTCCGGTTCGCCGCGCGTCCGCACGCCCAGCTGCCGTTGCCGGACCGACCATCATTGACACCTCCCCCGAGCGGGAAGTGAAACGCACCCCGCCGAGTGTCGAGCCGAAGGTCCGCAAAAGTGCGGGATACGTGTTGCCAGCGACGGACCTATTAGCACCCCCCTCTGAGATAACGACGGTCATCGATCGCGACCGAGTGCTGGAGTTGTCACGGAAACTCGAAAAGACGCTCGCCGATTACGGAGTTTTGGCCAAAGTCGAAGAGATCCATCCGGGCCCCACCGTGACCACCTACGAGGTGTCACCTGAAGCGGGCACGAAGGTGAGCCGAGTTTCCGCGCTTTCTGATGATCTGGCGCTCGGTCTCTCACGTAAGGTGCGCATCATTGCACCCATTCCTGGGAAGAATCGCATTGGATTCGAACTGCCGAATGATGAGCGCGTTCCCGTGAGCCTGCGCGAACTGGTAGAAGATAAGCGCTTCGAAGCGCTCGCGAAAACGGCTCCGCTGCCCGTAGTGCTCGGCAGGGATATCGTCGGCGCACCCTTCTACGGTGACCTGGCGTCCATGCCCCACGTGATCGTTGCGGGAGCCACGGGCGCTGGAAAGAGCGTGGGGCTGAACGTGATGCTCGCGAGCTTGTTATTCTGCCGCACTCCCCAGGATCTGCGCTTCCTGATGATTGACCCGAAGGTGGTGGAGTTGGCGCCATTCGACGGCATTCCCCACATGCTGCTGCCCGTCGTAACGGACATGAAACAGGCAGCGACCGCGCTCAAATGGGCGGTGAATGAAATGGAGCGTCGTTATCAGCTCTTCGCTGGCGCGGGCACCAAGAACATCACCACGTACAATCGTTGGGCGGAACGCGTTCAGTCGGGGGAGATCGCTGCGCCCAAGGCCTCAGAGGTACTCGCGCTGTCAGCGGATGGTGCCCTAGTGAACATCCCGAGCGCCAAGGATGGCAGCGACGGGGTGATCTTGCCGGGAAAGCTTCCGTACATCGTGATTGTCGTGGATGAATTTGCTGATCTGATGATGCAGCAAGGCAAAGACGTCGAGGTGTGTGTGGCGCGGTTGGCACAAAAGGCTCGCGCAGCAGGGATGCACGTGGTGCTTGCCACGCAACGGCCCAGCGTTGACGTGATCACCGGCATGATCAAAGCCAATTTCCCATCGCGGATCGCTTTCCGCGTCGCTCAAAAAGTCGACAGCCGGACGATTCTCGACGAGCAGGGCGCTGAGGTGCTGCTCGGCCGCGGTGACATGCTGGTCAAACTGAACGGCGCTTCCGACACACGGCGCGTCCAGTGCCCGTTTGTGAGTGAAGAAGAAGTGAGCGCGCTGACGGATTATCTAAGAACACAGGGGACGCCGCAGTATCACGAAGCCATTTTGGTCGACGACAGTGATTCGGAAGAGTGCGCCAAGGATGACGCACAGCTGGACGCACGCTTTGATGAGGCGGTGCGCATTGTTGGAGAAACGCAGCGCTGTTCGACGTCGTGGCTGCAGAGGAAAATGACTGTGGGTTACAACCGCGCCGCGAAAATCGTGGAGCAAATGGAGAAGCGCGGGATGGTCGGTCCGCCGAATGGTGCCAAGGATCGCGAGGTCCTGATTCCCCCGGGGATCTAGCGCGTTTGGGTCGTTTTTCGCCGTGCAGAAGCTTGCCTCCTCGCACCCAACGCGTGACAACGCGCCACAACTAGTGCAAAAGTAACCCATTAGTGACCGGCGTTGTGGGACCGACCTCTGCGATACCTCCCGTCCTTGACGAGGACGACGACGATGTCGCGTGGGCCCTGCAAACTGCGCAGGTCCAGTGGACGCGTCAGGCCTACGGTGACGCATTGACCTGGCTGGAGCGTGCCGTTGAAACGGCCGAGGGGATTGGAGCAACCGGGCGCGCCGAGCAGCTGCGAGTGTCGGCGGCGGCATTGACGCAGCACATGTGGAACCAAACGGTAGCTGGTGCCGCGGCTCCTTCCCTGCGCGCCTCATCGCCCGCACTGGATGAGATGGATTCCCTCGACGAAGAGGTGGAGCTTGAGGAAGAAGAAAGCTCCGACTCGCCTGTAGGCAGCACAGTGCTCCACGATTTGGAGCCTGATAGCATGCGGTTGCCCAGCCCAAGTGAACTAAGTCAGCCGGTGAACAAGGCGTTTGGTTTCGTATCGCCCCCCGGAGGCTATGTGGGTGGCGAGTATTCTGAGCCGGGCAGCGCGGAAGAGGCTCCACCGACTGAGCTCGACGCATCAGTGCCGGAAGCGCAAGCGCCGGAAGCGCAAGCGCCGGATGAGCCAGCCGATGCGGAGATCGAAGGAATTTTGTTGGTGGAGGTACGCGGTCTTCAAGATCTCCCAGACGATGTACAGCGGCGGCTTGCGGCGAGCGCTCGAGTGGTAGAGCTCGCTCCGGATGAGGAGATTGGGGATTTCGGAGCAGCTTTAATCCTTTCCGGCACGGTCTACATCATGCCAACTTTGGCCGATGCGGCCTGTGCGAGTGCATCGGTGGCTGATGTGGTCTTTGCCTCGGGCAGCCTGACTCCTGGCGTACCCATTCGGGTGGTCGGCGCCGAAGCCGGCACGCGCGTGGCCGTATTTTCACGTGAGGAGCTCAGTCGCGAAATGGCGCAGTGCCCCTGGGTCGAGGAGGATTTGCGTCAGGTGGCAGATCACTATCAGGCGTTAGCTGGAGCGGGCATGGGTGCCATGGGCGAGCGTTTGGATGACGCCCTGCGTGGGTTGATAACCAGTCGCTGTGAGGTCCAGCACTACCGCCCAGGCGATGTCGTGGTGGAGCTGGGGCATGCCGTGGAGGCCTTGTACATCGTGGGTGCCGGCTCGCTGGTGCTCACGGATGCGGATCAGAAAATCGTTTCGGAGGCCCACCCAGGGGACTTCATTTTTGCGGCGCAGATTATGCGAGCGGGGCCCGCGCCTTCGACGGTGAGCGCCGGTTCGGAAGGCGCGCTTCTCTTGCAAACGGAGCGCAAAACGGCACACGAACTCTTGCTGAGCGTGCCGCCGCTGCTCGAGATCCTCGCTGGGATCTAGAGGGTGGAATGCACTTTGGGGCCCCGGCTGAGCAAGCTCCGGGTGTTGCTGTCAATTTCCCAAATGAGCTCGCAGTTCCCTTGGGCTCCGGCAAATCGCAGCCCAAACCAGCGTGCAGCCGATGAGATCGTCGGCCGACCATCAGCGCGCACCATCGGAAATGAGATACGAAAAGCACTTCGCCAGGGCGTTGTGTAGGGGAAATAGGTGAGCTCAATCGCGCCCGGGCGTTTGACGGGCACAATTTCGGTGGGCGTTGTCTCGGTTCCCTCGTCGTCGATCAGGCGTACGATCCAGGCCGGATCAGTCTTCGTGAGATCATTCCATTTGAAGCGCTCAGCATAGAGGGCCAAGTAGAATTGGTGCGCGTCTCGCGTTTCGGCGAGCGAGCGCTCCAGCAAGGAGGTTCGTTGGTCAATGGTTAAGCGGTAATCTTCCGCGTATCGGATGGCGTAGGCCCAGCGAAAATCCCACGATTCGTAGGTTGCCGTGGCCGTGAGCAAATTATCGAGTTCGGTGATGTTGATGAGATCTTCGCTGCGCGTCCAACGCCTCAGCACGAGCGGGTAGTCCGAAGCGACGTACTCGCGCGGTGCCTCATCTAAGCGAACGCTGGGTGTTACGCAGCCCACTTCGCCTGCGCACACCAGAACTAAACCCATCAGCCGAAGGCGCACGGCCGAATCGTACAAGATGCTATGAAGGTCCCACAAGCCGGGAGGCGAAATGCGCCCAAACTTGTCCGTGGCACCCTCTCAAAGTCGAGTCAAAGTCGAAACGAGATAGTAAGCATGCGTACTATCTTCGGGTCACGAAAAGGGCCGCGCCGCCCGCAATCCTATTTCTACTCGCGCCCGGTGGTGCCCACTGTGCGCATTCCGGTCGTGCCCCCGCGGCGTCACTGTGCGCATTTCCGGTCGTGCCCCGCGGCATTACTGCCCGCGCGGGCTCACCAACGCTCGCACGTCGCCAATCGTGACGAGCAAGATCACGGCCAGAAGCAACAGTAAACCAACCATATGGATTTGAGCTTCCAAGCGCGGCTCCGGCCGCTTCCTGGTCACTGCCTCATACCCAAGAAACATCAAACGTCCCCCGTCGAGCGCGGGAAAGGGGATCAGATTGAAGCCACCAATGTAAGCGCTGAGCATGCCGAGCAACGTCAGAAAGTAAGGCAAGCCTTCTTCGGCGGCTTTGGAGAATTCACCGACTATCCCAATGGGCCCACTGAGCTCAGGCTTTCCTCTGCCCGTCGCCACATCGGCAACGGTCTTGACGAGGCTCACGACTAACATCTGTACCGTCCGAGCTGGCAGCACCACAGAATCCACCAGGGCTTCTTGGACCCCCACGGGGTTATGCAAAGACACCGGGCTGATCCCGATTTTGCCCTCACCGTGCGCGTCCTTCTCTGGCGTGATGGGCAGGCGCACGTGCTGGCCCTTACGGACCACCTCGATCTCAATCGACTTCTTGGGATTACGCACGATCACGCTCTTCATGCGATCCCAATCAGCGACATTCTTCCCATCAATCCCCACCACTCGATCGCCTAATCGCAGGTTCGCTTTGGCGGCGGCGCTGTTCGGCGCGATGGTTCGGATTTCGGTTGTCGGTGATTCTCGGCCGCCAATCACGAGCGCCAAGAAGAAGAACACCGAGGCGAACAGGTAATTCGCCAGAGGGCCAGCAAAAATCGTAGCAATGCGACCCATCAACGAGGCGTTCGCGTAGCTGCCCTGATCGTCCGCGTCCGATTCCTCGAAGGGATTCATCCCGGCGATCTGGACGTAAGCTAGAAAAGGGATCAAGGCGACCTGGTAAACGGTGTCACTCTGTTTGGGCTGGTGGCGCCAGAGCGTTGGCCCAAAGCCAATGCTAAAGCGGGTGACTCGCATGCCGAAAGCGCGAGCCATCAACAGGTGTCCGCCTTCGTGCACCACCATCAGCAAACCCAGCCCGACGATGCCAGCCAGAATTGAGGACCAACCTACAGAAGACCAACCCATACGATGGGTTGGTATAGCGTCAGTCCCCGGGGCTTGCCATGTGGGAGAGGCTCTTTCCTAAAGCAAGAACGAAACGCCCACGCTGCTTGTCGGAAAGCCGAGGCGCAGGGTGAGCGCTGCTCGATCTGAGAAATGCCAGCGTCCTCCGACGTAGAGCGCCAGCGGATTGTCGAAGCCAAAACCTGAGTTGTAGTAGCCCGACGTATAGCGAAGGGTTGGACCGAGCTCGCCCATGACGGACCAATGCTGGCTTAACCAGAAATTCCACTGCAGGGTGATGGGGAGCCAAACATGCGTGATGCTCTCATCGTAAGCATACGGGCAATTGACGAACCTGCCGTCGACTCTGTAGCAGCCACCGTAGCCGTACTCATAACCGCTGTAGTGAACCCAATCGAAGCCAAAGCTTATCGCCACCGAGTTGTTGATGGTCGGGACAAAGCCGTTATCCACGATGGGTATGCTGCCCCGGGCACCGAGGCCAAAGCCGCTGCCCCGCACATGGCCGGGATCTCCGACACCGAAAAGCAGATGCGGCTCCAGCTCAAAACCGTAGTTGGGGTGATTGCCGGGCTGCTTGATCGTCATCGGTTCGGCCGAGCACGGAAGCGTCAAAAGGCTGGCGACAACGAGAAGAGCCAAACTAAGAAAAGCAATGAGTCCGCGTTGCATTCCTCAGCTATAGACCGACTCTGCCCCAAAACCAATGGCGGGGGCATGGCAGCCGCTGCGAGTGTTGCCCGGATAGGTGGCCGCTGCTAACTTCGCCGTCTCTTCAAACGTTTCACAGGGAAATATGAGCCAGCCCAATTCACCCGGCGTTGCCGAAGGACAAGTCCAAGCCAATCTCCAACTTCAGGGTGGAGCTGCGATTGTGGCGCCTGTGAGTGCCTTCCCGGGAGGCGTGCCAGGGAACGCGCTCATCGTGTTGCCTCTCAATCATGCGGGCGGAGAACTTACGGAGGCCATGAAGGGCGGCCCCGTAGCGCTCGAAATGGAACAGTTTTGGAAGCTGCTTGGCTTTAACGGTCCCGCGGTTCAAGTGCAAGATGCTCAGGGGCGTCCGATCGCCATCGGCCTCGATGATCTTTTGGGAGGCCTTGAGAAGCATTGGCAAGAGTCGCCAGACGACCTGGATCGTGCGCGGATCTACGCGCAGGAGTTGATGAAGTATGCGCGCTTTCCAGCGGCCGAAAAGGTGTTGGCCAAGCTCGTGGCCCAAGGCGGCGGCGGAGAAGATTGGTTGGCGCTCGGCATAGCGCAGCTGAACCAGGAAAATTGGGAAAAAGCTGAGGGCACCTTGCGGGGTGCACAGAATTTGCTCCCCGAAAACCCGTATCCCGCATTGCATCTGGCCAAGGCCTACAAAGGCAAAGCGGAGCCGGCACGTGAACGCGAGTCGATCGAGCATGCGATCCAGCTCGATCCACTTTCTGTGGACGCTTGGGCCTATCTGTTTAGTTTCGAGAAAGAGCACGAAGGGGAGGAAAAAGCGGTCGCTCGGATTGAGCAGCTGGCCCTCGCGGAGCCCAATAAGAAGAGTGCCGCCCCCTACGTGGCGCTTCAGGGCCTATTCTCTGCCCAGGAGGAAACCCGTGACCGTGCTATCGGCTTCGCAGAGAAAGCCGTGGAACGGAATCCGGACGATGCCCTGGCCCTGATTTCGCTCTCAGCACTGTATGGCCAGAAGGGCCAGCTTGAGCGTGTTATCGAGCTGCTGCAGAAGCATGAAGGCAAGATGTCGCGTGATGTCCGACTTGCCAATAATTACTTTGAGTCATTGTTCCAGACGCGCCAAATCGACAAAGTTACCAAGCTTTTGAATGCTCTCATGGGTTCACAGAGCCGCGAGGTGAAGCAGTTTGCGATGGAGCGTTCTCGTCAGGTCGCGCTGTTTCTCCAGCAGCAACAGCAGCAACTCGTGGCTCCCGCCTGAGTGAAGTTTTCCCGTAAAAGGCCAAGTCTTCCCCGAGTCGTCTCGACGCCAGTAAGACAGCGAGCGCCTCGAGAGTGCTTGACTTGGACCGCACAACAAAGGCAATGGTGCGTCTGTCATGGCGCCGAGACATTGGAAGTGGATAGGCTGGGCTGCCGTAGCCCTTCTCGCCGGCTCGGGTGCGGCAGCTGGTTGTAGTAGCTATCCGAGCACGCCGGTGGGCGTACCCGAGCAGACGGCCACCGGTGGAATGATGGGCGCCACCGGCGGAGCCAGTGGCACAGGCGGTTCAGGTGGAGTGCCATGTCCGCAGGGAGGCGCAGCGGGTTCGTCAGGAGCAGCCGGTTCCTCAGGGGCATCCGGTTCAGCCTCAGCGGGTGGCCCAGGTGTTGTTGCGATGGGTGGCAGCTCGGGAGCGGCCGGTTCGTCAGGAGCAGCTGGCAGTTCGGGAGCAGCTGGTAGCTCAGCTCGAATCGATCCCTGTATTACCAGCGGCGGAGCAGGTTCTGGTACAGCGGGCGCAGGCGGTTCTTCCGGAGCTGCGGGTCATGCTGGAGCCGCAGGCCATGCCGGCGTTGCGGGAAACCCCGGTTCCACGAATTAGGCTAATCACTTCCATAGGTTTGGGTCCAGGCTGCGCTCCTTGCTCAGCCCGGAACGCTTCGCGTTGATTTTTGTGACTTTTGCCTATTGCGCTGGTAGGTCATTCAACGTCAGCCCGTTCAGTTGACACCTGAACAAGGGAGCAGTACTACCCTTCCAGGCTGAACCGACGGAGAAAAAACCATGATTGAAGAAAAGCAGAAGGGGCGTGCGTTAGAGGCTGCAATTGCGAGCGTACAGAAGGAGTTTGGGGAGGGCGCCATCATGCGCCTCAAAGACGGCGAGAAGATCGGCGGAGATATCGCGGTGGTGCCAACGGGTTCGTTGGGTCTCGATCTCGCGCTCGGGATCGGTGGCTATCCTCGCGGCCGTATTTTGGAAATCTACGGGCCAGAATCGAGCGGTAAGACAACGCTCACTCTGCATGCGATTGCGAACGTGCAAAAGCAAGGTGGCGTTGCGGCGTTTATTGATGCGGAGCACGCGCTCGACATCACGTATGCCCGGAAGCTGGGAGTGAAGACGGATGAGCTTCTCGTCAGTCAGCCGGATTATGGCGAGCAAGCTTTGGAGATTGCCGAGATGATGGTGCGTTCAGGCGCGGTTGACTTGGTCGTTATCGATTCTGTCGCCGCTCTCGTGCCCAAGGCTGAAATCGAAGGCGACATGGGCGATTCTCACGTTGGCCTTCAGGCGCGCCTAATGAGTCAGGCTCTGAGAAAGCTGACCGGCGCGGTGAGTCGGTCTCAGTGCATGATTTTCTTCACGAACCAAATTCGTATGAAAATCGGCGTTATGTTTGGTAGCCCAGAGACGACCACGGGCGGCAACGCGCTGAAGTTCTATTCCTCGGTTCGGCTGGATGTTCGCAGAATTGGAGCCATCAAGGAGGCTGCGCAGGCGGGCAAAGAGATGGCGGTCGTCGGGAATCGCACACGTGTGAAGGTCGTCAAAAATAAGATGGCGCCTCCATTCCGTGAGGTGGAGTTTGATATTCTGTATGGGCAGGGCGTGAGTCGGTCGGGAGAAGTGCTGGATATGGCCTCGGATATTGGGCTTGTTGCCAAGTCAGGTGCTTGGTACTCGCTCGACGGGGAGAGGATTGGGCAAGGCCGGGACAATGCTCGGCTGCATTTGGAGCAACATCCTGAGCTCATTGCCAAGCTCGAAGCTGGCGTCCTCAAGCACCATGGCATCGTCAGAGGGGTGGGCTCTGCGGCAGCGAAGTCTGGCGAGGGCGCCGAGAGTGCCGGGGGTGTAGAGAAAGAATCTAAGCTGGCTGCGAAGGGTGAGCCCAAGGTGGACGGCAACGTAAAGGCAAACGGTAACGCTGCTGCTGCACGTCGCCCGGCCACGCGCAGCGACGAGGCTTAAAGCTGTTCGGCCTTGCGAAGTGATGAGGCTCAGGCCGTTCGGCTTTGGGCGGTGACGAGGCCCCGGGTCAAAGCCTCATCCGGGTCAAAGCCTCATGAAGTTTCGGCCTCTCAACGGCACGAGGCCTCAGCCAAACGCTTTCGTTTCGGGGGTTAAAACCCCCTTCACAGGCATGCTTTCTAGGCAGGTAAGGAGTCGAGTTGCTGGGCTTTCTCTGCTGAGCATCACGATTCCTGAGTCCCTGGGCAGAGTTACGGCTAGGCTCCAGCTGGCAACTCAAGTTCTGGGGCTAAGTCTACGAAATAAGACGGCAAATTACGATTTCTTGACGCCACTCCGGGTCGACCTTAGGCCATACTTTCAAGACTGTGACAGAGCTTTCCGTTAGCTTCCCCTGGTTCGAGTCCGCAGCCCCGCGGAAACGGCCAGGCTACGTGCGGGCTGCTCGTATGGCGCCGTCAGCGGTGCGCATTCCGGATCCGAAGCTGTTGCGCTTCCCGTTGCAGTTCCTTCCCATCGGTCCGCAGATCTTTGTGCATGAAGGGGCGCGCCAGGCGCTCGAGCGCCGGCTTGAATTGGCGTTCGATGGGCCAGTTCAGCTGGGCGTCACGGACAATGTCCGGAGGATGATCACCCAGACACGCACAGAGGGGCGGCTTCGGGTTCGCCTGCACATGATGTTCCTGGGTGCCCCGGATCGGGTCCAGGAAGCTTTGGCGCGCTACATCGTGTTCAATGATTCCGAGTCGTCGGCGGTGGTGGATGCGTTTATTAAGGCAAATAAGCATCGAATTCGCCCTTCTCAGCCCGTGAGCGGTCCGGTGCGCACCCAAGGCGCGCATCACGATTTGTCTAAAATCCTGATTGAGGTGAGCCGGCGCTACCTCGGTGAGAGCGCTCCCGGCGTGCTCATCACTTGGGGCCGGCGAACGCAGCCGCGCGTTGGTGTACGGCAGGCGATCAAGCTGGGTTCGTACAGCCCGCGGGAGCGGTTGATTCGGGTCCATCCCGCGCTCGATCAGGCCTGGGTGCCGCGTTATTTTGTGGCTTATGTGGTCTACCACGAGCTCCTCCATCACCTCGTGGAGGCCACGCGTGCAGGTAAGAATGTGGTGCTGCACGGTGCGGAGTTCCGCCGCCGTGAGGGCCAATTTCGGGACTATATTCGCGCCATTGCGTGGGAGCAGCGGCACATTCAGCGCTTGTTACGGTCGCGCTAGGATCCCCGAAAAGCTGCCCGCGTTTCGTCGTGAATCTCGCTGACAGTCCGCGCTTTGCGCCTTCTGAGGCCGGTCGGGACACGGGACTCGCTCGCCGTGGGCTGGGAACGCATAGTTGCTGAGATAAATGTGCGATTTTTGCACGCACCGACGGAGGGGCCCCTCCGCCTTTGCGACAAGCTCGGCGAAGCGAGCTAGGCTGTTCTCGATGAGCACGGCGCGGCGGCTCCACCACACCTATCAGGACTACCTTCGGTTGCTTGAGCAGAGCGGCGTTAAGCTGGAGTACTGTGAGGGCGAGATCTATGCCATGGCGGGCGGAACGCCGGAGCACGCGGCGCTTGCGGCTTCTATCACACGCCTTCTGGGCAACGCTCTTTTAGGGCGCTGTAGCATCTTCTCCTCGGACCTCAAGATCCGCATCGAAGCCACGGATATGTCTACCTTCCCCGACGTGACGGTCGTGTGCGGAGCACGTCAGGTTTCCCAAATCGACGCGAATGCAGTGGTCAACCCGTGCCTTTTGGTGGAAATAACCAGTAATTCAACGGAGGACTTTGACCGCGGAGAGAAGCTCAATCATTACAAGCAGCTTAACAGCACAGCGGCTGTCCTCTTTGTATCACACCGGCGGCCGCAGGTAACCGTTTTTGCACGAACGCCTGAGGGCTGGAGCCAGCGGGAACACAGGGCCGGGGAGTCAGTGACGCTGGAGCATCCCAAGCTCAGCTTCGCGGTCGACGAGCTCTACCTAAATATCTTGCCCGAGCTCCGCTAGCGGACTTGTTCAGAAACTGCGGCGTTGCAGACGCGTCGAAGGCGCTTAATCGCGGAGCGCCAAACCAATGAACCAGGTATCGCTGCCAACATTTAGCTTCTTGCCGCCGAAGCCGTCGAGATTGCTGCTGAACCACTCGCCGAATAGGTAAGCGCTCTCGAATTCTGGGCCAGTGCGGAGATCGGCTTCGCCCGCGCGATCTAGAAAGCCGAGGTTCAACATCAAGCCGGCTGACCACTGGGTGCCATAGGAAGCGCCCCGACCTTTGGAGCCATTGTAGCGGGAGAGATTGCCGGCGCTGGTTGCCCACCAGAGCGAATAGCCGAATCCTGCTTTAGCGAAGGGGACGAGTGGGATGCCCAGCTGATCTTGGAGTGCGGTCACTCGGAGCGCACCCACGCCGTACATCGGCACGATGCTCAACGTGTTGTCTTCACCGGATAGTCCCGCGCCACTTGCTAGCGGGGACTTGGCCGTCATTTGGGTCATCCCGAAACCCAGGGCTGGGCCGAGCGTTGCAACGTCATCCAGCTGCAGCGCCAGCCAATCAGCCTCAAACCCTACGAGCAATCGCTTATTTTTGCCGTACATCACTTGATACGGGCCACTACCGCCGAATTCGTCGTCAATCTTGGGTGGATACGGACCAAAGCGCAGCTCGTAGAGCGCGTGGTTCCCGACGGAAATGCCGTGAGCCTTGGACTCGACGCCACCGTCACTCCCGAATGTTGCATTGCCTGCTGCTGCCTGAGCAGAGTTCACTGAAGTGCTCGCGGCCAGCAGGCAACCGAGCCCCACAGTGTGCTTCATCCAAGAAGACGAGCGTGCCTTTCTTTGCCGGCGGCGGAGCCCGGCGACAATGAGCCATGCCGCAGCGAACAAGCCGACGCCGTTGCGGGTGTGTTGGAGCGAAAAGCTGCAGAAGCCTCCGCCCGCGCTGCCTCCCGCTTGCCGGTAGGACTCATAAAAGTCTGTGACCTCCTCCGGCGTTCCGCACACAACTTCTGAAAGGGCGCCTTCGTTGCCCGCTTTATCCGTTCCGCTCACGGCCACGGCGTAGACGGCTCCATTCTCGAGGCCCGAAGCGGTGCCGCTCGTGACGGCTTCGCCCGTGTTCACCCCGCAAAGGAGGGACGCGTTGGGTGTTGCGCCTGCCTTGAGCGTTGAACCCGTGCAGCTCGCATCTCCGACGATTTTCTCACAATACAGCTGATAACCTTGAGTTGGATCGCTCGTTTCGCTGCTGGAAGTCCATTTGACGAGCAGCCGGCCCTCGCCGGCGCCGGCGACTATCTCCGTGGGAGGCTGGGGTCCCACGAGATCCACGTTGATGGTTTCGGTCGCGGGGAAACGCGCGGATATGGAGGCTTCGTCGCTGCTGTTGTTGAGAAGCAAGAAATAGACAGTGATTGACTGGGCAATCGCTGCCTTGTCGGGAGAGCAAAGGTTAGCGGCGTCGGCGGCAGGGTAGGCGGCCCGCACCAGATCCTTAACAGCGACGTTAATCGTGGCGCCCGTACCCAACGAGTTTGAGGTACCCATTAGCGTGCAACCGCCTGTTGTCGCCTTGCGCTCAGCTGCGGTCGCGCAGTTTGCGGCGCCCGCCCACACTTCCAAATGGAGGGTGCCGGGGTTGGTGAAGACGAGGGGGAAGCTGAAATCGTTGTCGCTCTCGCAGTCAGCGTGATTGACCCAATAGGGCTGCTCGGTGCTGTTGCGGAGACCCTGCGTGCGGTTCACGTCGGCGGCGGTGACGGAGATTGTTGCCGCTTGCGCCCAGGCTTTGCTACTCAAGCTGACGCTTGCGAGAACCAGAGCGAACCAAAGACTCAGCAAAACAGCGCGACGGACCCAAAGAGCGTTCACGCGCCGGTGATTAGCATGGAGCATGCCAGGAAGTCAGTCGCTGAAGCGCAGGGATTTGATGCTTCTTTTGCCAAACCACGGGCTTCCGATGCTGACGGAGCCTGCCAGGCTGGCGACCGGGTGAGTGGTGTTGTCAATTTGGCGCAACAGGCACGCCCGAGCTGGCAGGAAAAAACCGCGGTTAGAAGCGGACTTCGACGTGCGTGCGGCGTCGCAGTGTTTTTAGCCATTGCTTCCGGGCTTCATTCATCTTCTGGCTGCGCACCTGCTGCTCCAAGCCGGCGCGTGCGTCGGCGTAGGTCGGGATTTCAAGTGGGCCCTGCTCGATCAACTTCACGAAGACTGTTGTTGTGGCGACGTGCACGGGATTCGAAACCTGACCTACCGCGAGTGAGCTCAGGGTTCGCTGCAGCGCGAACGGCAATTGGGCTCGCGTGGTATCCGGCAAAAGCCCGCCGATAGCTGCGCTCTTGGCATCCTCGGAATACTGCTTCGCGAGCTCGGCAAAATCAGCCCCGCTTGCCAGCAACTGCGAGATCTTGAGCACGGTGGCTGCTTTTTCTGGCACCTCCTGCGATCCTCGGCCCGTATTCACCACAATCCAAGCAAGGCGCACCGAGCGTCGGGCCTCGGCTTCGCTGGCGACTTTTTCATAAGCTTCACGCAAGTCGTCTTCTGTGGTTCGAATGCGTCCTTGAAAGCGCCATTCGGCAACGCGCAGCGCCAACGTTTGGCGTTTGAGCTCCTCGCGGTATTGCGCCTCTTCGAGCCCGCTCTTCTTGGCTTCCAGAAGTAGCTGTTCGACGCTGAGCTGATTCTGGGACGCGACCACCTGGAGCATCCTATCGACATCTTCCTTGGTGACCTTGATGTCGGCGTCGCTCGCGGCATGTTGCTCAAGCAGCTCGTCGATCATGGTTTCGAGCGTGTGTTGGTAGATCTGCGAAAGCCCAGCGGCTCGCTCCGACGCACTGCGGCTTTGGGCGTAGACGCGCAGCATCAAAGGGCGCGCTCTCTCTCGGAGCTCGCTCAGCAGAACGGGCTTTTCCCCGACCACGGCAACGATGCGTTCCACCACGGTGGCCTCGGCGCCGTGCGAGCCCAACGCCAGCGCGCCCAGCAGCAAGGAGGCGCTGAGTACGTGATGCCAGTGGCGGTGCAAAGCCATGGGGCGCGTCCTAGCACAAAGACATGCTGAAGAGTCCTCCCCGGTTTTGCCTCGGCTCAAGTTTTCGGAGCGCGGAGGGGTTGCCACGACGGGCCCAATGGGTCGATAACGCCACCCCGTGTTAAATATCGATTTGAAGGGTAAGCGGGCACTCGTTGCCGGGGTTGCGGACGACAAGGGTTTTGGGTTTGCGATAGCCAAATCTCTTGCCGAAGCCGGTGCCACGGTTTGCCTTGGGACCTGGCCGCCGGCGCTCGGGATCCTGGAGAACCTCTTGCGGCGTGGCAAGCTGAATGAGTCGCTCAGGCTATCGGACGACAGTTTGATGAAGTTCGAGCGGATCTACCCGCTCGACGCAGCCTACGACACTCTCGAGGATGTTCCCGAGGAGGTTCGGACGAGCAAGCGCTATTCGGGCCGCGGTGATTTCACGATCGAAGGCTTAAAACAGAGCTGGCTCACTGAGTTTGGCGATCAATCGATGGATATTTTGGTGCACTCGCTCGCCAATGGGCCTGAAGTTCAAAAGCCGCTGCTGGAAACGAGCCGTTCTGGATACTTAGGTGCTGTGAGCGTGAGTGCTTACTCGATGGTTTCGATGATTCAGCGCTTCGCTCCGCTGATGCCCGCGGGAGCGGCGACCGTTTCCTTGACTTACCTGGCGAGCGAACGCGTGATCCCTGGGTACGGCGGCGGAATGAACGCAGCTAAAGCTGCGCTGGAAAGCGATACACGGGTTTTGGCCCATCAAGCGGGGCGCAAATACAAAATCAGGGTGAACACCATTTCGGCAGGGCCCTACGCTTCACGCGCGGCGAGCGTTACCGGCATCATTCACGACATCATTGGTTACTATTCGTTGAATGCTCCGCTCACCGAGCAGCTCAATCCCGAGGAAGTAGCGAACTCGGCAGCGTTTCTTTGCAGCCCGCTGGCTTCTGGAATTACCGGGACAACGCTCTACGTGGATAAGGGCTACCACGCGATGGGCAAAGCCTCCGACTGACTCAACGGGTTGCGATTGACGCTGACAACAGACAAGGCTCGCACCGCGCCTAAGTGACACACGGCGAGGCAGCCGCGACACGCCGATCCGGTCTTGCTTATGCACCACCTTGGCACTATGCGCGTGCTACACTGAGTTATTCGGTAATCGTGAAGAGCGCTTCAGGTTTCCGAAGATGGCACGTTCAGTGCTTTAGAGGATGTTCGGATGGCTTCGCTAGCAAGAATTGTATTTTGGGCCTTGGTCGTGATTGTGACGCCCGGTGGGTCGCTCTTGCTTCCGTTCTTCCTGCTTCGGCGTAAGAAAGCGCAGTCGTCCCAGTCGTCCCAGTCGTCCCAGCCCCCCCAGCCTGTGCAGACGAGCGCTCAATAGGGCACGAGCTCCGAGCGCACCGACACCTTCGCTAGCGCTAATGTTTCGTGCGAACCAGTGAGTGTGAATGGGATTTCTCGTGTGGTCGTACCAACGGTGAGTGTCAGCACGCCTCGCACGGGTCCTCGGCCTTTAGCTCGCACGACCTCGACGACGTATTGACCGGCTTTGGCACCGCGGAGGCTCAAGCTTTCCGAACGGGTGCTGGTCGGGGTCAGGCTGGTGATGATTTCTTGGCTAGGCGCGCCCAGCCAGGAGATCCGATGGCCATCTGGGTGCAAGAGGCCCAAATCGAGATCGCTGCTGCCACCCTCCCAGGTTGCTTCGAGGCGCACGTCGCCGTTCAAGCGTTCGCTCAGCACCGGCTGATCGAGGAGGGCCTGGGCCTGGAGCCTTACTGAGTTGGCCGCGCGCGCCAGGAGATCTTCGCCCAGATCCGAGTACCCGAGCTCTCTGCTGCACTTCACCGCATCCGCGAGGGAGCGAGCGTTGTCAGGTCGGGTTTGGGCGATGGCGAGACTGAAACGACAAGCGAGGCGAGTTTCTCCACCCCAGCGGTAGAGCCGAGCCAAGCGCCATTGAGCTTTGAATTCACCGGGCCGTGCGTCGAGCACGCTGCCGAGGATCCGAATCGCGCGGTCTCGATCGCCGAGGCGAGCTGCGACATCCGCTGTTGCTGTCAGTGCTTCGGGATCGAGCGGCTCTTTCTCCGACCAGTGAATGGCTAAGTGGCTTGCACGCTCCAGGTCGCCGGCGATCATGTAAAGCCTGTAGAGATTGATCAGGGGCTGCCTCGCTTCTGAGCGATAGGCGTAGTCGCGTTCTGCTTCGCCAATGCGTGTTGGTTGTGCGCTTTCTGGGATCAATTGCAGTGTTTCGATGGACCCGCTGCGTTTCCAGATGCGTCGCATGGGGATCATGGTGGGCATACGGGGCGGCGGCAGCCGGTTACGTGGCTCAAATTCGAGCGGCTGCTCGCGGCGCTGGAGCTGGGGCTTGGTGTTTCCTTCGCCATCGGGGCGGAGCGCCGGCGCGCCGCTCGGAGCGGGCGCTGGTGGCGCAGCCCAGGCGCGATCACTCGCTGCGCGTGGAGCGGCGGCAGAGCTTGGCTGTGAATAACGCCCGTTCGCCTCGGACTTTTCGGGGCTCCCTAGGTCGTCCAAGGCACCGCGACCGCTGGTGGCACTCGCTTTCTTGGGTGCTGAGCGGGCGCCAAGCGACCCTCCGCCCGATTGAGAACCGCTTTCGTCGAACGGGGGACTGCTGGCTTTGTCCTTTTCGCTTTCGCCATCTTCTTCATTTGCAAGCGCGTCTTCGGTTTCTTCTTCACCCGACCATTCGGGGCTGCGCCGCGAATTGTCCAGGCCGAACGCCTTGAACATCGCCGTGCTTTCGAGCACGAGCAGCGACGTGTAACGGCTGGCCACGTTGAACTCCTGAGACAACCGCACGGCTTGCTCACGCGCGGCTTGGCTGCCATCTGTTTCGAGATCAGCAATCGCACCCGCAGCGAAGAGCCTGGGCACAAATGCATTCGCGGGGCGGTTTTCAACCGCGAAATTCACTGGGTAACGTTTCTCATACGGGCTGCCGCCGTACAGACCCCGCACCACGACATCTCCACGGATCTCCAACAACCGCGAGCGCGCCGTGACCAGCAACTCTCCACCATCGAGGATGGGAGGAGCTTCGCTCGGAGTAATCGCGTAGAGGCCTGCCGGGAGCTCGATGCTCACGTCGCGCAGCGATGTCATGTAACTCGCGCTTAGTAGATCATACGCAACCTCGGCAGTTTGGCGGCCGGGAGTGTACGGGAGCACGGTGCCTCCTCCGCCAAGTGCGAGTGCGCCGAGCGTGTTCACGTCAGAATCTGAACCCACCGCGACCGCTAGAATATTGGCTTGATGCTTGAGGCTCAGCGTCTTGGCTTCGCGCTTGATCAACCCGGGCAGGATGGCTCCCACTGTGGGGGTGCCGTCCCCAACGTAAATCACTCGCAATTCATGCCCCGAATCGCGGTCGCGTTGGCTTGCGGCGAGGGCCTGTTCGATTCCTCCCGTCACATCCGAGGCGCCCTCTGGCGTGACGTTTCGCAAGAAAGCTAAAGTGGCCTGGGCCGCCTCGGCGCCGCCTGTCTGAAACTGCTGAGCCAAGGCACTGCACTTCACGTCGCAAGCGAACACGTTCACACGGTCCGCGCTGTCGAGTTCCCGAATCGCACGTGCCACGAGCGCGGATGCTCTGCCATACGCTTCGCCAAACATGGAGCGACTGGCATCCACGACAAACACGAAATCGAGCTGGCGAGCCGCCGTGCGCCGGGGCAGCTCGGGACGAATCGTGAGCGCTACGTAGGCGTCGTTGGAGGTGGGTTGCGTGTGCCCCCTTGCGTCGTCGTTGGAGGTGGGTTGCGTGTCCCGAGTTGCGCCTGCGGTGGGAGCGTCGCGGGTGGTTGGGTTGGCGCCGTAAGTCCAAACGGAAACTTCGCGCTCGGCGCTGGGTAGCGCGTATTCAAGAGCTAGATCACCGCGGGGAAAAAAATTGGTTTCGGCGAAATCAAAAGCGATGGCGGCGTCGTGTTCCGATTGGCGCAGTGGATAGCCGAGCGTATGAATACGCTGACGGGCGTCGCTGCCTCGCACTTCAACATCGACCGAGAAATCATCCACCTGCGTGGAGCCACTTGGGTCGTGTGCGAGCGGATACACGTAGCGCCGCGTTTTCCCCACGGGCTTCAAGACTTGCGTGTACGTCAGCACCACTTTGCGCGAACTTTGACGCGGCAACGGATAAATGCGCAGCTCAAAGCGTCCGCCACGCTGCCATTCAAGGAGCGCGGGATCTCGCCAAGGCCCGGGCACCCAAATGATCTCATCGGGCGGCGGCGGTTTCACGTTACGATTGGCGTTCACGATCGCGCCGGTCCAGATCTTGGCCGCTTTTTCACGATCCACGAAGGCGCCTTCTTCCAGCTTGCCGTCCACATCGAGAGCAAGGCGTTCGATCTGGGCATCGGGCGGCAACGGAAATCGGAAGATGCCTTCGAGCACATCATTCGTATGGTTGGTGAACACCTCCGTCACCTCGGTGCGCGCCATGATGCCGGAGATCCTAACTTTTACCTGATGTTGCGTGAGTGTGACGGCGCCTTTTAGCTCCGTGCCGGTGCCGGGCTTTTTGGCACGGAGCTCACCCAAACCCCTCACTTCCAACGTCTCGTTCTTGTCCTCGGCGATTTCGCTCCAGGCCAAAGCTTGGCTGAGCGAACCCGAACCGACGCGCGGTGCATCCTCAGCGTCCATCTCGCCTGTTTCCCCGGAATAGACCGTCACCTGGCGATCGCGATTATCAATCAGCTTCACAGCACCGCGGCTCACCTCGACGCTTGAGAACCCAGGCTGTGCACGCAACGCGAATTTGGTG
>JBBRRP010000034.1:0-50674 GCA_038246305.1 Polyangiales bacterium | reverse complement strand
CTCCGGATGTGTTCCGTGAAGGCGGAGACAGCGGCGTGGTGATGCCAACGGTGGCGATGCCAGCTGCTCAACAGAAAGCGTGGACGATGCCAGAATCGTTCAAGCCATTCACTCCTTATCAGGATCGCATGCTGCTGGTGGACGGCCTGGCCAATCAGTCCGCTGTTCCTTCCGTTGATGGTGGGCACGGCATGATGTTCATGGCGATGAATTGTATGCCGCCTGGCGATGGGCCCGGTGATGCGATGCCAGGCGGTATCACGATCGATCAGTTTCTCGCCGAAACCTTGAGTCAAGGTTTACCGCGCAAGTCGATTCTGATCGGCGCTTCCACGCGGCCCGAAGCGCAGCGTGCAGCCTTATTTGCCTCGGGTCGTAACAAGCCTGAGGCGGCGATTCAAAGCCCAGCCTTGCTCTTTCAGAGTCTATTTGGTCAGGTCATGGCGAGCGCTGCGTCGACGGCAAAGAGTCGCATCCTATTTGATAGCTTGAAGGACGACATCGCGCGTCTTGAGAAATCATTCGGCGTTGAAGAGCGCGGCAAGCTGGCCGCCTATTTGGCCGCCATGGAGGAGTTCGAAAAACGCGACATGGCGTTGGGCGGGCTGAGCTGCACACCGCCTGCGGCGCCTGCGGCGGACAACGGTCAACGTGAGCCAGTGGCCACGCTGCAGTCGTTGCACAACATTGCAACACTTGGAATTACCTGCGGTGTCAGCAACGTGATGGGCATGGATGTGGGCAGCGGCTTTTCGCACGATACCCTCCCAGAATTCACCAAGCTGTTGGTCGGCACGCCTTATGAACATGCACCCCTGGAGTCCGGGTTCAGTGGCATCGGCCACGAAGGCGAGATGTACCAAAAGCCGATCCTGGCCATCCTCCACCAGTTTCTCACGGGGCTCATGGCTAACGGGATCGAGGAAATGAAGAAGATCCCTCAGCCGAGCGGGAAGACGCTGTACGACAACAGCCTCTCAGTGTTCGGCAGTGACAACGGCGAACAGCATCACGCTGGCCACCACCGTTTCCCGTTGGTGCTGGTGGGCAATGCTGGCGGTGGCATCAAGGCCGATGGTCGCTTCCTGCGTTATCCAGCCAAAGGCAGTAACGGTTGGCGTTCGCTTGGGGATCTATATTCATCCATCGCGGTTGGCTTTGGTGTGCCGGCACGGCCGATGGATGAGGTGCAGCCCAATGAATTTGGCAAGGGCGGCCACGAGCCCAGCATGGGTCCGCTGGCTGAGTTAGCCATGTAAGAAGCTGTACTTGGCCCGGGGCTCGGGTACGGTGGGGGAATGGGGCTTTTTGCCGGATTAGTGTCGGGATTGAAGGAGCGCATCGCGGAGAATCGCCGTGATGTGGCCTCTGCATTGGCCAGCGATCCTGAGGTCGGTTGGTTGTCGCCCGCCTTGGCGCTTCAGCGAGAAGAGGTGCTCCCTTTTCTCAGGCAGTACGCCAAGGGGCGGCTGCTAGATATCGGCGCCGGCACCGTTCCGCTGCGTGACGCGCTCGGACCGAACGTCAGCAGTTATCAAACGCTGGATATCGAACGCCGCACCGATAACCTGGATTTCGTTGGGGACATTCAGGATCTCCGGGCCGTGATTGCGGCTGAGAGCTTCGATACGGTGATGGCCTTAGAGGTCTTGGAGCACGTGCCGAATTCGAGCAAGGCACTGGCAGAGATGTATCGGATCTTAGTGCCGGGTGGGATGGCGCTGATCAGCGTACCGCACCTGAGCCGGCTGCACGAAGAGCCCCACGACTACTACAGATTCACAGGCTACGGCCTGCGTCACCTGTTTGAGCGCGCCGGCTTTGAAGTGGTGAATATTGCGCCTATTGGGGGTCTTTTTTGTTTTTTGGGTCATCAGGTGGCCCTCCTCAGCCTGGGGGCGACCTGGCACATCAGTGGCTTACAGCCAGCGGTATTGCAGCTGAATAAGTGGTTGATCAGCAAGCCAGCGATGTTTGTGGACAAGCTCACCACACAAGAAAAATTCCCCTTAGGTTATCTGCTCGCCGCGAGGAAGCCTCTCGGCTAAGCGCGGGCTCAACGCTGCGGCGATTGGGGGTTATCGAGGCTCAGCGCCGGTCACGCGAGCATAGCTCTCAGAGCGTGTTGGAATCGCCCTTCGCCGCAGCCAAAAGCACCGCCTCCCAGACGGGGATCACTTGCTCCACATCGAAACGCTCGCGCGTGAGGCGTCGGGCCGCCTCAGAAAAGCTAGCGTGGAGCTGAGTGTCTTTGAGCAACTTGAGGACTGCCGTAGCCAGCCCCGAGACATCACCGACGTCCGTGAGGAGTCCTGTTTTACCCTCCACGATCACCTCTTCCGGTCCACAGCGTGTCGACACGGCAGGTAGCCCGAGGCCTTGCGCTTCAATCAGCGCGTTGGGTAACCCCTCATGATCACTCGTTAAGAGAAATACCTGCGCCTTCAGCATCAATTCAAACGGATTTTTACTAAAGCCGAGGAAGCGAACGTTCGCCGCGATGCCTAAGCTGTGCGCCTGTTGGCGTACACTTTTCTCAAGCGGGCCGTCGCCGGCAATCCAGAGTTCGGCAGGGTGTTCTTGCAGAACGCGGGCGAAAACCTGGAGCAAAAGATCCGGGCGCTTCTGGGGTTCGAGCCGCGCAACGGAGAGGATGATCGGAACTGAGCCTGGGGCTGGGGGCTCCCATGTGGGCGGCAGCGCAGCGTCAATCGCCGAAAAATTGGCTGGGTTTCTCACTATTTGGAGGCGGCCACGCGTGAACGGGTAGAGTTCCTCGGTGGGCTCGCGCAAAAATTCGGCGTTGGCCACGAAGAAATCAGCATCCTTGGTGTAACGCCTCACGAAACGGCGCCTCACGAAAGAGTCTTGAAAGCGCGGGTTGTTGCCGATGCGAGCCACCCACACGGGCCGGTGGTGACAGTATTTCAGTGCCCAGCCTGTCATGATGCTGGAGGTCGAGAGTGTGCTGAGGATAACGTCGGGTCGCGTGCGATCCAAAAGTCGTGCGAGATTTCGAATGGCAAGCGGTCCGGTGAGAGCTCCCCGATAGCCCAAAGGATACACGGGCACGTCAGCTGGCAGGTCGAACTGGATCTCGTTTCGAAGCAGGGCGAGTTCAGGCGAGAACCGACTGCGATTCAGCTTGGCGAGCAGCGTGGCACCAAATCTCTGCGCGCCTCCGCGCGCCATCGAAGGGCTGACGACCAGCAAGCGGACCGGCATCGCTCAGCCTTGTGGGGCCGCGCTGCCCGGTTGTAGTAATCGTTCAAACACTTCCAAATAGCGCTCGGCCACTTGGGCCCAGTCATGCTGTGCGGCCGTTTCGCGGGCTCGCTGTCGGAATTGTTCCGCGTTCGGATCCGACAGCGCCGTCACGATCTTTTCAGCCAAATCCACCGGATCTTTCTCTCGGCACAACCAACCATTCACGCGATCGGAAATCACATCCGGGATCCCATCCACATTCGAACCTACGACGGGCACGCCCGCCGCCATGGCCTCGATCACCACCGTAGGCATGCCCTCCGTTTCCCCACGGCTATCGATGATCGAAGGCACCACGGCAAGCCGACACGCGTGCAGATACTCACAGATTTCAGTGTGATTCTTAGCGCCGACAAACTGCACCGATTCTGAGAGACCCAAGGCCTGAGCCTCAGCGCGGAGCGCGGCTTCGAGCGTGCCGTAGCCGATCAGAATGAGCCCCATCCCAGGAAACCGCTCGATCACTCGTGGCATTGCCTGAAGCAAATAGGTGATGCCCTTCTTCTCGGCGAAGCGCCCGAAGAACAACAAGAAGCCACCAGGGAATGGACTCGCCATCGGCTTAGCATTTCGAAAAAGTTCCACGTGCGCTCCCATCGGCTGGAGGATCCCATTCGAAGGTGCGCCGACCAGACGATCCAGGGTGTCCCGCACGTGGCTGCCGTCGGCAAACACGGCATCCGTGCGCGTCATAATGAATTTGGCGAGCCTCTTCCCTTGCGGCAGCTTGTTCAAGAGATACACGTCACCCGCGTGAATGCTGAGCACATGCTTAAACGGTTTGCTCACGGTGCTCGCCATCGCAACGCTCAAGCCTTGCGGCACCATCCAGTGGCTGTTGACGACGTCAAAATGCTCTTTTGAAAGCAGCGCTCGGACAGCACGTGTTTGCGCCATCAGGAACGTTGGCACTTGCACTTTGGCCCAAACAGACTCGCGCATCGAATCCACCATGCTGGTGCCGTAGGCCAGGCATTGCTTGCTCTTCGGCCAGAAGTACGAAAATCTTCGAACGTCGACGGGGCCCATCATTTCGCGTTCACTGGCTCCTGGCGCACCGGGCGCGAGAACCGTTACCTCCGCTTTTTTGGCTAGGGCTGCCGCCAGATCGTAAACGAATCGGCGCCAACCGCCTTGGAGTTCCAGAGGAAAGGTACTCGTGGGAATTAAGATGCGCATTGGGCTGGGTCGTGTGAGATTTGGGAGGCGCGGACTTTCCGCTGCCTAGCCGCCAGCAAGCAAGAGCCGGGGTCGATTCAGCGCCTGGGCGACGGGCGCGAGCCGTTCTTCAGCATCCACGAAGTCGATCAATCCCTGCATGGCCGTGAGATATCCGGCTCGGTCCAGAATCCCACGCAGCAATTGAACTCGCAGAAACACCCCCGTGGTTTGCACCACATCGCACAAACAATAGTTTCGAACTTCGGCGATGCGCCCGGCGTGAACCAACGGGCCAACATCTTTACCATCCACGCCCACCTTGCCGGGCATCCCACAGAGCTTTGCCATCACGTCCAAGCGGCTCGGCTTGGCTGCGCCAAAGTCCGCGATGAAGTCCATGAGATCTAAGTGGCCCTCCGGAGAGAAGCGGTAGCGCATGTCGCGGGATTGATAATAGTGGCTGAATGAAACGCCATGGCGAAGGCAACGGTTGGCGATCACAGGCAGATCAAAACCGCGCCCGTTGTAGGTGACGAGTGTGGGATTGCGTTCGAGGATGAGTTTTGAAAAGTCTTCGAGCATGCCAAGCTCGTCCTTTTCTTCGGCGATGATCCCCAGACGTCGAATCGTGTAGTTGTTGTCGAGCCAGAGCGCGCCAATCGCCACAATCTTGTGATGTGGGGGCGCGGGTAAGCGTTCCGCCTCGCTGGATTCCGCAATCGGAAGCTCAGGATCAAGAACTGTTTCGATGTCCAAGACGAGAAAAGGCTGGTGCATCTCGGGCTGGAGCCTATCAGTTCCAGCGGCGGAGTAGTGTCAATTGCCGGGTATTTGGGGCAACCTCGTGGCAAATTTCAGTCTTCCTTGACACACTTGCGGTTGGCGTGATGACCTCGCCAAGGTTCAAATGGCGGTCAACGCGTCGAGCATCTTCGGGTTTTGTCAAGACGGGTGCGCTCTATCTAGCGCCCACCGAAGTCGCATGGCTGTTCGAGCGCCACGTTTACTTTTAATCCCGGAGCGCGCGCGCGCCGTGGAGTGGGCTGGCTTTCGCCTGGCCCCGCACGCCCTCTGGCAAGACCATTCACGTTGGGTTGAAGGCCCGAGCGTGTACGAGGAAGGGCGGCCCATTTCGTCCGAACCGCGGCCCGACAAGGACGATGGCTCGCCCCCAACAAACACATGGGCAGAAACCTTTTGGTTATCAATTGCGACTTTCGCGAAACACGCGTTGCCCTCATTGAGGACGGCGTCATTGCGGAGCTCCATCTAGAACGAGCAAAATCACGCAGCACTGTCGGAGACATTGTTCTCGGAAGAGTGACGCGAGTCCTGCCTGGAATGCAGGCAGCCTTTATCGACATCGGGCAAGAGCGTGCCGCGTTTTTGCACGTCGAAGATCTGATCAAACCGGATGATTTTGAGGCTTATCTCTCAAAATCACGCCCCCACGAGGATCCTTCCGGCAAAGGCGAGGGCGGCAAGCGCACGCGCTGGGCGGATCGGCCCGAAGGTGAAGAAGAAGACGCTGAGGGCGACGACGAGCCGGCAGACTCCGCGGACGGTGACGACGGTGACGACGAAATTGAAGAGTCCGAGGGAACGGCCGAGGATTCCGACGATGACGATGATCTCGAAGACGACGAAGATGAGGATGACCTCGAAGACGACGAAGTCGAAGGGGACGCCGACAGCGAGGGGAGTGCCGAACTCAAGGGCACGTTAGCGTCGCTCGAAGACGAATCCGATTCAGCGGACGAGGACCCGCGTGAGGTCGAGGCCGACGAAAAGGCTGAAGAAGAAGAGGAAGAAGAAGACGTGTCTCGTGAAGGAGCACGTCGTCGTGGACGCCGTCGTCGCCGTCGCCCAACTGCTGGGAGTCCTGCCGAACCACGCACCCGCTCAGCACCAGCGCCGAGTGCCCCGTCCTCTTCCAAGACGGCGGGTCAGCAACGACGTTCGCCGAACGGTCACAGTAAGGGCCGCCTCAGAAGCGCGCGTTCCGTGCCCATCACCGAAGTGGTGAAGGAGGGTGACCAGGTTATCGTGCAGGTTTCCAAGGAGCCGATCGGAACCAAGGGCGCCCGTGTCACGAGCCACGTGTCCCTGCCAGGTCGCTATGCGGTTTACCTGCCGACGGTTGAGCACGTCGGAATTTCCCGGCGCATCGGTTCTGCTCAAGAGCGCGAACGCCTGCGCGCCGTGATCGAGAAAATGAAGCCAGAGAGTGGCGGATTGATCGTACGGACGGTGGCTTCAGGGCTCACCAAGAAAGCCCTCAAGATCGACATCGGCTACTTGATTCAGCTTTGGGCGGAGGTCTCCAAGCGCAAAGAAACTGCAAAGGCTCCAATGCTGTTGCACAGTGAGTTGGATCTCGCACTGAAGACCGCTCGCGATCTTTTCACGGATGATATCGAGAAAATCGTGATCGACGATAAGGAGCAGTACGCCAAACTCGTGCGCTTTGTGGAAGTCTTCATGCCACACCGTGCGGGGGACATTGAGCTGTATTCGGGCGAAGAACCGCTGTTTGATGCCTACGGCATCGAAGACGAAATCAGCCGCGCGCTCAGTCGTAAAGTGCCCTTGCCGAGCGGGGGGTATCTGATCATCGACCAGGCTGAAGCGTTAGCGGCCATCGACGTGAATACTGGGCGCTATGTCGGCAAAGGCAGCAAAGATCTCGAAGAAACAGCCTTCAAGACGAATCTCGAAGCGGTTGAAGAGATCGCGTACCAATTGCGCTTTCGTAATATCGGAGGCTTGGTGATCTTGGATTTGATCGACATGGACATGTCTTCCAATCGCGAGAAAGTGTGGCGAGCCCTGGAGCATCGCCTCGCCAAGGACAAGGCCAAGACAACCATCAACCGCATCAGCGAGTTGGGGCTCCTCGAGATGACGCGCAAGCGCACGCGCGAGAGCCTGAGTCGCATGATGCACGAGCCGTGCTTCTACTGCGATGGAACGGGGCAAATCCAATCACGCACGACGATTGCGTACGAAATCCTGCGCCAGATCCGGCGCGAGCGGAAGGATCTTCCGGGCTATTCGGTGGTGGTCAACGCCCACCCCGCCATTGTCGATCTGATGACCACGGAAGAGAAGGATGCGGTTGCCGATGCGGAACGCCGCTACATGCGGCGCATCGAATTCACGGCACGACGCGAATACCACATTGAGCAATTCGACCTCCAGGGTAGGTAAGCTATGTCTTCAGAGCGCAGCGAGCGTGTGACGATCAACAAAGAGTTTGACTCATTCGAGCAGTTCATTTCCGAGTACGTGACCAACATCTCGACAACGGGCGCCTTCATTAAGACCGAACAGCCCCTGAAGATTGGAACTCAGGTGAGCCTGCGTTTCTCCATCATCATGGAGGACATCGAGCTGATTGAAGGCTTGGGGGAGGTCACGCGCGTTCAGGACGATCCCCCGGGCATGGGGGTCATCTTTAAGGAGCTTTCCGAGCGCTCCCGCGAGGTGATCGAGCGCCTGGTAGCTGTTCAGGGTTGCCCCCCGCCCTGACCTCAGCCATAACCGGCCCCCCATGTTCTTGATGCTCCGAAAAGGTAAGCCCCGCCGCCTCAACCGCAAGCGCAGCGTGCGGCACCGCGCTGCCATTAAAGCTAAGAATCGCCGTCGCCGTGCTCGCGTCAATCCGAACTAGGGGGGTAGGAGGGGGTAGGACGGGTAGCGGGGCCAGGCTCTTTAGGGAGCACCCTTTTTGAGTTCCTGCAGCACCAGCTTGCTGGTGGCCTTCAACGTGTCGAACACACCGACGCCCGAGCGGGCATTCGCTTCGAAATCGGGAACGCCCATCGGATTCAACAGCGAGCGGAGTTCCGCGACGTCGACAGCGTTGGGCAAGTCGCGCTTGTTGTATTGAATCACGTACGGGATCTTTTCGAGCGAGTAACCCTGCTCCGCCAAATTGGTGCGCAGATTCTCCACGCTCTCCTGATTGGCCTCCAGGCGTTCAATCTGTGAATCAGCCACGAAGATAATGCCATCAACGCCCTTCAAGATGAGCTTGCGGCTGGCGTCATAGAAAACCTGGCCGGGCACGGTGTACAGATGAAAGCGCGTCTTGAAGCCGCGGATCTCACCGAGCGAAAGCGGCAAGAAATCGAAGAACAAAGTTCGTTCGGTTTCCGTGGCGAGACTGATCATCTTGCCCTTCGCCTCGGGATTCGTGCGCTCGTAGATGTACTGAAGGTTGGTTGTTTTGCCGCAAAGGCCCGGACCGTAATAGACCAACTTGCAGTTGATCTCGCGGGCCATGTAATTGATGAAGCTCATCGCCCGACCTCAATCATTGAAAAGGTTGTCGATATCCTCATCGGTAATTTCAGCGAAAGGTGAGTCGCCGCCGGGCTCCCGCACCTTGTTGAGTAATGCTTCAAAAATGCGCGTGAGCTCGTCGCTCGCCTTGCGCACGCGAAGCCGAACCAAGCCGAGTGAGGACTTGGAATCGAAAATCACGACCAAGATCACGCGGTTACCCACCAACTGGATGTGGATGTTGGCGTTCTCACCCTCGTGAAACTGCGTCGCAAATTCATTTTCCCGGAGCAGCTTCGCAATACCACCCGTCGCCGCAATGTTGCCCGCTGTGAGCGATGCTAAGGACGTCGTGTCAATGTTATCCACCTCACCGCTGGCTGAGATGAGTTGTCCGTTTTTGTCGACGATGAACACGACTCTGGCGTTCGCTTCCCGAACCAAGCGGTCTACGACCGTTTGAATCTGGGTGAACTCCTCTTCGTACATCACCATCTGGGGGTTAACCATTCGCGCCTCCGAAAGCCTCTCCGCTCGTGTCTGAACTTGTGGCGGGCATCTTCGCCCATTCTGCCAGCCGGTGTCGACGAAAGTCGCACTTTCCTTCACCGGAGCGAGCACCCCGGTCAATAGTCGGCCAGAAATGGCCCCGGCCCGAGCCCTACGCCCGATTCGATTCACCCGAAAACTGCTGTGGGCAATGCTGCTCTGCTGCATGGGACCAAACGCTTGCTGCAGCGAAATGCTCGCTGACGCTTGATCCTTCTTTTTACCGGAGCTTCCTCGTGCTCGCAAGTGCCTTCCGTGAAGCCAGGCCCGCGGGCGGTTTGTTACCGTTTGCCGGGGCCTGGGGCGAAGGATAAGCATGGGCCTACGTGCACTCACTGTCGCTCCCTGTCCAAGGCATCCAAGCCATCCAAGCTTTTGTCCGCTTCCTGGTCCGACACACGATGTGGCGTCGCCTACTCGGTTTGGTCGGGCTACCACTCTGCCTCTACTGCGAGCCGGGTGTAGCCAAAGAGAGCAGCCCGAACGCCAAGCTCGAGCAGGCGCGCGCCGCGCTCAAGACAGCCAAGGGGCCGGAGAGCTACGTTCGGCTTCGAGATATCTTCCACACCTACGGCATCACCAATCCCGAGCGGGTTCAAGAAGCCTTACGCGAGGCCAAGGAGAACAGCAAGCTCTCAGCACCAGTGCGCGCCTACGCAGCTACACTGCTATCGTTCGTGTACACCCGACGCGGGGATCTCACCCAGGCTCTCTCGGAGATCAAAGCGCTCGGGTTTGTTGATAAGTGGCTCACGCTCGGCCCGTTTGATAATGAAGGCAAAGCCGGCCTGGACCGTGTTTTTGAGCCAGAAACGTCGTTTGAGAAGGCTATTGTGCCCGGCCAAGCGTTCACAGGAAAAGAGCGCCCGGTGCGTTGGCGGCGCCCGCCGGAGGTCTTTGGTTACGGTTGGTTGGATCTTGGCGCACTGATGCAGCCTGCAACAGGCATTTGTGGCTACGCTACGACGTTTGTGCGCCATCCGGATGCGATTCGCACGGCTCGCGATGCCACACTTTGGGTTGGAGCGAGCGGCGCTTTCAAGGTATTTTGGAATGGACGCGAGCTGTTAAAAGACACCGCGTATCGTGGCCACGACACCGATCGCTGGGGGATTAAAATTCAGATCGCGCCGGGTTTCAATCAACTCACCGTGAAGGCCTGTGGCGAGGCGCAGGCTCCGATGCTGTCGGTACGGATTGCGGATGCGCTCGGGAAACCTGACCCAAAGCTGATCTTTGATAATCAGCTGAAAACAGCTCAGGATGCGGCCGAAACGGTGCGCACGAACCAGGCCTTGGCGCCCCCGAAAGCATCCGAAACCCTCGGTCCACTTGCGCTGTTTGAGGCGCTCGCGGGAGCTCCTAAGGTCGATCCGGAAGTCTTGTTTCAGTACGCGCTGTACTTGTCCGAAACAGGCGGAGATGATCCAAGCCAGCATCGGGCTCGCGATCTGGCTGTGCGCGCAGCGGAAGAAGCTCCTACGGTGGCGCGGCTTTTGCTCTGCGCCAAGCTCTCGGAAGATCACAATCAGGAGAGCGTTTGGCTGGATCGAGCGGTGGCGCTCGAAAAGGAGCATGGGGAGGAAAGCGTCGACGTACTCCTTGCCAGGGCGGAGCATGCGCAGGCGAGCCCGAATTGGCGCGATGCCTTTCAGTTCATCGATCAGGTCCTTGCCATAGAACCGGATGAGGTGCAGGCGATCGACGCGAAGGTGGCGCTCTATAACGAAGCCGGGTTGCCGCGAACCGGCTTAGCTTTTCTGCAGCAGGCGATGGAGCGAAATCCTGAAAGTCTGCAATTGCAAGCCCTTTTATCGGCACAACTGAAGAGCCTTGGGCGAACCGTGGAGTCAGATGCCGCGACCCGGGCGTACTTGGCGCGCAACTTCGATGATCGGTCAGCGCTCACACAGCTCGTGACGCTGAGCCTCGCCCGGCGGGATCCTGAGGCCACCGAGTTTTGGTTGGGGCGGCTTTTAGCATTGAATCCGGACAGCCAATGGGTCTTCAATTTCGCGGCGAACACGTACCGTGCTCTTGGGAGCCCCAAGCGAGCGCTGGCACTCTTAGAACGCGCGCTCGAGCTTGCACCGGACAATGTTGGAACCCTGAGAGCCATTGCTGACATGCAAGGACGGCTCGGGCATCGCGACGTGGAACTTGGATACCTGCGGCGGCTCCTCGAAGTTCAGCCTCAAGAAAAGGCGGTACGCCAGTACCTCGAACACTTAGAACCCACTCAGCAGAAGCCCGATGAGCTCTATGCTTGGGAACCGTCGCGGTTTTTGAAATTGCGCTCGCAACCAAAAGCTGGGGAAAGTCAGCGCACTTTGCGCGATCTCACGGTGACAACGGTCTTTCCGAACGGGCTCTCCAGGAAATTTCGCCAGGTCGTCTTTCAGCCGCTCACCGATACGACGGCGGCCGCGCTCCGGCAATATGGCTTTGGGTATGAAGCCGACCAACAGAGTGTGCAGCTCAGAGGCGCGCGTGTTTTTCGCGCCGACGGTCGCATTGATGAGGCCATCGAGTCAGGGGAAGGAGCCGCCGACGATCCATCCATCTCGATGTACACGTCGGCTCGCAACTTTTATGTGCAGTTCCCGCGCCTGGAACCAGGCGATGTGGTGGAGCTCCGCTATCGTATTGATGACACCACGCCGCGCAACGAGTTCGCCGATTACTTCGGCGACATGCAGTACCTGCAATCTACCGAGCCAGTTCAAAATGCCGAATATGTGTTGATCACCCCAAAAACCCGAACTGTTTACATCGATCATAACCTCAAACACTTGAAGCGCGAGGACTCGGACACCAAGGAGCAGCACATTGTTCGCTTCGTCGCGGACTCAATTCCCGCGTTAACAGCCGAGCCCTCCATGCCGGCGTTCACCGAATCGCTCGGCTACATCCATGTGTCGACTTACAAAGATTGGAAGGAGCTCGGCCATTGGTATTGGGGGCTAGTCCAAGATCAATTCGACTTGGATGCTGAAACCAAACGGCTCGCTGAGAAGATTGCCGAGGGCAAGAGCAGCGAGCTTGAGAAGGTTAAAGCGATTTATGGTTGGGTTACAAAAAATACCCGCTATGTGGCGTTAGAATTCGGCATCTATGGGTACAAGCCCCGGCGTTGCGTGCAGACGGTGAATCGAGGCTGGGGGGATTGTAAGGATAAGGCCACCGTGATTGTGTCGCTCCTGAAAGCGCTCGGCATTGATTCGACGATCGTGCTCGTGCGCACCCAGATGCGGGGCAACACGCCGACGAAGCTCGCGAGCCTCGCGCTTTTCGATCACGCCATCGCCTACGTTCCGAGCCTCAAGCTCTTCTTGGACGGCACTGCAGAGTTCACGGGCGCACTCGAGCTGCCGCTCATGGACCGAGAAGCGCAGGGTTTGTTGGTCAACCGCGGCGACGCTGTGCCGGTGATACTTCCCACGCGGTCGCCGAGCCTGGATCGGGTGACCCGCGTGATCGACGCTGAGGTGCGGGCCTCTGGAGAAGCCAAGCTGAACCTCAAGGTCACGGCCGAGGGCACGGACGCTTCCGACTTTCGCAGACGCTACCACGCCGTGGGAACACTGAGCGAAAGGCTATCGGCGGATCTTGGCCAATCTTTTCCTGGGTTACAGCTCGAAGCCAACTCGTTAAAAACAAGCGAACTCGAAGACAATGAAGCCACGCCCGTGATTCAAGCAACGGCGCAGGTGGCAAGCTTTGGTCAGAGCGAAGGCAATCGGTTGAGCCTCCGGGTAACGGCAGAGCCAAAGCTCACGGCCAATTACGCGGCGCTCTCAACACGCAGCCAAGATCTCCGAATTCTTGGCCTCACGGGCGTGGACGACACCTTTAACATCCAGCTACCGCCTGGCTTTCGAGTGGAAAGTGCGCCGAGCAGCCTGAAGCAGAGTTCTCGTTTTGGCAGCTATGCGCTGGAGGTCAAGGCCGATGAAAAATCGATTCGGGTGCGCTCCACACTACTCGTACAGAACACACGAATTTCCCCCAAGGATTATGCGGACTGGCAGAAGTTTTGCGCGGCCGCTGACGCCGCTTTTTCAACGCGACTTGTGCTCGTACGTACTCGGTAAATCATGCAACATCAGGCTCTATTTAGTCGCTCGATTCGCGCTCTTGGCTATGCTCTAGGGAGCCTTGTGTTGGGTTGCGGGGCGTCCCAAACAGGTCGCTCTCTAGTGCCCGATCTTACCCCCATTCGGCGGGAGGCTGCGGCGAGTGTGGACCGCGAGGTGGTAGGTCGCTGGTTGCTGAGGGAACTCGTGTCTCCTGGAGGCTCGACGGCGTATGCGGAGAAAGCAAGAAAGCAGCTTAATTCCTTCAAGGCCCAAGGGATGTACAGCTCCTTGGCCATCGCTTTGGATGATGGCTTGCACGGACGGGTAAGGAGCGCCGGCGATTCGTTTGTTCGCGCGTTTTTGGAAGCACGCGAATCCAGCTCGGAGCTGGCCCCGTTGATAGCTTGGTTTGCTTTGCGCCAGGCGGTTCAGCTGAGGAGAGACACGAAGGAACTCTATCACCGCCACCAGGCAGAACTTGAAGACGCCATACGTCTACCGAAAAACATTGGCTGGCGCGCTCGTGTCCAATTGGTTTCCTGGAGGGGCGCTGAGGAGCGGGTCAACGCCCGGAGCCTCGCCGATAAAACAGCGGCCAAGGCGCAGGGCTGTGTTTCGAAGTTGCGGCTCCTAGGACCCTTCGGAACAGGGCAGCGCTCCGACGTGATTCGTGAGTTTGATGCAGAGCGCATGCACCCGCTGCCTAATTTTCTGCCGCGCGAGCTGTTGGCGTCTGAAGCGCCTCGCGCGCTCAAGACCGATAGCGCTGGTTGTGTTATTTTTGCAGACGAGCCGGTCGCGGATGGAGTGTTCCTGGCGGAGGGGTTCGTTCAGCTGGAAAAGGCTGCGGACGTGATCTTGGCCGTGGAGGGTGCGTACAAGGTTTGGGTGGACGATGCGACCGTCCAAGAACGTGATCCTCGCAAGTGGGCAAGGTGGCCGCACTGGGGAGTCGCTCTTAGATTAACTCCCGGGCGACATCGGATTTTGGCGAAGCTCCAGCGCAGCTCGACGGCATTTCGCCTCATGCACCTGGATGGCACCCCTCTCTCTTTCCTGAGTCAGACCAACACTTCAGAGCCCTACCCCTTAGAAAAGCCCCAGCTCCTCCCTGACCCTAACCTGCTCAGCCATTTTACAAGTGACACGGGAGTCGTTCCTCCCGAGGACGACATTGTGCGGTTCCTCGCTGCCGACACCGCGAATACTGAAGGGCAGGGTGATATCGCAACACTCCTGATTGAGCCTCTGATCGCGGATCGCCAACGCGCGACCGGCACCGCGCTTTTGTGGGCCGCTGGATTTGTGAATAATGATCCGTTGTTCGGTGGCTCGATGGCGAGCGATTTGGTCAAAAACCTCGAAAAAATGGCTGAGAGGAGCGACCCAAGGCTGTTCGCGCCGCGCCTTGCACGCGCACTTGCCGATGGGGAGCAGCGTGGAGCGGCGGAGGCTGTGTCCGGGCTCCGCAAGTTGACGGCGGAGTTTCCGGAGGTATCAGTATTGTGGTCCGCGCTGCAGAGAACTTACGGAGAACTTGGATGGACCACCGAGCAGGCCGCACTCACGCACGAAATGGTCGAACGTTTTCCGGACAATCCAGATGTGCTCGCGGCCGCCGTGGAAACCTACGAGGAAGAGGGTGAAACCAAGCGCGCGGAGCAGTTAGTTTCCAGAATTGTGAGTGTCGACAAGGACAACGAAATCAATCTCCGTCGAGCCCTCGAGCGCCAGGATTTCGTCAGTGCCCGGGCGGAGCTTCTTCGCCTGCAGCGTCTTCACCCGGCTCAGTCCGAGTACAGAGGCCGCATGTACGACCTTCGAGTGGGCTCAGGCGAGGAGAATGAAACAACCCAAAAGCTTGAGGCCGATCTCGCCCACAGTCCCTTAGATCCAGCGAAACGACTGGCATTGGCTGATGCGAAGCTAGCGAAGAATCAGCCAAAGGCGCTGACGCAAGCCGTGATTGATGCCACGTTGGCCGGTGCCGATACGGGGCCAATCCTGGATGCCATTGATCTCACGGAGGGCACGAGTGAGCTTGAACCCTATCGGTTGAGTGGTCCCGCGATCATCGCCGACTACGAAAAACAGAACCAGCACCAGCCGGGAACGGCGGCGCGCGTGCTGGATTATTCTGCGGTCTGGGTTCGCTCAGACGGCTCTGCCCGCATGCTCGAACACGAAATTGTGCGCATCCAAAGCAGTGAAGCGATTCAGCAGTTCGCTGAAAGCAATAAGCTGGATGGCTTGGTCCTCCACATGCGCGTGATCAAGAAAGATGGTCGAATTTTCGAGCCGGAGAATGTTCAGGGGAAAACAACCGTCACTTTCCCGCACCTCGAGGTGGGAGATTACATCGAGACAGAGCACATTTCGAACCTTCCAAGCCAGGATCGAACTGGCGATCGCTATCTTGGCCCGCGCTGGTTCTTTCGCGAGGAAAATATCGCCTATGCACGCAGTGAATTCTTGGTGGTGAGTCCAAAGAATCGGCGCTTGGTGGTTGAAACGCGAGGTCAAGTGCCGAAGCCTGAAGTGGTCGATCTCGGTGCCGTGGAGCTTCGGCGCTGGCGAGTCGACCGGAGCCCGGCCGCGCCCGCAGAACCCCATCGTGGCGCCGTCGAGGAGTTCTTGCCCAGCGTGTACGTCGGATGGGGGATCAGCGTCGAGCAGCGGCTCTTGGAGATGTCACGTGAGTTGACGCCGATGTTTCCTGTCGACCCAAGGATCCGCGCCATTGCGGCTAAGATCGTTGGAAAAGCGAGCCAAGGCACGGAGCGCGAGCGAGTCCAGGCGCTCTATCGTTGGGTATTGGATAACGTGCAGCCCGGCGAAGTGGCGGACGGGCGCCAGGTCATCATTACGCGTGAGGGGAACCCGTGGCGTGCCTTCATGGAGCTGTGTCGAGTGCTTGGGATCGAGGTCGATTTTGCACTCGTCAAGAATCGTTTGGCGGCAGAGCCGCTCGGTCTGCTTTCCCAAGCTTCAGAGTTTTCAGATCCCGCGCTCCGGGTGAAGACTGCCGCGGGTGAAGACTGGCTCTGGCTGAACAGTAAATATGCCTCATTTGGTTTCCTACCTGACGAGAATCGCGGAATGCCTGCCTACCTGCTCTCAGCATCAGGGCTAGTCAAGACAAAGACCCCCACAGCTGGATTGCACGATGGAGTGACTTATCGTGGCAACGGCGTGTTGCGAAGTGACGGTTCCGCGAGCCTGGAACTCGAGGTGGCCTACGAAGGCGCTAACGCGATTGGTCTTCGCCAAGCCGTCGCTGAGGTCCCTCAAGCGCGCCTAAAATCGACACTGGAGTCGGAGCTTTTTGGTCAGTTGATCGAGGGCGCCCGCCTGAAGAGCATCAAAATCTTGAATGGCACTCAGTTCAACTTGCCGCTGAAGTTCCAAGTAAGCTTGGAAGTGCCGCACTTTGCGCACGTCGACGGCCACACGCTCAGCATCGCACCGCCGTTCATCTCGCGGCTCAATAGCTATGCGAGCCTCCCCATCCGTGAGACGCCGCTCATCATCGAGCAAGGAATTTCGCAGGTTGTTGATTTGTCACTCACCTTACCCAGAGGGAGCGCGAATATTTTCGTACCACCGGCACGCACTTTGACTGACGGCTCACGGCGCATTGAACGCACTGATCGCTCGGAGGGCCAGGTGCTCCATCTCTCGCGCAAGGTGCTGGCGCGGGCGGACCGCGTGACACCTCAAGCTTACCATCAGTTTGAGAACTTTGCGCGCTTGGGCGACGCAGCGCTCTCTGCCAACATCCGCTTCGAAGTGGGGCACTGAGTGCCGACTACTCGCGCACGCGACTGTTGAGCTCGAAACCTGTAACGCTTTCGATATTGTTGGCTGCGAAATCTGTGAAGCTGATGCGCCCATCAGGATGACGCTGAGAAACCCAGGCTTTTAATGCACCGGGAACCGAACCCACAGAAAGCGGAGTGCTCCCGAGCGTCACGTGCGTCACAATGAAATCCCGGAGGCCCACGCGTTCAAAAGACTGGATATCAGGGGCGCCTTGGTGCGCATTTCGGCCACTCACCAAGACAAAGAGTGAGCTGCCATCGGGCATCACGCTCATCGGACCAACGTCGGCCGCAGTGGTTTGGAGCTTCGAGAAATAGGTGTCCAGCTTGAGCAAGCTGTAGCCATAGGAGCGATCGATCACCAAGTCTGGATCAAGCCCAGCGTCGCCGGGGTCACCAGGGGCTTTGTCGTGGACGATGATCGCAGTCGAACTATCAGGCGTGATCACCACCGAGCGTATGATCTTTCTGAGATCGCGCGTCTGCCAGCTGAATTGCTTCAGATCGAGCACAGTGAGGCGTTCCACTGTTGCTTGGGCAGTCGTGTAGAGCAGGGCTTGGTTGCCATTCGGTGTCAGGGTCACTGAGCCAATGAATTCATCTGGAATAAAGACGGTGCGCGCCTCCGCTGGATCCGTGAACGCACCGGGGATGGGAATGCGCACCGCTGCGCCGGCATTGCGCACCACGGCCATTGCAAATTCACCGCTTTCTGCGAGATCCAGATCGCTCACCTCTGCCACGAACGCGCCGCCGGCGCCTGAAAGAGCTGGTGCGCCGCCTGCGGTCAGCGCCCCTGCGGAACCGGCCTGACCAGGAAAACCTGCCGCGCCCTCCGCCATGGGGAGAGGACTGTTCGGCAAGCCAGCGCGCAATAGAAGCGCGGTCAGATCGAGTGCCTTCACGTCGCCTGTCGTGAGGTCCAGTAGGTCGATCAGGCTCGAATCTGGGCTGCGGCTGAGCGCGTATTTGCCGTCGGGTGTCACCGACACGTCCAGCTTCTTAGAAGCTGACTTTGGACCGAGTGGCAGCGTGCGCGCGATACCAGCTTGGTTTTTGACTCCGAGTTCGATCACCGACACTCCGTCCTCCGTCACCACGAACGCATGTTTCATGCTGTCGTCAAAAAAGACGCGGCTGGGTCGAAAGCCCACTGTGATCGAGGCGGATGTGTCCACTTCCGCGCCGCTTGCCGCGATGGTTATCAGATTCACGTCTTGAAAGCTGCCGCTGCTTCCCAGGCCTCCCTTTTCAGCATCGAAGAAGGCAATCGCGTGCCGACCGTCCGGGGCCACACGAATCGTGTTGGAGCCCGCGCTGAGCGGCACTCGGGTCACGGTGGAGGAGCCGGAAGGGGCGGTCCGAATGATGCTGGCGTCGTTCGACGCCGTATTCAACACGATCGCGACATCCTTTCCTTGGAGCGTTTCCAAGTAGCTTGGATGTTCGCCCGTTTCTTCAGAGTGAATTGCTAACGTGGTTGCGTCGATCACCGCTACACGGTTGGTGTCTGGATTCACAACATAACAAAAATGCTCACCTGCGTGCGGCGGTTCGAAATCGAGCACGGCCTCTGTTTCGGGGGCGATGATAACGGGTGGGGCAACGGACGCACTTCCACCCGTGCCAGCTGTAGAGTTGGGCGCCGGGTCGGTGGGCCCTGGGAACCCCGAGCTTGTCTTATCGCTATTCAATGACGTTGCGCAGCTCGCCGTCAGCATCCAAGCCAGGCCGAGGGTTGGGACGTGCCACACCGTTTTTATTCGACGATTCATGAGGTCTTCACTCAGCCAAAGCCAAAGCCTACGGCATGGGTGCCGGTGGGTGCCAGGAAGCCGGGGCGTTCGGGGCGCGAATTAGGGATCCCCCTTGAAACAGCGGTTTGCAAAAATTGGCTCAATATGCCCTGAAAGGGAGGCCCGGTTCGGGGCCAAGGCTTCAGTTTGTTGCCTAAACTCGCAAGAATGAGCAACCTTGTAAGCGGTGAGCACAACCCCAGACATGCGAAATGGTCGGTGTGCGCTGTGCGACCACGATGAGGTCTGGCAGGCGCCCATCAAATTCGGCCTGGCTGAGCCGGGAGAGGCCGACACCAGCAGCAATGGGCCAGGGCTATTGACGACGGTGGTGTGCGCCAAGTGCGGCCACCTGCAGTGGTTCATGGATAACGTCGCGACCTGGCGTTCAGCGATGATAGCCAGTGGCCGGCCTCCAAAGCGCTCAATGGCGCCAGGATCCGAGCTAACGGCGCCCACTTCAGAGCCGGCGTTGCCCCAAAGCCGGGTGCCAAAGCTGGAACCGATTGAAGCGGAACTTCAGGTGTTGTGTGATGTTCATTTGATCTCGGCTGAAGATGTCGAGAGCGAAGTGGCGCACACGCTGGAATCGTTAGGGATCCCAAGCTCCAAAGCTTACTCGTTGGCGTTTGCCACACCCGCGTTGGTGGCACAGGCGATTCCACAACTCCAAGCCGAACGCTTTCGTATTGCACTCCTTGCGAGTGGTGCGGTCGCGACCATCGAACCCTCGGCTGCCACCGTCCCGGTGGTCCAGACCGCTGAAAATGCGCGTCCTTCTCGGACGAGCCAACCGGCCCCCAGCCTTCCCATGTGCCGAGGCTGCGGCAACCCCATGGCGCATCACCAGATCATGATCACGCAAAAAGGCCAGCTTTGTTTGGAATGTTACCGCGAAATGGAAGCTCAAGGCTCAAGCTGAAGTGCACGGAGCTTGGAAGCGCGCGCCATCTTCCACACGGATAGCAGTCAAGCACTCGCCCCACACGCACGCAGTGTCAGTAGCGATAGCGTTCGCGACGTGGCTCTCGCCGCGAAGCATTGCCCAATGCCCGAAATAAATTCGATCCGCCGCCGTCTCTCGGTGCGTGTGCGCAAACCACGGGAGGTATCCGGGTGGGGTTGTCTCAAGCCCCTCTTTGCTTTTGAGATCCAGGACACCCTGCGCCGTGCAGAAGCGCAGGCGGGTGAGGATGTTGGTGATCACGCGTAAGCGTTGGTGACCCGTCAGGCTCTCCGACCAACTTCCTGGGGTATTCCCGTACATTTCAGCCAAAAATGCCTCTGGAGCTGAACTCTGGAGCGCCGCTTCGACCTCGCGTGCCCGAAGCCCAGCCGTCTCGACATTCCAGGCCGGAATCACGCCTGCGTGCACCATCGAGCACTTCAAGCTCTGGTCTTGATGAAAGAGCTGGCAGCGTCGCAGCCATTCAAAGTGCTCGGGCGCGTCGGGAGCTTTGAGAAGAGCGCCCAGCGTGTCGGTGGCCTTAGGCTTCTTCACGCGATACCAAAGCGCCAGCGCGTGGAGATCGTGGTTGCCCAGCGTAACAACCACAGCCTTGCCAAGACGCTTTAAGAGTCTCAACACCTCCAACGAACGCGGGCCGCGGTTAACCAGATCGCCAACAAGCCAGAGTCGATCATGCGCTTCGTCGAACGCAATCTGCTCCAACAAGCGACAGAGTGGATCATAACAACCCTGCACGTCACCGATCACATAGGTTGCCATCTCAGAGCTCGTACATCAGGAAATTGGCTTTGATCGCACCATTGCGTACGGGTTTCTTCACCACCGGGCGGCCACCCACCATCGCTTCGAAATCCCCGTTGTCCACGATCACACCCACGCGCCAGCCCGGAAAGCCTCGGCACCAGCGCGAGAAATCCTGATATAAGCGCGGCAAATCTCCAGCCATGCGCACACCATACGGTGGATTGGTGAGGATGACACCCCGCCTCGGATCGCCCCCTTTGGCCGCGATTCGTTCCATGATTTTCGTTGGCCGCCAGCTGCGAAAATCACCCTCGCGAATTTCAAGCGAGTGTTCTTCGCCCGCTGTTTGTGCGTTCCGGTGCAGTGCCTCGCACATCTCGGGCAAGATCTCGTTGCAGAATATCAACGGCTGGGTATCGGCAAACAGCGGCTCTGCACGCTTGGCAAACGCTTCGGCAAAGTCTGGCAAACGGCTTGCCGAGGGTGTTCTCCCGGATTGCCAGTTGGGGCGGCCTTTGGCCATGCACGCCGCTTCAATCGCGATCGTTCCGGAGCCAGCCATGGGATCGACCAAGGCTTCTCGCCTGGCATCGTGGCGCGTCATCATCACGAGTTGTGCCGCAACATCTTCGCGCAAAGGTGCTTCGCCTTGCTGCATGCGGTAGCCCCGCTGATTCATGGGGCGCCCCGCCAGATCGAGTGAAACCAGTAGCCGCCCTTCACCCGGCATGCGCACACCAAACAATAAATCAGGATGCTCGGGCTCTAGCGTGAGCGTGAGGTTGCGAGCGGCAGCGCCCGCAATCAGTGCATTCTTAACCGTCCCGACAATCTGGCGCTCACCCGCGGCAAATTCCTCGACCCCGTAGGCCTGCACGCTGATTTTCGCGCCGTCCCAAATGTAACGGCGTTCGTCTCGCGTCGTCTGCTCAACTAGATCGGCATAAAGTGGCTCCAGGCGTGCCGCTTTGGATTCATACAGATCCCACAGCACGCGGGCAGACGTGTGGTGGTAGCGCACAGCAAGAGCAGCTAAGTCGACGTCGAAGGGGTAAAGAATGGCGCCAGTTCCGTCTTTTTTGGGCTCCGCGGGGCGCCGACTCAAGGCACGCACTGCCAGCCGATTGAGTTCGCCCGCCATCACCTTATTCGTGTTGGTGGAGCCAACCAGGCGAAGTTGGTTCAGAGCTGGCGGAGCGCCCACCCGGAGCGTCACTCGTGCGCTAGCTCCACATGTTCACTGCTGACGATCAATCCCCGATAATCCTCGACGTTGAAGAAATAAGCGCGCGTGCCCTCGGGTGGCGTCCCCGTGACACGGGAGGCTTTTGCATCCAGGCGAGCCGGGCGCGTGTGCCAAAGGCATTTTGGATAAGGTCCCGAGTCGAGCGTGTAAAGGAGCTCTGCTCGCGCAACCTCGGTCACGGCTTGGTAGGTGAGCCAAGCTTCCTCTGCTTCGCGACCCTGTTCGAGAATGCGCAAGAGTGGCTTCCCACCATGCAGCGCAGACTCAAAAAATTGCCAGATTTCTCCTGGCCTTTCCGCAACGCCACCGTGCCCGTGCACCATCCGCAACTTCACGCACAGAGTGGAGGGGACAGGCGCCAACTTCGCTGAGTAGAGCTGATGATCCAGTGCGCCACCGTGATCATTGGTGCCCGTCGTCCAGAGCATTGGCATTGTGGCATTGGGCAGAAAATTCGCAGGATTATACAACTCCAGCCAACGCGCCTTGTCTTTCGGTTTCTGATCTCCTGCGAAGAACGTGAACTTGGCGGGGTCGTAACCGCAGCCGTAAACGGGCGCTACGCAGCGCAACCGGGCGTCAATTCCCGCCATCATGCAAGCAAACGTGCCGCCCCAGGAAATCCCAGTAAGACCAATCCGATCGGCAGCGACTTCAGGCTGGGCAGCAAGCAGCGAGTGGGCGAGGATCAACGCGCTCACCGCATGGTATGGCCATTGCTCCTCAACGGGTTCAGCCAGCGTCTTGAATGAGCCCCCCCAAGTCGGAGGCCCCGACCATTCGTGCAGCGGCCAACTATCGCAGAACTTGTCTTCAACACCTTGCACGGGCGTCTGACCACAAATGTCGGGAGCAATCACAGCATAACCCCGCTGTAACCAAAGCCGAGCCCATTCAGCGAACGCCGTACCGCAACCGCCGTGCACCAAAATCACCCCGGGCACTTGGCGGGTGGCAGCTTCGTGCGGCAGGCCAAGCCAGGCGAAATGGCGCGTAGATTTGCCGTGGTAAGGCAACCCTTCGTAGAAAAGCGCGCGCAACCCGGCAGACGAGAATCCTGGTGCGTCGTAGGTTTTCGGGGATTGGTGGAGTTTTGCGAGATCCCAAGCGGGCAAGGGCGAAGTCATCCCGTCCAGCTTTTGCTGACTGGGAGACGAGGGTCAAGGGCTAGCTCGCCCAGGCGGCTGACTGACGCTTGGATCAGGAACCAGCTTTGGGTCGATAGAGGAACGCGTCGGTCTGTGTGAGCGCTGTGATCAGCTCTTGATGGTTGCCACCATTGGATCTCACCAGCTCACCCAGGCTTTTCAATGTGGCGGCATCCGCGGCGTCGGGTGCACGCCCGTTGGTGAATCGGAACCAATTTTGTGCGAAGCAATCAGTGGCTGTGTTGCTGGCGGCCATCTTCTGACCCAACTCCACGGCGCCCTTGAAGGCCCCAATGTCGCTAGGGATTTCGCTGCCGTCAGCCGCCATACCCTTCACGTTGCCGGTGTCATCAACGGCTTGGCCATTCTCGGTTTCGCGATACAAGCCAATGGCGTCGTATTTCTCAAGCCCGAAGCCAATGGGATCGATGAATTGGTGACACCCCTTGCACGCGGCCGAGCTTGCGTGAGCTTCCGACTGTTGACGGGTGGTCACGGTCGGGGAGGGTGGCGGCTTCATCTTTGCGGCCTGAGGATCCGGGGGCGGTGGCTGTCCGCACAGAAACCTGCGTCGAATGTAGGCACCGCGCAGCGTGGGCGAGGTTTGCACAAAGCCGTCGAACGCGAGCAGGCCTGCGCGCGTTAAAATGCCGCTCCTCGTTGCTGAGTCGAGCTGAACCGGCGCGAACGCGGCCCCGGTTGGGCCCGAAACGCCGTAATATTTGGCTAGCGTTGCGTTCATGAAACTGTTCGGGGTGGTGAGCAGATCCTGGAGACCATTTGGGACATCCCACGCGGCATGCGAGAGCATCGTGGTCATCTCAGTGTTGAGCAGCGGCCTCAACTCAGTGGTCCATTTGGGAAAGATATTGGGATCCTTGTTAATGCCATCTGTCTTGTCGGTCTGAAGCCACTGGGCATCGAAGTTGGCGACAGCTTGACGCGCCTTCGGATCGCCGAGCATGGCGAGCGCCTGCGTTTTGATCGCAGCGGGATCCTTGAGTGCATCCTGAGTCCCGAGTGCACGAAGCGCGGCATCAGGCGCTGAATTCCAGAGAAAATACGAAAGGCGCGTGGCCATCTCAAAGGAGGTAGGGCGCACCATGTTCGGGACATTCGCGACGGGCTTGCCATCTCCCAATTCAACACGGTACCAAAATGGAGCCGACACCAGCATGGATGTCGCCACCATTTCGATGCCAAGATCAAAGCCAACCTGCCCGTTTCCAACATCGAACACGCCGCGCAGACGCGCGGCTTCTTCGGCCGTCAGTGGCCTCCGCCAAGCTTTCTCGCCGAAGTCTCGAATGAACTGATCAGCACATTCGGGAGTTTTCGTTGGGGCGCAAGCCACGTGCGTTGCCAGATTCGCAACCACGCCGCGCGCGGCGGTTTGCGCGGCGGTGAATGCTGCATCGCCGAGCGTTGGCGGGAAGGTCAGCGCGGCTCCATTGTTGTTGAAGCCGAAGTCTCTTTCTTCGCTCGGGAAACCATTGACCATCGATTGGGTGGTCCCCGCAACGTCGCGCAGCGTGTTGTCGTATTCCAAGCGGGTGAGCCGGCGCATCACGACGGCACCTGGCGCGGTGGCTGTTGCTCCACCCGTTCCTCCGCTTCCCGGTGTAGGCGGAACAATGTGGCCGTTCGCGTCGATGGGATTTCCATTCGAATCAGTGCCGACTGGTGCGCCAATGCTCTGCCTCCGCGAGCCGCCACTGCCGCCTACCTCGGCTTGACAACCGATCAACGATGCACAGCACGAAAGAACTACGAGACCAATCCAACGAACTTGGGGCATGCCTACCTGCTACCTAGGATTCTGAGTGCGAGTTTACTGATAGACAGTAACGTGCAGAAGGCCGAGGGTCCACAATCGAACGAGCACTCAATGCAGCCGTTCGCTGGTTTATGTAGGTGTGAATTATTGAGCTGCTGCAGAATTTCTTGTGAGAAGAAATGCGGCTGAAAAAACCTGGATCTCAAAGGTACCAGGCAGGGCCTAGTGCTCGGCAACGAGGAGTGCACGTCGGGGTGCAGGGTGGCCTTCAATCGTCTTCAAGGGATCGGTTGGGTCCAAGACGTTAATCAGAGAATGCTGTGAGCTCCAGCGGGTGCTGCGCTGTTCAAGCAAAGTGGTTGGGCTGACATCGAGAAGCCGCACGTTTCGATAGCCCGCGCAATTGAGCCAGCGGAGGAGTGTCGCGCTCGTCGGAAGTTCCCAGACGTTGCGCATGCCGGCGTAGCGAGCCTCAGGTTTCAATGAATACCCTTCGGGACCCTCCACGATCAGCGTTTCGAGCACGAGCTTGCCGCTTTTCGCAATAAACTTCCGGAGTGCACGCAGATGATCGAGTGGAACTCTGCGGTGGTAGAGGACGCCGAGCGAGAGCACGCAATCGAAGGGTCCAAGATCCTCGGGCAGCTCTTCCAAAGCAAAAGGCAGGACATCCGCAGGGACGGGCAGCATGAAGCGTTTCAGTGCTGCGAACTGGGCAACGAACAGCCAAGTTGGGTCAACGCCGAGTGCGAGGCTGGCTCCCGCACCTAGGGCTCGCAGGCAGGTGTAGCCATTGCCAGAACCCACATCGAGCACGCGTTGGCCGTTGAAATCAACGTGGGCGCGAAGCCTGTCGAACTTGAGGTTCGAACGCCATTCGGCATCGAGCGCTAACCCGCAGACTTCGAAGGGGCCCTTTCGCCAAGGGCAGAATTCGCGGAGTGCTATTTCAATTTGCTTGAGCTGTGCGGGCAAACAGTGCGGGCCAAGACGCGGCATAGCGCGCGCTAAGTCTGGAGCCACCCGATCCAGGGCTAATGCGTGAAGTGTCTGAAGCGCCGACTCCCATTTCGGCGCATCGCCGGGCTTTTCCATTACAAATTTTCTTGCGGCGAGTTCCTCGAGACTTGCGGCAACGGTTGGACCTAGCTGGGTAGCCAAAAAGTTTCGCCAATCGCGGGTCTGCCCGCACAGCGCTGGCCTCTCGGTAGCTTCTGTCATTTCAGTGATGGAATGCGAGAAAGGAACCAAAATTGGCACATCGAAACCAGGGCTCAACGCGCATGAACCCAGCGCGCTTTAAGCGGGCGATGTGTGCCGCTTCGCTCTCATTGAACAGCACATTTTCAAGTGCGGTGCGCTTTTGGCTGATCTCAAGCTCGCTGTAGCCATTCTGTTTTCGAAAGCCGTCGTGAAGTGCCGCAAATAGCTCGGCTTGGTCGGCGCCCGGAAAGGCGAGCTTTTCAGAAAGGACCAGCACGCCCCCAGGACGGAGCCCGCGCTCTATGCGAAACAACAGAGCGTCGCGCTCAGCGACGGGCACAAATTGAAGCGTGAAATTCAGCACAACGACGGAGGCGTTCTCGATGGGCACGTCGCGAACATCTGAGCAGAGAATCTGTATGGGTGCTCCGGGCAACGAAGCTAGAGCCGTGCGGCAACGCGCCACCATGGCATCGCTCGCGTCGACTGCGATGAATTCGACACCTTTCGCGCGCGCACCGCGGTGCAAGGCCAGCGTAGCGGCCCCCAAGGAACACCCCAAATCAAAGATACGCGTGTCCGCTTGGGCGAAGCGATCGGCTATCACGCTCAGCATCTGGAGGATCGTCGAGTATCCGGGCAACGAGCGACGAATCATGTCATCGAAGACGTTGGCGACTTGAGCGTTGAACTGGAACTCTCCTACGTTCTTCAGCTCTTCGCGGAAAATTTCGTCTTTATCCTCAGCCATCTCGGACCCATCGCGACACTTTTGGCACGGAAGTATGCTAGTCGCCAAGCGGAAGTATTAGCCATGCCCACTCCTTCGAAGCCTCACCACCCAAGTGAACTCCTGATGCCTGCGGGCTCGCTCAGTCGCTTGAAGACGGCATTGCTCTATGGTGCCGATGCCGTCTACGCCGGAACCCCCGATCTCTCACTGCGCACCCAGTCGGAGTTTTCACTCGACGAGCTAGCGGAGGGCGTTGCACTCACGCACGCCCAAGGAAAACGCATCTATCTCACGCTGAACCTCTTCACGCACAATCGGGATATCGAAACGCTGAGCAAGTTCAAACAGGTACTGTCCGATTTGCGGCCGGACGGCGTGATTGTGGCCGATCCAGGCGTGTTCCAATATATCAAAGATGAGCTGCCTTGGTTGGAGCGCCATATTTCCACGCAGGCTAACGTCGCTTCTTTTTTGACGGTGGATTATTGGCAGAAACAAGGAGCGGCGTTGTGTGTGCTCTCCCGTGAAGTGAGCTTTGAGGAAATCACCGAAATCCGCGAACGCTGCCCCAATATTCGCTTGGAGACGTTCGTTCACGGCGCCTTGTGCATGACCTACTCCGGCCGCTGTTTGCTCAGCAATTACATGGCCGAGCGGGGCAGCAATCAGGGGAACTGCGCGCACAGCTGCCGTTGGAAGTACAACCTCAAGGTTGCCCGAGCCGATGGCACAACCGAGCTGCTCGAAATCACCGACACGAACATGGATGAGTTTCGGTTTTTCCTGGAGGAGGAATTTCGCCCCGGGCAGCTCTTCCCGATCGAAGAAGATGAACGCGGCTCATATATCCTAAATTCCCGGGATTTATGCCTCATGCCGAAGCTCTCCGAGTATCTGAAGTTGGGCATCGATTCGCTGAAGGTCGAGGGCCGCAACAAGAACGAATACTACGTGGGCTCGGTGACGCGCGCGTACCGTCAGGCTATCGACGCCTACTACGCCAATCCCGAGGCCTGGGATTATCGCGCCTACATGAACGAGCTAGAGACGACCAAGTCGCGCGGCTACACGCTGGGCTTTCATGATGGCCGGCTCACCAATCTGGCCCACGACTACGAGAATGGTCAATCGCTGAGCGCTTTCGAATTTGGTGGCTTCATTCGCGAGTGGGCGGAAGATGCGCTCGTCTTGGAATTGCGCAATCGTTTGATCGGCGGTGATATCTTGGAATTCTTGGTGCCCGGCAGCCTCGAATGCGTCCGCTTGCGACTGTACGAGCTCTTGGATGCTGAGACATTGGAGAAGAAGCAGAAGCTCTCCGCGGGCGATAGGCGCGCACTTCGTGTGCCTTTGTCTTTGTTTCATGCCGAAGATGCGAGCCGTTTGAAGGCCAAGCTCCCAGTCGGCACGTTGGTGCGAAAACGCGCAGTATTGAACGCCGATCAGGTGGCATTCTTGGAAGCCAACCAGCACGCCCAAAAAGCGGAATTGGGGCTGATTTCAGCGTCGAGCTTAGTCGCGCGGGCGCGCTCCCGGGAAGTGCGTCCGCCGCCGCGCTTGGGCTTAGATGGCTGTTGCGGCCTCGGCTGCAATGGTTGCTTGATGTTTTGGAACGAGCCGAAGTTTGAAGGCGCCCGCGCGAAGTTGAAAGCGCGTGGGATCGGCGCTCTCTTGCCCGCCGATCTTGGTTGACGGCGTTAGCTGTTGTTGGAGCTGCTCACACGTCGAAATGGGTGCAGAAAGTCTGCCAGTAAGCGTGGATCCCGAGTTTGCAGGTAGATGGTGCCATGGCCGCCGAAGTCCGCGATCAGCCCCTCGCCCGATAGAAATAGGCCTTTCATGCCGCCAAAGGCGCGCAAACGGTAGTCGAGCCCTGAGCTGAAGGCCACGATGTGCCCTGTGTCTGCCGTGTAGCCTTCTGGCCCAACCGCCACGGGATGGAGCGCGCCGTAGCCACCAAAGAATACGGTGCCGGGCCCTTCGATCTTCAGCAAGAAGAGACCCACACCGCTGAAGAATCCCTTCACACCAGCCCACTTGGTATCCAGCTTGAGCTCAGCACCCAAGTGCGCCACGTAAGCGCCGCTCTGCAGGAAGAACGTTTCGCCCCGTGCAAGCTCGATGGCGCGGAGATCACCTTCGGGAGCCGGTGCCAGCCAGACGTTTTGCCCCGGCGCTTTGGCTGTAAATGTGTTCTGAAAAATGGACTCGCCGCCTAGGAGCTTGCGCTTGGCTGCACTCAGGAATCCGCCGCGTGCGCTGGTTTGGATTTCAATCTGTGGATCCATTGCAAGCATAGCGCCCGATTCGGCGACGACCTGTTCGCCAGGCGCCTCCAGTGTGACGCGCAGAAGGCCATAGTCGGGGCTGCCTTCGATCTCGTATTTCATTGCTGTCTCGGAGGAAGGTTGCGACCAAGAGCTTTGCCATATTCAGCAGGGTTGCGCGTTTGCACATACAGCCTGCCGCGCCCCCAGATGCGTAAGACGAAGCCCTCTCCGGAAAGGAAGCTGTCGATCCAGCCGTCACTCGCCTTGGTGATCTCGTATTCAAGGCCGGTGGTGAAAGCGACGAGATGCCCCGTATCCAGAATCAGCTCGCCATCGAGATCGATCGTTTCGAGGGCACCGAGCGCATTGATGAGCACTGGGCCCTGCCCGGAGGCGCGCAGGAAAAATAGCGATTCCTCCGACAAAAATCCCTTAAATCCCTGCCAGCGGGTGTCCAGCTCCACGCTATCTGGTGCAGCCACATAGCCCGAACCTTGGATGAATAACTCGTGCGACGATGTTAACTCGTGGACGATCATGTCTCCGCACAGCTTGGGCGCCAACGAAACATGGCCCTTACCGCTAACGGCAGTAAAAGTATTGGTGAAGAAGCTCTCCCCGCCAAGAAATCCGCGCTTCAGGCTCCGCATGAAACCCGCTCCTGGGCGACCTCTGAACGAAGTGTGGACTTCCAGATTGCGCGTCATGCTCACCATGGCGCTGGCTTCTGCACGCAGCGTCTCGCCAGGATCGAGATGTGCGGTCGCCAGCGAATGAGAGGGGCGATAGTTGAGTTCAAATTGCATGTCGATACCGTCCCTTCAACCCGGGAGCATGGGCGAAATCCAGCTTGCTAGGCTGGCCACATTGCGAGATTGGATATAGACCGTGCCCTGCCCGAAAAACCGGCACACGAGCCCTTCCCCCGACAAAAATAGGCTCTTCATACCGCCCACGCTCCCCACCTTGAAATCCAGGGTGCCGTCGAACGCCACGATGTGTCCCGTGTCCACCGTGAGCGAGCCGCGAACCTCAATGGGCGTGATGCCTCCGTAGGCATTCACGAACAGATCGCCTTCACCCGAGCACTCGAGCAGCACCAAGCCCTCACCGCCGAGCAGCGTGCGCAGGCCACCGAAGCGGAGCTTGGCATCGAGGCTGCCGCTGCTCGCTAGATAACCACCTGCCTGAACCAACAAACGCTGCCCAGGCCGCAAGCGCTTGTGGACAATGCTTCCGGCGAGCGAGGGTGCCAACACCACTTCGCCACTAGCTCCGGTCGTAGAAAAATCATTAAGGAACATCGTTTCGCCGCCCAGCAGCTTCCGCAGCAAGGCGACGAAAAACGCAAAAATTACCCGAAAAATACCCGGCCGATAGCCGGCATTCAGGCGCGTTTCCATGTGTACGTTCGGAGTGCGCATCACCATGGCTCCGGCCTCGGCGCGAATGCTATCGCCTGCTGCTAACTGGATTCGGAGCCACGCAAATGCGGGGCCGTGCTCAATTTTGTGCTGCATGTCTCGGTTCCAAAATTCCGCGATGTGCTATGCCCAATGCCAGCGCAGGTGGCAAGCACCTGGTGCTCATTCGTCTCCGTGTAAAGGGCAACGTTCGTAGAGTGGACAACCAGCCGGTGCAGAGTCAGGGCTTTAGAATGAGCACTCGGCGTGCGCTCGTAGAGTTCGGCTTGATCTTTGCCGGGCTGGCTTTGGCGGTAGGGCTGGTGCTCAAAGGGACGGGACTCGTGGCCTCCTGGTTGACGCCGCTGCTCTCGCCGGAGCTGGACGTCGCAATAGGAAAGGCTCTTTCGCAGGCTCAACGGCAGTCAACAAAGCGCTGCGAAAACGCTGAACTCAACGCTTACGTGACGAGCGTGTTGGTACTGCTGACGAGTCAACTCAGAGGTTCGTCATTTCGCTACCAAGTGAGTGTTGTCGATGACGACGTGGTCAACGCTTTTGCTCTGCCGGGCGGATTTATCACGCTCAATTACGGGTTGGTCAAGCGTGCACAGAATGGCGAGGAACTAGCGGCGGTGCTGGCACACGAGATCCAACATGTTGAGCTGCGGCATTCAACCCGGAGCATTTTACGCCAGGTGGGTGGGTGGACGGCGCTCGGCGTGATATTTGGGAATACGACGTTTCAGGTTCCGGCCTATATGCTTGCGAATGCTGAAGTGCTGCGGGCGAGCCGTGAGCAGGAAGCTGACGCCGATAGAAGGGGTTTCGAACTGTTGCAGGCTGCGAAGATTCGACCTGATGGGTTCGTGAGCTTTTTGCGACGGCTAGCCGCTGAATCTGTCGTTGCCCCTGAATTTCTCTCCAGCCACCCCGACCCGGGGCGCCGGGCTGAGCTCTCGCAAGCTCAGCTTCAGGCACACGAGCATCAGAATTTTCCTGGGTTAGCCGAACCTCAAGTGCTTTTCTGTCACGAGTAGCGTCGTACGTCGTCGCGTATGAAGGTAAGCTACGCGCGCCGATTGAGGCACGAGTGCGCGGCTCAGCTTGCTACACCGATAACCTGTTGGGAGTTTCGAATGGCCTTTCGAGTTTCTTTTGGACGTGTGAGTGGGGCTTGGGGAGCCGCTGTTGTGGCCGTAGCTGGGGGCTGTGCGGGCGCGTCAACGGACCGAGGATCAATGAGCGGGGTGGGTGCTATCGGCGGAGCGAACAGCAGCGCGAGCGGCGGCTCGTCCCAAGCCAATGGCAGCCCATCAGGGGGATCCCGTGCGAGCGGTGGAAGTCAGACACCCAGTGGCGGCCAGACTGGGCTCGGTTCAGGCGGTCAAACTTCCACAGGTGTTGGGGGCGCGAATAATGGCTCCGGTGGTGCGCCTGCGGCGTCATCCGGTGGTGTGGCGGCAGTTGCCAGTGGTGGTGCGCCACAGGTTAGCAGCAGCGGCGGGACAGTCACCAGTCTTGGCGGAACCTTCAACGACGGGCTAGCTTCGCCGCCCGTGCCGCCGGATCTTACCCGCTATTTAACTGGCAATGATGCCGACGCGAACGTAGCACCCACTGGCCCGGGTCTGATCTTAATGGGTGGCGGCAAGGATGTCACAGCGGCATTTGAATGGTGGAACGGCTACATCACGCACGGTGATATCGTGGTGCTCAGAACCAGCCTCGCGGATGGCTACAATAGCTATCTGTTTGCAATGGGTGGGTCGGACTCCGTCGAGACGCTGATGGTTACGAGTCAAGATCTGGCCAATAGCGATTACGTTCGCTACCGAGTGTCGCACGCGGAGGGAGTGTTCTTGGCGGGCGGCGATCAAGGGACGTACATCAGCCTTTGGAAGGGGACAGCGCTTCAGGATGCGCTGCGTGTGGTGTATGCGCGCGGCGGAGTGATCGGAGGCACGAGTGCTGGCTTGGCCGTTCTGGGAGAATTCGTTTACTCGGCCCTGGGTGGTTCGGCGGTTTCGAGTGGGGCGCTCGCGAATCCATTCTCGAGCGATATCACGTTGGATCGCGGCTTTCTTGCGTTCCCGGCTTTGAAAAATGTCATCACCGACACGCATTTTGCGCAGCGCGATCGATTCGGTCGGCTGATGAGCTTTGTGGGACGCACGATTGTCGATGGTTGGGCCACCAGCAGCTACGGGGTTGGCGTGAGCGAGGCGACCGCGATCGTGATCGATCCCCAGGGGCTGGGCAAAGTGCTCGGCACCAATCAGGCATACATCGTTGAAGGGGCCAAGCTGCCCGAACGCTGCCAAGCGGGGCAAAGCCTCACCTTCAAAGACCTCCGCTACGCCCGCTTGCAGGTTGGGGACACCGTGCAGTTCCCTCTGGGAGTGAACACGCCGCTTCCGCTTACTGTCTCTGCTGATGCAGGGGTTCTTACGCCCACGTCGCCGTATTGAAGCGGTTCTCCGACGCACCCGGTTGGCGCAGTCGTATTCGTCAAGCTGACGGGTGCACGTCTGCCAGGTGTTGAGAAACCGGTGCCCTTTTTTTCGGTTGAGGGATAGTAAGCATGCTTACTATCTGTTGAGTAAGTTTATGGCGCCCTCCAGCCGCCCGCCCGCGGCGACGCTGCCGTACTTTGGATGCAGGGTATTTCCGCCGTCGCAAAACAGCCTGGCGCCCATCGAAAAGGAAACCAGACTGCTGATTTGCAAGCGTTCAGAGGGCAAGCCTCTGTTGGTGGGATGGACGGAGTGGAACTTAGAAGTTTCTGACGAAGGTCAAACGGCCAGCAAAACGCGAGTCACGGGCTGTTGCGGTCTTCGCTGTCTCGTATCCAGCAAAGAGGAGGAAGGTGTTTCCCTTGCCGTAGTTGGGGAGCATCAGGTTGACGCCAACCGGCAGGCTGGCGAGGCTCTTGCCCGACACGGCATTCTTCGAGAAGTGGTTGAGGGCATAGGTGAGTTCGACCTCGGGTCCGATGCCCGCGTATTTTCCAAGCTTGTAGTCGAGGAACCAGCGGGCGTAGATGGAGTTGCCTCCTCCAGCCACCGTCGTGTTGCTCTTGTCGAAGACCGTGTACGCGTAGTTCTGAAGCCAAAGTTCCGTGTAGATCGGATCGGGGCCGCCTGTGAGGTAGAACTGTGGAACAAGCGCAGCCAGCCGGTGGTTTCCCCAGTCAGCCTGCACGCCGAGCATCGGAGTGAGTGTGAAAGCGCCGGCGGTGATCGCGGGGCCCACGTCCAACTCCCCAAGGCTAACAAAACCTGTTGAAAGCGCGGTGGCCAAGACGTACATATCGGTGGCGAGGCCAACGGTGCTGCTGAGTGGGTGCGTCGCACCGGCCCAAAGCTGCAGGCTGCCTCCATCTGAATCAATTCGGAACCAAGCAGCCGGAAAGGTCTCTTCGGCCGCGGGAGCGGCCGCAACCGGAGCCACCGCAACTGGCTCAACCGCAGGTCCTTCGGGTGCGGCTCCCATGGCGGCCGGCTCTGGCGTCGGCGCCGCAGCGGTTGACGCCGCAGCGGTTGACACCGCAGCGGTCGATGTCTCAGCAGTGGCTGCCATGGGCTCGGCTGGTGGCGTCTGGGCCACGGCCGTCCCGTGTCCCAAGAGCAGAACTAAGGATGAAAGAAGAGCGAAGCGGGTGGTTTGCATTGACTAGTTCTCCGTTGGTTGAGCGATAAGCGCACCGCAAGCGTCTGGCGCACACGGACCTACCTAACCCTTACGAGGTTGCCGGTATGTTTCGCGTTCCTTTCGTCGAAGCGTGGCCAGAGAGACCTTAGAGAATGCCCTTAAGTGCTTGTAAATGTGAGGGTATTTATTTTTTCGGCTCGCTTGAGTTCGGCGTCTTTCGAAACATTGTTTCCGATTTCGAACCGTTGCGGCAAACCGCCGGTTGTGACCGGCCATCACCGGTTTCGGACAAAGAGGCGCTAAAGCGCACGTTGCGAAACGGGAAGCGCCAAATGGTCAGTCGTTGCCCGCGCCCATCTCTTAGGCGATGGTGGCCGCACATTCATGGCGTTTAAAGTCCCCGCTGGTTGGCCAGTTCTCCTGCTCGCGGCACTATTGGCGCCAACGAGCTGCGGGGCCCGATCCAGTCTCTCGCTGCCCCAGCCCTGTGAGCAAACGGGTGAACAGCGGGCCTGCGAGAATGCGTGTGGCCACGGGGAACAGCGTTGCGAGGGGGGATACTGGCACGACTGCGAAGTGTCGCGTGTCACACGCACCTGCAGCGACGCGTGCGGGTCGGGTATCGAGGCTTGCACGGTTGGGATTTGGCAAGGGTGCGAAGTGCCGGTCGCCGAACGTGCGTGTACTAACGTCTGCGGGAACGGCACGCAAAAGTGCGAGCATGGGGCTTGGGAGACGGCTTGCACGATCCCACCGATTGAAACGCCCTGCATCAGCGCTTGCGGTAATGGTGTTGAACGCTGCGTGAATGGCCAATTTTTCCCGTGCAATGCGCCTCCCCCCAAGCCTCCCAAGCTCCGAACGACTGTTCGCGATTTTCGGGACACTCACCCGGACTTCGAGATCCCGCTCAAAGGCCTCGACACGAGCAACGGCGACAAGGGGATGCTGGAAGCCATGCTTGGCCCGGATGATAAGCCCGTGTACGCGTCCAGGACGCGCACCCCAACTACCAGTGGAAAGGCCAACTTCGATACCTGGTATCGTGATGTTCCCGGGATCAACACACCGTTGCCGGTTTCCCTCCAGCTGCTCAATTCTGCTGCGCAGAAGGGGCTTTTCGTTTACTCTAATCGAGCATTTTTTCCGATCGATGGCCAAGGCTTTGGCAATCAAGGGCGTGACCACAACTTTCACTTCACGCTCGAAGTGGCGACGGAGTTTGTCTACGTCGGAGGGGAAACATTTTCTTTTATGGGCGATGATGATCTTTGGGTGTTCATCAATCGGCGGCTCGCGCTCGATCTCGGAGGCTTGCACCAATCCCTCGCGGGAACGATCGATCTAGACCGCGACGCGAAAAAATTGGGCATCACGATGGGTCAGAAGTTTGCGCTCCACTTGTTCTTTGCGGAACGCCACACCACCGAGTCAAATTTCACGGTCGAAACGAGCATTTCTGACGTTCTTTCCTGCGATTAAGGCGCGGACGTTCAGGTAGGGCACTGTATCCCTCAAGCTCGCCTTAAACCTGAGCTTCCAACGGCCGTTCTAGCAAATTGCGCACCTTGAAAACGGCCCCTCCCAATCAGTTCCGAGAGAGCGAGAAGTCGTTGCTGGCTGCGCACGCTGTGGACAGGCAGGTTCTTGCTCCGCGCCTCCGTGCCCTCGAAACCCGGGTGCGTTTGCTTCGGCAGATCGCCGCCTGCTTCACGGCTAAGCTCTCGCCGGACCAATTGATCGAAGAAGCCGTGCAGACTCTGGCGCAGGAATTTCCAGAATATCGCGCAGCTTATGGGGTGATCGGAGACCAAGGTCATTTGACGCTCGTGTACTCCGCCGCATTTGCGAGCCCAGTCGATTCTCCCAACACGAGCGCCGATCTTTCGGAGGCCCTCGAATATCTACGAGCTTTGCGTTCGGGTGCGCCGGTCTGTGTGGTCGATGTTCGCGAAGATGAACGCATGAAGCCAATCCGCAAGGTTTGCGAGGCGGCTGGGGCACGCGCCATCCTGGAGGTTCCTGTCCGTCACTCCGAGGATTTGCTCGGTGTGCTCAGCTTGATCTCGGCAGTTCCCTGTCGGTTTACGCTGGAAGAGCAGGAAACGCTGCAGGAAGCGGCGCACCAGATGACGCTCCTGATCCAGGCGGCACGCCAGCAAGAGCGTCGACAGCTGATGGAGGAGGAACTGCAGCACACGACCTCGCGCTTGAAAACGCTGATGCATTCCTTGGATTCCGCCATCCTGTTTGAGGATGAGCAACGCAAGATTGTGTATATCAATCAGGCATTTTTCGAACTGTTTGGTACTTTAGAGCCCGCGCGTCTGCTCGGCGCCGACAGCGAGACGGGCACGCTGGAATACGCGAAGCACTTCGCTGATCCCGAGAAATTTCTGGTTCGGGTGCGCGAGGTGTTACTGCTAGGCCAGCCCGTGAGCGGCGACGAAATGATCTTGAGCGATGGCCGCAGCTTGGAGCGGGATTATCGGCCTGTGCAGATGGAAGGGCGCATTGCTGGGCACCTCTGGCACTACCGGGATGTATCAAAAAAGAAGCGAGTTCAAAATCAGCTTGCCATCGGTGAGCGCATGGCCGCCCTCGGAACACTTGCCGCCGGTGTGGCCCACGAGATCAACAATCCGCTCATGTATACCCTCGCGAACGTGGAAACGGTGATCAAGCGCCTCGAGAATCTACGAGATGCTGAACCGACCGGCGCGTTGGGGTCGCGAGTTGAATCGCTGTTGGAGCCTCTGAGGGATGCCCTATTGGGCGGCCAACGGGTGCGCGATGTGGTGCGTGATCTGGATGCGCTCGGCCGGGAAGGTCGCGAGCAGGGCGGAACCATTTCTGTGAACGATGTGATTGAGTCTTCAGTTCGCATGACGCGCAACGAAGTGCGGCATCGGGCACGGCTGGTGTTGGATTTGAAAGAAGTGCCTCGCGTTGGCGGAACTGTGGGGAAGCTTTCTCAGGTGGTCGTGAATCTGATGTGCAATGCTGCGCATGCGATTCCAGTGGGTCGCGCCGAAGAAAATGAGGTGCGCGTAAGTTCAGAGCTGGATCTTCCGAACGGTCGCGTCACGATTCGAGTGACGGATACCGGCCGAGGCATTCCGCATGAAATCAGGCGCCGCATCTTCGAGCCTTTTTTTACGAGCAAGGAACTGGGCGAAGGCTCGGGGCTTGGGCTCGCGATTTGCCATCAGATCGTGGCGGATATGGGCGGCGAAATCGGGGTGGAGAGCGAAGTCGGTGTCGGCACCACATTCGAAGTCCGGCTGCCGATCGGGAGTGTGCCCGAGGCCCTGCTGGCACAAGACCAGGCGAGCGAACCCGTGATTGGCTTACGGGTGTTGATAGTGGACGATGACATGTATGTGATGCGTTCGCTCACGCGGATCCTACGCGATACGCACACAGTACACACGGCATCGAGTGGGCGGGAAGCTCTGGAGGTCCTTGGCCGCGAGACGTTCGACGTGATCCTCTGTGATCTGATGATGCCCAACTTGAGCGGCATGGAGCTGTACGAAATTCTCGGAGATATCGACAGCAGGCTCCAGCGTCGGATGGTGTTCGTGACGGGTGGTGCTTTCAGCGATTCAGCGCACGATTTCCTAGTTCGAACCGCGCAGCCCGTGCTCCGGAAGCCGTTTCAGCGCGCAGATTTGGACGCGCTCTTAGCACGCGTGCAAGCGAATCTCAGTGTGGGTGCGGACTCTGTGCGGCGTGAGAGCATGCCTCCGCTCGACGTTTGATATTATTCTGAAATCGCGACGTCCACGGGTGTCATGCTCAGTGCGCGACCCAGATCGAGCGGTGAAAGGTTGAGCAGGAAGCCACGGCTACCGCCGTTAATATAGAGCGTTTCGAGGGTCAGAATCGAGGCCTCGACGTAAACCGGTAGCGCTTTTCGTGTGCCGAGCGGGGAGGTGCCGCCAATGAAATATCCCGTATGGCGATGGGCCGTTTCCGGTGAGCAGGGTGCGACAGTGCGTACGCCCAGCTGCCGTGCGAGCTGTTTGGTGGAAACCTGGCAATCGCCGTGCATGAGGACGATCAGAGGATTCTTTTCGTGATCTTCCATGACCAACGTCTTGATCACTGCGTGATGAGGGACTCCCAGGCAGGCTGAAGCGCGCGCGGTACCGCCCTTCTCCACGTAGTCGTAAGGGGTCTCTTTAAAGGCGATGCCTCTGGACTTGAGGAGCCGTGTGGCAGGCGTTGAGGGGTTCGGGGGCTTGGCCATCGAGAGAAAAGTGTTGAGGCATCTGGGGTGGGGAGGCAAGCTCCCGCCGGATCATCTTTATGCAGACTTACCGCTACGTGATTTGTGACGTTTTTACAGAGCAAAAATTGACGGGCAATCCGCTTGCGGTGTTCACCGATGCACGCGGCATGAGCGACGAACGGCAGCAAGCGTTCGCGCGTGAGCTCAATTTGTCGGAGACCACGTTTGTCTTTCCAGCAGAAAAAGGCGGACACGCGAAGGTTCGCATTTTCACCCCGCGCACGGAGCTGCCTTTCGCGGGGCATCCCGTGTTGGGCACCGCGTTGGTCTTGGCTAACGGCATTGAGGTTGAAGTTATCCAATTGGAATTGAAGCATAGTACCATTAGAGTAGGTATCCTGCGTGAGGGGCCGCGCGCTACGTTTGGCTGGATGCTGCAGCCGGTGCCCACTTGGGCGCCCTACGCGGAGAGTTTCGAACTGTTGAAAGTGCTCGGGCTGACCCAAAGTGAGTTGCCCGTGGAGCTCTACGACAATGGGCCACAGCACCTCTTGGTTCACGTCGCAACTCGTGAAATGGTGGCACGGCTCACACCGAACTTGCACGAGCTAGAGCGTTTGACCAGAGCTACGGTGAGCGTTTTTTCGATCGCGGATCTGGGCGCAAAAACTCGAGTTTTCGCGCCGGCTTCAGGCGTGCCCGAAGATCCGGCAACTGGCTCAGCGGCTGGCCCGCTAACAGTCCACCTGGCACGGTACGGTCAGTGGCCGTTCGGCGACGTACTAAGGATCGAGCAAGGGGCGGAAATCCTGAGGCCCTCGGAACTCTTTGCGAAGGTCAGTGGAGAGGGGCAGCGCATCGAACAAGTTGAAGTTGGCGGCGGTGTTCAAATCGTTGCGCGTGGTGAATTTCGAATTTAGGCCTCAAGCTTCTGGCCGAGCGCCCGAGTGTTTTCCTGTCGGAGCGTTCAGTTCCGCGGCGCGAATTTTGGTGCTACCAGGGCAGTATGGGCCAGTTGGACGAACGGGGACGTGAACCGAGCGCACCTCGACGTGTTGTTGTTTTGGGGGGAATTCACGGCAATGAGCGCACCGGCGTGCACGCGGTCCAGTACGTTCGCAATCAGCCTGAACAATTCCGCTGTGGTTCGGTTGAGGTGGTGGAGGGCTTTTTCGGAAACCCGCGAGCCATTCAAAGAAACGTGCGTTATCTCGATCGAGATTTGAATCGCTGCTTTTTCTACGAATACGGGGCAGCGCTCACGGAAACTCAAATTCAAGCGCGCGTGGCGGGCACTCGCGAATATGAGATGGGCCGTGCGTTGAGCTTACGGAGTGAAATCGGAGCCCTTTCCGAGCCTGTTCCGTTTCTGATCGATCTACACACTACCACCGCCAACATGGGCATGTCGCTCATTGTGGGCGACGAAGATCCCTGGACACTGCATTTTTGCTCGCGATTGGCCGAGCGTGTCCCAAATGCGCGCATCGTGAGTGACGGACCCAGCGCCGGCTTCGCAGGCACCACCGCGTCGCTCGCGCACCGCCAGCTCACGCTAGAAGTGGGGCCGCTCGCACAGGGGACGCTAGATGTGCGGGCGTTTGAGCAAATGATCTCAGCCATCCAGGCGGCGGTGCAGGTGATCGATGAACTCAACCGAGAACCTCAGATTGCAAACAGCATGCAGGGTCTGGAAATCGCTTTGTACCGCTGGCTGCCGTTCAGGTTAGATTATCCGAGAGATGCGGATAACGTGCCGAGCGTGGCACTGCATCCCGATTTCAACGGGTCAGATTTTAGGCTACTCACTTTAGAGACGCCGATTTTTCAGGGATTTGATGGCAAAGAGCAGAGGCTGCAGGATGCGGCGGGCGTCCCGCCTGAGCTGCTTCAGTTTCTGGCAGAGGGTGGCCGCGCGTGCCCAATGTTCGTGGGCGAATCCTCTTATGTTGAGAAAGGCTTAGCTTTTCTGACCGCGGAACCTGTGGTGGTGCGCTGACTCTTTCCCGTGTTTCGAGTGGCTGCGTGCGTTCGGCTAAACCGCCGTCACACCCTTCTTCAGGATAATGTTGCCGTACTTGGCCGTCTCGCCCGTCATGACGATCGCAAACGCCAGCTTGGCGCGCTCATAAAAAGCAAAGCGATCGATGCGGACGATGCTGGGCGCCTTGGGCGCGTGACGGCGGATCGGAACGAGAAAGCTTTCTTCGACCTTAGGGTCGAGCGTATCTCCGGGCACGGCGGCCATCATCACCAGCGGATCGGGCACGTAAGCATCCAGTTCAAACAGCGGCAAGATGGCATCCAAGAGTGCAGGAACGCGAAGCCCATCGGCACGGAGTGTGCGCGGGTTCACGGAGCTCCCAGGAAAGTGCGCATCTGCGAGAATGATCTCATCACCGTGCCCCATCGTGTACAGAGTGCTGAGAAGGTCGGGGCTTAGGATAGGACTGATTCCCTTTAACACGATGCCCGCACGCTATCAGGGATCCTGAGCCCAAAAAAGCGCGAACTTTAGCCAGAACTCCTGGGAGCGTGTAGAAGTCTCGGGTGAACAGCGATGAAACATGGATGCGTTTGGCGCTCGAAGAAGCAGCGAAGGCTCCCGCCCACGCCGATATTCCAGTGGGTGCGATCCTGGTCGATGCATCGGGGCTCGAGGTCGGTCGCGGTCACAACGAACGTGAGTCCGAGGCAGATCCAACGGCGCATGCAGAAATTCAAGCGTTGCGTTCGGCGGCGAAGGCTCGGGGTGCGTGGCATTTGGGCAGCACCACGCTCTATGTCACGTTGGAGCCTTGTCCGATGTGCGCGGGTGCTATTGTGAACGCGCGCGTGTCGCGTGTGGTGTATGCAGCGCGAGACCCGAAGGCGGGCGCCATGGATTCGTTGTTCACCTTGGGGCGCGATCCCCGCCTCAATCACCGCGTGCAGGTGACTTCCGGTGTGCTCGGTGCAGAAGCGAGTGCTCAGCTGACGGGCTTCTTCGCGGCACTTCGAAAAGGGACTTAGCCTCAAGGATCCACGGATTTTTTGCCAACTCTCGGGAGCGTAGAAGCTTCGCCGAAATGCAGCTCTTCGGCCAGGCCGAGCGTCAATTCAGTGTCAGAAATGCGTTTCCTGTCGTGCGCGATGTGCATCAAAGTCTTGAGATACGAGCTCCAACGCGGCTTCATTTGGCCATCTGCCGTGAAGCGGGGTTCTTTCGGATTCGGGAGGATGGACACCAAGAAGAAGGCCTGGGCGAGCGAGAGCTTCGAGGGCTCCGTCGCAAAATAGTACTGTGCGGCTTGGCGAAGGCCATAAATATCGGGCCCGTACTCGATGACATTCAGATAGAGCGTCAAGATTTGTTCTTTGCTGAGCTCCTGCTCCAATAAGACGGTGAAGAAGGCCTCTTGGAGCTTTCGTGCAAGCGTCTTCTCGCGCTTCAGATACAGGTTCTTGGCGAGCTGCATGGAGATGGTGCTGCCGCCCCGTAAGAATTTGCCAGCGTTCAGGTTATCCTTCACAGCCATTTGCAGAGCGCGGAAGTCAAAGCCGTGGTGCCCATAGAAATTCCCGTCTTCGCTCACCAGCACGGCGGCGACCACGGCGGGAGCTATTTGATCCGCTGGAGTCCAGCTCGCAGCGCCGGGACCCGTTTCCAGGAATAGAGCTTCTTTTCGGCTGCCAACCACCTGAAGCGTGAAGGGCTGGCCAAAGCGATCTGGGTTGAGCTCGGGCGTGATCGAATCCACATGGCACTCGTTGTTCAGCACCCAAGAGACGAGTGTTTTCGAAGGTGCGTCGGAATCGGCATCCACTTGCCCGGAAAACGCAAAGGTGCCCGAAAGTGCCACCTCCGAAAGCAACGGAAAGAGCCCCTTCGGCAGCGAGTTCTTGGCCGCTTGGCAGGCGGCAAGTGGGACTTCGAGCGTGCCATGAACCGCCAAGTGCTTCGGCGTGTTTTGAAGGCTCCCTTTGGCAACGATGCGCACCTCGCCGAGCGTCAACTCCGAATCCGCCAGCGTGAGCAACCCCGTGTTCGCATCCCACTCGCCCCGCGCCTTCACCCCGAGCTGCAAGTCCTGGATAGGCTCCGCGGAGAGCTTGGGGTGCCGGAGTGAAAGATGAGTGAGCGAGCCGCCCCCCGAGAAAGATACCCGCGCACCATCCGCCTCCAACAAGACCTCCGTTGAAGCTTCCAACGTGCACAGCTCGGGCTGTTCCAGGCCGAGATCCCCCGATTTTATGCCCAATTCACGCAAGGTGACCGGTCCGCCCAACAGTGAGATTCCGAGAGGCTCCGAGCGATTCAACGGAAGCGTCAGCGCTAGGCTGAGTGGAGTGCTTCCTGGGAGTAAACCTGTTTCGGGTTGAGCTCGAAGCTTGAAGCGTGTCGGTTCGCGTGTGGCCGTGACTCTCTCGGGACCCATGCTGAAACTCTGCGTGCCTAGATGCACACCGAGCGTGAACTGCTCAAGTTTGAACGTAAAATTCTCCGAGAGAAGCGGAGTTGCACGAGCTAACAGCGCATCTAAATGGGAGCGGAGCGCACGACTGAGTGCCGCTTTCTCAGATGTGTTCGGCGAGGTGCCTGGCGCGGTGTTGGGTGGGATTGGCGTCGCGCTGCTGGGTGAGTCTGCTGATTTTGGCGCGCTCACGAACCGCGCGCTCAGGGTGTCGATGGTGAGATGGCTCAGGCGTCGGGCGCCTTCGACAAGTTCGACGTCTGAGTGTAAGTTCGTCAGTTGAGCGTTGAGGGCACCGTTCGCCAGCGTCGCGCCCTGGCTCAAGATGGCGTATTTACCTGGTATCGCGGGCTCAAGGCTCAGGCCCGTCAGCTCTAAGTAGCTGTCGTCGGTGGGCTGCCAGCGAAGCTTGAGGTTGCGGAGTGAGAGCGTCGGTGGGCCTTGCTTGCTTTCGGAAGCGGCACGTTCCGGCGGTGAACTGGTGGCAAAGAGGCGCTGCCAGGCAGAAAGCTCAGAACGCGCGAGGACGGTGCCGTTCAAAATCCGGACGGCTTGCAGCCTACCCCTGAAATTGAACGTAAGTTCGACTTCTTCCAATTGTGCGTCGAGGGTGGGTTGGGCGCGTCGCAGCCGAACATCGGTCAGAGTCAGCGAAACAAAACGCACTTTTGCTCGGGCCGCGGAGAGATCGAGGCCGTGAGCTAGTGCGCGCTGCTTCAGGAAGTGAAGCGCAAGCGGTCCCGAAACGAGCGCTCCTGCTCCGAGCAGCACTAGCCACGCGAGACTCGCCGCTAATAGCCAGCGGCGGCGGAGAATTCGGGCCAGCCGGTAGGCCACCATGCCGGAAACCTACCCTGCTTCGCGCTGATCTCGGAAGCGGTGTGGGGAAAACTTGTCCAAACAGCGATGGCTGTGGCTAATGCTGGAGGATGACGCACAAGATCATCGCGCTCACGACCCTGGGCTGGCTTCTTTCGGGCTGCAGTTGGCTCCAACACACGCCAGGAGCAGAGGCCCCAGCGGGCAAGACCGCAGCGGCGAAGGCACCCAAGGCGCGTGTCGCTCAGGCGGGGGCGCGCACGATGGGCGATGGCCGGTTAGAGCGCCACGTTGGGGATTACTTCGTGCAACGCTTCACAGGTTCTTTTCGCGAGCATCCCCTGGAGCTCAGGGAAGAGGTCTTGTCGCGAGATCCGAAGGTGGTCGTGGTCGCGTACACCTTGGACGATGGCTCCCATCCCATCGCGCTCAATGTCTATCGCAACGCGAAGACAGATGCCGTGGAGAAGGTTATGAAGATCGCCGGCAACGCAGAGCTTCCAGCCAGCACGGCTGACTTTGAGGCTCTGCTTGGCCAGACAGTGTTTACCGCGGATTCGAACGAAGGCTTGGTGGATGCCGAGAAGAGCAGCTGCTGGGTCGGGACTCTGCAGGTTTCGTGTGAAGCCAAGCACTACAGCGTGGTGGTGGGGGAGCAGATGGCCACCATGGTGGTGACATCGAGTTCTGAGCTTTCCGGCCGCGATATTTCGGGGGAGATCAAAGCAGAGGATGGCAACATCCTCTATCGGTCTGAGTTGATCGAAACTGGGCACCAGCAAGCGAAACCTAGTGTTGCCTCACTCGCCACCAAGTAGCGATTAAACGCGCGTCAGCCAGCCCGCGTGCTTCTCGTCTTTGCCGGTGACGGCGCGGAGATAAGCCCGTTGGAGCACGGCGCCGAGCGATTTTCGCCCGGTTCGAAATTCGATTCCGTCCAGTTCGCGGACAGGTGTCACCTCCGCGGCAGTCCCGGTGAGGAACACTTCATCGGCGCGCAAGAGATCCTCGCGCGTGAAGGCTCGGATCGTCACTGGCACGCCGTTTTCACGCGCAATCGTCAAGATACAATCGCGTGTGATGCCGGGGATGATCGAGCTTGATTCATCATTGGTGTAGAGCACGCCCGACTTCACGAAAAAGACGTTCTCGCCGGTGGCGCTTGCCACAGTGCCATCTTGATTCAGCATGATGGCGTCATCGAAGCCTTTATCGAGCGCTTCATGGGCGGCTAGCACACTATTGGCGTAGTGCCCGCTGGCTTTTGCCATGGTTGGGAACATGGTGTGGTGGAATTTACGCCAGCTCGAGATCGTAACCCGCACTCCATTCCGAAGCGCACTTTCGCCCAAGAATGAGCCAAGTTCGCGCACTGCGATGAAGACGCGCACCGGACACTCGCGTTTAGGCTTAAGGTCGATCGGGCCATGCCCAAAGTACGCAAGCGGCCTCAGATAGCCATCTTTGATCTGGTTTCTGCGAGTCACTTCGATGGCGCCGCGCGCCAAGGCCCCAGCATCAAACGGTACTTTCATGCCGTACAGCTTGGCGGATGCCAACAAGCGTTCGATGTGATCGCCTAAGCGTAAAAGCGCCGCACCACCATCCACCGGATAACACCGAATACCCTCAAACACGGCGGTGCCATAGTGCAGCGCATTGGCATAGAAGTGCACACTCTGAGTGTCGGCTTCCTTCAAATCGCCATTCCACCAAACAAACCGCGCCAGGTCCTGACCCTCGGGTCGCTCAATGGGCAGCACATCATCCGGCATGCCGTCGAAGTTGGGCCATTCGTGATCCATACGGACAGCGTACACCCCGTGGCCGACGAGCCCAAGCCGTTCAGGGCCCAACGTGCGGGGTGCGTTTTTCGGCTTCGGAACTGTAGTTCGGAAAGCGTGCTTTTAGCTGCGCGTAAGTAGCTTCGGCTTCGGAAACGCGATTCTGGCGAAACAGGACTTTCATGCGATTGGCGAGCAGTTTGGGGTCGTCGGGCCAAAGCTTTGTGCCCTTTTCGAGTAGCGCGTCGGCGAGATCCAGGTGGTTCTCGTGCACGTAGAGTCGCGCGAGATTGTTGGTAGCGCGTCGTCCGACGTCATTGCTTTGCCCGACCTCATCCGTGCAGCGGCGTAGGACCTCCTCGTAATAGGGCCGGGCCTCGCTCGGTTGGCCTTTGGCTTCCAGTGCCATCGCCAGTTGATAGGGCGCGATGGGTGATGCGCTGGTCATCTCCGTCGCTTGTCGAAACAGGAGCTCAGAATCTGCAAACAGGCCCGCCCGTTGGTACGTGAACAGAGAGAAACCAGCGACCGCTACGCAGCCAAGCGCGAGGCCCGCGTTCCGCCAGTGTTGGATGGCCCAAACCATCGCCAGGCTCACCGCAAAGATGCTCAAGAATAAGTAGCGATCTGCCATCCGATTCTGAAGCGGAAAGACCACCTGGCTCACTGGCAGAAGTGGCGCAAACCAAAACACGACGAGCGCAAGCGGCTTGCCTTGCCGGTGTCGGAGAAACCAGAACCCTGCCAGAGCGAGCGGCACGAAGACCCCCAGCCAACCCAAGATCGCAGGCAAATTCCAGGCCGTGAGCACCGGCACCTCTTGCACCACACTCAGCTGACTTGGGTTGTAAATCAGCTCGAAGTAGCGCAACCACACCGGTCCCATCGTGAGAGCTGCCGTGAAACGACTGCCGCCGGGAGGTGGCGTTGTCATTCCCATGCTCGCACCCACACTTGCATGGATGAACAACAACACGAGCGCTATGGCTGTGCTGCTCAACAATACTCGAAGGTTAGGCTTTCTGTTTTGCCAAAGATCGAGACCGAGAAGCAGCGCAGGCGTGACAATCGCCATCGATTTGGAGAGGCCTGCGAGCAGCACCAAGCCACCCAAAAGCCAGCTCTTGGCTCCTGGTTTGGCGTAGACAAACAGCGCTGCGCCCACGAAGAACAGCGCCAGGACGTCCTTCCGTCCTGAAACCCAAGCGGCGGATTCGACATGCACGGGGTGCAACGCAAACAGCCAAGCGCCGACTTCAGTTGCCCAGCCAGCGCCGAAAATCCGAAGCAGCGCGCCCCTAAAAAACAGCACGGCGCCGATGTACCAAGCCAAATTGGTGAGCCGCAGCCAGCTCGCATCTATTCCGAAGAGGGGATACGTGAGCCAGAGGCTCAGATCACGAAGCGGCAGAAATTCAGCACCCAGCATGAGTCGCGTGGGTCTTGAGAAATCAAACAGAATGGCGGCGAGCGCGTGGAGCTCGGGAGTTGCGATCAGTTCATTGCGCTCGATCAACCAGGGGTCGTCCCAGTTGAGAAGATCGCCCGAGAGCGACGGCAGGTAAACAACTAATAGTGCGAGAACGAGAGCTAAGGGCGGCAACAGAAGCCGAGGAGTCCACCCGCGCAGCCACGAACGATAAGCCGACAAACCCTCAGCGTAGCCAAAACGTGAGCGGCCTTCTACTGCGAGCCCGCCTGTTACAGGAGCGCTATGAGGACCCAGGCTGCGCCGACCCAGCTTCCGAGCGTTCCCCCGAATGAGGCCAAAACGCACACCAAGGCGATCCGCGTGAAACGATTGGCATACAGCCCTCGGACGCTAAGAATGTCGTCGCGCACTGCGCGCTTATCCGCATCGCTCGGGGCACCCTGTCGAAGCTCCAAGAGGCCAGCGAGCCGTCCGAGTTGCTTCCCAGGCACGAGCGTCAAAAATGGGGCAAACAGGGCCACGCCCAACAACGTGAGCGGCTTGGCACGCGCCAGGAGCGCCAAGAGAAAGCCGAGCGTGCAAGTTGAAAGCGCCCAGGCGTACAGCAAGTGCAGAAAAAACGGTCGCGAATGGCTGAAAAAGCCAGTTGCGAGCGCGATGAACATCACGCTCGGGATCAGAAACGGCAGTAGGCGTTGGCGCAGAGTAGGGGGCGGCAGCGTCTCGAGTTGGGTTCGATCCACAGGCGTCTTCAGGTTGGCAATCATCCCAGGCACGTGCCCAGCTCCCACCACACCCACGACGCGTTGGCCGGCGGCTTCACGCAGCTTTGAAATCAGATAGAGATCGCGCTCGTCGATCAGTGGCCGCTTGATGCCCGGGAAAGCGTTGGCCATTTCGGTGAGGAGGTCCGTCATGGTTTTATTGTTCTTGAGTTGTTCCACCCGTTCGGCCGTGAGCTCGCCGTCCAATTCCGGGTTGTTGTCGACGGGAACACTTAAGATGCCCAAGAGCTGTGCCTTTTCGCGAACGGATAGCCCACGCCAAGCGCGCTTCAGTGTGATTTGAACATCTCGGTCAGCGAGCACGACGTCCGCACCCACCTCTTTCGCTGCCTGAAGCGCAGAGAGCAGCTCCGCACCGGGGCGAACACCTAGCTTATCCCCCATTTTCTTTTGGTAAGCTGAGAGGGCCAGGCCGGCAAGCAAGAACAGAACGCGGCGTTCGCGGATCGCTTTCTCTACATCCAGTCGACGCCAGGCGGAATCATCGATCAGCCCGGCGTGGCGTGTGGCGTCGAGTTCCACGCACACCGTGTCGGGTCGCAAGGAGAGAATGGTGGCCCGCACCTCTTCGACGCTTTGTTGCGAGATGTGTGCGGTGCCGATCAGATAGAGCTCGCGCCCTTCGTGATCGATGCGCGTGACGTTGCTTGGGTCACTCATTCAACTGCGGAGCCTGTTTGCCGGCTGCACGCTCAAGCAGGGTCAGCTTGCGCAAGAGTTCGGCATTCATTTGGTCCACCTTCTCGTGCAAGTGCGCAATCTCAAGCTCCGCTTTGAGATTGATGTCGTATTCGATATCGCCCCGCACGCGATCGCGCGCGGCTTGGCGATTCTGACTGAGCAGCACGAAAACCGAGAGAATGATGGCCTCCAACGACACGACCATCGTCAGCAGCCCGAACGGAAAGGCATCGAATTGGCCGAACGGAAAAAGACCGACATTGAGAATAATCCAGATAAAAAATAGGCCCAAATGGATGAATAGAAACGGCAGGCTGCCGCTAAATTCCGAGATCCAATCCGCCACCTTCATCACGGTGGTGCGCAGGTCTTCGACCTCTTCATTCACGTTGCGGGTCGCCGTGTGGCGCAACAGCTCGGCATTTTTTCGCAACCGACGGCCCGTTGCAGACAAGAGGTCCATCGCTGCACCCGGTGCCAAGCGAAACAATTCATCCAGATCTTCGCGATCGACTTCCAGAGCTTTTACGTGGCTCGTTGCCACCGCCGAAGCCGTGCGCGGTCCGCTGTCGAGCAGCGAGATCTCACCAAAGAAATCGCCCATCGTCGCAGTCTCAAGCACGATGCGCTCGCCGGTATCATTCTTAAAGAAAACTTCTACCTCGCCAGAAACGACCACGTACAGGGCGTCTCCTGGGTCCCCGTAGTTGAAGATCGTTGTACCCGTCGCAAAAGTGACAACGTCAACGCGTTCCGCCAGTACGGTACGCTCTTGTTCATCGAGCAGACTAAAAAAAGGCACCTGGGCTAGGAGTTCTGAGGTACTGGGCATATTGACTTCTCGTGGGTCAGCTGGCGTGGCGCTTAAGCTCCCCCGAGCCTAGAACGAGTCCCAAGGAGCACCAAGTTTCGCTGATTGGCGCCATAGTTGCCCTAGACTTGCCCGAAATTAGGCTAGGAGTAGCGGGCCTTGGATGTGGCGCGCTGCCACGTCGCGTGTTTCCACCCCGTGGCTACTTGGTGTGGCTTCAGCGTCGCGCTCCAGTGTGGCTGGAGCTAGGTGTTAGCTTGGTTCCCGGCCTGAGACAAAGTCGCGCAATGCCACGCAGTGTCGTCGTCACCAGTAATCCGAGTGCTTGATCTGGCTTGAGCCAGTGAGCTACGAGCTGATCTCGCGGAGTGGGCGCGCGAGTCTCGTCTACCGAATTTATTTGGATGCACCATCATGAATTCCAAGAACATTTCCGATACACGCCACACCGTTAAGCAGCTCGCGTCGGCAATCGCCGCGTTCGCTGTCGTCGGTGCGTGCTCCTCCCAGCAAGACTCCAGTCTGTTCAGCGACGTTTCAGCGAACGCGCTGGGAGGCTCGAACGGTGAGGCCAGTGTCGGCGGTGCTGGGGCGGTGCTGGGGATGCCCGCATCGGCTGGAGGCAGCGGCGGTGGTCTGCGGGCACCGGCTTTCGGGGGCAACGGCGCTCGGAGCGACTCACTCGGCGGCAGCGCAGCTGTAGTCACGGCTTTTGGCGGTGGACCGGCAACCAGCGGTGAGACCTCTTCGTTCGGCGGGGGCACAGCGAGTGCCGGCGGCGCAGCGGCCGCGTCCGGGGGCGTGTCGACAAGTTGTGGGAGTGCGGACAGCAGTTGTGGGAGCGCGGATGCCGGCGGTGGGAGTACGGATGCCAGTGGTGGCGCACATCTGGGAACGGGCGGTGGTCATTCAGGTGGAGCTATGGCTGCAGGCGGAACCGGCGGTGGTCATTCAGGTGGAGCTATGGCTACGGGCGGAACCGGCGGTGCTGCGGCTTGTGTGCCGGCCGCTGAGCGATGTGATGGTCGGGATGAGAACTGCACCAAGGGCCTGACCGATGAAGTGTGCCCCTCGGATTGCGTGGGCAAGAGCTACGGCTCCCATGGGTACATGTTCTGTGTCCTGGATGGGAATCGCGCCGAGGCCAACACGCGCTGCAGCCAAAGCTCGCTTTATCTTTTGGAGATCAACTCTGCCGAAGAAAATAGCTGGGTTCGTCGCACGGCGACCGACCTCGGCATTGGCTCGCTGTGGCTAGGGGCGCGGGATGCTGTCGAAGGGGAGTGGCGTTGGGTGAGTACGACTCAATTCTGGCAGGGAGTTGCAGCGCCGGGCGGTGCACCGGTGGCCGGTCGCTATTCAAACTGGAGCACTGGGCAGCCGAATAATAGCGGTGGCAATCAGGATTGTGCACGGATGGGGAGTGATGGTTTTTGGGACGATACCGACTGTACCGGATCGACCAGTGGCGGAGAGTGTCAGAATTTCTGTGTAACTTGACTTAGGCGGGCAGACGACCTTCGAAGAAAATGTCGAGTTGAGTGAGGACGCGATACCAAGTCT